>NZ_JAYQDQ010000013.1:0-58579 GCF_038138445.1 Vibrio sp.
GGATTATCATCAACGAGTGCCCACACAGATTGATAGGTTTAGTTTGTTAAAGAGCGTTCTTCTTTAGTGTTATTTACTCTCTGAAGAAGAGTCGGCCATTCTAGCGATATAAAATAAAGAGTCAAACACTTTTTACTAATTATTTTATTTTCTTACTTGGCCTGTCGTCATTGCTGTTTGAGCTTTAAGCCCTTGCCCTGTCGACGAGGAGGCATTATAGAGATCCTTATCACGTTGGCAAGCAGAAATTAAAAAAAAACATAAAAATACAGCTTAAACGCCCAATATTCACTCAAGCCTTTGTTTATTCAAGTTTACCCATAGTATTTAAAGAAAATATTAACAGAGTTATCCACAAACTGTATTTTACGACATAAATCAAAGGCCGCTCTCACGACCTTTCATTGAAGAAAAATACTCACTAGATACCTGAACCGTCTTGCTCTTCATCATCATGAAGACCGCACTCTCGCTTTAAACCGAAGAAACGCGTTTGCTCCTCACTCATACCTGGCTGCCATTTCTGAGTTGTATGTGTGTCTCCAATAGATAAGTATCCTTGATCACGCAGTGGATGATATCTTAAACCATGCCTTTCCAAGTAGTAGTGAACATCTTTGTTAGTCCAATCAATAATAGGAAGGAACTTAAACACGCCGTTTTGGATAGATAATATGGGTAAATTCGCGCGTGAACTAGATTGCTCCCGGCGCAGGCCAGAAAACCAAACTTTGCTATTCAGCTCTTTCAATGCTCGGCGCATAGGTTCAACTTTATTAAGACGGTTATAGGTTTCAATACCATCAAGTCCCTGCTCCCACAATTTACCATAGCGAGATTCTTGCCACGCGCTACTTAGCTCTGAGCGATATACTTTGAGATTGAGATTCAATGTCTCGGTTAATTCATCAATAAATAGATAAGTCTCAGGGAATAAATAACCCGTATCTGTCAGTATGACAGGAATACTTGGTTGTGCTTGAGTAATAAGATGTAGCATCACTGCGGCTTGAACACCAAAGCTTGATGAAACGACATGCTCCCTTTCAAGATTTTCTACCGCCCAAACCACTCGCTCTTGAGCCGTTTTTTTCTCTAACTCAGCATTGATTTGCGCAAGTCTCAAGGTTTGCTCGGTTTTTGTCGCATTGAGAAGATCCGCTAGATTCGGTTTTTCAATCACAATATCATGCATAAAAGTCCCTCTTTGACACCACCACTTCATCAATAATACCGGTACGAATAGTAAAGTCGCCGAAGTACTCCCCCTCAAGACGCTCTTTAGACCAGCGCTCAACAAGATGATCTATCTCTTGTAAAATCTGTTTGTCGGTAATGTTCTCTTTATACATCTTAGGGACACGAGTACCGCCACGATTCCCACCCAAATGCAGGTTGTAGCGACCTGGCGCTTTACCCACTAGACCAATCTCTGCCAACATAGCGCGACCACACCCGTTTGGACAGCCCGTCACACGTAATATGATGTTGTCTTGCTCAGGCAAGTCATGCTTGCGCAGTATCTTTTCTACATCAGTGACAAATTGAGGTAAAAAGCGTTCAGCTTCTGCCATTGCTAATGGACAGGTTGGAAAAGCCACACAAGCCATCGAATTCTTTCGTTGCTCACTGACAGTTTCGTCCATCAAACCATGCTCAACAGCAATACGTTCAATTTGCGCTTTTTCTTCGCTCGGCACACCAGCCACAATAAGGTTTTGGTTAGCTGTCATGCGAAAATCACCTTGGTGGATCCTAGCTATCTTAGCGACACCTGATTTAAGCGGTTTATCAGGATAATCAAGTAAACGTCCATTTTCGATAAAGAGCGTCAAATGATGTTTGCCATCAATACCCTCTGCCCAGCCAATTCGGTCTCCGCGCTCGGTAAACTCATAAGGACGACTCTTTTCAAACACCACACCAGCCCGCTTTTCTACTTCCGCCTTAAATACATCACTGCCGACACGATCTAATGTGTACTTAGTTTTGGCATTTTTACGATTTGAGCGATTCCCCCAATCACGCTGAGTGGTGACAACAGCAGCTGCAACATCAAGTGTTTTATCTAATGGTATGTAGCCAAAGTCATCCGCACGTCTTGGATAGGTAGAGGTGTCTCCATGTGTCATCGCCAAACCACCACCAACGAGGACGTTAAAGCCCACCAGCTTGCCTTGCTCTGCAATGGCAACAAAATTAAGGTCATTGGCATGAACATCAACGTCGTTTTGCGGCGGTATGACTACCGTCGTCTTAAACTTACGCGGTAAATAATGATTGCCTAAAATTGGCTCATCTTCTTCGGTGGTCTCTACCTTTTCCCCATCAAGCCAAATTTCAGCATAAGCTTTGGTTTTAGGTAGCAGATGTTCACTGATCTTTTTCGCCCATTGATAGGCTTGTTGATGAAGTTCAGACTCAACCGGATTGGTGGTACAAAGTACATTACGATTGACATCACCCGCCGTCGCTATCGAATCTATACCAATACTATTGAGGGTCTGGTGCATCAGCTTAATATTCGGTTTTAACACACCATGAAATTGAAAAGTCTGACGCGTGGTTAATCGAATACTGCCATACAAAGAATGCTCAGTAGCAAACTTATCAATCGCTAGCCACTGCTGTGGTGAAATAATACCGCCTGGCATGCGCGCTCTGAGCATCACATTATGTAAAGGTTCGAGCTTTTGTTTCACCCTTTCATTACGTATATCACGATCGTCTTGCTGATACATTCCATGAAAGCGAATCAGTTGGAAGTTATCAGCGGTAAATCCCCCCGTGATAGGATCTTGCAGATCTTGCTCGATCGTGCCGCGCAGAAAGTTGCTCTCTCTTTTTAGACGTTCATTATCTGCCAATGGGCCAAGCTCTTCGCCCAATACGGACTGAGTATGAGTGGTCGTTGAAGTGCTCATTAATATACATCCCTTTGATAACGTTTCTCTTTACGCAAGTGATTGATAAACTCTTCTGCATCATCACGTGATTGCTTGCCATGTTGCTCGACCACATGGATCAGAGCTTGGTGAACATCTTTTGCCATTCGCGTCGCATCTCCGCAGACATAGATATAAGCGCCTTGCTCAAGCCAGCGCCACACTTCATCACCTTTTTCCAAAATTCGATGTTGGACGTAGACTTTTTCCCCTTGATCGCGACTAAAGGCCACATCGAGGCGATTGAGCTTGCCGGATTTTAAGTATTTCTGCCATTCGGCTTGATAGAGGAAGTCTTGAGTAAAGGTGCGATCACCAAAAAACAACCAGTTCTTGCCCGATGCTTCACGAGCATCACGCTCTTGAATAAAACTACGAAACGGCGCAATTCCTGTACCTGGGCCAATCATAATGATCGGTGTATTATCATCGGCTGGAAGTTTGAAGCTGTTGTTGTGCTCAACAAACACCTTGACCTGCGAGCCTTCATCAAGGCGGCGGTTAAGAAAACTTGAGGCGCCGCCAAAGCGCTGCTCATCGCCTTGCTGATACTCAAGAAGACCAACCGTTAGGTGGACTTCTTGTTCCACTTCACTTTGACTTGATGCAATCGAGTACAAACGCGGTGTAAGTCGGCGCAGTAAACTGGCTAACTCTGACGCGGACATTTGGGTTTTCTTCTCGTTAAGTACATCGAGAATTTGAGTTTGATTAGCGTATTCACGCAGCTTGTCTTTGTCTTCTATTAGCTTGAGTAGTTTTTGACTTGCCGAAGCTTGAGCAAATTTGGTGACAAACTGGGGGTTAGCAGCGGTAATTTCGAAATGGCTGACTAGCGCGCTATGAATAGAGAGGCTTTCTCCGTCAAGTTCTATGCTTTCAACGCCAGAAAGTCCAACCTTGGTCAAGATGGCACTCGCAAGTTCCGAACTGTTTTCATACCAGACACCAAGTGCATCACCTGGCTGATAACTTAGCCCTGATCCTTCCAAATCAATCTCAATATGACGCACATCTTTACCAGAATCGCGACCTGTAATTTTTTGATTGGTCAGCAAGGTGGCTGCGAAGGGGTGACTCTTATTATAAGGCGATGGCGATGCAGTTTGACCCAATGGTAATTGCACCACTTCGGCTTCACTATTGGTCGTTGCTAAGTCTTGTTTTACTTTATCAAGCGCTTGTTTGCGCCAGCTCGCCGCGTCCGCTTCATAGTCCACATCACAATCAACGCGCTCTATAAATGCTGTAGCGCCTAGCTTAGAGAGATAAGTGTCAAAATCTTTACCTGTCTGACAGAAAAACTCGTAGCTCGAGTCACCCAAAGCTATCACACCATATTGTAAGTTCGGTAACTTGGGCGCTTTCTTAGATTGAAGAAATTCATGCAGCTCAATAGCGTTATCTGGCGCCTCACCTTCACCATTGGTCGAAGCAACAATAATGACATGGGTTTCTTTTGCTAGCTGTTTCCCCTTGTAATCACTGGCATCGAAAAGATCGACAGCAATACCTTGAGCCTTTGCTTCTTGCTCTAGAGTTTCTGCTACTCCCTTAGCATTGCCGGTTTGAGAGGCAAAAATAATACTTAGTTTACCCGCAGGTTTTGCAGCCAATGCCATTTGCGTACTCGGCGCCCCTTGAGTTAAAGCTGGCGATTGAGCTTGAGATAATCCCCAAAAATAACCACTGACCCAGGCCAATTGCTGCGGTGACAGCTCTGAGGTCGTTTGCTGAAGGCTGTTCAACTGCTGATCATTTAAGGGGGACGCGATTGATGGTAGTGCTGCTGGTATCTGTCCCGAAGGTGATACCTTGTTATTTGAAGACATGGTCTCGACATCCCTATTCATTGCATGATGTTAGATTAACTACTCACCGTAATAACAAGAAAGAATAGAAATGAATGTTTTATAACTTTTTGAATTAAAGAAAGGCTATTTTTTAATCAAAAACGATTAGTCGACCTCGACACGGACCTGAGAAAACCCCACTGCCATCGCCGATTTGGACGCCATATCCAAGTCAGGATAGTGACATTCTTCGCCATGAACATCGGTGAGCAAAACAAATCCACCACGAGTATGACGAAATTCAACTATCCAAGTACCTTCCTCAGCAGAGGGTTCAATAATCGCCTCAATCAGCTGATTTTCTCGGTAAAGACTTCTGAGCTCATTTATCGTCATAACAATCCTTTACACCAATAATGACAATTATCATTGTTAAGCATGGCCCACAGGACAGAAAACTGCTAAAAAAACCGCCTTTGTATAACTTATAAGCATAAAAAAACGCCGCGATATTACGCAGCGCTTTATAAACCTTGGGCAATACTAGAAACTGTATTCAGCCCCTACAAAGAAACCATCAGCCATAATAAAAGGTTTACCCAATATGGTACTCGTGGTGGTTGCTTTAAAATCGTCAGATTCAAGGTCTATCGCACGATAGCCGCCACGGAAGGTAATGGTCGACTCTTTAAACGGCATACGATACTGCACACCTGCAGTAAGATCCGTACTTTTAATACCACTGCTATCGCCAAAGTTCATTTCACCAATAATATCAAAGTTAGTGTCTGGAACCGTGATTTCTGCATAGCCATAAAACGCCCAAATAAACCCATCAAAGTCTTTAATTTGGCCGTTATCGGCATTTTTATATTTGGTATTGCTAAGATCGCTCAAAGTCACACCAGCATCAAAATGCAATAAATCATGATCCATCAGCGAGTAATACAGGGTCAAATCCAGCTTATCAAAGGCCATGTAATCATTTTCAACACCCGTGGTCTTTAGCCTAGCGTTTGGAACATATTTGAGATCGTGCTCGATGGACAAATAAACCGATGGCGTGACTTCTTTATCACGATCAATTTCATTCACTTCCGTTTCTATCCACCAGGCATCAGCCCCCACTTTTACGACAACCGAATCTGAATCCTCTGCCATCGCTGCAGAACTTGCCATTGACATTGCAACTGCAGTCATCGCTGCCAGTGCGGAATTGTTCATCGCTTGAACTCCTGAGCCTATCTACCATGAAACCTTGCAGCGATAGTAACACAATCTAAAGCAGGGGAATTGTCAATTTCCTGCTCGGATTAACGATGGTTGTACACGTAATTTTTGAAAAACCAAATACCGACTGCAATTACAATAAGATAAGGAATCAGCTTAAAGGCTGCGCCAATCATTCCAAATAACGCCATCACCAATAAAGCGAAACCGGTCGCGGCAAAGACCGTCATCATAGTCAAGCCAGTGACGAACAAGGTCGCGATAAAAACCAGTATAAAGATGAGTTCTAGCATAGTTTCTCCTTTGTTAATTCTTACATAGCAGAAACCACGCCAAGTTTTAAATAACCATAAGCCTCTGATTTTTAGTTAATAAAAAAGCCCACCTTATAGGGTGAGCTAATTACATGTAGTAACAACTGGCGAAATTTACCAAGTAATGAACGGAACTTGGTAATATTTACACATTGAGCTCTTGAGGAATTTTGCTTAGCGCAGTTTCAACCACTTCTACCCCAGAGCCTGGTTTGTGTGCATTTTCACTAATATAACGACGCCACTGGCGTGCACCAGGCATATTTTGAAATAGACCTAACATATGACGAGTGATGTGACCAAGGTAAGCACCATTTGTAAGCTGTTGCTCAATGTAAGGATACATCTCTTCTACCACTTGGGTACGCTTTTTGACAGGCTTATCCAAGCCAAATATATCTTGGTCAACTTTAGCAAGCAGATATGGATTTTGATAGGCTTCACGCCCAACCATAACACCATCTAAATGTACTAGGTGCTCTTTACTCTCTTCGAGACTCTTTACACCACCATTAATGGCAATATTGAGATGAGCAAAATCTTGCTTAAGTTGATAAGCACGCGGATAGTCGAGCGGCGGGATCTCTCGGTTTTGTTTTGGACTCAGTCCAGATAGCCAAGCTTTGCGCGCATGAATGGTAAACTGCTCACAGCCACCTTTTTCTGACACAGTGGAGACAAAATCTGTCAAAAACTCATACGAGTCTTGCTCATCAATACCAATACGCGTTTTCACTGTGACAGGAATATCCACCACTTCACGCATTGCCGCAATACAATCGGCCACCAGCTGAGGCTCAGCCATTAAGCATGCGCCAAAGCGGCCATTTTGCACTCTATCTGACGGGCAACCAACATTAAGGTTTACCTCATCATAGCTTCTTTGCTGCGCGAGCTTGGCACATGTCGCCAAATCCTTCGGGTTTGAACCACCAAGTTGCAGCGCCACCGGATGCTCTTCTTGGTTATAAGCCAAAAAGTCACCTTTACCGTGAATAATCGCCCCAGTCGTGACCATCTCGGTATAGAGCAAAGACTCACTGGTCAGCAAACGATGGAAGTAGCGACAATGGCGATCCGTCCAATCGAGCATGGGCGCAATGGAAAATCGGTTAGCGGCGTATTTACTGATATTGTCAGGCTTCATAAGGCATTACTCAAAAATCTCGCTATTGTATAGCAGTGCAGAAATTGGCTACAAAAACATATAAACCGGCTACGCAAAGTTTATTTTAAATATCGTAGTTAAAAATAATCGGCAGATTATACACACATAATCGGATACATTCAGGAAAAAGAATCTACAAGAGATGGATTGACTATGTGTGATTAGCATTCACAAAACACAGATTCAATATGCAATAAACCACGCATTTCAAGTTAAACTAAACTTTCTTTAAAAACCAAGGAGATATGTCTTTTGACATCAAAAATAAAATATCTCATTCCACTATTACTACTTATGCTTGGATCTGCATATATGAATGCCTATAACACGGTTGGTGATAGTGTTGAACTCTTTATAGCATTTATAAATCCACTTTTAGCATATATAGCTATCGCTGCTTTAATTGCGAAGTTTCAAGGATTAAATTTATTTAGCTCAAAATTTATCAAATACTTTTCTATTGCACTGATAGTCACAACTATTGCAGACACTGCTTACCCTGCTTTTATTTACCGTGATCAAACATATCCGACAGACCTATGGACAGTGTTTTCTATTCAACTTCTTCTTAATATATACATCGTGAGTATTATCCGTAATGACAAATCTGATTAAAGAATTAAGCCCAGCAGGTCCCCTTGTGACACTGCTACTAAAGATGAAGGAACAAATTGACTCTAAATATAGTGCTAATCAAGCCTATAAGGACGTGTACCCTGCATTAGAGGAACTTCTCGCAAAAGGCTATAGTTTTGAATCGCAAGAGATACAAGGAATAGTTTCATTATTAGAAAAAATGCCTGCTTGGGGAACAAGAAGAGAAAAATTTAAGAAATTCTATTTAAAGGATGAGTATGGACTAAGGAAGCTTCCTCGTGACCCTAGCTTTATCCCAAGTGGAATGTGGCACTAGAAATACGCCTAGATGATTACTAACCCTAGCTCTCCACGCAAAAGATAAGTATAGGAAAGGAGTTCCCCCTTTCCTACTTCTAAAGACTATGTTGACTGGTGATTAAGTTTCTTATCAACAATTTCTGCAATCCGATATTCGTAATCATGATATACCCAACTATTTGCCCACTTGCTACACAGTAAAGAGGAGGAGCCAACTTATCTCCTCGTCATCACAGTCATCAAACCACTTCTGCAGCTTGTTTATTTTTCTTTGCTTCAAAATGCTTTTTGGCTTGCTCACGCAGGTCTGCAGTGAACTTAGAACGCTTGATTTGATCTGATGTAGGTGCTGGTGTTACAGAGTCAATAATTTCAAAACACTCGACAAATGCATCTGTGTATTTTTTATCAGAAGAGTTAAGCGCTTTGACTACTTTATCCGCATACTTTTGAGCCTTGGATGAGTTAGCTTGTATATCAGCAATTTTTCCATGAACAACCCACATAAAAAGTTGAATAATATGCCATTTGTATTTCGTGTATAAATTGGCATTTTCTTTGCTGCCATTTGAAAGCATATTGAATTTATAAAGTGTTAATGCGCACATATAATACAATGCTTCAGAATCCGTATCTTTGAAAAACTGCTCTCCAACTGTTTTAAACAAATTCTTAGGATAACGAGAGGCGTTGTGCGCATCATTTAATATCCCAGCAGCAAATGCTCGACCTAATTCTCTAACATCAAAAATCTGAGTAGCGTAATATGAGTGTTCTCGATATTCATTCTCTCTGCGTTCAAAATATATTTGATTATGTCGGACTCCAGTATGCTTGGAGTTTTCCATATCAAAATAGTGCTGAACCAGCTTCGCCTTTTCTTTTAAGCCTTGAAAACGCTCCTGACCAATTCCTGTTTGACTATTCGTTGCTGAAATAATGTCGGCTGAAATCTCATAATTAGGTGATTCTATAAACCTAACAACAATGTTAACAGAATCATCTAGGTGTGCCAGCTGTTGAAACAAGGTGTTGCTCGTCTGGCAGCCATTAATAACTTGATAGTTCACCAAGTCCATTTCTTTTGAATTTGCAGTCAAGGTAAGTTGTGGAGCTACAACAGTAATACCATTATTCAATACAGAAAAAAGATGGCGTTTATCATCAGACTGAAGTGTATTAGCTATGTTGGAATTGACAGTGTTATCATCTCCTAGAAAGGAACGTACATTTTCTTCAAAAACACTATGCTTTAGGTTTTTTTCACTATCCAGCAGCAGAGACTCAACAAAAACCCTACCATTCACAATGCCAATATAAGATTGAGGGATATCTTTGTTTTTTGGAATGCCACAGTATTCCTCAAGTTTAACCTTAGCTTCATTTTTTTCATTGATACTCTTCCATGTGGAAATTAGCTCTTTCCTTCCAAATGGGTGAACCACTACTTCATGGAATAAATCACTATCTTCGACTGTACTTTTTAGTATTCTGAGTGTTGCGTCAACCTCCCTCTCGGCAGCATAATTACCGCTAGTACAATAATAAACAGCACAATTAGGTCTATTATTGCTAACCTTTTTCAAATTTCCGATAACAACTTTGAAAATATTTAAGACTTCTTGGTTGTACTCACCATTTGGTAGCTTTGGAGTCAATGAAAGGAAGTCTTGTAAACCTAATGCAAAGCTGGATATTTCCGACTTATCGAATTTATCGCCAGATTTTACTTGAGTCACAATCAAATCAACTTCCAAGTTTCTCTTATGTGTATCAAACGCAGCCTCTGCGTCACCCTCTGTAAGAATCAACTCCCCATCAATACAAACGGCCAAACCATCTATCGAAGCATCGTCTTCCTCGGTTGTTACATCAAGAGGGTTAAAGCGACCGAGATACGTTTTGGATAAAACGCAATAGTTACAAAATGCTTCGAAAAGCTTGGGGCCATCTAATCCCGAAAACTGAAACTCTTCCGTGAGATTATTTACGTAAGTATTTAAAATAGGGTGCATATTTATTACCAGTTAACTGTCCTAATCGAAATATGCACACACTCACAATGCAAATCAATGCAATCAAGTCAATTTTATATTCAACTACACATAAACAAAGATCAAAATACTTTTGTTTCAAGTCGTATTAGGCGGTTGTTATGCTTCCAGAAGATAGCGATAATAACCATCATAAATGATGGAAAACCCATCGAGTTGAGGTATTGTAGTAGTTCGACCATAGTTACTTAAACTCATTCCTCAATGTTTCCCATACCCCCATCTCAACAGTAATAGCTGTACCGATAAGGCCACCGTATTGCACGCCTTCGGCCGTGATACTCGCGGTGATCAGTTCTGGGTGACCAACCGCCAGAGCCGCACCCAGTAAGGCGATCTTTTTTTCGTGGAAGGTTGGTCTAAGTTGATGTTTAACATGTTTTTAATCCATGCCCCCTTCTCGCGCCATATTGATGCCGCAGTCGTTACCGACTTCTTTGCGTTAGATAAAAATAACCCACCTAACCTCTCTCAAGGCTAGGTGGGTTTTACTTTATGCGCCTAGATTACTGAAGGCTTTCGATTTGATCGGCGAGTTTGATTTGCTCAGATGCGCCGTGAACGATTGGGCGCAGCACATTATCACGCAGAGTTTGCTTGCCTATCTTACGCATCGACTCCTCAAACACATGACGGTTATCCTTACCGACCCAGTTTTTGACTTCGCTGGTCATTTGTGGGGTAAAGATGGCGCGGCATATCTCATCAAGATGAGCACTGTTATCACTTGGATTGGCTAAGTCTGCTAAAAACTTATCGCGATTAAACACGTAAACCGAGGTGTCTTTATGGCCCCAGTTACCCGGAATCGTCAGCGCTGAAGACATATACTCTCGACCAACCATTGGCTTAATCAGCTGTTTGGCCAAGCGATATAAATTTACCGCAGGAGCAACAGGGTTAGGGATCTGCCAAGGTTTTTTCGACTTGTTGGCTTCAATCACACTGATGTAATCGCTTGAGTCGAGCTTGTTTTCTCTATTGCCAAGGTAACCATTTCGACTGGTCAATCGTTTGACAATACGGCGCTCAAAGTCGTTGGCAAAGCCCTGCTCTTCGGCAAACTTAAACAAAGAATCAATTTGATCAAACCGCTCGTTTTTATTTTGCGGCTCGAGATCAATGTTTTGCTGCTTGGCAATATGCTGCGCTACAAAGGCAGAAAAACCCGTGTAGTTATCTTGCTTATTAAGCGCTTTTTGTGCTTTGCCTATCACATCTAGCGTGGAACTATCGGCCTTAATCTTATCAAAGGCTTCACGATACAGCTTTCGGTAATGCCCGGAGTGCTCTTGACCATATTTAAGTAGCGGTTTGCCTGCTGCTTGTAAAATCTCACTGGCGCTTTTGTCTGGATTCTTAACTGCTGTTTGGAAGATGTTTAACCACACTTTTGGCATTGCTTGATCTTGGCTCAGTTCATAGAGCTTTTTGATCCTGCGTTGAATGACCTCAAATGGCGTTTTTCCAGGCTCTGACCAGCGACTAATTTCCTTCTCTTTGTCTGACATCTCATCCGACACCTCAAATACTTTGTTGGAGTACTGAGCCGCAATTTGACTTAATCCAACACCACCAATTGTTGCGCCAACACCAGCATAAAGCACAGGAGCAATGCCTGTTCCAAGTGGTCCACCGAGTATCATGCCAAGCTGTCCAGCCGTAAGTACGCTATTGCCAATGGTTTCAGCAATCACAACATTGCGCTGGTGACGGTTAAATTGGCTAAGAATACCTTTAACTTCGGTAAGATCTTTATCTGAACTGTCTAACACTTTTGAGTCGCGGATCTGTTGTAGCCACTCATTCAACGAGCGTGCTTCTTGAATGCCAAGACCCGTTTTGGTTAGACCTGCGACCACCATTTGCGCCTGTCCAACCACATTGAACGCATCCCCCACTTGAGATAGTACACTCGTCAGGCTTTGTGCGGATGTTCCTGCCAAGGCTTCTGCTGTTGCTCTGGCTTCAAAGGAAATCATGCCCCAATACATGCCACTTAAACCAGATTCCGTAAATGCTGCTGCCACATAGGCATCGGCAAACTTGGCTACCTTGTCATCTTGGTTGGCTTGGAATTTCGCAATTTGTTGGAGAAGGTCATGGCACTTGGCAGAGGATGGATCAAATACCTCACTTTGGTTATCGGCAGTTAACAGTTTTTGCACATGCTCGGGAAGAACACTGACATCAAGGTCGGCTTTGGTACTCATCAGCTGATTATGGTCAGAGACCTCTTCTTTAAGCTGCTTGAGCTTAGCGATATTATCAGTAAGTGTTTTAAGCTCACCGTCAGCTTGCTTACCTGATTGTAAGATGGGTTTGACCGACTCCAGAACATTGGCCTTAAATTTGAGCTGCTCAAGCAGTGCACTTTGAAGATTTTGAATTTGCGCATCATCGGTTGCATTAATCAATTGCTCTTTTAGTACCAATTCATCACTGAGCGCTTTCATGACTACGCCGCCAATATCTTCTCTTAGCGATTTTTGCTCAGCTTTTAGCTCAGAAAAGGCTTCACGTGTCTCGTCAGATTCCTCTTTGGCGCCTTTCCAACCTGTAAATACCACACCAGCAAATGCAGGGTAAAGTAAGGTACTTTGCGCAGCTAAAACTAAAGAGCGCGGAAGACCTGAGTTCTCCAAACTTACCGCAAGATCATCACCGCCATCTATGACAAGCACGGGCCCCGACTGGTTTGGTGTAAAAGAAGTGACATTATTGACATCACGGCCTCTTATCATCCTTTCCATCGCCACCATGTGTTTAGCTCTGTGTTTTAAAAAACCACCTTGCAAAGCTTGCTTCATTTTTTCTAGTGATGGGAAACGAAAACTCTGCTCTAATGCGCCGCCACTCACCTTCCATGGGTGCTTTTTATTAGATGAAGGGGCAATGTCTACTTCCCATGTTTTCTCTATATCTGCTGCCAAGGCTTTATCACTAGAATAATTATCCTGTAAGTAACTTTTCAGTGATTTGAGAGAATCAAATATCCTTGGCTTGCTATATAACTCACTCGATAGCTCCCAAGAAGAAAACCCGCGCCGCGAGATTTGCACATCAAACTCTTCACGTAAGGATGCTAACTCATCGTTCAGGGAAGCTTGACCATCTAAACGTATGATCTGGCCATTATCATTGGGCTTACCTCGATTAAAAGAGCTACTGTGAAGACGCTCTTGGCTGGTATTTTTCACCTTGGCAATAGAAATGATATTACTGGCATATTTTTTAGGTGCTGACGTTTCAAGTGGTGTTTCTTGGGAGGGTTTTACAGCTGATAACATTGTTTAACCTTTATATTGATTGTTTTTATTTTATAAGCACTAAGCTTACACCTCCCCAATGAATGGGGATGCACAATATAAATGATAATAAATCCTATTACTATTTGAGTTTAACTATTAATTACAATAGGTTGCATAACATATCGTGATAAATACCCTGATTATCTATAGGTTTAAATTTCCTATGTCTGGCGTATTTCTAATCTAGGTAGAGCTGTTAGTAGGGGATAATTAATTTGGGTGGCATAAGCTAGTTTAGTTTGAGTGAAATGATAAATTTCAGGTAAAAAAAAGCTGGCACGGAGAAGCCAGCTAAAGTCTCATTAACAACCCATTACATACTAATTACCTTGAGGCCTTATGAGCATAGCCAATATTGGTAAGTGCATAACAATGTGTCGCTTATTTCTGACTTTGCATTAGACTTTTGCGGATCACTTCCCGCCTTAGAGTAAATGCTTAAAGCGAAGCGACAGCTTTATGTGATTGGTATCGATTATTAGGCTTTAGGTAAAATATCAGGTAGTAAGAATAGAAATAAAAAAGCTGGTAGCTATCAAAACTACCAGCAAAGTTGTACATAGTTAAAAAGACAAACATGAATGCATATAGTGCATATATCCCGATTAAGGATTGGCAAAACATACGACAAAACCAATGTGCATTCAAGTTCATATTGATTGGATTTGTCTATGATCTTTGCTATTTGCTAGTTTCTTAATCCGCCGCACAAAGAGCGTCAATATAAATTATTGATTTATAATATTTATTATTACTTCACCATCAGGTTACAAATAAAATATTGTGGTTTCTAAGACGGTAGCGATTGGGAGTGACATTTAGATCACAATGATGATTATTCAGTCATCCAATGTCGCTGGGCAAGAGTGGCTGAAACTAATGGGCGATATTTTAGTGTCTTTCGAGTTAATCAAGCAGACTTGCAAGCTTTGGCATTCGTTGTCCTTTCGAGTATCAACCTCATTCTGGCAGATACTGACGCATCTCACTGAGAACGCCTTGAAGTATCACGAGTAGACGGCTCACACTAGATTATCAATCTCTCACCCTACATACTTGGGATGTTCAACGATAGAAGCTAATTTTCAATTATGTGTATAGATTTAAGCCAATCACTACCTGAAGGTAAACCTGTATAAAATGGAAAACAGCAGACAAAAAAAATGCTGACCCAAAAGTGTGAGTTGGGAGTCAGCATAGTTCCATGAAGCAAATAAGAGTGTTCAAAAATTACCCATAGGAGCCATTATCCTAAATGACAAAATACAAAACTCAATGCATATTTTACCAACTAAAAGTGTGAATAACGTCATGAGTTGCGACTGGTAACTAGGAGGCATTAGTAAGTAAAGAACATCTAAACAGACACTTTAATCCCATAACATGACATCTAACTCAATTGAATCCACAAAGTTAGGCCCCCCTTCCGCTTCTAGCAGTATCGTTTTACTTGCGAATAAGGTAACGTATAGCCTTAGAGGCAGTTATAGGGATCAAAAACTTGAACAATTCACTGACTGCTCTATCAGAAATACTGTTTGATAAACGATATTCATCTAGAAATGGTATATTATTACTATGTCCAATGGTGATTGGTGAAAAATTTGGACCACAAGTTAATAGAACAAATTGAAGAAATGTGTGCAGTGCGAGGAGTGAGACTGACTCCTCAGCGAAAAAGGGTTTTCGAGTTAATCTGTGCTAGCCCCAAAGCATCAAGTGCATATGAGTTACTGGAACAGCTAAAGACGAGTGAGCCACAAGCGAAACCACCCACTGTATATCGCGCACTCGACTTTCTTCTAGAACAAGGATTCATCCATCGTGTTGAATCGACAAATAGCTTTATCCAGTGCAATTCATGTAACGCACACAAACACTACTCACATTTGTTAATATGCGATAAATGCAGCAATGTTATTGAACTTCAAGAGGACAGTTTGATAACTTTACTGACAAATAATGCTAAAAAACATGGATTTAAGATCACAAATCACGTGATAGAGTCCCATGGAATTTGTCAGTCATGTACAACCGGACAGACGGAATAATATTACACCATGATAATGCGCGCCGAATTTATAAACCCGTTTTTAGCCTCCTTGATGAATGTGCTTAAAACGATGGCTTCTCTAGAATTGAAGCCGCAGAAGCCTCGAGTCAAGAAAGATGAGATTGCTCGCGGTGATGTGTCCGGCTTAATTGGTATGGTTGGGCAACCGACTCGTGGTTCAATGTCGATTACCTTTGATGAAACACTTGCACTGGAAATCATGCAAAACATGCTGGGCGAACGACCAAATGGATTGAATGACGAAGTCACCGACATGGTTGGTGAAATCACCAATATGGTGGCAGGTGGCGCTAAACGAATACTCTCTGAAAGCGGCTTTGATTTCGATATGGCAACTCCGATAGTCGTTTCTGGCAAGGGACACACTATCCGCCATAAATGCGAGGGCGCCATCATCATCATGCCCTTCACCTCAGAATGGGGTAACGCCTTTATCGAAATTTGTTTCGAATAACTTGGCTCCGACAAAAAAGCTTCCACAAGATGGAAGCTTTTTTGTTTTAAGCAATAATATGGTGACTTCTCAGTGTTTGTAAGCACTCTTCCACCAATCTACTAATCGGCTTTTCTCCTGCCTGTAAATCTAAATCGGGCGCAAGAGGTGGCTGATAATCAGAGTCAATACCGGTAAAGTTGGCAATCTGGCCTGCACGCGCTTTTTTATACAGCCCCTTGGGATCTCGCTGCTCACACACTTGTAAGGAAGTATTAACATACACTTCTATAAACTCCCCTTCAGGGAGCAAGTCTTTAACCAGTTGGCGCTCTTCCCGATACGGCGAGATAAAAGCTGAGAGAACGATTAAGCCAGCATCAGCCATCAGTTTGGCTAATTCTCCAATACGGCGAATGTTTTCACGTCTATCTTGCTCCGAAAAACCAAGATCGCTACACAAACCGTGTCGAACGTTATCACCGTCTAAAAGGTAAGTATGGTAGCCAAGTTCAGCCAAGGCATTTTCTAGAGCACCAGCAATGGTTGACTTTCCTGCCCCAGATAAGCCTGTAAACCACAGTACAACTGGCTTTTGCCGTTTTACCTGAGCTCGAAAAGCTTTATCAATATTGTGCTGATGCCAAGTAATGTGACTGTCTTGGACTTGTACCTGAGATGTCATAGGCGCATCCTTTAAAATGGAAAAAATCTTGGAATAAGAGCCAGCACCAGTAACGAATATACCAAAGAGACAGGAAGCCCAACTCTCACGTAATCCGTTAATTTATACTGGCCTAAGCTGTATACGAGTAGATTAGTCTGATAACCATAGGGAGAAACAAAGCTTGCACTGGCGCCAAACAACACCGCCATAATAAATGGCATGGGGTCGACGCCGTAACCTAAAGCCATGCTATAACCCAATGGAAAGGCAAGTGCTGCCGCCGCATTGTTGGTAACAAGCTCTGTTAATATCAGAGTAAAAAAATAGGTGGCGACCAGAGCTCCAAAAGCCCCCCAGCCATTAAATGTTTCAATAAACACATTGCCTAATGAGGCTGAAAGACCAGAAGAGAGCATCAACTGTGCAATGGAAAGGGCCGATCCCACAATAACCACAATATCGACAGGAAACCGTCGTCTAAGCTCTCCTAGCTGAACCACGCCACTAAACAGTGAGGCGAGTAAAAATAAAGACAAGCCTTTAATAAGCGAAAGCTCACCAAGCAAAGCAGCCACAATGACACTAATAAACCCTATCAAGACTATGCGAGACTTCCGGCTATCAAGACGAGCGCTAGAGTCGAGAGCGTTAACCAATACAAACTCTTTACTCTGGGTTTGCCTTTCCTGTTCGAACCGTTTACCCGGCACAAGAACTAGAGTGTCACCCGCATTAAGTTCGATATTACCCAGACCACCACGAAGCCGTTCATGACCACGGCGAATCGCCACTACAACCGCGTCAAATCGCTCTCTAAACTCGCTTGATTTCAATGTTTTGCTGCATAAACTGGCCGAAGAGCTGACTACCACTTCTACTAAGCTTTGACCATTTAGATGGTGCTGACCGAACAATCTTAACCCTTGGATCTCCTGTAAGGTGGTAACACTTTCGATATCACCGCAAAACAATAACCTGTCGTTTGCCTGCAACACAAAGTCCGGCTCAACAGATGGCATAACTTCACCATCTCTTATCACTTCTGCAAGAAACAATTTACGCAAATCACGCAGCTTGTTGTCGCTAATGCTATTCCCCACCAAATGCGAATTAGGCTCCACAATGGCCTCAAGGAAATAAGGCAATGCTTCTTCTTGCTGCTGGTCATTGGATGGCAAAAAATAGCTAAGTGGGATAAGAATCAAAAGCCCTGCAACCAATACCACCAGCCCAATGACGGTCGGGGTAAAAAAGCCAAGACTAGGAAGTCCTGCATCTTCAACAAAGCTGTTAATAATAAGATTGGTTGAGGTACCGATCAAAGTCAGTGTACCACCAAGAATCGCTGCATAAGATAAAGGGATCAGTAACTTGGAAGGCGCATGGGTTTGGTTACGTTTTATCGCGCCAATTAAGGCCACCACCACAGCGGTATTATTGGTAAAGGAAGAGAGTAACGCGGTTGATAGTCCTAACTTGGCAATCACGGTCGCCAACCTCCCAGAGGACAAAGAGCGACTAACCCAACTCACCAGACGCGTCTTTTCCAATGCACTTGATGCAAGGATCAGCAAGACTAAAGTCAGTAAAGAAGAGTTAGTAAAATTTGTTGCTACATCACCTAGCTCTATCCTGCCAGCGAGAAAGGCAACAAATGCAGCCCCAGCAAAAATAAAGCTTGGCTTAACGCGTGTGGCAATAAGGCTAATAACAATACCTAATAATACCGCTAGCACAAATCCTTGTTGCCACATCGTGCACACCCTCAATTAGTTAGATTTTGGCGTCCCACTCGGGAAAATGTTTGAGGATCAGGGCTTTCAGCTCATTTTCAAATGCCCCCATTCGCTCGCTTGGTGACGGTGTCCGCTCACTTAGTGCTTGACGAACTAGTCCAGCCCCCACTGTCACGTTAGTTAAACGATCGATAATAATAAAACCGCCGCTATCTTGAACCTGATCATAACTGTCGAGGGCTATAGATTCATTCAAAGTCCAGTCACAAAGACCAATACCGTTTAAAGGCAGCTCCTTAGCATCATGCTTGGATAAATTGTTAATGTCGTATTGATGCTGAATAGATGCCACACGTCCTATGGTCTTCTTGCCAGCGATTTTGATGTCATACTCTCGTCCAGCGACCAAAGGCTGCTCAGTCATCCACACAACATCCGCTGATAAATGCGAGCTACGAGCAACATCATCTCCCTGATGAACAATCAAATCACCACGACTAATGTCTATCTCATTTTCCAATGTCAGGGTGACGGCTAACCCAGCCTGAGCCTGTGACAAGTTCCCATCGAAAGTAACGATACTGGCTACGCGAGATGTTTTTCCTGATGGTAACGCCTTAATGACATCACCAACCTTAATCGAGCCAGAGGCGATGGTGCCAGAGAAGCCTCGAAAATCGAGATTAGGCCGATTCACATATTGAACAGGGAAACGAAACTCACCATTTTCTTTGGCTTTAGTGACATCAACGCTCTGTAAAAGGTCTAATAAAGCTGGGCCATCAAACCATTTAAGGTTATCACTGGCCTCAACCACATTGTCTCCTTCAAGCGCGGAAAGTGGAACGATATGGATATCGGTTTGACCTTGCAGCTTATTAGCAAAAGCCAAGTAATCGTCACGGATCTCTTCAAAACGCTGCTGTGAGTAATCAACCAAGTCCATTTTATTGACTGCGACAATAAAGTGTTTCAAGCCAAGTAGATTCGCGATAAAGGAGTGACGACGAGTTTGATCCAATACACCTTTGCGCGCATCAATTAATATAACCGCCAGATCGCAAGTAGAGGCGCCAGTGGCCATATTTCGCGTGTACTGCTCGTGTCCAGGTGTATCGGCGATGATAAATTTACGCTTTTGGGTAGAGAAATAGCGATAAGCGACATCAATGGTGATACCTTGCTCGCGTTCAGCCTGCAATCCATCAACCAACAAAGCTAAGTCAGGACGCTCACCCGTAGTACCAACCCTTTGGCTATCGGCGTGAACAGCAGCTAACTGATCTTCATAGATTTGCTTGGAATCATGAAGCAATCGTCCAATCAGAGTACTTTTACCATCATCGACCGAGCCACAAGTTAGAAATCGAAGTAATGATTTGTGTTGATGCTGAGTTAGGTAGCCTTCTATACCCAACTCTGCTAATTGAGTTTCCACTGCCGTGTTCATAATGCTTCCTCGATCCTGTTAGAAATAGCCTTGGCGCTTTTTAAGTTCCATCGATCCTGATTGATCGTGGTCGATCGCACGACCTTGCCTCTCACTAGAGGTGGCAACTAGCATCTCTTCTATGATGCCAGTCAATGTGTTTGCTTGAGATTCAATCGCCCCAGTAAGCGGATAGCAGCCTAGGGTGCGAAAGCGAACCTTTTTCTCTTCAACGACTTCACCAGAGCCAAGCTTCATTCGTTCATCATCGACCATGATCAACATGCCATCACGCTCAACAACAGGCCGTTTTTCCGCAAAGTACAAAGGGACAATGTCGATGTTTTCTAAATAGATGTATTGCCAGATATCTAATTCAGTCCAATTTGAAAGTGGAAAAACGCGTATACTTTCCCCTTTATTTATTTGGCCATTATAGGTATGCCACAGCTCTGGGCGCTGATTTTTAGGGTCCCAAGTATGGTTCTTATCACGGAAGGAATAGACTCGTTCTTTTGCTCGTGACTTCTCCTCATCCCGCCTTGCCCCACCAAAGGCTGCATCAAAACCATATTGATTTAGTGCCTGCTTGAGACCTTGAGTTTTCATAATATCTGTGTGCTTAGAGGAGCCATGCTCAAAAGGGTTGACCCCCATAGCCAGACCTTCTGGATTCTTATGAACCAAAAGCTCAAAGCCATATTTCTCTGCTGTTTTATCCCGAAATTCAATCATTTCCTTAAACTTCCAGTCAGTGTCGACATGCAGCAGTGGAAAAGGAATTTTGCCCGGATAAAACGCCTTGCGAGCAAGATGTAGCATCACGGATGAGTCTTTACCTATCGAGTACATCATCACCGGATTATCAAACTCAGCCGCCACTTCTCTTATTATGTGGATACTCTCAGCTTCGAGCTGCTGTAGATGGGTTAAACCTTGTTGATCCATGTTAATGCTTCCTATGCGCTCACAATGAGCAGCTTATTGAGGTTAATAGACGTTAGGCGAATTGCTGCTGGGGTAAGGCGCTCTGGGGTTCTCCAAACCAAGCAAGTTTGCTTGATAACGCGACCACTTCTCCAACCACGATCAAAGATGGTGACTTAGCATCCTGAGCCAGTGTCGCTAACTCAGACAATTGACCAGTAAATACTTTCTGACAAGCTTGGGTACCACGTTCAATAATGGCTATCGGTGTGTCAGATGCGCGTCCATGTAGTATCAGCTGTTCTTGGATATAATCTGACTTGAGCAACCCCATATAGATAACCAAGGTTTGATTACCTCTTGCCAAGGTAGACCAATCCATACCATCCCTATCAGCTTTAAGATGACCGGTAATAAACATCGCGCTTTGTGCATAATCACGGTGGGTAAGAGGGATTCCCGCATACGCTGTGGCACCAGAGGCGGCGGTAATTCCGGGCACGACTTGAAACTTAATCCCTGCGTCAGCCAATACTTCTAACTCTTCCCCTCCACGACCAAAAACAAAAGGATCGCCCCCTTTTATGCGCGCAACGCGGTGGCCTTGTAGAGCAAAATCAACCAATAACTGATTAGTTTTTTCCTGAGGAACACTGTGATGGCCTGCGCGCTTTCCGACACACACCAAGATGGTATCGCTTGGGATCAAAGCTAGGATGTCATCGGAAACCAAATAGTCATACAAAACCACATCAGCCTGCTGGATAAAACGTAGCGCTTTAAGTGTCAGAAGTTCAGAGTCTCCGGGGCCTGCACCGATCAGGGCAACTTCTCCAGCATGCAAAACACTTTGCCCAGCGCTATTTAGAGCCGAAACGGATGGATTCAACGTTCTTATGTTGTTTTTGGGAAATTGAGAAATCGTATCCTTGTTCGTCATCATGCTGTTCCTTGCCTGTCTTTGAACGCATTATGGCGCCACATACATATTACTTGAAATTCTAAAATTTTATTTTTTATACCTTTTAGTGATATACAATGACTAGCTTTATCCTAGCCACATAATCTAGATGCGATCTCGCAGACAGAACCGAGTAAAAACCCTGACTCCAAATCACATTTCATTAGTGAGTGAAATATTCATTGCACAAGCTTTTGCTAAATTATGCTTGGTTTAAAATCAACGCTACTGGAGCTAATACCATGAAAGTCGCAGTCACCCCTCTTGCGGTAGCCGTCTTAAGCGGCATGCTGACGATTGCAGGACCGGCCATGGCCGAAACTATCAAGTTACGTATTGTCGAGACCACCGACATTCACACCAACTTGATGGACTACGATTACTACAAAGACAAACCGAGCCAAAAAATTGGTCTGACTCGCGCTGCGACTATAGTGAAACAAGCTCAGGCTGAAGTTGAAAACAGTGTTCTGGTTGATAATGGCGACCTAATTCAAGGCAGTCCTATGGGTGACTATATGGCTGCGAAAGGAATAAAACCGGGTGAAGTTCATCCTGTTTATAAAGCAATGAATCTGCTTAGCTATGATGTGGGTAATATAGGTAACCATGAGTTTAACTATGGCCTAGCGTTTCTAAAAGAAACCATCAATGACGCCAACTTTCCCTATATCAATGCGAATGTATTTGATAAAGAAACAGGCCAACATTACTTCAAGCCCTACATCATAAAGCCACATACGTTTAAAGACGTGAATGGTCAAGAACATCAAATCAAGGTTGGTTATATTGGTTTTGTTCCACCACAAATCATGGTTTGGGATAAGAAAAATTTAGAAGGGAAAGTGTTCGCTAAAGACATTAAACAAACTGCCCAAACTCTCATCCCAGAAATGAAGAAGCAAGGTGCTGATGTCATTGTCGCTATCCCTCACTCTGGTGTTTCCTCAGATCCATACAAAATAGGCTCAGAGAACTCAACCTACTACCTAGCAGAAGTTGAAGGGATTGATGCTATCGCTTTTGGTCATTCTCACGCTGTTTTCCCGGGCAAAGGCTTTGATAACATTCCTGGCGTAGACAATAAAAAAGGCACAATTAATGGTGTGGCCTCTGTGATGCCTGGCCGTTGGGGTAGCCATGTAGGAGTCATCGACCTTGAGCTCAAACAAGACAAGGGCGAGTGGAAAGTTGTCAAAGGAGAGGCTCAAGCTCGACCGATTTTTGATCAAAACAATAAAAAATCTCTTGCTCAAGCAGACCCTGATATGGTCAAAGCACTGACATTCGATCACAAAGGCACGCGCGATTTTGTCAATCAGCCAATTGGTAAAGCCAGCGGTGTGATGTACAGCTATTTAGCCTTAGTCCAAGACGATCCCACCATACAAATTGTCAACTTGGCTCAAAAAGATTATGTCGAGCGCTTCATTCAAGGAGACCCTGACTTAGCCGATATTCCAGTCCTTTCTGCCGCTGCTCCATTTAAAGCGGGCGGGCGTAAAAATGATCCGGCTAACTTCACCGAAGTTGAAGCTGGACAACTGACTTTCCGCAACGCAGCCGACCTTTACCTCTATCCAAACACCTTAGTAGCAATGAAAGTTAAGGGTCAGCAAGTAAAAGACTGGCTTGAATGTAGCGCGGGGCAGTTTAATCAAATTGATCCAAGCAGTACCAAGCCTCAGCAGTTGATTAACTGGGATGAGTTCCGTACCTATAACTTTGATGTGATTGATGGTGTTGAGTACCAAATTGACGTTACTCAACCTGCCAAATACGACGGAGAGTGTAAACTCATCAACCCTGATTCTCAGCGTATTACAAGTCTAACCTTCCAAGGTAAGCCTCTGGACATGAAACAAGACTTCCTAATCGCAACCAATAACTACCGCGCATACAGCAATAAATTCCCAGGTACAGGCAGCGAGTTTATCGCCTTTGACTCGCCAGATGAAAACCGTTCCATTATTGCCAACTACATTACCCGCGTGAGTAAAGAGCAAGGTGAATTTAAACCAAATGCGGACAATAACTGGCGATTTGCGGCGATTAACTCCGATAAAGCGCTCGATATCCGCTTTGAAACTTCACCCAGTGACAAAGCGGCAAACTTTATCAAAAGTAATGGCCAATACCCGATGAAAAAAGTAGCAACCGATGATGTTGGTTTTGCCGTTTACCAAATAGATATGCCAAACTAAATGCCATCTTTCCAACGCCGCGACTTTAATCGCGGCGTTTTTAATCCCCAAGATCCACAATAAATCTTTCTTATTGGAGTAAAATTCTAGAAAACACATCTAGTCAGTCAGCAATATGGATCCAATCACACATTTTAAACAACAACTTGCCAATGCTGGTTTTGACCAGCAAGACATAAACCAGCTTGTCGATTGCGCTAGGTTGGTGGAGCTACCCACACGGCATATATTACTCAATCAAGGACAAGTCGCTGAAGAGATCTTTTTCCTGATTGAAGGCGTTTGCCACTCCGCATACTTAACCGATAAAGGAAAAGAGTTCAGCAAAGAGTTTTACTGGGAAGACGATTGGATTATTGGCTTTGAAAGCTTAATCAAGCAACAAGCCTCACCTTACCTACTCGAGTCCCTGACCGCCTGCGTTCTGTTTTCTCTACCAATTACCACCCTTCGCAACTGGCGGGATAAGAAACATCCGATTTATATAAAGCTGTTGGAAACTCAACTTATGTACAAGGAGAACAAAGAACGCTTTATGTTGCTCTATACACCTGAAGAGCGCTATGAGTTGTTTTGCCAACATTATCCTCACCTATGCCAAAGGCTGACTGACTACCATATAGCGGCCTATCTGGGTATTACCCCAATTAGCTTAAGTCGTATCAAGAAACGTCAGAAAATTAACAATGGTTAATGCGGTAGGTAATCGATTCCTTTAAGCTCCGTATCTAAACACATATTCAATAAGGCAGATTATGATCACATGGCAACTCCTCACTTTCAAACAATTAACCACTAACCAGTTGTATCAAATGCTGAAATTAAGAGTAGATGTGTTCGTTGTTGAGCAAGCTTGCCCTTATCCTGAGCTAGATGGAAAAGACAGTATTTATGGTGTTTATCACCTACTGGGTTATAAAAATGATGAGCTGATCGCCTATTCACGATTACTGCCTAAGAATATTAGCTACCCTAGTGTGAGCATTGGCAGAGTAGCGACTGCACACTCTCACCGAGGAGGGGGATTGGGTCATAAACTAATAGAACGAGCACTGATAGAATGTGAAAAACTTTGGCCGACAGAAGATATTGAAATAGGCGCTCAGGCACATTTAGAAAGCTTTTACCGTCAGCATGGATTTATACCTACCTCATCACCCTACCTTGAGGATGATATTGCTCATATTGACATGAAATTCAGCCGTTAACCGTGAGCAAACTTTCTTTACAGACCCTAGCCTTATGGCTGTTAATCGCAGGTAACTTAAGTGCATCGCTGTCAGATGTAATGGTGAAATTACTTGATGGCAGCATCCATCCAAACCAATATATTTTCATCCGGCAGCTAATATCTGTGATTGTAATATATCCATTTTGGAGAAAGGAGTGCGTGGAGTCCCGACAACTTCACGCGCCATGGTTAAACTTGTTTCGTGCCCATTTAGTCATTATTGGCAGTGGATGTATGGTGGTTGCCATCACACACCTGACATTAGCCAGTGCTAATGCAGTATTTTACGCCGCCCCATTACTTATGTTGCCAATATCAGTCTTGATGTTGAAAGAAACGCCCCCTCGAAGCAAAATATTAGCAACGATACTCGGCTTTATCGGCGTTCTGATCGTGCTTAGACCTTCTCAGTTTCACTGGGCAGCTCTATTTGCCCTTTCCACGGCTACAACACTTGCATTATTTAATGTTTCTGCCCGTAAACTACCACACAAACAAACCATGATAAGCACGCTATTCTGGACCTCGGTACTCTCAGTGCCTGTCTCCGCCGCGCTAGCTGTGATTTACTGGCAACCAATAAGCTATAGTCAGCTCAGCCTTATTGCTGCTAGTGCTGTTTTTGTCTTGCTATACAACGGCCTCGCTGTTTTAGCCTATCGAAAAGCACCTGCAGGCGAAATTGGCGTCGCAGAATATTCTGGTTTAGTGTTTGTCACTTTATTCGGGGTATGGTGGTTTGACGAAATCCCTGATTGGCTGACTGCGATAGGGATCCTCTGCATCATAGTCCCTTTACTACCAATAAAGCACGGCTCTAGGCGTAGCTCCAGGCAGCAATGATCGATACACAAGCAAAACTATCTTATTTGCTGCGACCAAAGGCACCATCAGATAAGCGGAAGAACATGACAGATTTTGAGCTTTTCTCTAGTTGAAGAATATCAAGTTTACCATCTTCAGCGAGTTTAAAGCGCACTAACTGCCCTGCTTTTATCCGGCTTAAAGGCCTATCACTTCCTTCAACTCTAACGAGAGCATTGAGATCAGACATGGCCAAATCATTATTGCGAAAAACTTGAGCAAGGGTGTCGCCCTTTTCTACGGTATATTCCTGCCATACCTCAGACTTTAAGCTTTGCTGCTCGTCAGAACGCTGCTGGCTCAACCCTGTAGTATTAATGTTAACCGAAACACGCTGCTTTGATTCAGAGGGAGCACTATTTTGCTCTGAATCTGGGGTGGCTTGTGGCGCAGGGAGCACAAGTAACAGGAGAAAAAGCGGGACGAGTATGATTAACACTCGTCGATGAAGTTTTGGCAGTATCCACCACAGATCTTTGATATAGCGAACCATAGCTTTCCAATCAATTTGCGCGATCTTTTGTTGAATTAGCTCTATATAATCGACCTGTTTAGGCTTTTTCTTTCTACGGTTCATTAAGCGTGCTCTCCCTAAGGTCCACGTCTATAAGTATAAAAACGAAGCGCACTCTAGTATAGGGATTTTGAATCTGTTAGGTAATGTAGAGGTCAAAATTGCTATTTGAGGCAAAAAAATCAGACTTAACTCCCACATTAAGTGCATTATTGTCCTCAAACTCTAGCACCATTTCATCCGACTCTCATTACTGGTATCCTGTGCGCCTTAAATACACTAAACATAGAGAGACATCATGTCTGAAGTTAAATTTGAAACAGTAGAGCAAAAAGCCAGTTACGGTATTGGTCTGCAAATGGGCCAGCAACTCGCAGGCTCTGGTCTGGAAGGTCTTAGCGTTGACGCTATCGCAGCGGGTATCGCTACTGCACTGGTTGGTGATATGCCAACGATTGAAATTGACGACATTAACTCTGCACTTCAAGACATGCATCAGCGCGCTGAGTCTGCTCGCCAAGAAGCTGCTAAAGCTGCCGCTGCTGATGGTGAAGCTTTCCTAAAAGACAATGCTCTTCGTCCAGAAATCACAGTTCTTGAGTCAGGTCTACAATACGAAATCCTAACTGAAGGTACAGGTGAAATCCCAACTTCAGACAAGCAAGTTCGTGTTCACTACCATGGGGAGTTAACTGACGGTACTGTATTTGACAGCTCTGTTTCTCGCGGTCAACCAGCCGAGTTCCCAGTAACTGGTGTAATCAAAGGCTGGGTTGAAGCTCTTCAACTAATGCCTGTTGGCTCAAAGTGGAAACTCTACATCCCTCAAGATCTTGCTTATGGTGAGCGTGGTGCTGGCGCATCTATCCCTCCGTTTGCAGCACTAGTCTTTGAAGTTGAGCTACTGGATATTTTGTAATAGCCAATATGACTCAATAAAGAAGGCGGCTTTATAGCCGCCTTCTTTATGCCTAAATTATTCCAGATACAAAAAAGCCGAGCATTTGCTCGGCTTTTTCGTTACTACGAACTGATTACTCAGCAGCTTCTTCAGCAGCTGGGCGATCTACAAGCTCAATGTAAGCCATTGGAGCTTTATCACCAGCACGGAAACCAGCTTTTAGGATACGAGTGTAACCGCCCTGACGAGCAGCAAAACGTGGACCTAGTTCGTTAAATAGTTTTGCAACTACTTCGTTGTCACGAGTACGTGCAAATGCTAGACGACGGTTAGCAACGCTGTCAGTCTTAGCTAGTGTAATCAAAGGCTCAACGACGCGACGTAGCTCTTTTGCTTTTGGCAAAGTAGTCTTGATAACTTCATGACGTACTAGAGAGCTAGCCATGTTGCTGAACATCGCTTTGCGATGTGAGCTGTTGCGGTTGAGTTGACGACCACTCTTACGATGGCGCATGACCTAATCCTTCTAACTAGTATCGATTAATCTTCAGCGATAGACGCTGGTGGCCAGTTTTCTAGGCGCATACCTAGAGACAGACCACGTGATGCAAGTACGTCTTTGATCTCTGTAAGAGATTTTTTACCAAGGTTAGGCGTTTTAAGTAGCTCAACCTCAGTGCGCTGTACAAGATCACCGATGTAGTGAATCGCTTCTGCTTTCAGACAGTTAGCAGAGCGAACTGTTAGTTCAAGATCGTCTACAGGACGCAGTAGGATCGGATCGAATTCTGGCTTCTCTTCTTTCTCCTCAGGAACTCGTACATCACGTAGATCTACGAAGGCATCCAATTGCTCAGCTAGAATAGTAGCTGCACGACGGATTGCTTCCTCTGGGTCTAGAGTACCGTTCGTTTCCATATCGATGACAAGCTTGTCTAAGTCTGTACGCTGCTCTACACGAGCTGCTTCTACAGAATAAGCAATTTTGTCTACTGGGCTGTACGTAGCGTCAACCAGTAGGCGACCAATTGGACGCTCATCTTCTTCAGTATGGATACGAGCTGAAGCTGGAACGTAACCACGACCACGTTCTACCTTGATACGCATTGCGATCTCGGCATTAGCATCTGTCAAATGACAGATAACGTGTTCTGGGTTAGTGATCTCTACATCACCATCATGGGTGATGTCACCTGCAACCACAGGGCCCGAGCCTGATTTGTTCAGCGTAATAAACACTTCATCTTTGCCTTCGGCAACGCGCACAGCCAAACCTTTTAGGTTTAGAAGAATTTCAAGAATATCTTCCTGAACACCTTCTTTAGTGCTGTATTCGTGTAGAACGCCTTCAATCTCTACTTCTGTCACAGCACAACCTGGCATAGAAGATAGAAGAATACGGCGAAGTGCATTACCTAGAGTGTGACCAAAGCCACGCTCCAATGGCTCAAGAGTTACTTTTGCGTGTGTCGTGCTAACTTGTTCGATGTCAACAAGACGTGGCTTAAGAAATTCTGTTACAGAACCCTGCATTGTGTCCTCTCTTTAGTTTAAACCTTACTTAGAGTAAAGCTCGACGATCAGTTGTTCGTTGATGTCAGCAGATAGATCTGAACGTTCAGGCAGACGCTTAAACGTACCTTCCATCTTACCACCATCTACTTCAATCCAAGTTGGTTTTTCGCGTTGTTCAGCAACTTCTAGAGCTGCTTTGATGCGAGACTGCTGTTTTGCTTTCTCACGGATAGTAACAACGTCATTAGCCGCAACTTTGAAAGAAGGAACGTTTACAACTTTACCGTTAACTAGGATAGCTTTATGGCTAACTAGCTGACGTGCTTCTGCGCGAGTTGCGCCAAAGCCCATGCGGTAAACTACGTTATCAAGACGACCTTCAAGAAGCTGAAGTAGGTTTTCACCAGTGTTGCCTTTAAGGCGCGCTGCTTCTTTGTAGTAGTTACGGAATTGTTTTTCTAGAACGCCGTACATACGACGTACTTTTTGCTTCTCACGAAGCTGAACGCCATACTCAGATAGACGACCGCGACGAGCGCCGTGTACACCTGGTGCGTTATCAATTTTACACTTGGTATCGATCGCGCGAACACCAGACTTAAGGAATAAGTCAGTGCCTTCACGACGGCTAAGCTTCAGCTTAGGACCCAAATATCTTGCCATGATCTTTCTCCAGTAATCTAAAAAACGTTATACACGACGTTTCTTAGGTGGACGACAACCGTTATGAGGGATTGGTGTAGCATCAACGATGTTTGTGATGCGGAAACCAGCAGCGTTCAGTGCGCGAACAGTAGATTCACGACCTGGACCTGGACCCTTAACCATAACTTCCAAGTTCTTTAGTCCGTATTCTTTCGCCATTTCAGCACAACGCTCAGCAGCTACCTGTGCCGCGAACGGAGTAGATTTACGAGAACCACGGAAACCTGAACCACCTGCAGTAGCCCATGCTAGAGCATTACCTTGACGGTCAGTAATAGTTACGATTGTGTTGTTGAAAGACGCATGGATGTGCGCAACGCCATCTGCAACTTGCTTGCGTACGCGCTTACGAGCGCGAGTTGGTTGTTTAGCCATTGTACTCTACCTTCCCGATTATTTCTTGATCGGCTTACGCGGACCCTTACGGGTGCGAGCGTTGGTTTTAGTACGCTGTCCACGTAGTGGTAGACTGCGACGATGACGAAGACCACGGTAACAGCCAAGGTCCATTAGACGCTTGATGTTCATGGATACTTCACGACGTAGATCACCTTCTACAGTGTACTTAGCTACACCATCACGCAGTTGATCGATCTGCTCTTCAGTTAGTTCACTGATCTTAACATGCTCAGAAATACCCACCTCAGCTAGAATAGCTTGAGAACGAGTTTTACCGATACCGTAGATCGCTGTTAGTGCGATTACAGCATGCTTTTGATCAGGAATGTTAATGCCTGCTATACGGGCCATTATTCACTCCTAAGTGTTTCTATAAAAGAATTAGCCGCAGCAAAGCCCGTTATGGATACGCTGCGGGATACTACTTCTTTTGCACGCAAAAGGTAGGCCGAGCAATATACTCAACGCTACCTTATATTTCAAGTAAAAATTTCTGCTTATTAGCCTTGGCGCTGTTTGTGCTTTGGCTCACTGCAAATCACGCGAACGACACCGTTACGCTTGATAACTTTACAGTTACGGCAGATTTTTTTAACGGAAGCACGAACTTTCATTGCTAAACTCCGCAATTAAAACCCGATTTATCGGCCGTAGCCTTTCAGGTTTGCCTTTTTCAACACAGAATCATACTGTTGAGACATCAGATGAGTCTGTACCTGTGCCATAAAGTCCATAATAACCACTACTACAATCAGTAGTGATGTTCCGCCGAAGTAGAAACGTACGTTCCACGCGACCATCATGAACTCTGGAATCAGACAGATAAAGGTAATGTATAACGCACCCGCTAGGGTTAAACGCGTCATCACTTTATCTATATATTTAGCTGTCTGCTCACCTGGGCGGATGCCGGGTACGAATGCACCAGACTTCTTCAGGTTATCTGCTGTTTCTCTAGGGTTGAATACCAACGCCGTGTAGAAGAAACAGAAGAAAATAATCGCCGCTGCATATAGCATTACATATAAAGGCTGACCTGGGCTAAGAGCCAAAGACACGTCAGTTAACCAACCAAGCGTGCTGCTCTCACCATTTTGACCAAACCACTGCGCCAGTGTTCCTGGAAACAGTATAATACTAGATGCAAAGATTGCTGGAATAACACCTGCCATATTAATTTTAAGTGGCAAGTGTGTGCTTTGTGCAGCAAAGACCTTACGACCTTGTTGACGTTTCGCATAGTTAACGACGATTCGACGTTGACCACGCTCCATGAAAACAACGAAGTAGATCACTGCAAAAGCAAGTACAACAATCAACAGCAGAAGAAGTACATGCAATTCACCTTGACGCGCTTGCTCGATTGTTTGACCGATTGCAGAAGGCAATCCAGCAACAATACCTGCAAATATAAGTAACGATATACCGTTACCGATTCCACGCTCTGTAATTTGTTCACCTAACCACATCAAGAACATGGTACCAGTTACTAAACTTACGGTAGCAATTAGCGTAAACATGGTTTGGTTGATAACAACCAGATTATCGACCATGTTTGGTAAGCCTGTTGCAATACCAATAGCTTGGAATGTTGCAAGTACAAGCGTGCCGTAGCGCGTATATTGCCTTATCTTACGACGGCCTGCTTCACCCTCTTTCTTGAGTTCAGCTAACGCAGGGTGAACTACGGTTAGCAGTTGGACAACAATCGATGCCGAAATATACGGCATGATGCCCAACGCTAATATAGATGCACGCTCAAGAGCACCACCGGAGAACATGTTAAACATTTCAACGATGGTACCTTTTTGCTGTTCGAACAAATCGGCAAGTACAGCAGCGTCAATACCAGGAATCGGCACAAAAGAGCCGGCTCGGAATACTAAAAGTGCACCAATTACGAATAACAAGCGCGACTTTAGTTCACTTAAGCCGCTCTGAGCACTACGAAAATCTTGTCCTGGTTTCTTAGCCATCTGTACCTCGTTCCTCGAGATTATTCCTCGATTTTACCGCCAGCAGCTTCGATAGCAGCTTTAGCGCCTTTAGTCACACGTAGACCTTTAACAGTCACTGCTTTGTTAATTTCACCAGAAAGAACAACTTTAACAAATTCGATGTTCTTAGTGATGACGTTAGCAGCTTTAAGGCTGTTTAGGTCAACGACGTCACCTGTTACTTTCGCTAGCTCAGCTAGACGAACTTCAGCAGACACTAAGCTCTTACGAGAAGTGAAGCCGAACTTAGGTAGACGTTGTTTCAAAGGCATTTGACCGCCTTCGAAGCCTGGACGAACACTGCCGCCAGAACGTGACTTTTGACCTTTGTGGCCACGACCACCGGTTTTACCAAGGCCAGAACCGATACCACGACCTACGCGCTTCGCAGAAGGCTTAGAACCCGCAGCCGGTGATAGAGTATTCAAACGCATTCTGATTACTCCTCAACTTTAACCATGTAGAAAACCTTGTTGATCATTCCGCGTACACACGGAGTATCTTCAAGTTCTACAGTATGGTTGATTTTACGAAGGCCTAGACCCTTTAAACACAATTTGTGCTTAGGTAGACGACCGATTGAGCTTTTAGTTTGAGTAACTTTAATAGTTGCCATGGTGTTCTTACTCCGAAATAGATTCAACAGTTAGACCACGTTTAGCAGCAACCATTTCTGGCGACTTCATGCTATCTAGTGCATCGATCGTAGCACGAACGATGTTGATAGGGTTCGTAGAACCGTATGCTTTAGATAGTACGTTATGTACACCTGCTACTTCTAGTACTGCACGCATCGCACCACCTGCGATTACACCCGTACCTTCTGCAGCTGGCTGCATGTAAACTTTAGAGCCCGAGTGGCGACCTTTTACCGGGTGGAAAAGTGTGCCTTCGTTAAGCGCGATAGTAGTCATATTACGACGCGCTTTTTCCATTGCTTTTTGAATCGCTGCAGGTACTTCACGAGCTTTGCCGTAACCGAAACCTACGCGACCGTTACCGTCACCAACTACAGTTAGTGCAGTAAAGCTCATGATTCGACCACCTTTAACCGTTTTTGATACACGGTTAACTGCGATTAGCTTTTCTTGCAAATCATTCGCTTGAACTTGTTGTTCTTTAGCCATCTTCCAACCCTACCTTAGAATTTCAGACCAGCTTCGCGAGCAGATTCTGCTAGCGCCGCTACTCGACCGTGGTATTGGAAACCAGAACGATCAAATGCAACTGACGCTACGCCTTTTTCTAGCGCGCGCTCAGCAACAGCTTTACCTACTGCTTTAGCTGCATCGATGTTACCAGTGTTCTTCACTTGCTCACGGATCGCTTTTTCTACAGTAGAAGCTGCTGCGATAACCTCAGAGCCGTTTGATGCGATAACCTGAGCGTACACGTGACGAGGAGTACGGTGTACTACTAGGCGAGTTGCACCCAGTTCTGCAATCTTACGACGTGCGCGTGTAGCACGACGGATGCGAGATGCTTTCTTATCCATAGTGTTACCTTACTTCTTCTTAGCTTCTTTAGTACGCACATTTTCATCTGCGTAACGAACACCTTTACCTTTATAAGGCTCAGGCTCACGGTAAGAACGAATGTCAGCCGCAACTTGACCTACTAGCTGCTTATCGCAACCAGAGATAACAATTTCAGTTTGGCTAGGACATTCAGCTTTAATACCCTCTGGCAACTCGTGCTCAACAGGGTGTGAGAAGCCTAGTGTTAGAGATACAGCTTTGCCTTTAATAGCAGCACGGTAACCAACACCTTTAAGAGTTAGCTTCTTAGTAAAGCCTTCAGTAACACCAACAACCATGTTGTTTACTAGAGCGCGAGCAGTACCTGCTTGAGCCCATGCATTAACAACACCTTCTTTAGGACCGAAAGTTAGGTTGTTTTCTTCCTGAGCAACTACAACTGCATCGTTAAGAACGCGTGATAGTTCGCCCTTTGCACTTTTTACAGTGATTTCTTGGCCGTTTAGTTTCACCTCTACGCCAGCTGGAATAGCGACAGGTGCCTTAGCAACACGAGACATATTCTACTCCTATTACGCTACGTAGCAGATGATTTCACCGCCAAGACCTGCTTTACGTGCAGCACGGTCTGACATCAGACCCTTGGAAGTTGAAACGATAGCAACACCAAGACCGCCCATTACAGAAGGAAGATCATCTTTCTTCTTGTAAACACGTAGACCTGGACGAGAAACACGCTTAAGTTGCTCGATTACTGGTTTAGCTTGGAAGTACTTAAGAGTAACTTCTAGCTCAGGTTTTACTTCGCCTTCAACAGCGAAATCAGTGATGTAACCTTCAGCTTTTAGTAGTGCAGCAATTGCAACTTTAAGCTTTGAAGAAGGCATTTTAACAGCAACTTTGTTTGCTGCCTGACCGTTACGAACGCGGGTCAGCATATCCGAAATCGGATCTTGCATGCTCATATGATTTACTCCAAATGATTAAGTGGCAATTACCAGCTAGCCTTACGAAGTCCAGGAATCTCGCCTTTCATGCAAGCTTCACGAACTTTGATACGGCTTAGACCGAACTTACGTAGGTAACCGTGTGGACGACCAGTTTGGTTACAACGGTTGCGCTGACGTGATGCACTTGAATCACGTGGAAGAGTTTGCAATTTAAGAACTGCGTTCCAACGATCTTCTTCAGATGCGTTTACATCGCTAATGATAGCTTTAAGCGCTGCACGCTTCTCAGCGTACTTAGCTACTAGCTTCGCACGTTTTACTTCACGTGCTTTCATTGAATTTTTAGCCATAACAGTAACCCTTCACCTTACTTACGGAATGGGAAGTTAAAGGCAGCCAGCAGAGCACGGCCTTCCTCATCAGTACCAGCAGACGTCGTAATAGTGATGTCTAGACCGCGTACTCGATCAACTTTATCAAAGTCGATTTCCGGGAAGATGATTTGCTCGCGAACGCCCATGCTGTAGTTACCGCGTCCGTCAAAAGACTTAGCGCTAACGCCACGGAAGTCACGTACACGTGGAAGAGCGATCGAAATAAGACGCTCAAGAAAATCCCACATACGTTCGCCACGCAAGGTTACTTTACAACCGATAGGGTAGCCTTCGCGGATTTTGAAACCTGCAACAGATTTGCGCGCTTTTGTGATAAGTGGCTTCTGACCAGAGATCGTTGCCATATCAGACGCTGCATTTTCTAGCAGTTTCTTATCGTTGATTGCTTCACCAACACCCATGTTTAGGGTGATTTTCTCGATTCTAGGGACTTGCATGACGCTTGTGTAGCTAAACTGTTTGGTCAGTTCAGCGACTACAGACGACTTGTAGTAATCATGCAGTTTCGCCATAGTAGAACTCCAAATTACTCTATTAGTTAGAAACGGTTTCGCCGTTAGACTTGAAGAAACGAACTTTCTTGCCGTCTTCAAAACGGAAACCGATACGGTCAGCTTTACCAGTAGCTGCGTTGAAAATAGCCACGTTAGATACATCGATAGCTGCTTCCTGCTCAACAATACCACCTTGGATATTCATTGCAGGTACAGGTTTCTGATGCTTCTTAACAAGGTTAATGCCTTCAACGAAAACTTTACCAGTTGCTAGAACCTTAGTTACTTTACCTTTCTTGCCTTTATCTTTTCCAGCAAGAACGATTACTTCGTCATTACGACGGATTTTAGCTGCCATTTCTACGTGCTCCTTACAGAACTTCTGGAGCCAGTGAAACGATCTTCATGAACTTATCGCCACGAAGTTCGCGTGTCACAGGACCAAAGATACGTGTACCGATTGGTTGCTCAGTGTTATCGTTTAACAATACGCAAGCATTTCGGTCGAAGCGAATGACAGAACCGTCAGGACGACGTACGCCTTTACGGGTGCGAACTACCACCGCCTTCAGAACGTCACCTTTTTTAACTTTACCGCGAGGAATTGCTTCCTTAACAGTAACTTTGATAACGTCACCGATGTGTGCATAACGGCGATGAGAGCCACCCAGAACCTTAATACACATTACGCTGCGTGCGCCTGAGTTATCAGCTGCGTCCAGCATACTTTGCATTTGGATCATGTTAGTGCTCCGCTAAATATAAAAAAAACTAGACCCTCACGGGTCGGGCTGCCTCTTTAAAAGGGACGCGAATTGTACCACCCTTTTATGTAATTGGGTAGTCAAAAAATAAACGGCCCCAAAATATTTTTTGGAGCCGCTTTTTTCATAGAATCAACGAAATTAAATCTTCGCTTTTTCTACGACTTTTACCAATGCCCAAGACTTAGTCTTAGACAGAGGACGACACTCTGCGATTTCAACTGTGTCGCCTAGGCCACACTCGTTGTTTTCGTCATGTGCGTGTACTTTAGTCGTGCGCTTTACGAACTTGCCGTAAATTGGGTGTTTAACCATGCGCTCGATAGCAACAGTGATAGACTTGTCCATCTTGTCGCTAACAACACGACCTTGTTGAGTACGTTTTACTTCGCTCATTATGCGCCTGCCTTCTCAGTCAAAACAGTTTTCACACGTGCGATATCACGGCGTACAGCTTTCAGAGTGTGAGTTTGCTGTAGCTGACCAGTTGCCGCCTGCATGCGCAGGTTGAACTGTTCGCGTAGCAACTCTAGTAACTCAGAGTTAAGCTCTTCAACGCTCTTTTCGCGTAGATCTTGTGCTTTCATCACATCACCTGCTTAGTTACAAATGTAGTCTTGAAAGGCAGTTTACGAGCCGCTAGGCGGAACGCTTCACGTGCCAATTCTTCAGGTACACCACCCATTTCGTACATTACCTTTCCAGGTTGGATTTGGGCTACCCAGTACTCAACGTTACCTTTACCCTTACCCTGACGAACTTCTAGTGGTTTTTCTGTGATAGGCTTGTCTGGGAACACACGGATCCAGATTTTACCTTGACGCTTAACGTGACGTGTCATTGCACGACGTGCCGCTTCGATCTGACGAGCAGTTAGACGACCACGGCCAGTTGCTTTAAGACCGAATTCGCCGAAGCTTACTTCAGTACCTTTAGCTAGACCACGGTTACGACCTGTCTGAACCTTACGGAACTTAGTACGTTTAGGTTGTAGCATCTGTCGACTCCTTACTTACGGCCTTTGCGCTGCTTCTTAGGCTTGCCGCCTTTAGGCTCTACAGCGTTAGCTGCTGGCATTCCGCCTAGGATCTCACCTTTGAAGATCCAAACTTTAATGCCGATCACACCGTATTGAGTGTGAGCCGAAGAAGTTGCGTAATCAATGTCAGCACGTAGAGTGTGTAGAGGTACACGACCTTCACGGTACCACTCTGAACGTGCAATTTCAGCGCCGCCTAGACGACCACTTACTTCTACTTTGATACCTTTAGCACCTAGACGCATAGCGTTTTGTACCGCACGCTTCATAGCGCGACGGAACATAACACGACGCTCTAGCTGAGACGCGATGCTGTCACCAACAAGTTGTGCATCTAGTTCAGGCTTACGTACTTCAGCGATGTTAATTTGCGCTGGTACACCTGCAATTTTAGCTACAGCTGCGCGTAGCTTCTCAACGTCTTCACCTTTCTTACCGATTACAACGCCTGGACGAGCAGTGTGAATAGTCACACGGATGCTCTTAGCAGGACGCTCGATAACGATGCGTGATAGAGACGCTTTTTTCAGTTCGTTTGAAAGGAACTGACGTACCTTGAAGTCGCCGTCTAGGTTGTCAGCGAATTCTTTGGTGTTAGCAAACCATGTAGCATTCCAAGGCTTAACGATGCCAAGACGAATACCATTTGGATGTACTTTCTGACCCATTGCTTACTCTCCTAGTCTCAAGCGTCTGCAACAACAACAGTGATGTGGCTTGAACGCTTCAAGATACGATCCGCACGACCTTTAGCACGAGGCATAATACGCTTCATGATAGGGCCTTCATCTACGAAGATCTTTGCGACACTTAGGTCGTCAATATCTGCACCTTCGTTGTGCTCCGCGTTCGCGATAGCTGACTCAAGAACTTTCTTTACTAAGTCAGCAGCTTTTTTGTTGCTGAAAGTTAAGATTTCTAGAGCTTGGTCAACTGATTTACCACGGATTTGATCCGCAACTAAGCGAGCTTTCTGAGGCGAAATGCGAGCAAAGTTATGTTTAGCTAGTGCTTCCATCATCTACTCCTTAACGCTTCTTAGCTTTCTTATCCACGACGTGGCCGCGGTAAGTACGAGTTGGTGCAAATTCGCCCAGCTTGTGACCGATCATTTCGTCGGTTACGAATACTGGTACGTGCTGACGACCATTATGGACAGCGATGGTCAAACCGATCATCGTAGGGATGATCATTGAACGACGGGACCAAGTCTTAATAGGCTTTTTGTCTCCGCTTTCCACCGCTTTCTCTACCTTCTTCAGCAAGTGTAGGTCGATAAATGGACCTTTCTTGAGAGAACGTGGCATGGCGATTCCTCTTTATATAGATTACTTGTTACGACGACGTACGATGTACTTGTCAGTGCGTTTGTTCTTACGAGTCTTGAAGCCTTTAGTTGGCTGACCCCATGGTGATACTGGATGACGACCACCAGAAGTACGGCCTTCACCACCACCGTGTGGGTGGTCTACTGGGTTCATCACAACACCACGAACGGTTGGACGAACACCGCGCCAGCGGTTAGCACCAGCTTTACCAAGTTCACGTAGCATGTGCTCAGAGTTACCAACTTCACCGATTGTTGCACGGCCTTCAGAAAGTACTTTGCGCATTTCGCCAGAACGTAGACGAAGAGTTACGTATGCACCGTCGCGAGCAACGATTTGAGCATATGCACCCGCCGAACGAGCTAGCTGACCACCTTTACCAGGCTTAAGTTCAACGTTATGAACCGTTGAACCTACTGGGATGTTACGCATTGGAAGTGCGTTACCAGCTTTGATTGGCGCGTCTGCACCAGACTGGATAGCATCACCAGCTTGAACACCTTTAGGTGCTAGGATGTAACGACGCTCACCGTCTGCGTACAGAACTAGAGCGATGTTAGCGCTACGGTTTGGATCGTATTCTAGACGCTCAACTTTCGCTGGGATACCGTCTTTAGTACGTTTAAAGTCAATTACACGGTAATGGTGTTTGTGACCACCGCCGATGTGACGTACTGTAATACGACCGTTGTTGTTACGACCACCATTCTTAGAGTTTTTCTCTAGAAGAGGTGCGTATGGCTTACCCTTGTGTAGGTCAGCGTTAACAACTTTAACAACGTGACGACGACCAGGGGAAGTCGGCTTACATTTAACAATAGCCATTTCTCAACTACTCCTGTTATTCCGCGCCGCCAACAAAGTCAAGATCTTGACCTTCTTTCAAAGTAACGTACGCTTTTTTAACGTCGCTGCGGCGACCTTGGCGTAGACCTTGACGTTTGGTCTTACCCTTAGTGATAAGAGTATTTACAGACTTAACTTCAACTTCAAATAGCTTTTCTACAGCTGCTTTGATCTCTTTTTTAGTTGCATCTTTAGCAACTTTGAAAACGATAGTGTTCGCTTTCTCAGCAGCCATAGTTGCTTTTTCAGAGATGTGTGGAGCACGTAGAACTTTTAGGATACGCTCTTCAGTGATCATGCTAGCATCTCCTCAACTTGCTTAACTGCTTCTGCAGTCATTACAACTTTGTCGAACGCGATTAGTGAAACTGGATCAATACCAGCTGCATCACGTGCATCAACTTTGTATAGGTTACGAGCAGCTAGGAATAGATTCTCATCTACTTCGCTAGTCACGATAAGCGCATCAGTTAGCTCAAGCTCTTTCAGCTTAGCGACAAGCTCTTTTGTCTTTGGCGCTTCTACTGAGAAGTTATCAACAACGATTAGACGCTCTTGACGAACAAGCTCAGAAAGAATGCTCTTCATAGCACCACGGTACATTTTCTTGTTAACTTTTTGGCTGTGATCTTGTGGTTTCGCAGCAAAAGTAACACCACCTGTACGCCAGATTGGGCTACGGATTGTACCAGCACGTGCACGGCCAGTACCTTTTTGACGCCATGGCTTAGCGCCACCGCCAGCAACTTCTGAACGTGTTTTTTGAGCACGAGTACCTTGACGAGCACCTGCTGCGTACGCAACAACTACTTGGTGTACAAGAGCTTCGTTAAACTCACGTCCGAAAGTAGTTTCGGAAACAGTTAGTGCATCAGCACCTTTAACCATTAGTTCCATTACTTACTCCTGAGACGTTATGCTTTAACAGCTGGTTTAACGATCACGTTACCGCCAGTTGCGCCAGGGACTGCACCTTTAATAAGAAGCAGGTTGCGCTCAGCGTCAACACGTACGATCTCTAGGTTTTGAGTCGTTACACGCTCAGCACCCATGTGACCTGCCATTTTCTTGCCTTTAAATACGCGACCTGGAGTCTGACATTGACCGATAGAACCAGGAGCACGGTGAGACAATGAGTTACCGTGAGTCATATCTTGAGTAGAGAAGTTCCAACGCTTAACAGCGCCTTGGAAGCCTTTACCTTTAGAAGTACCAGTAACGTCTACTTTCTTAGTTTCGTTGAATAGCTCAACCGTTAGTTCTGCACCAACTTCGAACTCTTCACCGTTTTCCAAACGGAATTCCCAAAGACCGCGACCAGCTTCAACACCTGCTTTAGCAAAGTGACCTGCTTCTGGCTTAGTAACACGGTTAGCTTTCTTAGCACCAGTCGTTACCTGAATTGCTGCGTAGCCGTCTGTTTCAAGTGTACGAACTTGAGAAACACGGTTAGCTTCAACTTCAACAACAGTTACTGGGATAGAAACGCCTTCTTCAGTAAATACGCGGGTCATGCCCACTTTACGACCGATTAGACCAATCATTCTTCTAATCTCCCTTAACCTAGGCTAATTTGTACGTCAACGCCCGCAGCAAGGTCTAGACGCATTAGAGCATCAACAGTTTTGTCTGTTGGCTCAACAATGTCGATTAGACGTTTGTGAGTACGGATTTCGTAGTGATCACGAGCATCTTTGTTAACGTGTGGAGAGATAAGAACTGTGAAACGCTCTTTACGAGTAGGTAGTGGGATTGGACCACGAACCTGTGCGCCAGTGCGCTTAGCTGTTTCAACGATTTCCGCTGTAGAAGCGTCGATTAGTTTGTAATCGAAAGCTTTTAGGCGGATACGGATACGTTGGTTCTGCATGAGACAGAGCTCCAAAATTAAAAATTACACAAACAATATCGCCACTCATACTCGAATAGCCGAGAGAATGCCGATTGATTTATGTGAAACCGTAGCATCCAAGATTAGGACGCATTGTCAGTTAATTTTCGATTAACTATCCCTACATGCCAGAGTCACCTCTGGGGATAGTTTTTCCGAAGAAAAGATAGCTAATTGTATTAACTGCGAACATAAGCTGAGTTTACATTACCTGAAAAATCTTATAGATAATTCAGCTCCTCGTTACTCATTGGTTCACAACTGGCTTAACCAGTGCGCTGCATTATACAGATCACGCTTTGACATGCAAGCACTGTTTGAAAAATAAACGCATTACCCAGCCATAAGTCATTCGCTTTAATCTACTAATAAAAACAAAGCGCAGACTGGCTAACCCGTCTGCGCTTAAGTCGTGTGACAAAGACTAGGTTATTGGGCTAGTCGTTGACGCACCGCTTCAAATAGACAAACCCCTGAAGCGACGGAAACATTCAAACTAGACACGCTACCTGCCATAGGAATTTTGATTAAATCATCGCAAGTTTCACGAGTTAAGCGGCGCATACCATCACCTTCAGCGCCCATTACAATGGCCAGTGGACCTGTCAACTTAGCTTGATAGATATCATGCTTGGCTTCGCCAGCAGTGCCCACAAACCAAATCCCCTGTTCTTGTAAGGTGCGCATAGTGCGCGCTAGATTGGTGACGCGAACAAGCGGCACAGTTTCCGCTGCGCCGCAGGCAACTTTACTCACGGTAGCGTTAATATTGGCCGACTTATCTTTTGGTACAATCACAGCAGCAACCCCTGCTGCATCAGCGTTACGTAGGCACGCACCAAGATTGTGTGGGTCCGTCACACCGTCCAAAACCAATAATAATGGCGCATCTTGTTTGGCAATAATGTCGTCCAAGTCATGCTCATTGAGCTGCTTGGCCGGCTTTACCTTAGCCATAATACCCTGATGATTCGCGCCACGCGCTTTGTCATCAAGTGTTTTACGCGCCATTTGCTGAATTGACACTCCGCACGTTTGCAATTGATTGATAATCGGCATCAGGCGGTCATCTTGACGGCCTTTTAGCACAAAGGCTTCAACAAAACGCTCTGGTTCTTTTTCCAATACTGCTTTTACCGCATGAATGCCGTAAATAAATTCATTACTCATTAACTTATCCGATTAGTGTTTCTTCGCCCGTGCCTTCTTGGCTTTTTTACGTGGCTTTTTCTTACCTGCCTGATTAGCAGGCTTCTTCGACGCTTTTTTGCCTTTACCTTGATGCTCACCGTCATCTGGTCGCTTAGTTGCTTCAACCAAAGGTTTGGCTTTTCCTACACTGCGTCTGCCGTTTGCCGCGGCATTTTTTTTCGCTTTGGCCTTTTGCTGCGCTTCTGCTGCACGCTTCTTCGCCGTTTTTCCTTTGCCGCGTAGCTTACGACTTGTTTCGACTAATTCAAAGTCTATTTGTCTATCATCTAGATTGACTGACAGTACTTTCACTTTAACCGCATCGCCAAGACGATAAATCGCACCAAAGCTCTCACCAATAAGCCTTTGACCTATTGGATCAAATTGGTAGTAATCATTGGCAAGCGTTGAAATATGCACCAAACCATCAATATGCAGCTCGGTCAAACGAACAAAGAAGCCAAATCCGGTGACATTAGCAATAACACCGTCTAACTCTTCACCCACATGATCTTGCATGTACTCACATTTGAGCCAATCCGCTACCTCTCGGGTTGCATCATCCGCGCGGCGCTCTGTCATTGAGCACTGCTCACCGTAAAAATCCATATCATCGAACGAATAATGATAACCACCAGTTGGCGTCCAGCGATCTTTCAGAGTGCCATTTTCTTTGGCTATAAGGTATTTGATCGCGCGATGCAACAAGAGATCGGGATAACGACGAATCGGCGAGGTAAAGTGCGCATAACGCTTAAGCGCTAAACCAAAGTGACCACAATTATCGGCATTGTAGACGGCTTGCTTCATCGAACGCAGCAACATGGTTTGAATAAGCTCTTTATCTTGACGCTCACCAATTTGGCGCACCAAATCTGCATAATCAGTTGGTGAAGGCTCAAGACCGCCTTTCAGATCCAGACCAAGTTCACTTAAAAAGTCACGAAATCCCATTAAACGCTCTTCTCCGGGCGATTCGTGGATCCGGTATAAGGCAGGCTCCTTGGCTTTTTCAACTAAAGATGCCGAGGCAATGTTGGCCAAAATCATACATTCTTCAATGATTTTATGCGCATCATTTCGCACTACAGGCTCGATACTGTCTATCTTGCGCTCAGCATTAAAGATAAATTTGGTTTCAACCGTTTCAAATTCGATTGCACCACGATGATCGCGCGCACGTTTAAGCACCTTATACATCTTGTGCAGCTCTTCAAGGTGAGGCACCAAAGGCTCATAGCGCTGGCGCAACTCTTCATCACCTTCAAGAATATGATGTACCTTATTATACGTCAGGCGCGCATGTGAATTCATCACAGCTTCATAATGCGTATAACCTGATAACTTACCCGATTCAGAGACTGTCATCTCACACACCATACACAGGCGATCCACCTGAGGGTTGAGCGAGCAAAGACCATTAGACAGCACTTCTGGCAACATGGGCACAACTTGAGAAGGGAAATACACTGAGTTACCACGATTAATGGCTTCTTTGTCTAGCGCAGAATCTGGACGCACGTAATAGCTGACATCAGCGATCGCGACCCAAAGACGCCAACCGCCACTTTTTTTCGCCTCACAGTAAACGGCATCATCAAAATCTCGTGCATCTTCACCATCGATTGTTACTAAAGGCAATTCGCGCAAATCAACCCGCCCTTGTTTGGCTTCTTCGGGCACCTCTTCACCTAAGCCCTCGATTTGAGCATCGACTTCTTCAGGCCATTCATGAGGGATTTGGTGAGTACGAATGGCAATTTGCGTTTCCATACCTGGCGCCATGTTCTCGCCCAACACTTCCACCACTTTGCCCATCATACCGCGCGTACGAGAATCGCGGTCGGTAATTTCAATCACCACCACATTACCCATTCTCGCTCCAGCGCGCAGATCATTAGGAATAAGAATATCTTGGCTTAGCCTTGAATCATCTGGCACAACATAAGAATATCCATACTCCATAAAGAAGCGACCAACGATTTGTCCTTGCCTTTCTTCCAGCATCCGCACCAAACGGCCTTCTTTTTTACCTTTTTTCGAGTTTTGTGTTGGTTGCACCAAAACAAAATCACCATGAAGCAGGTTTTTCATTTGATGATGAGGCAGTAACACATCCCCTTCTTTGCCTATACTGCCTTCGGGACGCACCCAGCCATGACCATCTTTGTGGCCAATGACATAACCTTTAATCATCTCCAGCTTTTCAGGTACGGCATAACACTGACGACGGGTAAACACTAGCTGACCATCTCTTTCCATCGCTCTTAATCTGCGACGTAAGCCTTCATACTGCTCCTCACCCTTTAAATGCAGGGCTTCAAACAAGTCATTGCGATTGAGCGGCACACCCGCTTGCTCAAGAAACTCAAGAATAAACTCACGACTGGGGACAGGATTGTCGTATTTCTCGGATTCGCGTTCAGCAAAAGGGTCGTTTGGGGTGTGTTCTGACATAGGCAGGCCTAATTCTACAAGGAAGGTATTTAAAGCTAGTATATCCGACTCAATTACTAAGCTACAGAAGTGTTAGGTCAAAATGCCAAATTGTTAGGCTATTTTCATTGTTTAAGGTGGGTAGGCCGAGCTTTTGGGCAAATTTACTATGGTAGATAGCAAAACCATTAATGAAAAAATCACCCGAACGGGTGATTTTTATCTGAGCCAAACCTGAGTGCAGTCAGGATGAGATATAACTGGACTTTACCAAGAGGTCTCGCGTTTCTTCGCTCTGGCAATAATATTTTGCGGCATGCGGCGTTCTAGCCCTTGGCGCAAAATCGAGATCCGTTTGTGGGTACGCTGATCAGCGGTGACAGATGCGTAGAGCCATCGATAAGCATCTTCGTAGTCTAGCGGACTGCCATAGTCTCGCAGCAACAATTCAGCTAGGTGAATTCTGGCTTTTAAGTTACCCATGGCAGCGGCTTCCCGCAGGTAAGGTATGGCGCGTTCTTTATCTTGTTGCACCAAGGTGCCCCGCGAGTAATAACGCCCAAGCTGTTCTAGCGCAGCAGGTAGACCTTGATGAGCGGCGTTTTCGATATAATAAAGACCAAGCTCAACGTCTTGCTCAACACAAACACCCCATGCCAGCATGTCACCATATAAGAACTCGTACGAGGGCAAACTGATCCGAGTCGCCCGAGCAACGATATCTTCAACAATCTGACAATTATCGGCCTTAACTTGCTCTAGATGCTTATTTTCATTAATTAGTTTTATTAGTTCAGCTTCGGTATAAATGGGTATTGGTTCACCAATATCGGTAAACTCATTGGCAACAGCCGCAGAAGCCCCAAACAGTAATACCATCGAAGCAGCTAACTTTCTTAGCTTCATCGTCTGCACTCTTTGACTTCGATAATGTGTTTATCTGCCTAATCAAGGCAGTGGCGTAATATCACGCCTTATGAACTCAAGATTGGCCTGCATTTCGCCATCTTGAATTCTTTATCGACCTCGGTAGCTAAGTCTTTAATCAAAATTGCCGATGACTGGCAAAAAGTTGCCACCTTTAATTTAAAGTATAGGCCTAACCAACAGACATAAAAAAACCAGCACTCTAGTGCTGGTTTTTCTCACTCTTCATACAAAGCAAACTTACGCTTGGTAAGGATGAACCTTGATGATGGTTTCGTTACGATCTGGACCAGTAGAAATGATATCTACGGGTACACCCGTTAGCTCTTCGATGCGTTTGATGTAATCCAAAGCGGCTTGTGGTAGCGCTTCTAGAGACTTAGCGCCAAAGGTAGTTTCAGACCAACCAGGCATGGTTTCGTAGATTGGCGTCGCTTCATCAAAAGATTCCGCCGCCATTGGTGATACTTCTAGAACAGTACCATCTTTCATCTTGTAACCAGTACAGATCTTGATCTCTTTTAGACCATCAAGAACATCTAACTTGGTTAAGCACATACCGGTTAACGAGTTGATTTGGATAGCGCGGCGCATAGCGACAGCATCAAACCAGCCAGTACGACGCAAACGACCTGTCGTAGCACCAAACTCATGACCAACATCGCCTAAGTGTTTACCTACAGGATCTTGTTTGTCTTGACCATCGTATAGCTCAGTTGGGAATGGACCTGAACCAACACGAGTACAGTAAGCTTTAGTGATACCTAGAATGTAACCAATATGGCGAGGGCCAAAACCAGAACCTGCAGCTACACCACCAGCAGTAGTGTTAGATGAGGTTACATATGGGTATGTACCGTGGTCGATATCTAAAAGCGTACCTTGAGCACCCTCGAACATGATCTTATCACCGCGCTTACGAGCTGCATCTAGCTCATCAGTCACGTCCATAACCATGGAAGTGAGAAGCTCAGCATAGCCCATGCACTGCTCAAGAACCGCTTCATAGCTAACCGTTTCTGCTTTGTAGAAATGCTCAAGCTGGAAGTTATGAAATTCCATGACTTCTTTAAGTTTCTCAGCAAAGACTTCTTTATCGAAAAGATCGCCAACACGTAAACCACGACGAGCGACTTTGTCTTCGTAAGCAGGACCGATACCACGACCCGTTGTACCAATTGCTTTTTTACCACGCGCAATTTCACGCGCGTTATCGATAGCAATATGGTAAGGAAGAATTAGAGGACAAGCTTCAGAAACGAAAAGACGTTCACGAACTGGAATGCCGCGCTCTTCAAGAGGTTTCATTTCTTTCAACAGTGCTTCTGGTGATAGTACAACACCATTACCGATAACACATTTGACGTTATCGCGAAGAATACCTGATGGAATTAAGTGAAGAACGGTTTTTTCACCGTCAATGACAAGAGTGTGGCCTGCGTTGTGACCGCCTTGGTAGCGAACCACGTATTTTGCATCTTCAGTTAAAAGGTCTACGATTTTACCTTTACCTTCGTCACCCCATTGGGTGCCCAGAACGACTACGTTATTTCCCATCTTTCCAAGTCTGATTGCTAGTTAAAAATGGATTCTAGCACCGAATTACATTTGTTGCAGTCATTTTTTAATCATGGGCAAGCCATCCGTGGCTAAGCGATTGTGTACTCTGAATTTAAACTCAGTTTAAGGCTTACTCGTCGGCGTAAATCTTAACCATCAAACGCCCATCCAGGCCAATACTGGCGCGATACATACCACTGCTATTCATAGAAAAATGTATTTCCCCATCGCCATCAATAGCGATGACGCCGCCTTCTCCACCCATGGCTTTTAATTCACCATGGATAACTGCTTCACAGGCTTGCTGAACGTTTTCTTTTAGATAGCGCATTCGCGCTGCAATGTCACTGGCCACTGTTTTGCGAATAAAATATTCACCCATGCCTGTGGCAGAGACAGCCAGATTACCATTTTGTGCATAAGTGCCTGCACCAATAATCGCCGAATCTCCTACGCGGCCATATTGCTTATTGGTGATCCCACCGGTACTGGTCGCTGCTGCAAGATTGCCTTGCTGATCGAAGGCAACAGCGCCAACCGTACCATGTTTACTATCATCAGGATATTTAGACTCTGATAGCGCAAATAATCCCTTCTCTTTCATTGATTGCAATTGGTCGTAGCGGCGATCTGTGACGAAATAATCCTGCTCTGTGAAGGTATGTTGATGCCCAAAAGCAAACTCTTCAGCCCCATCGCCAACCAGTAATACATGAGGACTATGCTGCATGACATCGCGAGCTAATGTCACAGGGTTTCGAATATGGCGCACACCTGCCACCGCGCCGACTTTAGCGTCTTTACCATGCATGACAGAGGCATCCATCTCTACCATTTCTTTATGAGTCAAAACAGAGCCGCGCCCTGCATTAAAATGCTCTGAATCTTCGAGTATTTTCACCGCTGCTACAACCGCATCCATGGCATCACCACCATGAGCTAGTATCTCATGGCCTGCCCGAACTGATTTTTCTAAATCACGGCGAATTTCTTCATTTAACGCCTTACTCATTTGTTCGCGCAAAATGGTGCCTGCACCACCATGAATGGCAATCGAAAATGGTTTACTCACGTCTTGCTCCTGCATGCTGATTGAGTTAATTCTCTAGACAAACAAAAAGCGCAAGTTAATCTCTTAAACTTGCGCTTTATTACAACCTTAATGGGCAGCTTTGCTCAATTAGTGCGAGCTGCAGCTACCACTGCCACAACAGTCATCGTGATCATCGCCGTGATCGTGACTACCACAGCTACCATCTGCTTGGTGAACATGACCATGCTCGATTTCTTCCGCAGTTGCTTCACGTACAGACACCACTTCCACATCAAACGTAAGAGTTTGGCCAGCAAGCATATGATTACCATCCACCACAACTTCATCACCATCAACTTCTGTTACTTCTACTGGAATCGGACCTTGGTCAGTATCAGCTAGAAAGCGCATCCCTACTTCAATTTGCTCTACACCTTGGAACACATTGGCAGGCACACGTTGTACAAGCGCATCATTATGCTCACCGTACGCTTCTTCAGGCGAGACAGTCACTGAAAACTGAGCGCCAGCTTCCTTACCTTCTAGAGCCGTTTCAAGACCTGTGATCAGGTTGTTGTTGCCGTGCAAGTAATCAAGTGGCGCTTCTGTTGTCGATTGATCAACAACCACACCATCCTCTAGCTTGACTTGGTAAGCTAGGCTGACAACTACATTTTTTTCAATATTCATAATGACTCCAAGGAGATAAAGAAACGGAGCAAACTATTGCTCCGATTTACTGTTTTCTATGTCGCTATTATGGGGATCAATTACAGAAACTCAATTAATCAGGCTTAAAAATCCCGATCATCTCTTGTTTCGCATGTTCCGTTTTTTCCACAGTTTGAGGCTTACGTTGTTCTTGATATTCGCACTCAACACACTCAACCAGCTCAATATTATTTTCTATCCACCAACGCAAAGTGTCTTGCTGAGAACATTTAGGACAGCTAGCACCTGCGATAAATCTTTTTTTCATTGTGTTCATTCCAATACATCACCCATGGATCCCTCTGACGATACTTTTACGCATAGAAGGTAAACAGGGTTTGGAGTTAATCCCAAAAGTTCTTTGATTGTTGATCTTTTTCCATTTCTCGGCCAAAGATTTCTTCCAGCTCTTTGCGGGCTTCTTTGGCTCTCATCGCCAATTGTTTGTCTTCATGATGTTGAGGGAGCAGCTCTTTCAACATACCGTGATCAAGCTTTTTAAAATGCGCTTCCGCTCGTTTAGCTTGATAAGGGTGCATTCCAAGTTCAACCAATGCTTGGCGGCCAAGATCTAACGCGCCCAAGAAGGTTTCACGAGAATAATTTTCTACTCCGTGACTCATAAGCTGATACGCTTCGACACGGCTTCGTGCACGGGCAAACAGCTTAAGATGCGGAAAGTGATACTTACATAACTCGACAATTTTCATGATCTCTTCTGGCGAGTCGGTACATATCACCATGGCTTCAGCTTTACTGGCTCCCGCAGCCCTTAATAAATCAAGCTGGGTAGCATCGCCATAAAACACTTTATACCCGTATTTTCTCAATAAGTGAATCTGGCTAGCATCACTCTCTAATACAGTGACTCGGATTTTGTTGGCATACATTAAACGGCCAATGATCTGACCAAAACGGCCAAAACCTGCAATAATTACCCGCGGCTGACGATTAACAACATCACTACGCTTTAATCCTGACTCGTCAAAGTTTAACCCTCGTGCATACCACTTACTTTGCGCCATCAAGAGAAGCGGTGTCGTCACCATAGATAGACTCACTACCACCAGCAAAAAGGCATTTTGTTCGGGGGCGATGAGTCCTTCTTTACTCGCTGCGGTGAAGATAACAAACGCAAACTCACCACCTTGGCTTAAAATCGCCGCCATTTTACTGCGTACTTTTGGCCGGCCTCCCGATAATCTCGCCAAGGAGTAAAGTATTAAGCCCTTAATAACAACTAAACCAATGACGGCTGCCAAGACATTGAATGGCTCAAGGGCAAGCAAGCCCAAATTTACCGCCATTCCGACAGCAATAAAAAACAGACCAAGTAGTAATCCTTTAAATGGTTCAATGGCAATTTCTAACTCGTGGCGATACTCACTTTCAGCCAGAAGGACACCAGCGAGGAAAGTGCCCAAAGCCATAGACAAGCCGAGATGCTTCATCAACAAGGCAATACCAATCACTAGCAACAATGCAGCGACCGTAAATAGCTCACGTACACCACTTAGAACCACATAACGAAACAGGGGACGAAGGAGGAAGTGGCCTCCGACAAGCAAACCTATAACACCGCACAACATCCAGATAGCATCAGACCAATTGCCAGCCGTGTTGCCTGCCAGAATCGGTAAAATCGCCAACATAGGGATAACGGCAATATCTTGAAACAGAAGCACAGCGAAACCAGATTGCCCCGTCTCACTGCCAGCAAGCCCTTGCTCTTCAATCACTTTTAAAGCGATTGCAGTAGAGGACAGCGCAAGCCCCATTCCTATCACTAAGCTTGTTTGCCAACTAAGCTCAAAAAAGTAAGCCACAATGCCGATGGCAGCGGTTGAAATCACAACTTGTGCTCCGCCTAGACCTAAAATCGGCCCCTTCATCTGCAATAGCTTTTTGGGGTTAAGTTCCAAGCCAATCAAAAACAGCAGCAGTACCACACCAAACTCAGCAAAATGCAAAATGGCTTCAACATCACTGATTAAGCTCAGCCCCCAAGGACCAATAACCACTCCCGCCAGCAAGTAACCAAGCACAGAGCCAAGCCCTAACCGCTGAGCAAGTGGTACCGCGATGACAGCCGCAGTTAAAAAAATCACACTGCTTTGTAAGAAATCACTTTCAAGAGCCAAGCAAATCTCCTTTAATATCAATGCTAGTAGCCAAGTCAGTTGTCACTTTTCGTAACCAACGACGATAATTTTCTGCATGTTGATAGCGATCTACTTCGGGCACATTCCTTGCCCAGTAAAGAACTAGAGGCTCAATCCAATGCATCTGACACAAGGCTGCGGTCAATTCAAAAGGTTGGAGTATTTCCGACAGAGGGTATCGGTTATAACCTTCACTACAGAAGGCCTCTTGGTTACCTCCTGTGGTTATAATGCTGCGCCAGTATTTACCTTTGAGCTCCTCTCCTTTGCCATAAGCAAACCCTTTTGCCAAGACTCTATCCATCCACTCCTTAAGCAGGGCTGGGCAAGAATACATATAAAGTGGATGCTGGAATACAATCACATCATGATCCAGCAGAAGCTGTTGCTCGGCATCAACATCAATAAAAAAGTCGGGATAATAAGCGTAAAGATCACGCACAGTAACATGCTCAAGAGACGCGATCTTTTTGATCATTACTTGGTTAGCAACCGAACTTTGTGATTCTGGATGAGCATAAATCACCAGTACTTTTGCGGTTTTAGGAAAGTCTGTGTTTAAATCATTTACCGCCATGTTTTAAGCAGTCATCCTTCTGTTTTCAAGACATAAGAGCGTTTTTATCTGTATGAGTTTGTTATACGTTGTTGTTAAGCATAACGCAATGATCGACATTTTATCTCATTCCTCCTACTATTCGACGCGATAAGACAAATATTAAATAATAAACAATAAAGCATAAACTATGATTACCTTTTCTGACATCCAGCTCCTGCGTGGCGGTAAGGCCCTACTGGATAACACCTCAGCAACCATACACCCGGGCGATAAAGTCGGCTTAGTGGGTAAAAATGGCTGCGGCAAATCCACCCTGTTTGCCTTGATCAAAAATGAACTGTCCATAGACGCGGGTAACTTCAACTGCCCTTCGTATTGGGAGATGGCGTGGGTCGCACAGGAAACCCCAGCATTAGAGCGCCAAGCACTGGACTATGTTATTGATGGTGATCGTGAGTATCGCCGCCTTGAAGCTGAACTAACCGCTGCAGAACAAGAAGACAATGGCACCTTGGTTGCTGAGCTGCATGGGAAAATCGAAACCATAGGTGGTTACAGTATAAAAGCTCGCGCCGCTGAACTGCTTGATGGTCTTGGCTTTTCCCAGCAGCAGATGAACTGGAACCTCACTCAGTTCTCTGGTGGTTGGCGGATGCGCTTAAACCTCGCTCAAGCGCTACTTTGTCGCTCCGACTTATTACTCCTGGATGAGCCAACCAACCACTTAGACTTAGATGCAGTGATGTGGCTAGAGCGTTGGCTACAAAACTATCCCGGCACTCTAATCTTAATCTCTCACGACCGTGATTTCCTCGATCCCGTGGTTGGCCGCATCATACATGTTGAAAATCAGCAGATGAACGAGTACACGGGGAACTACTCATCATTTGAAGACCAGCGCGCACAGAAGTTACTTCTCCAACAAGCTCAGTATCAGAAACAGCAAAAACAAATGGCGCACATGCAAAGCTATATCGACCGATTCCGATATAAAGCCTCAAAAGCTCGCCAAGCACAAAGCCGAATTAAAGCTCTAGAGCGAATGGAAAAAGTATTACCTGCGCAGTTTGATAATCCCTTTAGCTTCGAGTTTCGCCAACCCGATGCTCTGCCAAATCCGATTATTATGATGGATCAAGTATCGGCAGGTTATGGTGACAATCTAATTTTAGAGAAAATTCGCCTCAACCTTGTACCTGGCAGTCGTATTGGTTTACTCGGACGAAATGGTGCAGGTAAATCAACTCTGATTAAATTACTCTCTGGCGAGCTAAAAAGTCAGGCGGGTGAGTTGACCTACTCCCAAGGCGTTAAAATTGGTTATTTCGCACAGCACCAGCTGGAAACTCTACATCCAGAAGAAACACCGCTTCAGCATATGATGCAAATTGCACCAGATAAAAATGAACTGGAGCTAAGAAACTATCTCGGCAGCTTTGGTTTTCAAGGTGAAAAAGCACTAGAGAAAGTGGCGCCCTTTTCTGGCGGAGAAAAAGCACGCCTTGTTCTAGCACTGATCGTCTGGCAAAAACCAAACCTATTGCTAGTCGATGAGCCGACTAACCACCTAGACCTTGATATGAGACAAGCGCTAACACTTGCCCTGCAAACCTTTGAAGGTGCTATGGTTATCGTTTCGCATGACCGCTACCTACTGCGAGCCACCACTGATGATCTCTACTTGGTCCACAACAAGCAAGTCGCGCCTTTTGATGGCGACCTTGATCAGTACTATAAATGGCTCACTGATCAACAAAAAGCAGAGCGCCGTGAAGCCCAACCTACATCAACTGAAAAAAGCGCCACAAACAGTGCCGCTGCCAAAAAAGAGCAAAAACGCCGTGAAGCTGAGTTACGCAAACAGACAGCGCCGATTCGCAAAGCAATAACCAAACTGGAAGCTAAGATGGATAGTCTAAACTCTGCACTTAGCCAAGCAGAATTGCAATTGTCTGATAACTCACTGTATGAGTCAGAAAATAAAGCTAAACTTAACCAAGTGTTAGCAACACAAACCCAAGCAAAAATCGAGCTTGAAGAAGTAGAGTTAGAATGGATGACACAACAAGAAGAACTCGAACAAATGGAACAGGAGTTTAATCACCAATGAACTCAAAGCACGTATCAGTGTCCCTCACCTTAGAACGCCTGTGGCAATTTAGCTTGCAATATTATAGCGTCCGAGAAGTCAAAGATGCGTGCCTTAATTTACAAAATCAGTTCAAAGGTAACGTTAACCTTTTGCTGCTCTTGAAGTGGCTGGACGAGCAGCAAGCAGCTTTTCTCGATGAAGACTGGCATAGAGTAGAAGAATGCCTGGGACGCTCTGAAACCTTACTCCACAGCTACCGAGATTTACGCCGTAAGCTCAAATCACACATTCCAGAAACCTTATATCGAGAGTCACTTCAATTCGAACTCCAACTTGAAAAACAACAACAGTCTGACCTAGTTGATTGCATCAACAGTATCACTTTATTGCACAATCAAAGTGAACCACTGACCCTAAGATACTGCCGTCAGCTTGGAGGAGAGCACTTACACCAAGCTTTTGCTCAACCAATCGAAGAAGCGGTGCCCAAATAGGAAGCATTATGACCCATTTTACTGCTGCTACAGGTTTATCTAATCCGCACCTGCAAACATTGGCGCCGCGTTTTATCCGTAAAAAAGCCTTATTTGAGCCGATATGGCAAAGACTAAAAACCCAAGATAACGACTTTCTCGATCTGGCATGGAGTGAAGACTGGCGAGCAGAACAAGCGCAGAAAAAGCCAATTTTTATTCTGTTTCACGGCCTAGAGGGCTGTTTCTATAGCCCATACGCCAATGGTTTAATGCACGCTTTTGCCCAGCATGGCTGGCTTACGGTAATGATGCATTTTCGTGGCTGCAGCGGCGAGCCTAACCACAATGCTCGCAGTTATCACTCCGGTGAAATAGAAGATGCGCGCTTTTTCTTGGAACATATTGACCACCAGTTTCCCAATCAGACAAAGATTGCTGTTGGCATATCGCTTGGTGGTAACATGCTGGCGAACTATCTCGCACAATATAATCAGGATCCACTGCTTGACGCAGCCACGATCGTTTCAGCACCACTGGATCTCTCAGCATGCTCCGCACGCATTGAACAAGGCTTTTCTAAAATCTACAAAACCTACTTGCTTTCCTCTTTAAAAAAGAATGCGTTGCGAAAGCACCACTTAATCAAGGGAGAGTTAGATGTTTCCTATCAAAGTATCAAACGCGTGACCAAGCTATACCAATTTGATGACTTAATTACAGCACCTTTGCATGGATTTAAAGGTGCTGATGACTATTATCAGCGCTGCTCTGCCATTCACAAACTGAAAGATATTCGTCTTCCTTTGCAAATCATACACGCGAAAGACGACCCCTTTATGACAGAGGCGGTTATCCCTAAGTACGCTCTGCCAAGCAATATAGACTATCGACTCTATGAGCAAGGTGGTCACGTTGGCTTTGTAACAGGAAGTGCCATAAAGCCGAGATTTTGGCTTGAAGAGACATTGCCCGCCTACTATCAAAGCTTGGTATCATCTAGCTAGCACTTTTCCTATTGCCGAACATAAAAGAAAGAGGTATTTATGATCGTTCCTTGGCAAGACATTGCCCCAGAAACCTTAGACAATTTAATCAAAGAATTTGTCCTTCGAGAAGGCACAGATTACGGCGCTGTAGAAGCCTCATTACAAAACAAGGTTGATCAAATAAAACAACAACTTAAATCTGGTGACGCTGTGGTAGTTTTCTCTGAACTACATGAAAGTGTAGATATTCAACTTAAGCATAAATTTTCCTTTTAAAGCACTACATACCGTACTGTCTTTGCAAAGCATGTTATAGTGAAGTGCAACAGTGGACAGTTATTCATAGACAAGGGTTGTCATGTCAGCAAAACATCCAGTTATCGCCGTTACTGGCTCTTCAGGTGCAGGTACCACCACCACATCTGAAGCTTTTCGCAAAATGTTCAATATGATGAAGGTCAAGCCAGCTTGGGTTGAAGGAGATAGCTTTCACCGCTTTACTCGCCCCGAAATGGATGTTGAAATTCGCAAAGCTCGCGAACAGGGGCGACACATCAGCTATTTTGGCCCTCAAGCCAATGACTTTCCTGCTTTAGCTGAATTTTTCCGCAAATATGGCAATGAAGGTACAGGAAAAGTTCGACGTTATCTCCATACCTTTGACGAAGCGGTTCCCTACAATCAAATGCCCGGTACTTTTACCCCTTGGCAAGAGCTACCAGAAAGCTCTGACGTGCTGTTTTATGAAGGCTTGCATGGTGGCGTTGTCGACGGTGAAGTTAACGTCGCGCAGCATGTGGATTTTTTGATAGGCATGGTGCCTATCGTCAACCTTGAATGGATTCAAAAATTCGTGCGCGACACCCGAGACAGAGGACATTCACGAGAGGCGGTAATGGACTCGATTGTTCGTTCAATGGATGATTACCTCAATTACATCACCCCGCAGTTTTCTCGCACTCATATTAACTTCCAGCGAGTACCCACTGTCGATACATCAAACCCACTCAATGCCAAAGGCATCCCAAGCCTTGATGAGAGTTTTGTTGTTATTCGACTACGGGGAATAAAAAATGTCGACTTCCCATACCTACTGGCAATGATAGATGGCTCATTTATGTCACGTCACAACACCATAGTTGTACCCGGTGGAAAGATGAGTTTTGCCGTCGAATTGATAGTTAGGCCAATACTTCAGCAGTTGATAGAAACGGGAAAAATTGGTTAAGACTTACTTTGTATACAGGATTACTTTTGATTGCGTGATCAGGCGCACACTTTTGTACACAAAATAGCCAAGTGAAGGCGATTAAAATCAAGAAATCAATTCAAAAAAAAGATACTATTTGAAACAGAAACAAAGATGGCTTGCAGCATTTGAAAAGTGCTCTTATCCTAATAAGTCTTGATTCAAGGCTTAGCTAAAACATGGAAAGAAGCAAGCGTACCCTGCAGAGGAAGTGAGATATTATGGTTCTAGGTAAACCTCAAACTGATCCAACATTAGAATGGTTCCTTTCACACTGTCATATTCATAAGTACCCATCTAAGAGCACACTGATCCACGCTGGTGAGAAAGCGGAAACGCTTTACTACATAGTCAAAGGTTCAGTTGCGGTACTTATTAAGGACGAGGAAGGCAAGGAAATGATCCTGTCGTACCTAAACCAAGGTGACTTTATCGGTGAGCTTGGTTTGTTCGAAGAAGACCAAGAACGCACAGCGTGGGTTCGAGCAAAATCACCTTGTGAAGTGGCAGAAATTTCTTTCAAGAAATTCCGTCAGCTTATCCAAGTCAACCCTGATATCCTAATGCGCTTGTCTGCTCAAATGGCAAGTCGTTTGCAGGTAACCAGTCAAAAAGTCGGAGATCTTGCTTTCCTTGACGTGACTGGCCGTATCGCTCAGACACTACTGAATCTAGCGAAACAACCAGATGCAATGACGCACCCTGACGGCATGCAAATCAAGATCACACGTCAAGAGATCGGTCAGATTGTTGGCTGTTCACGCGAAACAGTTGGCCGTATCTTGAAGATGCTGGAAGAGCAAAACCTGATTTCAGCACATGGTAAAACGATCGTCGTCTACGGCACTCGATAACCATTGTTCTATACATAAAGCCGAGTTCATGATTGGACTCGGCTTTTTTCTTATTTGTTAATTAGCTTGCTCTATCCTAACCTTAGTTTGAATTTCAACCGCAAATTTCAGGCAGGATGGACTCATGATTTTAAAGCTACTTTCTTCGCTGGTATTGGCTTTCAGCCTAGTTTTTTCATCAATCTCAGTTGCCCAAACGACCATTATTCACCCTATCCCACGGGAAGGTTCTGAGCTAGACCGCTACGCCATCGACCTCATCCAGTTTCTTGTTGATAAATCGGGTGAAGGCATTTTACTCCAACCTTATAAAACACCTGTTGATTCACAATCACGTAAAGTTACTCTGCTCAAAGAAGGCAAAATTACGGTAGATTGGCTAGGCGCCGATAAAACTCTTGAACAAGAGCTACTTCCTATTCGCTACCCAGTTTTTCGAGGTCTCCTTGGCCACCGAATTTTTATCACTAATAAAACCACCGCAGCCAAACTAGGCAGCATAAACAGCATAGAGGAATTGCGTAAGCTTGGTATGATACAGGGGCAAGGCTGGGCAGATGTTAAAGTATTAAAATCCGGCGGATTTAAAGTGAGAGAAGTGCCTAGCTTTGATAATATCTTTCGTATTGTCGATAGCGAACGTACCGATTTATTCCCAAGAGCCGTTATCGAACCCTACAGCGAAGTTGCCCAGCGCAGCCAATTGGCTAATCTAGTGGTTGATGACAAACTGATGCTGATTTACCGATTTCCCATGTTACTGTTTGTGAGCCCTAAAAACCCAGAAGTGGCCACTGCGCTACAAAAAGCGTTCGAAGCTTCATACCAAGATGGTTGTAAGCTGGCGGTAAACCCCATCTAATCATTTCCTTTTAAATTCGGTATTGTC
>NZ_JAYQDQ010000014.1:0-54566 GCF_038138445.1 Vibrio sp.
CCTTGCGGCGCCAGAACCTAAATCTGGTGCGTCTACCAATTCCGCCACTTCCGCATCTATTCCTAAAGACTTTAAATTAAAGCTTTTAGGAATGGTGGCTACGACGGGATTTGAACCTGTGACCCCATCATTATGAGTGATGTGCTCTAACCAGCTGAGCTACGTAGCCATACCATATTTTGTTCTCTTCAATAACTTAGTTTATTGTTGGGAACGGCGCGCATTATGCGAAGTTGAAGCAAAGCCGTCAATAGTTTTTTTGAATAAATGCCGTGAAATCAACTGTTCGGTTTCTTTTTAAACAAAGAGCCGTGTTAATGAGTAAAAAGTGATGGGAAAATGAAGCACATTTACTAAGTTTATTTATTTGATTACTCGGGTGAAAAAATAAAGCCAGCATAGCTGCTGGCTTTTATTGTCAATGACTTGCGTGGAAATTACACGTTGAAGCGGAAATGCACTACGTCACCATCTTTGACGATGTAATCTTTACCTTCTAAACGCCATTTACCCGCATCTTTAGCACCACTTTCACCTTGGTACTGGATAAAGTCTTCATAGCCAACGACTTCTGCGCGAATAAACCCTTTTTCAAAGTCAGTATGAATTTTGCCAGCGGCTTGAGGAGCGGTAGCGCCAACAGGAATTGTCCATGCTCTGACCTCTTTTACGCCAGCAGTAAAATAAGTATGTAGAGTTAAAAGCTCATAACCTGAACGTATTACGCGGTTTAACCCAGGCTCTTCAATGCCCATGTCTGCAAGAAACTCTTCTCTGTCTTCATCTTCAAGCTCTGATAGCTCAGATTCTATGGCTGCACAAACAGGCACCACAACATTGTTTTCCTTTGCAGCAAATTCGCGCACGGCATCAAGGTACGGGTTGTCTTCGAATCCATCTTCATTGACATTGGCAATGTACATGGTTGGTTTGAGAGTTAGGAAGTTGAGGTATCCAATTGCAGCAAGTTCTTCTTTTGCTAGCTCGACAGTTCGAGCCATACCGCCTTCTGTAAGTACAGGTAGAAGTTTTTCTAAAACGACTAATTCGAACTTGGCGTCCTTATCACCGCCTTTGGCTTTTTTGGCATTGCGTTGGATAGCACGTTCACATGAATCTAAGTCTGCCATTGCCAATTCGAGGTTGATCACTTCAATATCTTCAATTGGCGAAACTTTCCCCGCTACGTGTACGATATTTTCATTTTCAAAACAACGCACTACGTGGCCAATCGCATCAGTTTCGCGGATGTTAGCTAGGAATTTATTACCTAAGCCTTCTCCTCTTGAAGCGCCAGCAACTAGCCCCGCGATATCAACAAACTCCATCGTGGTCGGGATGACTTTCTGTGGGTTAACTATTTTTGCTAGGGCGTCAAGGCGCAAGTCTGGTACAGGAACGACGCCAGTATTTGGCTCGATTGTACAGAATGGAAAGTTAGCTGCTTCGATTCCAGCTTTAGTTAGTGCGTTGAACAGGGTTGATTTACCTACGTTTGGTAAACCAACGATGCCACATTTAAAACCCATGATAATAACCTTATTCTGCTTTGAACGTGTGTAGGCGGTTTTGTGCTTTTGCCAAGCCGTCTTTGAGTAGTATATCTAAGCTGCGTACTGCTTCATCAGTAACAGCGTCAAGAAGCTCTTGCTCCTTAACCGGTGCCTTACCCAATACAAAACCTGCTACTTTGTCTTTGTGCCCAGGATGGCCGATACCTATCCTCAGGCGGTAAAAATCTTTGCAATTACCTAATTTATTTATGGTGTCGCGCAGGCCATTATGCCCGCCGTGCCCGCCACCTTTTTTAAACTTAGCGATACCTGGAGGTAAATCCAGCTCATCGTGTGCGACCATGATTTCTTCAGGCTTTATTTGGTAGAACTTTGCTAAAGCGGCAATCGATTTACCTGATAAATTCATAAACGTGGTCGGGATGAGCAAACGGAGATCTTGTCCATGGATGATCATCCGGCCTGTTACGCCAAAAAACTTGGGTTCATTTTTTAGTATGATGTTATGGGCACGCGCAAGTTCTTCAACAACCCAAGCCCCCGCATTGTGTCGAGTTTTTGAGTACTCAGGGCCAGGGTTAGCGAGTCCGACAAGAAGTTTAATTGATTGGCTCACAGTAAAGATCTCTGTTGGCATCTTAAAAGCGCGGTATGATAACACAGAAATATTCATCTGGGCGAGGCATAGATTGCCTGAGATGAAGTGGAAAAATAAAACACCTCAGTGAGAGGTGTTTAAAATATTGTCTATGTGTCTAATTTGACTTAATTGAACATCGCAGAAATAGATTCTTCATTGCTTATACGGCGAATCGCTTCTGCCAGCATACGAGATAGACTTAGTGTGGTCACCTTGCCTGTTGCTTGCATTTCTTTTGATAGTGTAATTGAGTCAGTGACTATGACCTGATCTAGAACTGAATTTTTGATGTTTTGATGGGCGTTACCGGAGAAAACAGCGTGAGTGGCGTAGGCAAAAACTCGCTTAGCCCCACGTTCTTTGAGAGCTTCGGCTGCTTTACACAAAGTACCGCCTGTGTCGATCATATCATCAACAATTACGCAGTCTCGATTTTCGACATCACCAATCAAGTTCATGACTTCAGACACGTTCGCGCGAGGTCGACGTTTATCAACAATCGCGATATCAATATCGCCAAGCGCTTTCGCCGTCGCACGAGCCCTAACAACACCACCTAGGTCAGGTGATACCACAACAGGGTTCTCAAGTCCTCGAGCTTCCATGTCATCAAGAAGAACAGGTGTACCAAAGATGTTATCTACTGGAACATCAAAGAAACCTTGAATCTGCTCAGCGTGTAGGTCGATGGTAAGTACACGGTCAACACCAACGTTCGATAGAAAATCTGCAACGACTTTGGCTGTAATGGGTACACGTGCAGAGCGCACTCGGCGGTCTTGGCGTGCATAACCAAAATAGGGGATAACTGCTGTAATACGGCCCGCAGAAGCGCGGCGCATTGCATCAATCATCACGACTAATTCCATTAGGTTATCATTAGTGGGTGCGCAGGTAGATTGAATGATGAAAACATCACTACCACGTACATTTTCGTTGATTTGAACAGCGACTTCGCCATCAGAAAAACGAGAAACAGTTGCATCACCAAGAGAGATGTAAAGACGATCAGCAATACGTTGGGCTAGTTCAGGTGTAGCGTTACCAGCAAATAGCTTCATATCAGGCACGGTAGAAACCTCAGGGTTGCGTCCAGTATTTAGATTATATTATGTACTAAGCGATAGTTAGCAAGTGTCTCATAAAGAGGGGAAATATTTTTCCCTCTAGCTACAAAAGCTGAGACATGGTCAGGTAATAATTCAAGAACCTTGTTGGCCTTGTTTTGGCTTGAAAACTCAGCAAAAACGCAGGATCCGGTCCCTGTAAGTCTTGACGGCGCATATTGTAACAGCCATGAAAGTTGCTTATCAACCTCTGGGTACAGCATTCGCACAACTTTTTCGCAATCGTTTTCGTATTGACTATTCAGAAGCGAATCTAGATCACGTTTTGGTGAGTTTCTGTGCAGTTTCGAATGAGAAAATATCTCTGCGGTGGCGATAGATACTCCTGGCCTCACTACTAGGTAGTATTTTTCTTCGGGCTGAGCTTTTGCTAGTTTTTCACCGACACCCTCGGCGAAAGCAGCGAATCCCTGTGTGAATACTGGAACATCAGCGCCAAGAACTAAACCAATCTGTGCAAGTTCATTTTGAGATACATTCGTCTGCCAAAGATGGTTTAGCGCAACAAGCGTGGTGGCGGCATTGGAAGAGCCGCCACCAATACCTCCACCCATGGGTAATTTTTTATTGAGTTTAATATGAGCGCCATACGTGCAGTTCGTCTTTGTTCTTAAGGCATCCGCTGCTCGATAAATAAGGTTATCTTTAGTCGGTACACCTGGAAGTTCAGGTTCAATGGTAATCTCGCCAGTGTGATTGGCCGTTATAGTGAGTTCGTCGCCATAATCTAAAAACTGAAATAGGGTCTGTAAGTCGTGATAACCATTGTCTCTTTGCCCTGTAATGTACAAGAATAGATTAAGCTTTGCAGGCGATGGCCAAAGGGTGGTGTCATGGATCATTGTTCAATATTCCAGTCGGAGATGATGATATTTATTTTGATATTTCCTTGCGTCAACTTGAGTTTGTGTGGCAATGGGAGTGTTTGGTGTTGATATTGAACGTCTTGATAACTTAGATAATCGAGTTGCCAAACTTTACTCTGAACTTGTTTAGTCAGCGATGCTAAAGTATTGGTGTCGTTAAGCACAAAGTTATCGGCGCCTTCAGGACTACCTAAAAACCAACTATTGAGCTGCTCAACCGGCAAATTCAGCCCAGTGAGGCGATAAATAAGTGATTGAGCATCATTAGAGGTAAAAGTTTCATCCTGGTAAGTCTCAATGGAGGAGCCCTCGGGGGTAATTTTTAGGTTGAGTGCTGTTTGGCCAAGAAAAGTAGTTAGCCGCAGCTGTTTAAAGCTTGAGCTGTGTTTCCATTGGAAGTTGAGTGACTGGCGCTGCTCGGGTGAAATATAACCGAGTTTCCCATTGGTATTGTATTTATTTATTGAGGCAAGTTTTTGCTGTTGTGTTTGCCATTCAACATTCGTAGTACTTGGATCAATGGAAGCACAACCTGAGAGAAACAATCCACTGAGCATAAAAGTGATGAAGAGACGAGAATTGACCGTCATTGTGTAATATTTGTCCATACTGAATGGTGTCGGTGGGCCAGAGTATACCATTGAAATCACGAAGTGATGAAAACATATCCTTAATGGCCTTTAATTAAATTGGGGCATAAAGTAAAATTCTGTCCTTGTTCGCTTATTCGCTGCTTCAGAGAAACTTGATTACATGTCATTGCTTGCTATCGGTATTAACCATAATTCGGCTTCCGTTGAACTACGAGAGAAAGTCGTATTTGGGCCGGAAAAATTACCACAAGCACTTAAGCAATTAGGTGATAATCCATATGTAAATGGTAGTGTTATCATTTCTACCTGTAATCGAACTGAAATCTACTGTGATGTTAAAGCATTAGGAAAAAGTAAAGTCATCGATTGGCTTGCTCAATTTCATCAAATTAGTCCTGAAGCCTTAAAGCCCAGCTTATATGTTCATGAAGAGCAGGCCGCAATTCGTCACTTGATGCGTGTATCATGTGGGTTGGATTCTCTTGTCTTAGGTGAACCCCAAATTTTGGGACAGGTAAAGCAGGCATATTCTGATTCGCGTCAGCATCAATCTGTTGACACGGCAATGGATAAACTGTTTCAGAAAGTCTTCTCTGTTGCAAAACGCGTTCGTACAGAAACCGATATCGGTGGTAATGCTGTTTCGGTAGCGTATGCGGCTTGTACACTTGCCAAGCATATTTTTGAGTCACTGCGTGAATCTACTGTTCTGCTTGTTGGTGCTGGCGAAACCATTGAGTTGGTCGCTAAACACCTCGCAAGCAACGGCTGTAGTGATATGATAGTTGCGAACCGAACCTACGAACGTGCCGAGCCTTTGGCTGAGCAATTTGGCGCACAAATTATTGGCTTGCCAGAAATACCTAATCATCTCGCTCGCGCAGATATTGTGATAAGCTCCACCGCTAGTCCCCTGCCCATTATTGGAAAGGGTATGGTCGAGACCGCATTAAAAGCTCGCCGACATCAGCCTATGCTATTGGTCGATATCGCGGTTCCTAGAGATATCGAATCTCAGGTTGCTGAGCTGGATGATGCTTATCTTTATTCAGTGGATGATTTGCAATCGATTGTTGAAAACAATATGGAGCAACGTAAGGTCGAGGCCATTCAAGCTGAAGCGATTGTGAGTGAAGAAAGCGCGACATTTATGTCATGGTTGCGTTCGTTACAGGCAGTCGATAGTATTCGGGACTATCGTAAAGCAGCCAATGATATTCGTGAAGATTTGCTTAGCAAAAGCTTGCAGTCTTTAGCAGCAGGCACAGACCCGGAGAAAGTGCTGCTTGAGCTTAGTAATAAGTTGACCAACAAATTAATCCATGCCCCAACTCGAGCTCTGCAAAGTGCCGCTGAGCAAGGCGAGCCTGCCAAGCTTGCGACATTACGACAAAGTCTGGGTCTTGAAGACTCTTAACACCCTTGGTTGGTTTCTGCCAACCAACTAAATAGAACCCTGAGTTAATAAAACTATGAAAGCCTCAATTCTAACTAAGCTAGAAACACTCGTTGAACGATATGAAGAAGTTCAGCATTTACTTGGTGACCCTGATGTCATTGGTGATCAAGACAAATTCCGCGCCCTGTCCAAAGAATACTCCCAGTTAGAGGAAGTAACTAAGTGTTTTCAAGCTTATCAGCAAGCTCAAGAAGATCTGAAAGCGGCTGAAGAAATGGCAAAAGAAGATGATGCTGAGATGCGCGAAATGGCGCAGGAAGAAATCAAAGAGTCGCGAGAGAGCATTGAGCGCCTCAATGACGAGCTGCAAATCTTGCTCCTACCAAAAGATCCAAATGATGATCGCAATTGCTTCTTAGAAATTCGCGCAGGTGCAGGGGGAGATGAAGCGGGCATTTTTGCCGGAGATTTATTCCGCATGTACAGTAAGTTTGCGGAAAAAAAAGGTTGGCGTATTGAAGTGATATCGTCCAATGAGTCTGAGCAGGGCGGTTACAAAGAAATGATTGCCAAAGTCAATGGCGATGGAGCATACGGTATATTAAAGTTTGAGTCAGGCGGACATCGTGTACAACGAGTCCCTGCAACAGAATCACAAGGTCGAGTGCACACTTCTGCCTGCACGGTTGCCATTATGCCAGAAATTCCAGAAGCGGAAATTCCAGAAATCAAAGCAGCAGACCTAAAAATTGACACCTTCAGAGCTTCTGGAGCAGGTGGTCAGCACGTCAACACAACAGATTCTGCAATTCGTATCACTCACTTGCCGACAGGGACAGTGGTTGAGTGTCAAGATGAACGTTCTCAGCATAAAAACAAAGCTAAGGCTATGTCAGTGCTTGCTGCGCGTATTATTCAAGCAGAAGAAGCTAAGCGTGCCGCCCAAGAGTCAGATACTCGCCGAAACCTACTTGGTTCTGGTGATCGAAGCGATAGAATTCGTACCTATAACTACCCACAAGGCCGTGTTTCAGATCATCGTATTAACCTAACGCTTTATCGTTTGAGTGAGGTAATGGAAGGTGATCTTGTCAGCTTGATTGATCCTGTTATTCAGGAACACCAAGCGGACCAGCTTGCTGCCTTGGCAGAGAATAATTAATGAAGCAATCATCTAGCGTTGAAGATACGCTAAAATCTGCGACTGAAAGATTAACAGTAAGTGGCAGTGAATCGCCTTCTCTCGATGCATCAGTATTGCTCTGTTATGTACTAGGTAAACCTAGGTCTTTTCTTTTGACTTGGCCTAATAAGGTCTTGTCTATCGAGCATGCACAGGCGTTTGAGCAAGTTTTGCAGCGTCGTATCAAAGGGGAGCCTGTTGCCTACATTTTAGGTGAAAGAGAGTTTTGGTCCTTGCCTTTGCAAGTCGCTCCAAGCACGCTTATTCCTCGTGCAGATACAGAACGCTTGGTGGAAATTGCATTAGAAAAAGCGCCTCAATTGCAGGGTGATATTCTCGATTTAGGCACAGGTACAGGAGCTATTGCTTTGGCGATTGCTTCTGAGCTACCTCAGCGTCAAGTTTGGGGTATTGATGTCAAAGAGGAAGCAAGGCAGCTAGCAGAATCAAATGCATTAAAGCTTGGTATCGAAAATGCTGGGTTTCTCTCTGGTGATTGGTTTACCCCTTTGGAGGTGGGCACACAGTTTGCCTTGATTGTGTCAAACCCTCCCTATATCGAAAAGAACGATCCTCATCTTACGCAAGGTGATGTAAGGTTTGAGCCTTTGAGTGCGTTAGTCGCTCAGGACAACGGCCTTGCAGATATCAAACATATTTCTCAGCAAGCAATGGGCTTTTTGTTGCCTGGCGCGTGGCTGATGTTTGAACACGGGTATGACCAAGGAAAATCGGTGAGAGATATTTTAAGCGCTTTGGGTTATCAGAGCATTACCACTTACAAAGACTATGGGGAAAATGACCGAGTGACCGTGGGTCAATTTTCGCTATGCCAGAAAGAGAAATAATTATGTATGAAGGTTTAAAGCATTTTCATTTATTGACAGTGGTCATTAGCGTCACTTTGCTATCACTGCGTTATGGGCTGATGATGGCAAACTCTGGCCTGCTGGAAAAGAAGTTTCTTAAAGTCTTCCCTCATATTAATGACACATGTCTATTACTTTCGGGTATTGGGCTTATTTTTATCACCAATTTTATTCCATTTACCCCTGCAGCGCCTTGGCTAACTGAGAAAATTACTTGTGTTCTTGCGTATATAGCTCTTGGTGTTTTTGCTCTTAAATTGGGTAAAAACAAAATGTTGCGTACATTTGCTTTCTTTGGTGCTTTGGGCTGGATCGCAATGGCAGGCAAACTAGCCGTTACTAAAATGCCAATGCTGCTGGGTTGAGGAGAGTGTAAGAATATCCATGGTAGAGCTATTTGACGAAGATTTTGACGCGATTGAGCTGGCTGAAGGCGCACTGATTTTAAATAAAGCCATCAATCCGAAAACCAATGACATATGGGCGAGAAACGAGCTACAACGTTTGCTTAAAGAGGCTGAACTTGCCCTTAGCCATGAAGTCGATGAACAACAACGATTTGATGCCTTATTACGGCTTTTCTACCATCAGTGGGGGTTTTCAGGTGACCAAGAAGCGTATTACGAATCATCGAATGCGTTCATCGATAAAGTGTTAGAGAGCAGGAAAGGGATTCCAGTCAGTTTGGGTTCGATATTATTATATTTAGGTCGTAAACTCGGTTTACCTGTATCTGGTGTGACTTTCCCAAGCCAATTCTTAATTAAGTTAGAATGGTTTGGTGAGGCGCCAAAGTTCATCAATCCTTTTAACGGTGAATACGTTTCCAAGCAGGTATTGAGAGCTTGGTTGATTGGTCACAGCGGTCCGTTAGCTAAGCTTAAACCTTCGCACCTAAAATCAGTTGACAACCCAACCGTGATTGGTCGCTGGTTAGCTCTGCTAAAGAGTACTTTGTTACGTGAGGAGAGGTATACATTAGCGTTAAAATGTACCGATCTTGCACTGACTTTTGTACCTGATGATCCCTATGAAATCCGTGATAGAGGATTTATCTATCAGCAATTAGATTGCCATCAAGTCGCGCTGAGTGATTACCAATATTTTATCGAACAGTGTCCTGATGACCCGGCCGCTGAGTTACTCAAAAATCAAGTTAATGCAATGAGCTTGACTCAGGTTACTGTGCATTGAGCATGGTAGTAAACAGACAAAAATAGAGACTACAAAATGGATCAAAAAATCGTTCAAGTTGGTGATATCCCAGTTGCCAATGATAAGCCGTTTACCCTATTCGCAGGTATGAATGTTCTTGAGTCTAGGGATCTGGCGATGCAGATTTGTGAGCATTACGTCAAAGTGACAGAAAAACTGGGAATTCCTTATGTATTCAAAGCTTCTTTTGATAAAGCGAATCGCAGCTCTGTGCACTCTTATCGTGGCCCTGGGCTAGAAGAAGGAATGAAAATCTTCCAAGAGATTAAGGATACTTTTGGCGTTAAAATCATTACCGATGTACACACAGAAGAGCAAGCTCAGCCAGTAGCAGATGTGGTTGATGTGATTCAATTACCTGCCTTTTTAGCACGTCAGACCGATTTAGTTGAAGCAATGGCTAAAACGGGGGCTGTGATTAACGTTAAGAAACCGCAGTATATGAACCCAAGTCAAGTGGGTAACCTAGTTGAAAAGTTTGCAGAGTGTGGAAATCAGCAGGTGATTCTTTGTGAGCGAGGTTCTTGCTATGGTTACGACAATCTAGTGGTTGACACGCTTGGCTTTGGAGTGATGAAGAAAGCATCAAATGGTAGTCCGATTATCTTTGATGTGACGCATGCACTGCAAATGAGAGATCCTTCAGGCTCTGCATCTGGTGGCCGAAGAGAGCAGACGGTTGAATTAGCTAAGGCTGGTTTGGCAACAGGTATTGCAGGCCTATTTATTGAGTCACACCCTAATCCTGACAAAGCGAAGTGTGATGGCTCTTCAGCCTTACCGCTCGATAAAGTGGAACCATTTTTAGCTCAAATGAAGGCTTTGGATGACTTGATAAAAAGCTTCGAGCATATTGAGATTAACTAATTAAAAATCATATAGGCTAACGCATACGTTAGCCTTTTTGTACCTGATGAAAAGTAAATGGTCAGTGTGCTAGTGAGATAACATCAACTAGGTCACTTTATTAGGTATTCAATTATCAATTATGGTGATCTAAACAGCATAACTATCAAAACAAGATGCTAGCCTTAACCGCTTAACTTAAACTAGCCCGACCTTTTATTGAGCATGAGCTCACAACAAGTTCGTTAATTGCTCAATGAGTCTAAAACCCCATTCATTAAATAATTCTATATGCTCAAAGGTATGATAATGAAGCAACGTTTGATTTTCAAAACCGCATTAAGTGCCGCTATTCTTACCACTCTTGCTAGCTGTGCAACGGCACCTAAGCCAGAGTGGGAAGCGGATAAAACTTATAAGCTGACCGTTCTTCACACCAACGATCACCATGGCCGTTTCTGGCAGAATAAATATGGTGAGTACGGCATGGCAGCGCGTAAAACGTTAATTGACGAACTACGTGCAGATATAGAGAGTGAGGGAGGCAGCGTTCTTCTTCTCTCTGGCGGTGATATTAATACAGGTGTTCCTGAATCTGACCTTCAAGATGCCGAACCCGATTTTAAAGGTATGAGTAAAATCGGCTACGATGCGATGGCCTTGGGGAATCACGAGTTTGATAACTCACTGGATGTGCTTTTTAAGCAAATAGAATGGGCAAACTTCCCAATGCTATCTGCCAACATTTATGACAAGAAAACGGGCAAACGCATGTTTCAGGCATATCAGATGTTTGAAAAGCAAGGAATAAAAATTGCCATTATTGGTCTAACAACCGAAGATACTGCCAAAATTGGTAATCCTGAGTTTATCAGTGGTATCGATTTTAGAGATCCGAAAGAAGAAGCAAAGAAGCTGATTGCTGAAATCAAAAAAACTGAACACCCTGATCTAATTTTTGCCGTAACCCACATGGGGCACTACGAAAATGGTAATCGTGGCATTAATGCGCCTGGCGATGTGGCATTAGCGAGATACCTCAATGAAGGTGATTTAGACATGATTGTTGGCGGGCATTCACAAGAGCCTGTTTGCATGGAAGGGCCAAACATTGTCAACAAACGCTTTAAACCTGGCGATGAATGTAAACCCGACTTTCAAAACGGTACCTATATTGTGCAAGCGCATGAATGGGGTAAGTATGTTGGACGTGCCGATTACGAGTTTCGTAATGGAGAGCTGGAGATGGTGAGTTACAACTTGATCCCAGTTAACTTGAAGAAAAAAGTAAAAATTGATGGCAAAAAGCAGCGTGTCTTTATTCAAGATGAAATTGCAGAAAATCAAGAGATGCTAGAGTTTCTACGTCCATATCAAGAAAAAGGTAAAGCACAATTAGAGGTAAAAATTGCTGAGTCTAATGGCAAATTAGAAGGTGATAGAGATGTGGTTCGCTTCCAGCAGACTAACCTTGGGCGTCTAATTGCAACTGCTCATATGGAACGAGCGCAAGCTGACTTTGGTATTATGAACTCTGGCGGTGTGCGTGATTCTATCGAAGGTGGAGATATCACTTATAAGGATGTCCTTAAAGTTCAGCCATTTGGTAATATATTGACCTACACGGATATGACTGGCAAAGAAGTACTGGATTACCTGAATGCGGTTGCAACTATGCCTGTGGACTCTGGCGCTTATGCCCAGTTTGCGGGTATTTCAATGACAGTATCTAATGATAAAGTCTCGAATGTTTTCATCGGCGGTAAGCAACTTAGATTAGATAAAACATACCGTTTTACAGTACCTAGCTACAACGCGGCTGGTGGTGATGGTTACCCTAAAATCAGTGACCACCCTGGCCATGTTAACACTGGCTTTGTGGACGCTGAGGTATTAAAAGAATACCTTCAAGATAACAGCCCGATTGATGTAAATAAGTTTGTATCGAATGAGGTTGTATATAAATAATTGTACAATCTAAAATAATCAAGGCGCTGCATTTATTGTTCAGCGCCTTTTATTTTTCAAAATGGAACCTTTATGACACCCGCCATTAACCTTGCTAAGAAGAAGAAAATCCCACATACCATTCATGAATATCAACATGACCCTCGTGCAGAAAGTTATGGACTGGAAGCCGTTGAAGCTTTGGGGCAAGACCCTAGTGATGTGTTTAAAACTCTATTATTTAGTCTTAATGGTGATGCAAAAAACCTAGCGGTAGCGGTTATTCCTGTCGATCATAAACTTAATCTAAAATTGGCTGCCAAGGCCGCTAAAGCGAAAAAAGTAGAGATGGCAAATCCTGAAATTGCTCAAAAGATAACAGGGTATGTAGTAGGGGGGATAAGCCCTTTAGGACAAAAAAAAGCTTTGCCTACCTATATCCATCAGAGTGCCCAGAGCAAAGCAACTATATGTGTTAGTGCTGGGAGGCGTGGGGTCGAAATCGAACTTGATCCACAAGATTTAGTCTTGTTAACAAGAGGTCAGTTTGCTGAGCTTTGTTTGAAAATAGATGAGTAATATTAAGCTTTATTTTGTCTTTACAAAGGAAAGCTGACGGGTTGGCTCTTGGTATGATGACCACAAACTTAACCCGTGTATTGCTATAGATACTTAGTTTATTTCGTCTTCAATTTGTGCGTTATCCACGATGTGATTTTCGCCTAAGCTTTTCGGTAGGATTAAGTTAAGCAATATAGCCACAATGCCACACAGGCTAACTCCTTGCAGGCTAAACTCTCCAATTCCAAAAGCCATGCCGCCAATACCAAAAACAAGAGTGACGGCAACAATCACCAAGTTACGAGATTGGTGTAGATCAACCTTATTCTTAATTAAAGTGTTTAAACCTACCGTAGCAATTGAACCAAATAGGAGAATCATGATCCCCCCCATGACTGGCATAGGAATGGTTTGCAATACAGCACCAAGTTTTCCTACTAGGGCAAGGATAATGGCTGTCACAGCTGCCCAAGTCATGATAATGGGATTAAATGCCTTGGTAAGCAATACTGCGCCTGTTACTTCTGAATAGGTTGTGTTTGGCGGAGCTCCGAGCATGGAAGCCGCCATTGTTGCAATACCGTCACCAGCTATCGTGCGATGTAAACCCGGTTTTTTGAGGTAATCTTTGCCAGTCACATTTGATATCGCGAGCATATCACCAACGTGTTCAACGGCCGGAGCGATGGCAACAGGAATCATGAATAAGATGGCATTAATGTTAAATTCAGGCGCTGTGAATTTAGGTAAGGACAGCCAAGCTGCTTGAGTCACTGGGCTAAAGTCAACGATGCCATAAGCTAGGCTAGTGAGGTAGCCTGCCAATATACCACCTAGAATGGGCATTAATTTTACAAAGCCTTTCGCGTATACACTGATAGCGATGGTCGTTATAAGAGATACGCAGGAAATCACTATGGATGCGTTTGCATCTAGCAGTTGTGCTCCATCGCCCCCTTTTCCAAGCGCCATATTAACAGCCACGGGTGCTAGGCCTAAACCAATAACCATAATGACAGGCCCGACAACAACGGGAGGAAGAAGCTTATGGATAAATCCAACGCCTCTTACTTTGATAAAAGCGCCTAACACGACATAGACTAGGCCCGCTGCCATGAGTCCGCCCATAGTTGCTGGTACACCCCAGGTTTGAACTCCGTATAGGATAGGGGCGATGAAAGCAAAAGAAGACGCAAGGAAAATAGGAACGGCTCGACGAGTAACAAACTGAAAAAGTAGTGTCCCAAGGCCTGCGCCAAAAAGAGCAACACTAGGATCTAAGCCAGTTAATAATGGTACTAATACCAGTGCACCGAATGCAACAAAGAGCATTTGTGCTCCTTGGATGGCATTTTTCATCTTACATTTTCCTTTATCGACATGGACTGATAGGGTGGCGCGAAGCCAGCCACAAAATTTGCCGGATTCTATCACCTCAGCAAACGATTGCAATCTGTGTTGGATCAAATAAAAGTCAGTATGACTCAGTAAATCTAGCAAAACCGCGAGGCAGACCAAAGCGTATTTGAAGATAAAAAATGCGCTTTAGTTGCTCCGCAGGAGATAGTTGCTTATCATCGTAAGCTGGAAATGATTAAATGATGTTAGGACAGCTATGCGCCGTTTAGCTTCTTTGGTTTTGGTATTTGCATGCTTTCCCGTGCTTGCTCTAACCAATGTAGATTTATATCAGACTGAGGTTGTACTCGACTCAGGGGTTGATGATGCAGATGCAAGAGCCCGAGTGAGTGGAATGAAAGAGATTATTGTGCGGGCATCTGGTGATATAGATGCGACGTCTAATCCTGTTATCCAGAAAGCTCTAAAGCAAAACTCTCAGTATCTATCGCAAATTAGCCATGGTCAGCGCGAAGGCCAGCAAACGTTAAGAATGGGATTTAGTGGGCCCCACATTCGTTCTCTTCTCAGCCAAGCGCAAGTGCCAGTATGGCCAGCCGCTCGGGCTAATGTTTTAGTTTGGTTGGTTGAAGAGGAGCAATACGATAGAAGCATCACTTGGGAACACTCTGAGTCTTTAGTGCTGACGCAAATGAGAACTGAAGCGGTCAAACGAGGTTTGCCACTTACCGTTCCTGTTGGTGATTTTGATGATATCACTGGCGTTGCAGCCTCAGATCTTTGGGGCGGTTTTACACGCCCGCTTGGTGAAGCCAGCCAGCGTTATCCTGTTGATGCAGTGTTGTTGGTTAGATCAGATGGTACTTCGCTTCGTTGGACCTTATATGATCAAAAACCAGCAACTATTGGTGTGACACGTCAAGCTCCCCTTTCTGGATCAAACTCCGGAAATGCGGGCGTGGCAAAGATGATCAATCAAATTAGCGATTACTATGCTAAGAAAAGTTCAGTTGTCGTAGCTAGTGAGTCATCGGAAACGGTTAAAGTCCGTTTTACCACTTTAAAGAATGCCGTAGACTTCTTTAACTTAGAAAAGAGCCTCAAGAAATTAAGCTCGGTTGCCTCGCTAGATATTCTAAAAATCCAAAGCGATCAAGTAACCTTTAATGTGCACTTATTAAGCTCCCAAGCTCAGTTTGAACAAGAGCTTGGTCGTATGGACAGAGTTATTCCACTTAATAATGTACAAGACACTATGCCTGCTAATGCTCAGGAAGATGACTTTTCAGACACTATATTGGATCCTGACGTGAACTCTTGGGACGACAATAATGTTGACCTTATTCCTTCAGAGCAAGTTCTGATGTTTGAATGGAAAAGTACACCTATTGTTGCAGCGACTGAAGAACCACAAGAAGTGGATTCCACTATTGAGTCAAATGAAAGTGTGATTGAATATTAAAAAGGTCTGGCTTTTGCCAGACCTTTTTATTTTCAGCCTTAAACTACTTATTTCAGTCGTTGGTTATCACTCAAACCTTTGTTTTTCTTCTTTTTCGACTTTAGATAGCCGTTTTAGCTTAAGGCCTAGCTCTTGTCCACGAAGTCGTGCGAACAGAATATTACTGACAAAGGCAATACTCGTTAGAGCGAGCTCTACAGCAGCAAGCCATCTTTCACCGTTATCAACATATAAGATGGTGAATGCATGCAGAAAATACAGCATGAGGAAGAAATTTGCCCATGCATGGGTATACGGTTTACCCATTATTACTCCGGGTAAGGCCAAAATCAGTGGAACACACCAGGCTACTGCTAGTGCGACATGATTAATATGAGGGTGTGGAGATAAGTAAAATTGCCATGCAAAAACCCAAGTAAGTAATCCCAAGTTTCCACACAAAGCTAGGATGCGGAACAGTTTTGTGCGGGAGTGCATTTCCTGCATTCTAACTTCCTCTCAGGTTTAGGGCAGTGGTGGCTAGACGTTTACCCAGATTCTGCGCAAGCTCGATTTCTTCTTTAGTGAGAGTATTTTTGCCATGGCTGACAGTCGTCGCCCCATAGGGGGTTCCGCCAGATTGAGTAGTATGTAGTTTTGGCTCTGAATAAGGTATACCCATAATAAGCATGCCATGGTGAAGAAGCGGCAACATCATGGTTTGCAATGTCGTTTCCTGTCCTCCATGTAAAGTAGAGGAAGAGCTAAATACACAAGCAGGTTTATCGATTAAGTCGCCGGCTATCCATAAACTAGAGGTTTGGTCCCAAAAGTGTTTTAGAGCTGCTGACATATTGCCGAACCAAACGGGGCTCCCCATTGCTAACCCGTCACATGACTTAAGTTCATCTAATGTGACTATGGGATCTTGAGTATTTCCTTCTGACTCTATGCCATCGACTGTTCTGATCCAAGCTTCACAATTGGGAATGGATTCGATACCACGGGCAATTTGCCTTGCTAGGTTACGAGTAGCGCCGTGACGACTGTGATAAAGGACCAGAAGCTGACATATCATATTATAAGATCTCAAGTACCTGTTCAGGTGGACGGCCATGCTTTGCTTGACCATTTTTCACGACAATGGGGCGTTCAATCAGTTTAGGGTTACTGGACATAGCTTCAAAAAGCTTTTCATCGGATGCATCGGCGAGATTAAGTTCTTTATATATATCTTCTTTGATGCGCATCATATCGCGGACCTGATTCAGGCCGAGTTGTGAATATAAGGCCTTTAGCTCTGGCACTGTTGGCGGTGTTTCCAAGTACTTAATAATTTCAGGTTGGATATTTTTTTCTTCTAACAGCGCTAGTGTTTGGCGACTTTTAGAACAACGTGGATTGTGATAAATCACGACTGACATAACTTAAATCTCCGATCAGTAGATGAGTCAACAAGCTTAAAAGCTGACTGACTCTTTTGAAATATGATAACCAAAAAATTTATTAAAAACAGAATATTTCTACATACTTTGTGGTTAGGGAATGGTTTATTGTAGCGTCATAAATCTGTCTCTAGCGGCGATTAGTTGGTCAATTCGAGCGTCATATCTAGCTTGCTTGAGGCTACCTAACTCGGCAATTTGGCCTGCTTGAGTATAGTACTGAATGGCTTTGTTCCAGTTGGCTTTAAGAGCGAGTATTTCTGCTCTTGAAGCGAGATCTTCATCTCTACGCCCAAGATGAATGTTTGCTTCAGAAAGAAGATGCCATCCATTGATATCATTTGGGTTATCATGAGTGTAGCGCTGGAGAGTACGCACAGCTTCTTCATTTTTGTCTTGTTGCATTAAGACATTGGCATAGTTTATCGTCAGTACAGGATTGTTTGGCTTAGACTTCAAAGCATTTTTAAGCATGGCTTCTGCTTTAGGTGCTTGGTTCTTGGCTAAATAAAGGTCAGTCATCGCATCTAAGTAGAAGTTATTGTCTGGTTGCTGTTTGAGTAATGCCTGCAGAAGTTCTGCCGCTTTATCAAGTTGTTTGTTATCTAAATAAACGAGAGCGCGACCATATTGAAAAGAAGGCTTGATGTCGTTTGGTGCTTTTTTTTCGGTGCGAGCAAACCAATCCAAGGCAGATTCAGTGTTGATATCAGCATATCTTGCTACAACTCTGGCGCGAGCTAGGTTGTAATCAATTGAAGGAACAACTTTTTTATCAGGATAGCTGCGAGCTCTAGCACGGCTATCGGTAATTCTATCTTCTGGAAGCGGGTGAGTAAGCAGCATTGGCGGCGGAGTACTTGCATAGCGGTATTCGTCAGCAAGTCGAGAGAAGAACCTCGGCATAGCATTCACATCAAAGCCAGCCTTCGCGAGTGTCTCTATACCGAAGCGATCGGCTTCTTTTTCGTTGCTTCTTGTATAGTTTATTTGACCTTGAATATTACCGGCCGTCGTTGCTGTTATCGCTGCAATACCCGCCTCTGGTGCTGCTATCGCGAGTAATAATGAACCCGCTAAGGCAGCCAAAGTCGCTGGAGTGCGACGAGCTTGGTCTTCCATACCTCTCGCTAGATGGCGTTGAGTGACGTGCGATATTTCATGGGCCATGACTGATGCAAGCTCACTTTCTGTCTTTGCATGGAGAAATAAGCCACTATGTAAAGCGACATAGCCACCGAAAAAGGCAAATGCATTGATGTTGCGGTCGCGAATCATAAAAAAAGTGAAGGGCGTTTTTACGTCGTTAGCATTTGCAACCAGTTGATGACCAAGGCTGTCAATGTACTCATTGATAACAGGATCGCTGATGATTGGCTGGCTACTACGTAGCATACGCATATAGGCATCACCATATTGAAGCTCCTGATCTATGGTTAGTGTACTGCTAGCAGTAGTACCAATATCAGGTAAATCGATATTATTTGCGTAGGTAGGGAGTTGCATGCCTAGAGAGGCCGCTACACATAAGCAGACGAGTGAGCGTGTACGTTTAAACATATATTACTGAATGTACTCCATAATCATAGGGCATTTTGGTGAGCCTACTATCTATAATAACAGGGTTGAGTATGGGATATCGAGTTCGACTCTCTTTTTGTGATAAGGTTTCACTTGCACTTATGCACTCTATCGACCTGTTGACATCAAATATTAGGGTAATTTCGGCTCCGATGGTCAGTATAATGTGAAACTTGCATTGTTGAGGGGATTTGCCCTGACGTTGAAAAAAAAACACTATACAATACTCGACTCAATGTTACACATCAGGCTAAATAATGGAACAGAATGTGTTGGACTTACGTGATGAGCGTTGTCCAATGGCTTTATTGCTAGTGAAACGTCGTGTCAAAGATATGGATATAGGCCAAAAGGCGACTATTTATGTAGCAGACCAGCAGTCTTTCTTTGATATAAGACGTTTTTTGCTCAAGCAATCTTTTCATGTTTTCTGTGAAGAGTCTGATGGTTATTATCGTGTACAGCTAATTAAAGGAACCCTACCGAATGTTTGAAATGGTGAGTCGCTGGTATAAACGACGCTTTTCCGATCCGCATGCCGTAAGCTTGGTCGCGATCCTATTGGTTGGCTTTGTTACGATTTATTTTTTTGGTGATTTAATTGCGCCGCTTTTGGTTGCGATTGTTTTGGCATATTTATTAGAGTGGCCAGTAACGCAACTTTCTCGCTTTCATATTCCCAGAAACCTATCTGTTATATTGGTGATTGTCGGTTTTACTAGCCTAATGCTCCTTGCTGTATTTGGGCTGGTCCCGACCATTTGGAAGCAGGTCGGAAATTTAATTAATGATATCCCAACCATGTACCAGGGAGTGCAAAAAGCGATTGCAGAGCTGCCGAAGCGATACCCTGAATTAGACAATTTTCAGATTGTCGAGTCGGTTGTAACTAACGCGAAAAATCAAATTATTGTAATGGGAGAGACAGTGGTAAAAGGGTCACTTGCATCCTTGGTAAGTATTGCAACCTTAGCTGTCTATCTGATTTTGGTACCTTTGCTGGTCTTTTTCCTCCTCAAAGATAAGCAAGAGATGATTTCCCTTGCAAGCGGAGTACTGCCGAGAAACCGTAAGCTAGCAACCAAGGTTTGGCATGAAATGAATGAGCAAATCTCAAACTATATTCGCGGAAAAGTGATGGAGATACTCATTGTTGGTAGCGTAAGTTATGTGACATTCGCTCTTTTGGATCTGCGCTATTCTGTATTGCTTGCTGTTGCCGTTGGCCTCTCGGTACTGATCCCTTATATAGGAGCGGCTGCAGTGACGGTTCCCGTAGCAATCGTTGGCCTGTTTCAATGGGGTTTTACTCCGCAGTTTTACTGGTTACTTTTGGCATATGGCATCATACAAGCGCTCGATGGTAATGTGTTAGTCCCAATTCTGTTTTCTGAAGCAGTCAATTTACACCCTGTAGCGATTATTGTTGCCGTATTAGTATTTGGCGGTTTGTGGGGGTTCTGGGGGGTCTTTTTTGCCATCCCTCTGGCCACTTTAGTCAAGGCTGTATGGAATGCTTTGCCAAGTCACGACGAAGAAGATGCTTATAGCCATCCAGGTTAATGATAAATTTCATACGTTTACAATAAAAAGCTCGAATGCATATGCATTTGAGCTTTTTTATTGCGTAGAAGGTATATACTTTTTAAAAGAGTGTTTTACAAAACATCAGTTTTGTAGGAAATTTCTTAAGTCTGCGTTGGTTAGGACGATAATAACAAATGACAAGATAACAACTACAAACGAATTACTCTTTGAGGGACACTATGAGATTCAGTCAAAAGATCGTTGCAGCATCTTCACTGCTGTTGTTGGTCACCGTTGTGTTACTGTCTATTCAGCAGTTAAGCACTGTTAAAGAAGAAGTTGAAGACTTGGTTGATACCAGTCTAACGGAGATGGTGAAAGGGGTAAAAAACACCGTCGTATCTGAAATGGCGAGTAAAAAATCCCTCGCTATGTCAACCACCGAAGTACTGGAGCTTGATCCGCAGAACAAAACTCGAGTCAAGGATGTACTTGAAAAGCCCAACCTTAAAGGCACTTTTTTAGCGGTCGGTTACGCCTATGAAGCTGATGGCTTTGTAGTTGAAAATGATGACGGCTGGGAAGCTGGGCCCGATTATGACCCAAGAGTCCGTCCTTGGTATAAGGCGGCTAAAGCACAGGGCAAGTTAGTCGTAACCGCGCCTTATGTCGACGTTTCCTCCAAAAAGGTCATCATATCAATTGGTACGCCAGTTAAAGACAGCGGCCAATTTACCGCCGCAATGTTCTACGATTTGGAATTAACAGGCTTGGCTGATTTGGTCAATAGTGCAAATCTTCTAGATGCTGGCTATCTTTTTATTGTGTCATCTGATGGAACCACTATTGCCCACCCTGAAGCGGAGAACAACGGTCAAAAGCTATCCACTTACCTTCCCGATATTGCACTTAAAGAAGGTGAGCAACGTTTTGAAAAGGATGGCCATTCTTATTTGGTTCACTTTACACCAGTTCCGAGTGAAAATTGGTTTATAGGCGCTATTGTCGATGAAGATATTGCCTTTGCCGCCGTTTCAGATATGCGTAACAGCTCTATTCTTTATACCATTATCAGTGTTGTATTAAGTGTCATTGTACTTAGTTTCTTAATTAAAGTGCTGATGCGCCCACTTGGTACCTTAAACGAAGCGATTAAAGATGTTGCTTCAGGTCAGGGAGATTTAACTAAGCGCTTAGATACCAATACAGATAAAGAGTTTGCTGAACTTGCTGAAGGCTTTAACACCTTTACTGAGACACTGCAAAAACAGATTCAGCAATCTAAGGCAATTGGCGCTGAAATCTTACGTGGTACAGAAATGACAGTTCAGGGCTCGGAAGAGTCTGCTGAAGCGATGCGCAGTCAGCTTCAAGAGCTAGAGCAGTTAGCAACAGCGATGAATGAAATGGCTGTGACAGCAACTGAAGTTGCCAATAACGCTCAAGGAGCTGCGGGAGCGGCTAAAGAAGCGGACGAGGCGACGCAAATGGGCTCTTCTGTTGTCAGTGATACCACTGCATCAATAGATACTCTATCAGAGCGAATTGATCAGGCAGTAGAAGAAGTGCAAGGTCTTGAGTCGGCAACGGCAAACATCGAAACCATTTTGAAAGTGATTAACGATATTGCCGACCAAACCAACTTACTTGCATTGAATGCTGCAATTGAAGCCGCAAGGGCTGGTGAGTCTGGCCGAGGTTTTGCGGTGGTTGCTGATGAGGTAAGAACTTTGGCCCAGCGCACTCAGGAATCAACAACTGAAATTCGCAGTATGATTGAGCAGCTACAATCTGGTGCGAGTTCAGTATCCGCTGCGATGCGTGAAAGTAAAACTACGGCTGTTGATGCGGTGGAAAAAGCAAAAGCTGCTGATGAGTCTCTACAGCGCATTCGCGAGTCAATTCAGAGTATCACAGATATGAATATGCAGATTGCTTCAGCGGCAGAGGAACAAAGCTTAGTGGCAGAGGAAATTAATGCGAACACAGTGAAGATTAAAGACCTGTCCACTCAAGTTGCCGATGCTGCAGAAGACGCCAATGTTGCAATGCAAGTTCAAACCGAAAACGTGCGTGAGCAAGATTCTATCTTGAATAAATTTATTGTTTAGAGCTTTGATAAAAGTAAAACGCCAGCGACATCGCTGGCGTTTTGTTTTTAGTGCCTACCATGACTCACTTTATTAACAGTAACGCTTAGCGACTCACCGCTTCTGGTTCTTCAAGCTGATTGCGCTTGAGTTGACTTTGATAGAAACTCGCATACGGAGGACGTGTAACATATTGACCATCACCTGGTGCTGATTTCAGCTCTCCTTTATCCCAAGCAACCTTGCCGTTGCAGATGGTCGTAACGGGTTTACCTTGTACTTGCATACCTTCAAAGATATTGAAGTCAATTTTAGACATCTGCTCGTTAACAGTGAAGGTTTTCTCTTGCTTAGTGTCCCATATAACGATATCGGCATCGGACCCAACAGCAATCACGCCTTTACGTGGGTATAGATTGAAGATTTTGGCAGCATTGGTGGATGTCATTGCAACGAACTCATTGGGGGTAAGTTTGCCTTGATTAACGCCTTTATCCCACATCACCATCATGCGCTCTTCCACTCCAGATGTGCCATTTGGGATCATGGTGAAATTGTCTTTGCCCATGGCTTTTTGCGAGGCGCAGAAAGCGCAATGATCAGTGGCTGTGGTCTGAATAGCATCACTTTGCAATCCTTTCCACAAAGCATCTTGATGCTTTTTAGGCCGGAAAGGGGGGCTCATTACGTGCGCGGCAGAATAGTTCCAATCGGAATTCTGATAAACGCTATCATCAATGACTAAGTGGCCAGCGAGGCATTCGCCAAATACGATTTGTCCATTGTCTTTGGCGTATTTTATCGCATCAACGGCTTCTTCTGTTGAAACATGCACTAGGTAAATAGGCGCTCCTAAAGTGCCTGCGATATTGATGGCACGATTAGCAGCTTCACCTTCAACTGCTGGTGGGCGAGAGAGTGGGTGTCCTTCGGGACCAGTGATCCCTTTTTCTAACAGCTTTTGTTGCAGATGATGAACCAGCTCACCATTTTCTGCGTGTACAGTCGGTATTGCTCCTAATTCAAGGCAGGTACTAAAACTTGACACCAAAATATCGTCTGTAGCCATAATGGCATTTTTGTAGGCCATAAAGTGCTTAAAGCTGTTCACACCATGGTCTGCAACAAGGGTTTTCATTTCATTTTTTACCGACTCATCCCACCATGTAATCGCAACATGAAAGCTGTAGTTACATTGAGATAGAGACGCCCAATCTTGCCATTGGTGATAGGCTTCGATTAATGATTGTTTAGGAGAGGGAATAACAAAGTCAATAATGGTTGTGGTGCCGCCAGCAAGGGCTGCTGCTGTTCCTGAGGCAAAATCGTCCGAAGCCACAGTGCCCATAAAAGGCAATTGCATGTGAGTGTGTGGGTCGATTCCGCCAGGCATGACTAACTTACCATTGGCATCAATGATTTCAGTGTCTTCAGGAATATCAAGGCTTTGACCGATCTGGCTTATTTTACCATCTACGCACAGTATATCGGCTGAGTAGGTTTGTTCATGGGTGACGATATCGCCCCCTTTGATTAAAAGATTCATCATAACTCCTTGTTTAATATGGCCACTAGCGCCAAGCACTAGTGGCCTTTTCTTGTTCAGACTTTTTCCGGTTGAGTATTGATTGCTGGATGTGTACTGGCCGAGGCGATTAGGTAGTACAAAATTGCCCCAGAAAAGGCGCCGGTAAACCATCCGTAGTTGTAAAACCAAATTAAGACATCAAAAGTGAGGGCAATAATGGTTAGGGTGACTGGGATGAAGAAGGCAATGAAGCCAGCATAGTTAATCGATGGGCTTAGTTCTTGGTCAGAGTAGAGTGCGGGAATGTCTAAGTGTTGTTTTTTGATCAGAAAATAGTCGACAATCATGATCCCTGCTATTGGTCCGAGAAGGCTAGAATATCCAAGTAGCCAATTAGAATACATAGCTTCGACACTGACATCAGATTCTATCCAGTTGAGTTTTTTTAGAAGCTCCCAACTCATCAAACCTAAACCAACCAGTCCTGTGAGCATGACTCCGCGAGTATGGTTGATTTGTTTGGGAGCGATATTTTGAAAGTCATTGGTCGGCGATACCACATTGGCTGCCGTATTGGTCGATAGTGTCGCAATGATAATCAAAACCATGGCAATAACGACCCAAAATGGGCTTTCAATTTTACTGATCAGAGTGATGGGATCAGATATGGTTTGGCCGAACAGTGTGTATGAGGCAGAGGTAAGTACAACGCCTAATGCAGCAAAAAAGAACATGGTCAGAGGCAGGCCGATGATTTGCCCGACAATTTGATCTTTTTGCGATTTTGCGTAGCGACTAAAGTCTGGAATATTGAGCGATAGCGTTGCCCAAAAGCCGACCATAGCCGTGAGTCCTGCAAAGAAGTAACTGGCTAGTCCCGCTTCTTCAGGGCGGTTGGCTGGGGTCATAATGATTTCTGTATAAGAGACTTTATCACTTGCCCAAAATATCAGACCGAATCCCACAGCCAGTAGCAGCGGTGCTGAGAGGGTTTCGAGCCATTTTATAGACTCAGAACCTTTGAGCACTATACCGATATTGAGCACCCAAAAGATAAAGAACCCAAGTACTTCTCCGACACCTGCAAGGTTGGCCCAGCTTGTCGAAAGTTCTGACAAAAGTAGGTGAATGGCTAAACCACCGAACATGGTTTGGATACCAAACCAGCCACAAGCGACTAAGCCTCGGATTAGACATGGAACATTAGAGCCGAGAGTACCAAATGACGAACGCAGAAGAATAGGAAAAGGTATGCCGTATTTGGTACCAGCAAAGGCATTGAGAGTGAGGGGGATTAATACAATGATATTAGCAAGTAAAATGGTAAACAAGGCTTCAAGTACTGACAGGCCAAAGTAGGCCGTGAGTATGCTTCCCAGTGTATAAGTTGGCACACAGATGGCCATACCAACCCACAATGCGGCAATGTTTACTTTACTCCAAGTACGCTCCGAGACTTTGGTGGGTGCTAGGTCTTGATTAAAGTATTTACTATCGATTAAATCTTTGGCGACCTCTAGTTCGTAGAAGTCGCCAATTTTTTTCATGCTTGATTGCTTCATTAACTTCTCATCCAGTTGAGAATTTGTTTCGAGCAGAGACTTACTCTGCGGTATCATATTCAACTGAGCCAACAGATTCTTTTGCAATCCGTTCGCTCGCTTCGAGCATGGTATGGAGAAGAACGTTAGCTCCCGCCTCACACTCTTGAGGAGAAGTATTTTCGATTTCGTTGTGACTAATGCCATTTTCACAAGGCGTGAAGATCATGCCAGTTGGAACTAGATCAGCCATATAGCAAGCATCGTGTCCTGCGCCTGCGTAGATATCCATATTCGAATAGCCAAGCTTTTCTGCAGCAGATTTAACATTGTCAGAGGCATCAAATTCAACTGGGGCAAAATACCAGAAGGGATCAATATCGATTTGTATCTCGCGCTCTTTTGCTACCGATTCGCAGTACTTGGTAAATACGCTGTCCATCTCAGCCAGTGTATCGGCGTTGGGGTTGCGTAAGTCGACACTAAAGGTAATTTCGCCGGGGATCACATTGCGAGAATTTGGGAAAACTTGCATAAAGCCGACTGTGCCGAGTCCATTTTCGTAGCGGTGAGCTATTTGTTCTACCTCTGTAATAATTTTGGCGCTCGCTACCATGGCGTCGTTACGCAAATACATAGGCGTGGTGCCTGAATGAGACTCACGACCTTTAATTGTTACGTTATACCAGCGAATACCTTGCCCCAGTCGCACAATACCTATGGTTTTTCCTTGGTCTTCTAAGATTGGGCCTTGCTCTATATGGGTTTCAAAAAAGGCGCCAATGTTGCGGCTTCCGGGCTCTTCCTTACCTAAATAGCCGATTGTCTCTAGCTCGTCTTTTAATCGAATACCATCAACATCTGTTTTATTTAACTCTGTTTCTAAATCGAACCGACCAACATAGACGCCAGAGCCTTGCATGGCTGGCTGAAACCGAGAGCCTTCTTCGTTGGTCCATACCGTAAACTCCATTGGCGTTTCGGTAACAATATTGTTGTCATGCAAGGTGCGCAGTACTTCAACTCCTGCCAACACACCAAACACGCCGTCAAATTTACCGCCAGTTGGTTGAGTATCTAAATGACTACCCGTTGCAACGGCTGGCAGTGAATTGTTTTTGCCTTCACGGCGGGCGAAAATATTACCCATTTTGTCGACACTGATAGTGCAGCCGCAGGCTTTGCACCAGTCGACAAACAAATCTCTGGCTTTACCATCTAATTCGGTTGCGGCTAAGCGAGCACATCCTCCTTTCTCCGTTAATCCAAATTGAGCCATCTCCATAAGGCTTTGCCATAGTCGATCGCCATTGACGCGTAAGTCTTGCATACAAACTCCTTTTTTACTTGTTTTTAGGCCATGCTCAGGCCGTTAACTCTTGGCCGTCATTCATCGGAATAACAGAGCTTGAGTGTTCAAATAGACAATAAATGGATACCTTAAATCTGACATTGGCCTGCGGATTGTTCAGCCGCAGGCCAATGTTAGGTTTGATAATTTGGTATTGTTACAGGTTACAAACTTGGGAATGAAAACAAGGTTCCATCCTTCGCTTCGCCTGATGGCCACCTTTGGCTGATGGCTTTGCGTCGGGTGTAGAAGCGAACCGAGTCAGGACCATAAGCATGTAAGTCACCAAACAAGGAGCGTTTCCAGCCACCAAAACTATGGTAAGAAACAGGGACTGGCAGAGGTACATTGATCCCCACCATACCAACCATAACTTGGTCTGAGAAATAACGGCTTGCCTCCCCATCGCGGGTAAATATACAAGTGCCGTTACCATACTCGTGTTGGTTAATAAGGGAGACCGCTTCTTCCAAAGAGTTGACTCTTACCACCACAAGCACAGGGCCAAATACCTCTTGTTGATAGATGTCCATGTCGGGTGTTACTTTGTCAAACAGCGTGCCGCCAAAGAAGAAACCTGACTCATAGCCTGGAACAACAAGGTTTCTGCCGTCAACAATAAGCTCGGCTCCTTGCTCAACGGCTTGAGTCACATAATTGGTGACTTTGTCCTTTTGTGCTGAAGTGATAAGAGGCCCCATCTCGTTGCTGTCATCACTGCCAGGACCAACTTTAAGCGCTTCTACTTGATGCTTGAGCTTGCCTACAAGGGCATCGGCAACCTTATCACCAATAGCAACCGCAACTGAGATAGCCATGCAGCGCTGACCGCAAGAGCCGTAGGCTGCTCCCATTAAAGCGCTGGTTACATTGTCAAGATCAGCGTCTGGCATAATGACCGCATGGTTTTTTGCACCGCCCAGAGCTTGGCAGCGTTTCCCTTTCTCTGATGCGCGCTGATAAATGGTTTCTGCAATTGGGGTCGAGCCGACAAAGCTAATAGCTTGAATCGTGTCATCATCAATCAGTTGATTGACTGCATCAGCACCCCCGTTAACCACGTTAAGTACCCCTTTGGGTAGGCCTGCTTGTTCAGCGAGCTGAGCAATGTATAGCACACAGGAAGGGTCGCGCTCAGATGGTTTGAGCACAAAAGTATTGCCACACATTACTGCACTTGGCCACATCCAAAGTGGTACCATGGCTGGAAAGTTAAAGGGGGTAATCCCAGCCACCACGCCCAAAGGCTGAAGCTCGCTCCAGGCATCAATATCGCGTCCTACATTGCGGCTATGCTCTCCTTTGAGTAGCTCTGGGATCCCACAAGCAAACTCGACATTTTCTATACCACGAGCCAATTCGCCTTTTGCGTCGCTAAGTACCTTGCCATGTTCTCGCGAGACCAATTCACAAATGGTGTCTTGGTTTTCTTCTAGTATTTGTTTAAAGCGATACATAACTTGCGCTCGAACCGCTGGTGGAGTGCTTCGCCAAGCAGGATAAGCTTGCTTAGCCGAGCTAATTGCCATAGCGACAGTTTGTTCTGATGCCATACATACTTGCGCACATGGCTGACCCGTTGCTGGGTTATATACAGCTTGCGCTTGTGTTTCTTCTGAGTGGATCTCGCCGTTAATCAGATGACCAATACTTTCTAACATGTTTACTTCCTTACTGGGTTTAAGCTGTTTGCTCTATGGCGTCGCCCATTGCATTGATTAGGCGGTCTATTTCATGTTCTTGAGTGATAAAGGGCAGACCGAGTTGAATGGTGTCTCCTCCATAACGGACATAGAAACCCTGCTGCCATAAAGTGGTGGCGATTTCGACAGGGCGAATGGTTGGGTCTCCATCACGTGGGGCTATGGTAAGGCCTGCGGCAAATCCAAAATTACGAATATCTAAGATGTGTTTGGTGCCTTTAAGACTGTGGATAGACTTTTCAAATACTGGAGAAAGCTCAGCAACTTGCGGTATAAGCTGCTCTTTTTCCAATATATCTAAGGTAGCCAGTGCACAAGCGCAGGCGACAGGGTGTCCAGAGTATGTGTAACCGTGAGGTAGTTCGATATTATGTTCAGCCCCTCCAGCATGCATGAAAGTGTCATAAATACCTTGTTTAGCCAACACGGCTCCGAGAGGAATGGCGCCATTGGTTATTTGTTTAGCAATACAAATTATGTCAGGAGTGACGCCAAAAGTTTGCGCGCCGAAGTAGTCGCCAGTTCGGCCAAAGCCTGTGATCACCTCATCGAAGATAAGCAGAATGTCATGTTGATCACAAATAGCTCGCAAGCGCTGTAAGTATCCTTCGGGAGGCACGATAACGCCAGCCGAACCAGAAAAAGGTTCGATAATGACAGCAGCAATGTTGGAGGCATCATGCAGTGTGATAAGTTCAAGTAACTCGTCAGCCATCTCTGAACCTGTGGGCGCCATACCTCTAGTGAACGCCATGTTAGGCTGTAGCGTGTGAGCGAGGTGGTCTGCTTCCATTGCTTGCCCCCACATTTTGCGATTGCCGTTGATGCCTCCCCAGCTTATGCCTCCCCAACTCGCGCCGTGGTAGCCCTTGATACGGCCGATAATGCGAGTTTTAGTGGGCTCTCCTCTCTGGCGCCAGTAAGCGCGAGCAATTTTGGTTGCGGTATCCGAGGCCTCAGAGCCTGAGTTAACAAAAAAGACTTTATTGATATCTTCTGGTGCTAAAGCTGCCAAACGTTCGGCCAGTTCAAAGGCTTTGGGGTGGCCATATTGGAAAGCGGGTGCATAGTCGAGTTTGAGGAGTTGCTTCTCTACTGCATTGGCGATTTCTGTTCGATTGTGACCAGCACCACATGTCCATAAACCGGAAAGACCATCAAATATCTTGCGTCCTTTATCGTCTATGTAGTAGGCACCCTGAGCGCCAGTGATGATGCGTGGATCGGCTTTAAATCTTCTATTTGCGGTGTACGGCATCCAGTAGGCCTGCATTCCATATTCACTCTGTTGAGTGTCCATATACTGTGACTCTCCCTTATTAATTTTCTATTTTCTTTGTAAAAAAACATGGACTTGGCTTTTACTTTATGCACGAGATTTGGTTTGATAAATCACAAATAATCGAACTAAAGATGCGGGTTTACGAAACAATGAAGGCGTTATTGGGACAGTTATCCGATATGGATATTCGCTTGCTGCGAGTGTTTATGGCAGTGGTTGACAGTGGTGGCTTAAGCGCGGCAGAGATGGAGCTTAACATTGGACGCTCTACCATTAGCCGCCATCTTAAAGACTTAGAACAACGTTTGGGGTTAGTACTTTGTTTGCGAGGACGTTCGGGGTTCTCTCTCACCAGCGAAGGGCTTCATATTTATGAATCAGCACAGCGTTTGGTGCTTTCTATGGATGAGTTTCGTCATGAGGTAAACGGTTTACATCACAGCTTAAAAGGGCACCTTATTATTGCCATGTTTGATACTACGGTGACCAATTCCATGTGTCAGGTAGACAAAGCGATTGCAGACTATGCTTCGAGAGCGCCAGATGTAGCAATCGATATCCATGTCTTGCCTGTTAACGAAATTGAGAAAGGGGTGTTGGAAGGCAAGTACCATATTGGAATTATCCCACCTCATCGCCGCTCGGCCAGTCTTGAGTACTTGCCTTTATTTGGTGAGCAGATGTATATGTACTGCGGAAAAGGCCATCCATTGTTTGATGTTCAAAGATTAGTCAGTGATGACGAAGTCATGGCGCAGAAATATGCGGGATTAAGTTTTAGTAGCCCAAATATGGAGATTGGACGAGCACTTAACTTAGATAAGAGCGCAACGGCAACCAATCAAGAAGGAATCGCGACACTGATTCGATCTGGACAATATATTGGATTTTTACCCGAACATTTTGCCGCGATTATGGTAGTGCAAGATAAAATCATTAGAGTAAATAATCCAAATTTCTCGTATTATTGCCAATTTACTGCGATTCATCGAAAGTCGCCTAAACCGACTCGAATCGTACAAGAGTTTCTCGATTCGCTAATGCGCTCAAAAACCTTGGTTGATGAGGAGCAGCAACAATACACCTAAGGTGAGTGATTATGGCTATTATCTCTTCTCCGTTGCCGGCACCAAAAAGACAAGACACCAGATCTTCGTCTACCCGTTTGGCAATGGAAGCCAAGATACAAAAAGCAGCAGAAAGCGTGTTTGCTGAGTTTGGTTACATGGGCTCAACCATGGAGCGAATTGCTCAGCAAAGCGGTATATCTAAGCAGAATTTGCTTTATTATTTTTCATCCAAAGAGCTACTTTACCGAAAAGTCTTACAGAATATTGTCGATCTTTGGTTAGAAAGGATGGTATTTGCCGAGCAGAAAAATGCCACACCAGAGCAGCTGATAGAGGCTTACATTCGAGGAAAGTTACAACTTTCACATGACAAGCCAGAGGCCTCCAAAGTCTTTGCTCAGGAAATCATAGCTGGCGCTCCTATGCTGCGTGATTACCTGAGAACCCATTTAAAGCCACTTTTTGATAGTAACATCCATTTGGTACAAAGCTGGATGGATCATGGTCAGCTGACGAATATTGAGCCCGAGCACCTGTTCATTTCAATATGGGCGATGACGCAAACGTATGCTGATTTTGCTACCCAAATAGAGTTGGCGCTTGATAAGAAAAAACTCGAACAGCCGGATTTTGATCGGGCAGCTAAATTTCTCACCCATATGGTTTTACATGGTGTTTTAGCGCATAAATAAAGCCCTTTGGTTTTAAGGGGCCAATGCCCCTTTCTGATCTGTCGGTTATCCAAGAACACCATGCTCTATTTATTTTTCTAACAAAAGTGTATGAATTTAATTGTCACTAAATCATTGTAATTAAAGACTTTTATCAATACATTTCCTTTATTTAGACTGCGATTACATAACAAGAATTCTTCCATCTGTTTTTTTTGCCATTTGGTAAAAAGAGTGTTAGTTCTACCTGCGAATAAGAAATGTGTAGTTTTTAGGGTCTTATCCAAGCATCATTTTAGGGCTAGGTGAGAGGACTCATCTATGGAGAAAAATATGCTGAGCAAGGATAAAGCACTGCAGTTAGGTAATGTCACGAGTGAGCAGCTAGGTAGTCTCTGTCAACAAGCGAGCGTTCTGCGTGACAGACACTGGGGAAAAAAGGTGTCCTACTCACGTAAGGTATTTATTCCATTGACCAATATGTGCCGTGATACTTGCCGCTATTGCACTTTTGTCAAAACACCCGAATCGGGCCAAGCTGAGTTGATGACGCCCGAGCAGGTTCTGACGACGGCACTTCAAGGTCAGAGAATGGGATGCAAGGAAGCGTTATTCAGTTTAGGTGAGCAGCCTGAAAAGCGGCATAAATTGGCTAGACATCTTCTCGCTGAGCAAGGGCATAAGACGACGGTTGGATATCTTAAGGCAATGTCTGAACTTGTGTTGCAGAAAAGCTTGCTTGTACCTCACATCAATGCTGGAGCACTTTCTTATCAGGAGTTAGAAACACTCAAACCTGTCGCTGGCTCCATGGGAATGATGTTAGAGAGTTTAAGCCCAGCCTTAACTAAAAAAGGCGGGGCGCACTATGGTTGCCCAGATAAAACGCCTCAACGTCGTATTGATACCTTAGAGGCGGCTGGCGAACTTGCTATTCCTTTTACCACGGGTTTGCTGATTGGGATTGGTGAGTCATGGCAAGACCGAATCGAAAGCTTGTGTGAGATTGACCGTTTACATGCCAAGCATGGCCATATCCAAGAGGTTATTATTCAGAATTTTCGTGCCAAAGCCGGAACGGCAATGGCGGATGCTCCTGAGCCTTCCAAAGTCGATATGCTGCGCACTTTGGCTGCGGCTCGCTTGATCCTATCGCCCTCAATCAGTTTGCAGGCACCGCCTAACCTAGAGCAGGACTATCAAGACTATTTGCGCGCAGGGATTAATGACTGGGGCGGAATTTCGCCACTGACCAAAGATTTTATCAATCCCGAACGCGCTTGGCCGCAGATAGAGCGTTTGGCACAGTACTGCCAAGCGGCTGGCTATGAATTAATAGAGCGCTTAACCGTTTACCCAGAGCATCAGTCACCTATAGAAACAATGACTGATAGTTTGGTCCATTCAAGAGTCCGTTCACAGGCGTCAGTTGATGGCTTTGCCATGGTACAAAGCCATACCCATTAAGTTGTAAAGCCAAGGAGAAGATGATGTTGTCACGGAGCGACCAGCCTACAGCTACTCATATACCATTTAGCCAGTTGAGCCCGGAGATTAGAGATATTCTCCGACGGGCATTGGATGGCAAGGAAATATCGGCAAAACAAGCAATAAACCTCTTCAATGCACAAGGGCGTGATCAACAAGCCTTGCTTGATGTGGCCGATCAGGTTCGTCAAAATTTGTGTGGTGATAGAGGCAGTTTTGTCATCACCCGAAACATCAATTTTACCAATGTGTGTTACATGGGATGCAAGTTTTGCAATTTTGCTAAGCCAATAAAACACAAAGAAGCGGAACTTCTCTCTTTGGATGAGATAGCAGAACGCGCCCAGCAAGCTTGGGATCGCGGTGCGACTGAGGTATGTATTCAAGGTGGGTTGCATCCGCAGATAGGTGCTGATTTTTATCGCAATATTGTTTTGGCCATCAAAGCACGCTTGCCAAAGATGCATATCCATGCCTTTTCCCCGTTTGAGATTTGGTATGGCGCGCGTCGTGCAAAGGTGAGCTACAAAGAATTTTTGCACGATCTCAAGTTATGCGGTTTGGATACCATGCCAGGTACAGCGGCTGAGATTTTGGATGTCGAGATTCGCCAGCAATTAACTAAAGACAAGCTCAGTACTCAAGATTGGGTCGCCATTATTAAAGCGGCGCATGAAGTAGGTATTAAGACCACATCAACCATAATGTATGGCCATATCGACCAGCCTTACCACTGGGCAAATCACCTTGAATTACTGCGCAATACCCAAAAAGAAACGGGTGGTTTTACCGAGTTTGTTCCCCTTGGGTTTGTGCATTATAAAACCAAGCTCTACAACGAGAACCCAGGAAAAGTAAGGCCAGGCCCGACACGCAGTGAGCATTTTAAAATGCATGCTGTAGCGAGGCTTATGCTGCAAGGCCATATCAATAATATTCAGGCTTCTTGGGTCAAGATGGGTTCTGATGTGGCAATACAAATGTTGCGCTCTGGAGCCAATGATCTTGGCGGTACCCTGATGAACGAGAGCATATCTCGAGCAGCAGGTGGCGAACATGGCCAAGAAATTCAACCACAAGATATGGTGAACTTTATCCATCAAGCGGGGTTAGATGCCTTTCAGCGCTCTACTTCCTATCAGGTGTTAGAGGAATACCCTTTACAAGCTCAGAAAAAGAATAGAAGCCAGCTGGTTTTGCCCTCTCAAGAGATTGCGCGTTTTGAGGCCGTATTATGACAAGTCTTAATATCACGCTACTTGCTGGCGGTGTTGGCGGGGCGAAAGCGGCGGAAGGTTTAGCTAAAAGTACTTATGCCGATGGCCTAAAGATTATTGGCAATATCGGCGATGACCAAGCTTTTCATTGTTTGTGGGTCTCACCGGATATCGACACCCTTATCTACACTTTGGCTGAGCGGATCGATCGCAATCAAGGTTGGGGAATCGCGGGCGATCAGCAAAATGTCTTAAATGGGCTCAAACAACTCGGTGTCGATACATGGATGCAATTAGGAGACATGGATTTTGCGACACATATCTTTCGTACAGAGCAGCGCTACCAAGGTATTCGCGCACAAAAAATCACTGAGCAAATTGCCGCTGTAAATGGCGTAAATGTGCCGATATTGCTACCTACTGATGATGTAGTGCAAACCAGGCTTAAATCAGAGGGGCAATGGCTGAGTTTTCAGGACTATTTTGTTCGTCTTCGATGCCAAGCAAATGTTGAAGAAATTCGTTATCTCGATTGCGAGAAGGCGGTGGCAACACCTGAATCTCTTGAGGCCCTGCGCGGTGCTAATTTGGTATTGATTGCCCCGAGTAATCCACTTCTTAGCATTGGCGCTATCTTGTCAGTTAGTGATATTCGTTGTCAATTACAAGCGCTTTCAAAGCCGATTGTTGCCATCTCTCCGCTCATTGGCAACCAAGCGATTAAAGGACCAGCAGTCGAGTTAATGCAATCACTTGGTTACCGCCCAAATGTTGTAGGAGTAGCGACTTATTATCGCGAGCTGGTCGATACATTAGTCATTGACCCAACCGATGCACATCATGCGCTAGAGATTGAAGCCATGGGGATAAAGGTCATCATCCAGAACATCTGGATGCGTGATGAAGCCGAGAAGGTTGATGTTATGACCAGTATTGTTGATGAAGTGCTTAAGCGACAATTGGAAAGGGCAAGCTGATGTTAGATAAGCTCAATATTGTGATTCCAATGAAGGCTTCGAGCCGAGCTAAGCAGCGTCTTATGGGCGCACTTAATATCTCCCAGCGTGAGGCTCTTGCCTTAAGCCTTTATCGTCAAACACTAGAGTTTTTTGCCCAGCACTATCCACAGGTCAACTGCCTTGTGGTGACAAACTCCCTCAAAATTGCCGATATTGCATCAAGCTTCGGTGCCACCCCCTTAATCGAAAGGCAAGCAAAAGGCTTAAATGCAGCCGTTGAACTAGCAACTCATTGGAGCCTTAAGTTGGGGTATCAATTTCAAATGGTTGTTCCTGCTGATATTGCAAAGCTTGATTGCTGTGAGATAGATACCTTGTTTCAAGTTGTGCAAGCGGGCAATCAGGTAGTGATAGCAAGAGCTAAGGACTTAGGGACCAATGCGCTTATCACCACACCACCCAATGCGATTGAGTTTCAATATGGTTGTCAGTCTGCGTTTGCCCATGTTCAACAAGCGCACATCAATGGGCTCAAGGTTGAGGTATTAGACCTTCCAGATTTGAGCCAAGATATCGATTTACCTAAGGATTTGATCAAAGCCTTTCCTGATTATCCAAATAAGGAATATTGCTATGAATAACTGTGCAATGACAAAACCTAGGGTAGTACCAGAAGCCAATTCTATGCAGATGTTTCGTGTGTCTGGTCTACCAGATTTTAAGCCTGGTATGGATTTAGCTCAGCATGTGATTCAGGCATTAACTGCAGAGGGGCAATCACTGCAGCATGGCGATATCTTAGTCGTAGCGCATAAAGTGGTGTCGAAAACTGAAGGTGCTGCGGTGGATATTGAAACGGTATCTGCGAGCGCTCAAGCCATTGAGCTTGCTCAGCAAGTCAACAAAGACCCGCGTAAAGTCCAAGTCATACTCGACCAATCAACTCGTATTGTGCGCAGTATTAAACGTGCAGAGCAAAATGAGGGCCTTTTAATCGCCGAGCACAAGCTTGGCTTTATTTGTGCCAATGCAGCGGTTGATGAGTCCAATGCGGATTTCGAAGGGCAGTTGATCACGCTACCAGAAAATCCTGACCGTAGCGCCATGCAATTATGTGAGCGCTTGGAAGCGCATTTTGACTGTCAATTAGGTGTGGTTGTGAGTGATACCTTTGGCAGACCTTGGCGCCTTGGTCAAACCAATGTGGCGATTGGATTAGCGCGCGTACCTGCCATCCAAGAAATGTGTGGTGATGATGACGCATGGGGACGTGAGCTTAAAGTAACTGCGCCCGCTTTTGCTGATGAACTAGCAGGTGCATCTGGGCTTTTAATGGGCAAAAGTGATAAATGCCCAGTGATTATTTTTCGTGGATTGAACTGGCAAGCATGCAACAGCTCAGCCAAGCAAATCCTAAGACCGGTCAAGGAGGATTTATTCCGATGAATGAAAATAACAAGATAGCAATTTTGGGTGGTACAGGCCCGCAAGGAAAGGGATTGGCTAAGCGCTTTGCTCTGGCTGGTGTGCCTGTTGTTATTGGTTCGCGTGACAGCGTTCGCGCTGCTGAGGTCGCTGCTGAATTGAACGCAACATTACCGCAAGGAAGTGTAAATATAGAGGGAATGGAAAATTTAGAAGCGACAAAAATGGCTAACGAGATGGTTATCTTGTCTGTGCCTTATTCAGCACATGATGCGACGCTGGCTGATATCAAGCCGTTACTGAGCGGCAAAATATTAGTCGATATTGTCGTGCCACTAGCGCCTAAAAATCCAAAAGCTGTGGTCATGCCACCAGAAGGTTCGGCAACAGAAGCGGCTCAGGCACTATTGGGCGATGAGATTTCAGTAGTCGGTGCTTTGCATAATGTATCTGCGGTGACGCTAAATAATACCGATCAGCCTATCAACTGTGACGTTCTCGTCTGTGGCAATCAGCTTGAAGCCAAAAAGTCAGTTATGGCGCTTATCGAAAAGTTAGGAGTTAAAGCCTACAACGCAGGCCTTGCGGAAAGTGCTCGCTGTATCGAGGCGCTAACTCCAATCTTAATCAGGCTCAACATCTCAAAAGACGTGCCTTTTACCCATGCTGGCGTCACCATTGCGCCGCCTGTTCACTAACCTTATTACGAAAGGAAATAAGAGATGGAATTTGGAATTACCTTCAAAGGCTTTGTAAGCCCAAATCGTGCACGAAACTTAGTACGTCAAGCGGAAGAAGCGGGTTTTAGCTACTGCTGGTTCTATGACTCACACATACTATGGCGTGAGTCTTTTGTGGCTATGGCGATGTGTATGGAGCACACTAAAACCATGCGCTTTGGTCCATGCGTGACGAACCCTAATATCCGAGACTGGTCACTTGCAGCAAGTTTATACGGAAGCTTGGCATTGCAAAGTGAAGGGCGTTTTGATCTCGGTCTTGGACGGGGTGACTCATCGATGCGGGTTATGGGCAAAAAGCCCGCCCCTCTGGCTCGCTTGGCTGAATTTACTCATAAAGTTAAGGCCATGGTGAAAGGTGAAGCCCCCGTGAATTATGATGACTGCGCGTCAGAGGTGAAATTTCCATGGGCGGTTGGTTACGATCTTCCTGTCTGGATAGCTGCTTACGGACCCAAAGCTCTAGCGACCGCCGGCGAGCATGGCGATGGTTTGATTCTTCAGCTTGCTGAGCCAAGTTTGGTGAAATGGTTTACTGACCAAACATTAGAAGCGGGAAAAAATGCTGGCAAGGACATGAGTAATTTTAAAGTGCAGGCAGCGGCTCCGGCTTACTTTGGTGACAAGCAAGAGTGTTTAGATAAAACCCGCTGGTTCCCTGCCATGGTAGGTAACCATGTCGCTGATATTGTTGAAAAATATGGCAGTGACTCAGGCTTGGTTCCCAAGAGCCTGACTGACTATATCGAGAAGCGCAAAGGTTATGATTACTCCAAGCATGGTCAAAGTGATAACCCTTATCTAGAGTTTATTTCTGATGATATCATCGAAAGCTTCTCTGTTCTGGGCAGTCCAGATGACCATATCGCTAAAATCAAGCAGCTTGAAGAAGTCGGTGTCACTCAGTTTAATATCTACTTAGATAATGGTGACGAAGAGAACATCATTGCCCAATATGGCCAACATATTATTCCAGAATTTAGTCAGTGATTACTGGACCTTTAGGCCCTTATTTATGATACAAAACAGCCAGTGATAGTGACTGGCTGTTCTATTCGGTGGGTATTACTTGCTGTTTAGGTAATCCAACACCACCTCATGGTGATCTTTGGTTTTAAACTTGTTAAATACATGCTCAATCACACCTTCTTCGTTAATGAGAAAGCTGATGCGATGTAGTCCATCAAATGTTTTACCCATGAATTTCTTTTCACCCCACACACCGAACTGTTCAGCGACTGCGTGATCTTCATCAGAAAGCAAAGTGAAGTTGAGATTATCACGTTCAATGAACTTACCCAGACGTTTAACAGGATCGATACTCACACCCAATACGACGATATTGTGCTTGTCTAATTCTGCTTTTACATCGCGCAGGCCTTGTGCTTGAACTGTACATCCCGGCGTCATGGCTTTGGGGTAGAAGTAAAACAGTACTTTTTTGCCCGAGAAATCACTGAGTGAAACCGTATTATCATTTTGATCTTGAAGCGAAAAAGCTGGGGCCTTAGCGCCTGCTGTTAGCGTGTTCATTAGTTGTCCTTTTTATTGACTGTTTTTGATAAAATTGAGTGAGCCTTGTACTTTAAGATTGGTGCATAAATCGTCAAACTCTTCGTTAAGTTGCATCAGATTATAGTGGGCATCAACCTTAGCGGTAATAGCAATATGAAATTGGTTTTTTGCCGATACAGCTTTGTCTTTGTGAATCGTTTGAGCACTCAATGATGAAAGGCCAATGCTTTTATCTGCAAAAAATTGAGTAAATTTCTCAGTGATACCTGCTTGGTCTTCTGATTCTATGAATACCTCAACGTGATAGGAATCATCAGTTTGCTCATGCTCAGATGTACGTTTCATCATGGTAATTAGATCAAGTTCTTGAGCTAGCAACGGCAGCCTTGTTTCGACACGAGTAATCGTGGCGTTTGTGCCTGAAAGTAACATGATCAGGGTGAACTCATTGCCAAAAAGAGCAATTCGGCTATCAATAATGTTACAGCCAGATTTTGTCACCAGTTGCACAATGTGGTTACAGACTCCTGGTCGGTCTGCTCCTACCGCTGTTATCACCAAATGTTGAGTCATAGTATCACTATCGAATCATAGTTATGGGTGTTAACCAAACAGCTTAGCATAGTTAGTCTGGGGTCAATAGACCTAGGTAAAAAGTACGATTTATGACCTTGTCATGACACCTATTGCGGGCTTAATTTGGCAAAGTTCTAACATCTGGTAAATATTCATTCAAATAGGTGATTTAAGCGGCTTTAATCGCTTGTGTTTGTTAATCGCCTTACAGTAACATGCAATCAGTATCTATATTAGGGAGAAAGACATGTTTTCGGGAAGCATTGTAGCGCTAATTACCCCCTTTACCCATGATGGCGAAGTTGACTACGTTAGCCTGAAGAAATTGGTCGATTTTCACGTTCAAGCAGGTTCAACTGGCATAGTTGCTGTTGGCACAACGGGAGAATCGGCAACGTTAACCGTTGAAGAGCATGTCAAAGTTGTGACTAAGACAGTAGAATTCGCCGATGGTCGAATTCCTGTTATTGCCGGAACAGGCGCGAATGCAACGCATGAGTCAGTTACTTTCAGCAGACTACTCAACAATTCTGGTATTTCAGGTTGCTTGAGTGTCACACCATATTATAACAAGCCGACTCAAGAAGGTTTGTATCAGCACTATAAAGCCATAGCTGAAGAAAGTGATGTTCCACAAATTCTCTATAATGTACCTGGCCGAACTGCGGTTGACTTGCTGCCTGAAACGGTTGCCCGTCTATCAGAGATTGAAAATATTGTTGCACTTAAAGATGCAACGGGTGATTTAAGTCGAATTGAAATTCATCGTGAACTTTGTGGCGAAGATTTTATCTTACTTAGTGGCGATGATTCGACTGGCCTAGAGTTTGTTAGACAAGGTGGGCAGGGGGTTATCTCTGTAACTAATAATATTGCTGCAGCTGATATGGCAACCATGATGAAACTTGCCCTTACAGGCAACTTCGATGAAGCTGAAGCGATCAATCAGCGCCTAATGACACTGCATAAAAACTTGTTTGTTGAGTCGAGTCCGATCCCTGTCAAATGGGCAGCACATAAAATGGGCTTGATAGAGTACGGTGACTTGCGATTACCGTTAACTGAGTTATCGGAGTCTGCTCGTCCAATTGTGACACAAGCTATGGCAGACGCCCGTATCGACTAAATTTAATATAAATTGCCGAAGATGACTTCGGCATTTACTTATCAGGAGTTTCAATGAAATTGTCTCATCAGCTAGTCGTGAGTTCGCTAGCTGTTTTTGTTTTGAGCGCATGCTCTGGTGGACCAACTCAGCGCCGCCAAGCCAAAGATGACTTTGAGTATCTTGATGCTAAGCCACTAACAGAGTGGAAAAATGTTGCAGGGGCTGAAACCCGAGTTTACCCCAACTACCAGATCCCGTCCGGGAATTTTTCTGGAGGAGTCGGGAAAGATGTCGATATTCGTCCTCCTCAGCAAGTGCTTGAACTTATCCCAGGTGCTCGTGCTGAACGTCACAGCGGAGAGGTGACGTTATGGCTGCTGAAAAAAGATGAGCTAGATAATGTTTGGCAAACCGTACAAACCATGCTTGCAGAACGTAAGGTTTCTATTCGTGACAAAACTGATGATCGTATCGAAACTGACTGGGTGACCTGGGTTTCGGAAGACGAAGATGGAGAAATTGGTTCCCGTTACGAAATCACTAAAATGGAAGCAAATGGTCGTTATGGTTTTAAAATTTCCTTAATTGACTGGCGTGAAGCTGGGAAAACAAAGCCTGTATCTTTGACCAACAAAGAGCGCTACAACGTACTAATGACTAACTTAGTGACGGCTCGTTATGATCTAGAAGCTCGTCAAGAAGCTGCTCGTCGAGCAGAACAACTGGTTAAGAATATACCAATTACCATGGGTACGGATCGCAGTGGCTTCCCTGTGATTATTGCACGCTCCCCATACAATACACTCTGGTCTCGCTTACCTAAACTATTGCCAGAAATGGGGTTCACCATTGAAGATCGCAACCAGTCTCAAGGAACCGTTAAGGCAAAATATGCCGAGCCTAACGATGAATTCTGGACTAAAGTTGGCGTCAAGCCGATCAACTTGCCATCGGGTAAATATACTTTCCTATTTGGTGACTTAGGCAACCGTACTTCAATTAATGTGACCGACTCGTCTGGAAAACCAGTCGAAGAGAAGTTATTAAAAGATATGGTGCCTGTATTATCAGCAGTTGCAGATAAGCACACTGACTAGCGAGTTTGGATGCTTGAAAAGAAAAAAGCTGACTATTTATAGTCAGCTTTTTTTATTGTAGCTCATTAATTTACAGAACCATGGCGGCTACCCAGCCAAATAGGATCAAAGGAATGTTGTAGTGGATAAAGGTTGGAACCACAGTTTCCCATATGTGTTCATGTTGACCATCGGCGTTGAGACCTGAAGTCGGGCCTAAGGTTGAATCAGAGGCAGGTGAACCTGCATCTCCTAATGCGGCTGCAGTACCCACAAGGGCGATAGTTGCCATTGGTGAGAAGCCAAACGCGGCGGCTAGAGGAACATAAATGGTTGCAATGATAGGAATGGTTGAAAAAGATGAACCTATACCCATGGTGACAAGCAGGCCAACAACCAGCATCAGAAGCGCAGCTAGAGGCTTGTTATTACCAATGCTTGTTGAAAGCGCTTCGACTAGAGACTCAACACCACCTGTCTGTTTCATTACCGCAGCAAAACCTGCTGCTGCAATCATGATAAAGCCGATCATAGCCATCATGTGCACCCCTTTGGTGAACACATCATGGGTTTCTTTCCAAGCGATGACGCCACCAAAGGTAAAGACCATAAATCCTGCTAACGCACCGATGATCATGGACCCGGTAGTTAACTGAACTGATAGGGCTGCTAAAATACCAACTGCGGCAATCACAATATTTTTCTTATTGATTGACGCGGTATTTTCTTCCACATGAGTGAGTTCAGTTTCTTGGTATTGGCGAGGACGACGGTAGCTAAAGAAAATCGCAACCAACAGGCCAAAGATCATACCAGCCGCAGGCAGCAACATAGCGACAGGAACCTGACTTGCAGTAACGGATTCTAGGCCATTATCATGAAGATTTTTGAGCAAAATGTTGTTTAAAAAGATGCCACCAAATCCAACCGGAAGTACCATATAAGGAGTGACCAAACCAAATGTTAGGACACAGGCGATCATTCGACGGTCAAGGTTGAGCTTGGCAAATACCCCAAGTAATGGCGGGATAAGAATTGGAATAAATGCAATATGTACAGGAATGACATTTTGTGAGGACATAGTAACTAGTACTAATGCAACGATTACCGCGTATTTTAGCCCCGTAGATGCGGCGCCGTTCTCTTTGCCATGGATACGCTTGATGACACTATTGGCTAACAAATCGGTAATGCCAGATTTAGAAATCGCCACGGCAAAGGTACCCAGCATAGCGTAGCTCAGTGCTATAGTTGCACCTCCACCTAGCCCACTTTCAAAGGCTGCGACAGTGTCATTTAATCCCATGCCTGCGACTAGTCCACCTATGATGGCACTGAATGTCAGGGCGACCACGACATTCACGCGCATCAGTGCTAGCAGCAGCATGATACATACAGAAATTACTACAGGATTCATAGTTTACTCATTAGTTGTGTTTACTTTTATTTATTATTTTCAGCATCTAGGTCAACAATAGGCCAGCCGCCTAGCGCTTTCCATTTGTTAACGATGCCGCAAAATAGCTCTGCTGTTTTTTGTGTATCGTATAGTGCAGAGTGGGCTTCTCGGTTGTCAAAGTCCATCCCAGCGACTTTACATGCTCTCGCTAATACGGTCTGGCCATAGGCAAGTCCGCTAAGTGTTGCAGTATCGAAAGTGGCAAAGGGATGAAAAGGGACGCGTTTAAGCTTGCTACGTTCACTGGCCGCCATCACAAAATTATGGTCAAAAGTGGCGTTATGGGCGACTATGATAGCGCGGCTGCAGTCAGCTGCTTTTTGTTCTTTGCGTACAAGCTTATAAATTTCTTTGAGTGCTTCAGACTCTGTCACCGCTCCTCGTAGAGGGCTAAATGGGTCGTGAATACCATTAAAGTCGAGTGCCTCTTTTTCTATGTTTGCACCTTCAAATGGCTCAACGTGGAAATGCATGGTTGAGGCAGGTTTTAGATCACCATTAGCATCCATGGCTAGAGTGACAGCGCAGATCTCCAAAAGAGCATCTGTCTTGGCGTTAAATCCTGCTGTTTCGACGTCTATTACCACCGGGAAATATCCGCGAAAGCGTTTTTTAAGCGTTAAAGCTTCGTTTTCTGCACTCATGTTGGCCTAATATTATGTGACAAAGCCAGCATTATTGCAGATTCTTGGGATAAGAAAAACCTCATAATCACTTATGAGCAAGGTCGATTCTATTAAATATGGCTGTGTACATTCTGGCGAGGATTTTGCATTGCTTCTGCTGTAGTAGTGCCGACGGCAATAATAAGCCGCATTTGTAAGAGAGTCTCCAAACGATGAAGAAACGGTTAGCCACTCATTTAGCAGCTGTTGTTATTAGCTCCATTGCCACTCCTATTATGGCAATGGACGTGCATTATGGTGCTAAACCAGAGCAGTCAAAGTGGCAAATGATTACCAATACTCCTTTGGAGTGTCGTATGGTGCATCCAATACCCAATTATGGAGACGCGGTTTTTTCTTCTCATGCGAGTAAGAAAATTAACCTCGATTTCGAGCTTAAAATGAAACGTCCGATGGGCAAAACAAGGGATGTCTATTTGGTGTCTCAACCCCCAGCTTGGCGGCCGGGTGACAGAGGTGACCGTATTACTAACATCCAGTTTTTCCAACAGTTTGATGGGTATGTTGGTGGACAGACCGCTTGGACCTTGCTAACCGAATTAGAAAAAGGGCGTTATCCCACCTTTAGCTATCAAGAATGGCAGAGCCGAGATCAGCGTATTGAGGTCGCCTTGTCATCGGTGTTATTTCAAAACTCATATAATGTGTTTAGTGATTGTATTGCTAACTTGCTACCTTATAGCTTTGAAGACATCGCATTTACCATTTTGCACTATGACCGTTCAAGTGTAGAGCTAAGCAAAGCTTCACAAAAACGCTTAGCCCAGATAGCTGAATACATAAAACACAATCAGGATATAGATTTGGTCTTAGTCTCTACCTATACAGGTAACGAAGATCCTAAGAGTGTGAGCCAGAATTTATCTGAGCAGAGAGCAGAAGTGCTGCAAACGTATTTCCAGTCTTTAGGCTTACCTGAAGATAGGATCCAGGTGCAAGGATACGGCCGACGTCGCGCTGTAGCCGATAATAACTCACCGCTAGGTAAGGATAAAAACCGCAGAGTGGTGATATCTTTGGGTAGAACTCAGGCCTAGTAGTGACTCTACAGATGAGAAAAAGGCAGCGATCGCTGCCTTTTTCAATTGTGTTTGGTTATCCAGCCAAGCCAGCAGAGGCTTGTTTGTTTTGGATAAGTTCCAACATGTATCCATCAGGGTCTTTGACAAAGGCAATATGTGTTGAGCCACCTTTCACTGGTCCCGGTTCGCGAGTGACATTACCCCCCGCAGCTTTGATAGCATCGCATGTTGTATAGATATCATCAACACCAATAGCAATATGTCCAAAAGCTGTGCCTAGGTCATACTCAGTTTTTCCCCAATTATAAGTGAGTTCAATTACAGCACCCTCTGACTCGTCACCAAAACCTAGGAAGGCTAGCGTATATTCGTATTGCTTGTTTTCGTTGGTGCGTAGGAGTTTCATTCCCATCACTTTCGTATAAAACTCGATTGACTTATCTAAGTCACCAACGCGCAGCATGGTATGTAAAATACGTCCATTTGACATTGCTATTTTCTCCTAATTCTCAGGGTAAACCTTAGCGTTGTTTTCCAGATTTAACTTAGTTATCAATTTTTGATTAACTAACTGATTTACAACGCTATTTATTTGTTCTTGATGTGTTTTGTATTATTGACAATTATCAATGTTTATATAACCTATCTAAATGAAATGGTTTAATTAGGTTAGTTAATGTGAATACAAAACAGTTAAATTTTTACCCAAAACTTAAATTAGTTCTAGGTGTTGGGTATCGTAATGAGTTATTGGATATTATGCAAAAGATACCGCGCATAGTAAAAAAGGATATGTATGAAACCTATATGAATATTTATTCACTATATGTAAGTGTCGTGACTCAACCATCAAATACTGCATATAGTGCGCTCGATATCCGAAACAACGAAAACAAATTAAATGAGCACCTCTCTGCTTTGATTGGCTTTCTGTATAGTGAGCATGTAGGCTTTTCAAAAGGAGATAGCTACAATTATAGCATAGGCTTTATCAAGATCTTTTCGCACTTTTCATTATCATATAACATTACTCTAAATAATTTTAAATTATCAGATCGTAGAGAAACACCAGATGAATTAGTTTGTATTCGAATATTTCGTTCATTTAGTTTAAATCAGGAATTGCTTTCATATTATTCAGGATGGTATTACCAAGATAAATTGGGAAACCAGCGAAATCTTCATCTTGCATCTATTTTTGATTGTTATGGAGAAGTATTTACATCTTATATACATTCAGTAATCAATAACTTTACTCGAACATTAAAGAGAGATACTGCAAGAAATGCTGTTAACAACCTTATTATGCTATTTAATGAATTTACAAAACATTGTACGACTTTGGAAAATTTAGAGCATTCTTTAAAATCTGAAAACTCTACAGTATTTATGGAAGGTATTTTTAATTCTCTCTTATTCCAGACAATGATAAGCGGTAATGATGTTAAGACATTCCATTTACAATGGACAGCAATTGTTAGTCATTTTACGCAGTGTTTCATTGATACAAATGTATTTGAGGAGCCGATTAAACCATTCCTTATTCCTTCCTTTAAAGAGCCATCCGACAATGAAAATTGTATATCTATCGGCGGAAAATTAAGTAAAAAAGAAGAGGATCGTTGGTTGGTTAATATGCCTCTTGAAATAAAAGATGAAGAAGTATTACAGTTAATACATGATCAGCTTAATAGAGATCTTAAGCATATTAGACTTGTTAGCCATAAATTATTTAAACAGATATCAGAGCGCCACATGAGAAATGTGGATTATATTAAGAGTGGTCAAGTTAAACCTCTTCCTCGTGATGGTATAAGATTACAAGGTTATCCGATTGTTATTAATAACTTAGATAACGTAGTTGCCACATTTTATCACTATGGTTTTGGTGTTGGAGGCGTTTCAGGTAGAACTGGATTTTTAGGTTTTTCCGGTGAAGGAGATCAGTTATTAAAAGAGCTTAATTTACCAACAATATCTACATTAAATGTATTAGTATCTCTTTTGGTATTAGAACACCCTAAAATAACGCCAGCTTGGCTCCAAGAGTGGGAGCTCTATGATAAAAATAGTAATAAAGTTGGTTTTAAACAAGTAGGAAAACTATGGGTAGCAGTTAGTTTTAAAAACCGAAAAGGAGCTTCCATAGCCCAACAAGAAATTATTTTAAACGATTATTCTAAATCAATTATTAATTTATTAATTGAACATACTAGTTATGTAAGAGACACATTAAAAAAACAAGGAAGAAGTGATTGGAGATATATGATGCTAAAAGCATCATTAAATAAACCTGAACGACCAAATAACCTTGGGCATGCATTAGCACATCAAGGTGCCTATCATAAATCACTAATTATTAATACATATTGTAATAATCCAAAAAACATTCCGTTCAAAATTAATATTAAGCCATTTTTATCTATATATAAAATTCATACGAAGGTGTTAAATAGAGTCTTAACTAAGTCTGAGGCAAAAGAGTTAGCTGCTATTGTAACTCCTCGCAGCATTCGCAAAGCTAGGGCTTTACAAATTTATCTTGAAACTCATTCATTAAAGGCAGTTGCAGAAGCTCTGGGGCACAAGGACGTGAATTTCGATATGTTAGAAAGTTATTTACCAAAACCTCTTATGGACTATTTTAATCAACGTTGGATTCGTCAGTTTCAAAACGCAATTATATTCGAAGCTTTGAAAGAATCACCATTTCTCTTTGATGCTTTAGATTTTGATGAGAATAGTTTGGAAGAGTTTCTGTGTAACCACGGTCTAAAAGAGTTACCGGCGAACCTTGAACAAGCAAAAACATGCTCTGTCATCGAAGATAATCAATCTATTATAGAAAATATTGATGAATTAGTTTTTACGTTAACGACCCCACTTTTTCAAGTTTTGATAGCAATACAGAGTATGATGGATTCTGCATCACAACATGATGTATTTAAGCCAATTGTAGAGAGGTGGCACCAAGCTGCAATATTTATTCTTAGTCATTTTTCTCTTGATGGTAAGGCAACTAATTATCGAAGGGCAGATAAAGACTTGATTCCTCTATATAAAGCAGCAATTGATAATCCCCTTGATATGAATTGTTTTAAGGAAAACTTAGTATGTCATTAACTTTAATTGATAATGTATTAAATGGTTCTATAAAGTTATCGGAGATGACAAAAGAAGAACTCACTAATCTGCATAGAGTTTCGGTAGCTAATGGTGATTTTCGGGCATTAAAAATTGCAACAAATAACGTCACAGGCATTTATAATTATAATGAACGCCAACCGTACTGGTTGTTAAATAATTTTTTTGATCCTGTCTGGTATATAGAAATTAAAAATGGGGATAAAAGACCATTTTGCAAGACGATAGAATGGGATTCAGTTATTTTAAATGATGGCCTGAAACTTACTGATACAAAACACATTCCGTTGTTAAATGGTTTTAAATATTGGGTGACAGCTACTGATAATCCATTGGAAAATAGTGGTAAATTAAGAAAAGGTCATACAGTTTATCAGTCCATTTTGAAAGTGATATCACTTATCAATGCACTTTTGATTTATGGCGAAAATATTAATATTTCTACTCGTCATTTATCAGGGTTATCAGATGATTTTCTGATGGCGGTGATGGTTAAATTGGCAGAAGAAGGCGATACAACAAATGGAATTTATGATTATACCAATCAGGTAAAAAAATATTTGAAACAACATATCCTTTTAATTGATGGAATTGAATCGGCTCAATTTGCAGATGAACATCCATATATTACTAGATTGTTACTGAATGAAGAGCAATTATTGGGGTTTTCAACAACAGAAAGGGTTAAGGCATGTTATTGGTTAAATACAGTCGGATATTATACAAGTCAACTGAAAAGTGGCAAGCTTTCACAAAAACCTCAAGGCAACAGTAATATTCTTTTCTGGCAGTTTTACAAAGGAAAAGTTATTCCTTTTGATTTTTCTGCCGAATGTATCGAAGAACTAAAACTATCCGACAAAGTAGAACAAACAGAATTTAGGCCTATTCCTAACCGTGATGTTTCAGAAGGAATGGGTAAAGAAGCGATTAAACAATACTTACATAGCTTAAAATTACTTAATGTAGTGCATGGTAAAAAGGGGGTTAGCCAATTCTCCCCTCGTACTATGAAAAGACTCACTACAAAGCGAATTAGTGAGCATGTTAAACTTAAAAAAGTGGGACGTTATAAAACATTACCACCTCGATTAGTATTTGATCTAATTAGAGATTGTTACGACTTCACCAAATTGAATCTGGATGTGATTTTGAGTTCTGTGCTGTCTGTACTAAAAGAAGCAGCAACGAAGAGTACAGGTAAAAATTCTAACCCCAATTATATCTATGAGGGCTGTAAAGGGCATAATCCTGAGGAACCCCGAACAGAACGTGCGGCATGGGTTAAAAAAGAAGCTTTAAATTTTATAGATAGCACACTATTGGATATGGGAGTTCAGTGTATATCGGTATCGGCTAGGGATGTAAATCGCTTTAAAAAAAGGCGTAACAATGAAGGGATGTTTGATCTTTTTGGTGTTCTAATTGGCTCTATTCAGACTTTAACTGGTGTTATTATGGCAAAGCGACAAGATGAACTATCTAGTCTCACAAGTCATGGTAATTTATCACCCAATATCGATCCTGGCAGTAAAGAAGGAAAAAAGACTGATTACCATCTTATAGCTAAATTAAAAAAATCGGGAAACGGTGGGAAACATGGTCAAAATACTACGATCAAACGTCCAATACCTCGATCTTTTGCTTTAATTATCTGGAAATTGGAGCAATTCAATATAGCTGCAGCTAACTCCGGAATTTGTAAGAATACACTCTCGTTATTCCCCAATCTGAATAAGAAAACTTATCAATTAGAGAAGATAGATCAAAATCTATATAATAATTATCTTGACTTGGTGTGTGATTATTTTGAAACACCTCTAGTGGAATGTGAAGATGATGAATTACGTCGTTATTATATTCGTCAGCATCAACTTCGCCGTTTTTTTGCAATGGTTTTTTTCTGGTCAAAAGGGTTTGATCACGCAGGTATGGAGACACTTCGCTGGATGTTGGGGCATACTGATATACAGCATTTATATCATTATATTACCGAAAGTGAAACCGGTAGGGTATTAAATGGTATAAAGGCAAGTTATATCGTTGATGAACTAGGGAAACAGCAGCTTCACGATATACAGGGATTATCAGAAGTACTGGAAAAACGTTATGGTGTTTTAAAAGAAAATATATCTATTTCAACATTTACAGCCGCGATTGAAGATTATGAAAATACAGATGACTATCAAACCATTCCTCATATCGATGAGTTAAAGAAAAGAGAAAAATTGGAGTCTCAAATCCTTGAGTTATTAGAAGATGAAGTAATAACCCTTGAACCTGATTTTTTTACCATTGAAAAAGATGGAAATAAAATAAATGACTTCACATTAATACTTCAAGTAAAAGAATTAGATTAGAGGCAAAAAGATGAAGGCATTAGAAACTAATCAGAAAAAAGTTATCGAAACAAAAAAATTACTAAAGAACATTATTGAATCCCCTTCAGGTTTTATAAATAATGAAATAATTAAATCCGCTTTAAAATCACAAGGAAACTTAGCAAAATACACTGACGAAGACCGAGATATTACAGCCTGTTCTCTAAATACCTTAAAAAATGCTAGTGAATCTCTGCTTGAGCGAGGGTTTTCTGAGCTAGATTATTTAAGGAAAAGTGCTTTAGATTCGCCTGAAAACAGTATGATAGATGTCGATAGTAAAGTGAATAAATCAACTAAAGTAGGGTTAAGGAATATGGTTGATGAGTTAGAAACTAGTCTTTTGAAGATGCGGCAAAGTAATTTCCTACTAACTATAATGATTAGTGAACTCCGTGGAGATTTAAAGCGAATGGCCGAATCAGACGATTCGATAGATGATAAGCGATCTAGCTATAAAGAGATTAATAGGAAAGTCGAAGAAAAATTTAATTATATATTAAAAATACGAGATTTTGAAAACTTTGGTATTTGTACTGAGTGTATTGAATTGCTTAAAGGAGACCGATGATGGGGGCGGTTAATTATTTAGGTGATTTTGAACGTTGGGATTTTTATTCTCCATTGGACCATAAGTTATATATGGTTGAAGCGAGTGATACTCCTTTTATTACCTATGCTAGCGGGGTGCCATGCTATGAAGCTAATATGTATATGCATAGACTTTTAACTCATAATCGAACAGCTGGGACATTAAGGACTTATGCTAATCAAATAATTCATATAGTGAAATTTTGTCATGAAAACCAGATAAGGTTTAGTAATCTTACCGATTCCTCGTTTAGGCTTTTTATACAATACTTACAAGCTGAAAAAGATGAGTTTGGAGAGAGAGCTAGAACAAACAATCATGTAATTAATATAGCTAGAAGATGCCTAGACTTTTTAGTATTTGTCCAGGAACTCCATGAAATCGAAAATTTTATCGGACAAGGCAAAGAAAATTCTATTATTGTAAAGATAACAAAATCTAAAAAAGTCATTGAAGGATCTAATTATAAAAGAGAAGAAGAGATATTTAGCCATGCTTCTTTTCCTAGTAAGGATGCAGTTAAGAAAAAATTATCTGTTAGTGAAGATGATGCCTTAAAAGTTTGGAACTATATTCAAGACCAAGAAAATAGAAATAAGCGAATGCGTGATATAGCGTTATACCAATGTATGGAGCAGCTTGGTGCTCGTGTTGAGGAACTTCATTTGATTACGGTTGATGATGTAAAAAATGCGATAGGATCTAGTGTTGAGCCACATTTGACTTTAACTAATTTAAAAAGGAAAGATGATAATACCACTCGTAGTATTCCTGTTACTTCAGCATTATTAACTGATATTAAAAGTTATATTAATAAAGTTAGAAAAAAGGTGATTAAATCTACAATAGGTAAAGAAAATGATCATGGTTATCTATTCATATCATTGACAACAGGAAAGATATTAAAAAGTGCTACTTTAACGAGATATATGAATAAATGGAAGAGAGATTTAGGAATCGAAGGGGAACTTCATGCTCACTTATACCGGCATGCCTTTATTACTAACAAGCTTAAAGAAATTATTTTACAGCATAAGGAAATTACATCAGTTGATAAGTTTAGAGAGCATTTATTACATACAGAAAAATTTAAAATGCAGCTGAAAGAATGGACTGGACATACCCGGATCTATTCTCTTGATATTTATATAAATCTTGTTTTTTCGGAGCTGAATGGCTATAGCGAAATTTATAATGCAGTTAAGTTAAAGGATTCAGTAACTATTGTTCAACGTCAAGTGCAAAGCCTTAAACAACAATTGAAGGATAAAAGCATTACCATGACGGAAGGGTTATTACAGATTGATATGATATTATCTGCATTTGAATATGATATTGAAAATTCATTATGTTAGTGGCAGGTAACTAATATGGAATTAATGCTTATCGTATTAAATAGGCTAATTTTTAATACAATTAGTTTGGTGATATTATTCAGAATAGTCAATTAAAATCAATAAGATAATATTTGATAGTTTAATGATTAGAAAATTTCTAGAATCTATTTAACCTCATTTTTAAGACTATAAATAAAATTAAGCACCTGATTTCGCTGATCTTCGGATAATTTTGAAATAGCAGTTGCTATCTCGGCAGTTGAGTCATCCTCACAAAAGAAATAGCTCAAAGGAACCCCTAACTCTTTAGCCATCAGCTTAAGCGTACGAACATCAGGAGTATGTACCCCTCTCTCATACTGGTTCATCCGTGGACTTGCTACGCCTTCATCAAGGCCGATACGAACCCCCAATGTTTTCTGAGAGACCTTCACTTTTTTTCGGGCTTCTTTGAGTCGCTTGGGAATTGGGTTGTCTGTTGACACTGATGTTTCATGCTTGTTTGACTCTTTCTTACTAAGATTTTCTTAGTTTTACTTATTTATGTATACTAAGCAATACTTAGTTTTTGTGTTGTTCGAGTAGTAAATGAAACGTTCTCAAAAAATAAATGAATATATTTATAAGTTGTTGATAGAAAAGAACATGGATGGGTTTTCAGTTGTAGAAGCCAGAGATGTTGCACGTGTGTTCCCCGAAAGCCCCAAAGATATCAATGAACTCCGTAAGATTGTTTATCGGCAATTATTAAAGTGCATAGAAAGCGGGTGGTTACGCTGTGAAGGTTCTCACAGAGAAAAACGTTACTTCAAAACGGATGAATTCAACTCGCTCTCTTTTGAGCCTCGTAAACCCAAATCACGCGGAAGAAAGAGCCTCCCAAAAGCTTCCGTTACCAACCAAGATAGTAACGATTACTCTGAGCTAACGGTTGAGCGCAACAGATTAAAAGGAGAGTTGGAAGTCACTTTGAGTGAAATAGATAAGTACAAAAGGTTAAAAGAACAATATCCCGAGCAACTTCAGCTTCTTGAACGTCTGCATTGTGCCGCTAACGAAAAGGCTGCTTTGTTTATGGGCAACATTAATGCCATTACAAATATGCTAAATTCGTTGTCACATGAGAGAGCATAATATGCTAAGAAAATGGCAAGCTGAATGCGTCGCTCAAGCTCTGAAAAAGTACGAATCCGGTTCTAACCATTTCTTCTGTCAGGCAACGCCTGGAGCCGGTAAAAGCATCATGTCTGCCACACTGGCTAAGACATTACTCGAAAAAAATATGATTGACCTCATTCTTTGCTTTTCACCCTCTATCTCTGTCGCTGATGGCTTGCGGGCTACGTTTTCAATAACCACTAAATGTCCATTTAACGGTAGTCTTGGTTCAATTGGTCAGTCACTGACTTATCAGTCCATTCAGTATTTAGGCGACGACTTTTGGCGAACTATTGAAAAATATCGATTACTTGTCGTCTTCGATGAGATACATCATTGCTCCGGTGATGAGCTAGAGAGAGCCAATATTTGGGGACAACAAATACTGGCGCGTATACAGGGGGTTGCCACCTATACGCTAGCTCTGTCAGGTACTCCTTGGCGCTCCGATAAATTTCCGATTGTTTTGGCCGAATATAGTGATCCAGAAGGTAAGTTGTTTTGTGATTACCAGTACGGTCTAGCACAAGCGATTGCAGATAGTGTGTGCCGTAAGCCGAAAATAGTTCTGGTTGATAATGAGCATTTAACGATTTCAGAAGGCTTTGAGAAGAAATCATTTGCTTCTATTTTAGAGCTGCTTAAGCAATCAAAAACATCATATCAGGACGTGATACATAATACTCAAGCGATGGAATATATTCTCAGGTTGGGGTGCCAAAAACTGAATGAAATCCGGAAAGAGTCATCAAGTGCGGGAGGTCTCGTTGTTGCCTCATCCGTGAAACATGCAAAACAAGTTCAAAAAATATTGATTGAAAAATTTGGTCAGTCGACAGCATTAGTCACCTACCATCATGACGATCCTCAATCTGAAATCAAGGCCTATCAAAAAGGAACAACCCAATGGATCGTCAGTGTCGGCATGATAAGCGAAGGTACCGATATTCCCCGTTTACAAGTGTGTTGCCATATCAGCGCGGTAAAAACAGAACTTTACTTTAGGCAAGTACTAGGGCGGATATTGCGCGTCAACGATAGTCCCAATCAGCAAGCTTGGCTTTATACGTTCGCTGAGGAGAATTTAATTGAATACGCGGAACGTATAGAACATGACATTCCCGAAACCTGCCTCTTTGCAAAAATTGGTAAAGGGGACAGTGCACCAGCTCTGATCGTAACCCATCAAACCAGTGACGTCGAATCTGCACCGATTAAAGCTATCGAAGGTTACAGCCAGTTAGACTGGGGAATCCAATCCAAACATTCCTTATCTGGTCGGGGTTCTGAGGATGTTTTCGATGAAATCTGGTTAGGACGATTTCGTGAGCGTG
>NZ_JAYQDQ010000014.1:54576-57090 GCF_038138445.1 Vibrio sp.
CGTGTGGTCTCAGCATTTTTATAATTAGCAACGATGTTTCATCAAGCAGCAAACTTCTAAGGAGTCAATATGTTCTATATCGGTGTAAGCCACTATTACGCAACGGGTGAAGGAGTAACAATGTATGTTGCCAGTGGTAGCGAAGAATCAATACGGGCAGCGATTCCAGAATATTTTCATCTAGGGCTCACTATTTTAAGTCCTTCAGAGTGGCTAAAAGCGGCCGCAGGGGACTGTGAGGATGAATATCATCAATCGGAAGCGGAAGATCTTAAAACCTATTTACCACTCTTATGGAAGCAAATTGAGGAAAGAGCATTAGAAAGAGGATGTCATGTGGATTTTTTCATGAAACACCATTTTAACTATGCCTAATAAGGACTAGGTGGTTTCAGTGAAGATTTTATATTTCGACATGTATAGAAACCTTAAACGTTTGTATGCTTAATTTTTAAACCGTTCCGTGTACTCTGTAAATACCCAGCCTTCCATGGCGTTACCATCTTTGATTAGTACCGCAACTTTAGACCAACTGCGCTGTTTTTCGATAACGTACACTGCTTGCCCATAGCTTAGAGACATTAAGATATCCGACTTTATTGAAGCTGAAGCTCGAAGCCTTACACCAACACCACTGATGAAACGATTTAGAGATGTTACTTCAACATTTTCTTGCTGCGGTAGTCTTTTAATATTGTTAGTTTGAACCCTTTTAGGTTCATCAGTTTCACTGAGGTAGGCCTCAATTCGAGGCTGTAAATAGAACGTAACTGAGAGGGGTATCATAACGTACTGAAAAAAGCTTATAAGTAATACTCTGAGTATTACAGGGACTTTTCGCAGCACATGAAGTAGCAAAGTTTTAGTGAGATTAGGTGTCTTTAGTTCCTCGTTAACCTCCGACAATACTTCGGAGAACTCACAATTTTCTTCAACTGTACTGAATTCATGAGTGAATCCCTCTTCAGCAATTTCATTAAATACAGCTTGATGTTGCTTCAGTAGATTTAAGGTTACCAAGAACTCATCAGGTAACACAGATGGTATTTTGGGAAAGTCTAACGATAAAGTTTTCCAGTGCTTTATCAGTTCCATTTGTGGAAAATGGTCAACTACGGTTGAGTAATTTTGAATGTTATATCTTTTCAAGCTTTCAGTAAGACTTGCCATTTCTGGAGTGACCATGGACTGCTGAATTGACTTGATATACTCAAGGTTCTGCATCCAAGGTTGATTAACAACTGAACGGATTTGCTCCATCCACGGCTGATTGTAAATGGAACTAAACTTACTCATTTGCTCTAAACCTCTACTCATATGTTAAATCTGCCCCGATTAAGCTAACACTTATTAGACGACAAATTATCGTTTTTCACCCTTCGGTAATGCAATCATTTTTATATTAACTCAAGTGATAATCAATAATATATGACGCATGAAGGGAAATTAGACTACAAGATGCCGCCTAATGACGGGAGTTAGAGTTATCAAATAAATCGAAATAAGTTTTGGTAGGGTAAACGCACGTCCTCTGAATTGAGTAGAGTATTTAATCAAAGTGATTTTTGGGGCAAAACCACGGCCGAGATACAAAGCCGCCCACCTCCGCACTGCCAACCCCATCACAAAACCACAATTATCTACTGAGAGTAAAAACCGTCGTTTTCACTAGCCTTTCAGTCTCTTTAAATATCCCTCTAGGCACTTGCACCAATTCATTAGTGAATTGGTGGGTGTTTTTTTAGCCTTTATCCCCTGTTTTTGCACAGTGATGATTTCAATGTAACTTGTTACAGTTCAGCCATTTAATATGCATGTGGATTAATTATCCACAATTACTGTGATCACAAGAGTGAAGCTGTATGGCGAATGATATTGAGTTTAGCTTTGAAGTCTCTGGGTTTTTAGGGGCATTCAAAGTCGAAAGTTTTCGGGTAACGGAAGCCCTGTCTGCCCCGTTTGAAATGACTCTGACCGTCTTGTCAGAAAACCATAGCATTACCTTTGAAGCGCTGAGCCGAAAAACAGGCGTGCTGAATATCTATGGTCAAGGCTTAGCGGCGGCTCGCCAGTTTAACGGCAGTGTTTCAGAGCTGAGCTATTTAGGCTCTGGACGCCGCTATTCTCGCTATCTTATCACCCTAGTGCCTCAACTTTGGTTTTTAACCCAGCGCCAAGATTGCCGCATTTTCCAAAATAAAACCGCGCCAGATATTATTCGCCATGTTTTTGATGATGCGGGGATGAGCGATTACCGCTTTGAGCTGGTAGGGCAATACCAAGAAAAAGAGTACCTGTTGCAATACCGTGAAAGTGACCATCATTTTGTCCAGCGCCTTTTGGCCGAACACGGCATGTGGTTTTACTTTGAGCACAGTGATAACGCACATACTATGGTCATTGTTGACAGTAATGATGCCATTCCTGAGCTTGTCAGCACGCCGCTCAATGCTTCATACCTTGGGCCTATGCTGTTTCAATCTCACGGTGGCGGGGTGTCCGATAAAGAGCATA
>NZ_JAYQDQ010000015.1:0-23626 GCF_038138445.1 Vibrio sp.
TTGAACAGCAAAATGTCGCTTAATGAAGTGTCCAGTCTGGCTGGAGCAGATCACCCCCTCATCATTAAACCAGTAGCCATCAACCCTCATTCCTCTTTGTGCACGATAGTGACAAAGCTCAAACCCCTCCAAAAACCCGGTATCCATCAACTCACCAGCGACGGTTTCTACAAACTGTGACAATTGAAAGCTACTACTGGCTTCCGCCCCAGCTAACAAGTCCTGTTTGAAATCATGAAAAAACTCCTGGATGGTTTGTTCCATTTTACTTCCCCCATACATCCTTATCTGCGCATAAAAAATCCCGAACGCTTTCCAACTTAATTTCATAACCAACTCTTATTAGACCTGTATTTAATTCAGATCTGACAATCTTTGGAAAATCACTTTCGACACGATATGTCTGCTCTTCGGCGACAATAAATTTAGGCTCATCGTAAGCAAGCATTTGCACATAGCCAGCTTTAGCCAGCTTTGTATCAAACATCTCTATAGCTTCAGCCTCTGTTAACATTCCTTCAACTGCGTTTACTAACTCGTTCAAGGAAATTGATGCTTTTGATTCAGGCATATCAACCAATCGAAAAACCTTAAGAAAAAGGCTGCTGCTTAAGCTTTCAAGCTGATCTTCAGAAGACATTTTAACTGCATTTCTCTCGCGGCCTGATAATGACTTAACTTCTACGGCTGTATCGGAAAATATAAAATCCTGATGAGATGTTTCAGGCCCCTGCCATGATTCTAATGCGTCCAGCTCATTATTCATTTCACCTAGCATTTGCTGCAGGAACTTAAGTTCACTGAACAAACCCCTTACTTCTTCTGCACTAAGCACCTGGCCTTTCTTCCCTGCCATAAATGCTTTCCAGCGTTTTATCTGGGAAAGAGCTACAGACAAACCAACCAATGGGTCTGAGACTTCAGAAAGTTCATGAATCAATGTTTCGCATAAGCTATAAAAGAGATCTTGATCGACACGCTTCTCAAGAACCAAAATCAGACCCTGATTTCCCGTTGTGCTTAGCAATCTGTAATCAATCTTTATCCCATGAATAGGCACCATGTTTTTTTGAAAGATCTCTGCTCCATCTTCACTCATTTCATAAATAAAGACACAGTGACCGCTAGAGTCCTTTCCCCAGTACAATGGAAGATGTTTGCTGATTTTTATCTGTCTTACACTGAGATCTTCAGCGGGCGTCTTAATATCATTCCATGGATTTGTTTTACTCATCATCATCCTCATCTTCTGGTGCATCAAATATTCCACCATGCAACTGATTAACCCACACAGTATTCGCTACAACACTGACACCTTCTGAGTAATCCCCTAGAGGAAAACTGATTCCGAATGCAGGGACATCTTCCTTGGAACCTTCCCCTTCACCTAAACTCAATGCGTGCACCATTAAAAGTGGCTTTTTCCTGATAGTTCGATAATGGAAATCTGACGGCTTCTTACCACTTTCAGCGGCCAAATCTTGTGCCACTTGTTTCTGAGAATCGCTAAGACCTAACTTTTCGTCTCCCCTGCTGGCCACACGGTCTTTCGTCAAACGCCAATACCCGCCTTCTTTAACCTCAGCGCTTTTTCTTAACTGTGGGCCAAGAACTCCTTCAGCACTGTCCTCACCTTTTTTCATGGAAATGAGAAGTACATCAGCTGATGAAAACAAGGCAGAAATCGATTTTATATATGTTACTACTGCTGACCTTCTCTCCAGAAAACTCTCATGAACACGGAATGAATTTAGGAACTCAGCAATCTGGTCTAGATCGACGTTTCTTACGATCCAACCTTTATCTGTATCTTCAATGCAAGAACTACCCTTGCCAAATCCAGTCTTCCAATAGCTCTTTACTAAGTCTCGATTATCGCTTGAGACATCATCGTCATTTGAAAGAATGTAGCTCTCTACAAGTCGACCACTAAAGTTATGTTTAAAAGTACGCTTTTCCCCCGTCCTCATCTTATTGGTTGCCGTTACGAGAAGGCGATCTGGGTGATCCAAGACATACAAACCAAACTTTATCGGACTAAGCCCATCTCTTCGCATTTGTTTTATCTGTTCTCTTAAGTCATCCGAAGACTCAGCAATATGCGAATACCAATCTATTGAATCCCTAGACAGATGAACCCTGCACAAATCATCATAACCAGAACGATAACCGAACCAACGCCCCATCTGCATAAGGGTGTCGTACATTCGAGTGTTTCTGTACATGTAACTAATACAAAGCCCCTCAATTGTAAGACCACGAGAAAGACTTAAACCACCTACAGCAATAGCTGTTAAACCATGACCATCTCTTTCATATTTTTTGTAATCAAGTGGCTCATCGGACTTACTGTTAACAACAAAAGTTCTTATGGACTCAGCAGCGTCATACAATTCACGCTTTAGCTCTTCCCAAGAAACATCAGCATCCCAGAAATCAGCTTCAAGAACCTGTTTCAATTGCTCCATATTTTCATTTTTCTGAGAGACTGAATCGGGCATCAAATAGTTTGCCTTGATAGCTTCTCTCAGTTTTTTGAGATATACGCTGATGTGTGTGCGGACTAATGTTTGAACATCCACAAACCTCGAAACGTTTACAAGCATTGAGCAATGCTTTTCATCTTGCCCCCTTATCTTTCTGATCGCTTTCACTACAACAAATTGCCGTATAGCCCTGTAAAGCGATGGCGGCAGATCTAGAACGTCAAAATCTTTTTTATGAACGAAAGGAATATAGTTCTCTGAGTCATCAATTGTTTCTAAAATTCGCTCAGAACTATCATCATCCAAGAAAACCCTATCAGGGCCAAAATATGTTGTCGGAGCATCGAGACAATAAATAAAGTCCCGAGGAAAGAGTTCTTCTCGAAGTTGTTCATCACCATATGCATCAGGATTAATGAAAATATTAGCGAACGGTGTTGCCGTGTATCCAACATAACAAGACTTATCAAACAAACTCAAAATCTCTCTAATTCTTCGGTTTGTCTGTGTCGGATCATTGTCTTCTTTTTTGGTGTTGATCGATGCGTTATCAGCTTCATCATCAATCATAAGCATGGGGACATCCTTAATTTTTCCATGCCCTTTAGAGTTGAGCTCGTCCAACCAGCGGTGAAGAGACTTTAATGTTGAAACATTTTTTTTGATAACCAATATCACAGGCTTACTAAAATCGTTAATACTCCAGCCACTGTGATCAGCTGTTTTCTTATTAAAGTCTGCATATATATTTGTCAGGGTTGCAGGGTGAGGATAATCGTCATGACCAACTCCAACAATTTTCCACTTATCTTCAACGCGCGTCCTCCCAACAAAACCTTCATCAACTCGCTCCTGCGTCTGTTTACGGAGGTTATTATGAACACCAGCGATCACAATAATGAACTTGTATCCAGCATCTGCCGCTTTTGCCACCAACCCCATGTAATTCGCGGTTTTACCCGATTGCACGTGACCAATAACCAATCCTCGTCTATCCCACACACCGGGTGATGTCGGATCTTGAAGATGACCAAGTATTTTCGTGCCTACATCACTCAAAGACTGAACTACAGTAGGAGACCATTTCTCTTTCTTAAGATGTTTTTCATATGCGTCAGAATAAAACCATTCAATATCTTTACGCTTATACACCCACTCTTCGTCATGAGTGGCTTCGGGGTCGACAAGTGAAACACCCAATCCCATTCTGGAATCTATTTCATAGTAAGCTTCCTTTGCACAACTTCTCGCATCACCTTCATCAAGGCCTAACACCTTTGCCAGCTCTATTGCCAAGGCATTAACTTCTTCGCGTGTTGGAACATACTCTAACCAACGCGTTTTTGCAGCGGTGATCAAGGAGACAGTAAAATTCTTTTTTGCCTCTAACTTCTCTTTCTCATTCCCCATTTTTTATCCCTTCAAAATATTGTTCTATCAGCTCCTTGTGAGCATCAAACATGCGTACAGAGTCAACAACACTCCGAAACATATCGATATTCACCTCACCAGAACCAAATAAAGAATTTCTAAGCTCTTCAAGCTTTTGCGAAACATTGTTTTTCTCTATTGAGAATTGATCAACGCTTCTCGGCGCTGAAGAATAATCCGAGTAGATCATCTCTACTGGAATTGCTGCTGAAACGGCTTCCAGGTATGAACGTAAAATTGAAGACTGCTGGCCTGACAATCCCTCTTTTAAGCTTTGCAAAAGAGGATGAGATAAATTCAACTCAAACCGAATTCGATCTTTATCACCATAACGTTCCCAAATTGGCTCAGGTGAGTCCTGGAAAAGCTTCTGCCCTCTACCTCGATGAATTCTGGTACTTGTGCCAGTGACCTTAGATATTATTTGCCTAAGTCTTTCTCTAACTTCATGCGGTGGTCTTGCTCTCGATTTTTTAATATCAATTGTCCAGCTTTCATCTAGAGCATTTGGAAAATCAATCTGAACCCTGGCAAGCTTCGTAGCCTCACCCTTGGGAACTAATCTGAACCAGTCTCCCCAAGCCATAAGTCTGCCATTCCGGTAGATATATGCTCCTTGATTTGAGATGAAGCTGCTACGATCTTCATAGAAATCATATTCCTTCGCTGTGAGCTTGCTATGATGCGGTAGGATGTATGGCTGTATAACAACTTCCATACCATCAACGCGGACTATTTCCTCTGGTAGAACCTGTGTGGCTTTAATTTTTCGACAGAAAGGATCGAATGCATCTACGGGTTTACCATTTATACGAATTCTAAATTTAGGCTGATGTTTAACCTCACCAGATAGAAACCTATGAAAAACCAAAGACAAATGACGATCAACGAGATCCAGTTTTTCAAAAACAATTTCATCTCGCTTGCTACCATACTGGTCTTCAAACAACCGATCTAACTTAGTCCAGACAACCGCAGTTCCAGTTTCATCTAGCTGATCTAAATACGGTATTTTTGTGATATCCTCATCATCCAAAATTGAGAGGCACCATTCATCTCTCTTACTTACATGATCGAGATCCCATTCAGCCCCACAAACTATAGAATTTATAGAGCTAATGACCGTCAAATTCCTACATTGTGAAAATGAAGCTGTTTTCAAGCCCAAACCAAATCGGCCTAGATCATTTGGCTCTCTAGCCTGCTTGGGGTTAGCTGACCCATGTTTCATTGCGAGTAGAAGTTCGTCCTCTGTCATTCCACTTCCGTTATCTATGATAACCAGTGTCGGCTTTTCGCAAGTCAAATCACAGTAAACGTCGACTTCAGTCGCTCCAGCCGTAATGCTGTTATCTATAATATCCGCAACAGCTGTCGCCAAAGAATATCCAAGGTCTCTCATAGACTCAGACAATGACGAGGCACTTGGAGAAAGATTCACTTCTCTTGCCATAGAAATACCATGTAGAAAATTAAGCTAAACTTTAGCCCTTTGCGGGTAACCAAAAGATCGTGGAAGTTATTTGTGACTATGATAATCATATTCCTTTAAATGTCACTCAGATGCATATGAAAAAATGATTTAGATCCGGACGAAATTGAATATCATTAATCAAATGAATAAAGTTCAGTATTTTGAACCAGTCAATAGATTGCTAGGAAATGATTAAAAGGGAGAATTAAAAAAGATTTTAGAAAATAGTAGAGCTCCACCACCATACTTATAGGGAGCATAATGTTGATCAAGGACCGATAAAACATTCAATCTAGGAAGTCAATCTTTGCTGGAAATGCTCAGGCGAGATACCATATGGCAAGCATCAAATCGAGGAGGAGTAGCTACTATGAGATCTGGAAATATTTGAGTTTGCACATCACTACATACTTCCTTTGAGTATAAGCAATACAACCTTACCAATTTGCTGTGCCAAATATGGCGGCACAGCATTACCTACCTGCACATACTGTTGTGTTCTGTTTCCTTCAAACAAATAGTTGTCCGGAAATGTTTGTAAACGAGCAGCTTCACGCACGGTTAAGCTTCTACATTGTTTTGGATCGTAGTGGATAAAGTAATGCCCATCTTTTGAAATGTGGCTAGTTACAGTCGTTGAGCACTTGTTTGCTGCTTGAGTTCTAAAACGGTCAGCGTGAGCCCCCGATTTCCAGTTGTCATGTGCAGGAGCCAAAGCATCTGGAAAATCTCTCGCTTTTGGAGAAACACCACCACTCAATTGAGTATATGCAGCGCTGTATGCATAACGCAGTAAGTCACTTTCCATATGCCCGCGAGTTTGATGATTTAGAATACAAGGGGGCTGTTCTTCCCTATACCACTCTCGCAAATAGTCTGGCATTTGGCACGGAAATCCAACAGGTTGTGATGCTGTCCGAACAAGGCGTTTAAGTGGAGCAATGTCTAAGTCTTTGACTTGTTCAAGTTGCTCCGTTAATAACTTTTTAACTTGAGCCGCATTCTTAGAAACTACTTTTCTCCAGTCAGTCGTATTATCTTTACGCTTAGAGAAACCACTTCTTAGTTTCGGCAAGTCAGCCAATACATCTTCTACTGTAACTTGGCTTTCAAATGGTGTGAGTACCCCTGGTGTTTTTTCAATATCAGAACGTACACCCAACAAAATAACTCGATGGCGAGCTTGGGGAACACCATAGTTCTCTGACTTAATAAGGAAATCAGTTGAATCAACATAACTAGGGTTCTCTGGTTCTTCTGCTTCAACAACTAAAGAAAAAATCTTGTATCTCGGCGTCGGGGTTTTCGTAACACGCCCCGGAGCTCTTAGATCTTTTAGAATGCGAGGAAACATGATTTCCCCATCAATTTTCGCAGATAGAATACCTCGCACGTTTTCCATTACGAATACATCCGGTTTAGCGATAGAGAGTACTTTTAGGTATTCTTTATACAAGAAGTTACGATGATCTTTTTCAGCTTTGTAATCTTTAATTCCTGCGTTACGGGAACGGCCAGCAAGTGAATACGCTTGACATGGTGGACCGCCAATAACGACTCGCGGCTTATCGCCATAGTCTTTCACTAGCTCGGAGATACGTTTGTGAATATCTTCATTGTCCTCTCCCAATGCATGAGGAGTATAAAGAGTTTCTTGTTGAGCCTCTTTGGCTTCTTGAGGAAAACTCTTAAACAACTCTTCCCTACTTAATCGGCCTAGCAAATAATCGTTATATTTCTTTATTCCGAGTTTGTTTTTTTTAATTTTTCTATAAAAAGCTCTTGTGGTCAGAGTCTTATGAGCTGATGGTTCTTTCTCTACAGATATACCTATTTTAAACGGAGAATTACCATTGTCGTCAGTAACTGAAGAGATGCCCTCACCGAGCCCCCCCGGCCCGGCGAAAAGGTCAATTACCAGAACCTCATTTTTTTTCATTATTCTTTAGTACTTTAAATTTTAATTGCAAGGTAATCATACTAGGACGGATCGTCCTAGCAATCACTTTATACCAATTCAAAGCAAATAATTCACGAGTGGTCAAGTAATATACTTGTAACGAAAAAACTTTGAACAACTGATATCGGTTTTTGCTTTCATGACAAAAAAAGCCGCAAGCGCGGCTTTAACAGTGTTTACCATCCATACAGCTAGCTAAGAAGTTACTCTTTCCCGAACACGTTATTTTCTTGCTCTTGTACGCGGATAAAAGTTGTGCGCTTGGTAAGCTCTTTAAGCTTTGCTGCGCCTACGTAGGTGCAGGTTGAGCGCACGCCGCCAAGGATGTCTGAAATAGTGCCGTGAACACTGCCGCGAAATGGCAAGAGTACGGTTTTTCCTTCGGCTGCGCGGTACTGGGCGACACCGCCTGAATGTTTCTTCATGGCCGACTCTGACGACATGCCGTAGAATTTCATCATGGTTTGGCCGTCTTTTTCAACCAGTTCGCCGCCTGACTCTTCATGGCCAGCTAACATGCCGCCAAGCATCACAAAGTCGGCGCCGCCGCCGAAGGCTTTTGCTACATCGCCCGCGCATGAGCAGCCACCATCACCAATGATCATGCCGCCAAGGCCATGGGCCGCATCGCCACATTCAATAATGGCTGAAAGCTGAGGGTAACCAACACCTGTTTTTACTCGTGTGGTACATACAGAGCCAGGACCAATGCCGACTTTTACGATATCTGCGCCAGCTAAAATCAACTCTTCACACATGTCGCCCGTGACCACATTACCAGCCGAAATCACTTTATCTGGAAAAGCGACTCTAACTTTTTCAATGTATTCAACAAGATGCTCCGAGTAGCCATTGGCAATATCGATACAGATAAAGATAAGCTCATCGCTTAGTGCCATAATGTCTTTGGTCTTTTGAAAGTCAGCTTCCGAGGTGCCAGTTGAAACCATGACATTTTTCAGTGTTTGGCTATCGGCACTTTTAACAAACTCGGCCCAATCATCAACCGTGTAATGCTTGTGCACCGCGGTCATTACACCATGCTCGGCAAGGGCTTTGGCCATTGCAAAGCTACCGACAGAGTCCATATTGGCTGCAATTACAGGGGTGCCTGACCATTGACGGCCGCTGTGCTTGAAGGTAAACTCGCGGGTTAATTCAACTTGAGAACGGCTTTTGAGCGTTGATCGCTTTGGGCGAAAGAGTACGTCTTTAAAACCTAACTTAAGTTCTTGTTCGATACGCATTGTGCATTTCCTTGATTCGATAGTGTAAGTGTCACTGACAAACTGCGGTGTAAAAGCGTTGGCAGACGCGATTACTGTTTTTCGGACACAAAAAAACCGGAGCGTTGGCAGACGCTCCGGTTTTCAGCATTATAGGCTGTGATTTATTTACCGCAAGACTGATATTTGCAATTTTTTTGTGGTACCATTTCGAATGTCTGCAAACCAAATTTCACCTCAAGACTGCTTTGTAATCACACCTGTCTACCCCTTTTAATCATTAGCCAAAAACCGTATATGTGGCAACAAATCACTGGCGCATAGTCCTCGTTGTCCATTTTTTTCGGCATCTTTGTCTGCTGCAAGGCTATGAATCATCACCCCTTTTACTGCCGCACTCAGAGTATTTTCGCCTTGAGCCAACAGACCTATGATTACGCCAGTGAGTGTATCCCCCATTCCTGCGCTAGCCATTCCAGGGTTGCCCGCATTGCAAACATACATAGTTTTACCATCAAACATTAACGTGCCAGCCCCTTTTAGCACAATTACGCCGCCGTATTGAGCATGCAGTTTTTCTATCGCTCGGTATCGATCGCTTTCAATATCATTAATTGAACAATCAAGCAATCTAGCGGCTTCGCCAGGATGAGGTGTAAGAATTCTTTGGTTATCTTTGCTAGGATGAGAAGCCAATAAGTTTAATGCATCGGCATCAAATACTTTATTGATGTTTAATGAGCAGACGCTCTCAAACATCTTTTTTTAGCGCTGTCAGTGCCAAGCCCAGGCCCTATCGCGATGCAGTTACACCACTGATTAAGCCTATGTTCTAGCTGATTTTTATCTTCCCACGACGCCGCCATCACTTCAGGACAAGCAATGATTGAGGCAAGCGTATTATCTGGGTGAGTAAGAAGTGCGGTTAACCCTGCCCCAACTCGGATGCAGGCTTGACTGCTTAGCAGGGCAGCGCCGCCCATTCCTTGGTTTCCACCAATAATGAGTGCTTTCCCATGATGACCTTTATGGGCAGATTTACGTCGTTTTTCTAAAGGCGAAAAATCACAAACAGAATTAAGAAGGTGCGCTATTGGTGTGTTTTGCTGATCAAACACATCTTCGACACCCAAGCCACAAAAATGGACTTCGCCTACATAATCACGCGCTTGGCCAGTGAATAGACCACATTTGAGGCCAATAAACGACACCGTATGCGAAGCATTAATACTTACCCCCAAGCTTCGGCCAGTATCACTGGATAGCCCCGAAGGCACATCAACAGACACAATGTCTACGCCGCTATTGTTTAACTTTTCAATCAGTTTGGCCAAATTGGGTCTTACTTCGCCTTTGAGACCAGTTCCGAGCAAAGCATCAATAATACAGTCAAAGGCTAATTCTTGGTTAAGTTCCTGCGTTTGCGTCTCACCACCTGCGGCGAGAAAATCATGATAAGCGGTTAGCGCGTCACCAGAGAGTTTATCTTTATCAACGCTTTGCGAGACACAGACCTGCATTCCGGCCTCAAGGGCTAACTTGGCAATCACATAGCCATCGCCGCCATTGTTGCCACCACCACACACCACCAGCACTCGTTTGCAATCAGGATATTGGTGACACATGACATCAAACACTGCCTTTCCCGCCCTAAGCATCAGCTCATACATGGCAATGGACTTAGCTTTTGCCGCCTTTACTTCTCCTGATTTAACTTGTTCGGCGCGATAAAGCGGAATACTTGATGGCATGTGTTCTCCTAAACGTAATAAGGGCCAGACTAATCTGACCCTTATTTAATCATATCTGCGATATCATTTACTTTGACTAAGTACACTTAACGCCTCTGAAGTCGCATCTTGGATGGATAAGAACAAGGACTTAATTTCGCCCGTCGGGGTTCTCATTGGGTTCAACGTGATATTTTGGTACATGTATTTCGCTTGTTGGGTAACAGGTCGAACATTTCGGCACTTAAATAGATATTGACGTTGATGCCAAGTGATAAAGCTGCGACAACCAAGATCATAGACAGGCTTGGCTTTCATTTTAAACCACTCTTCTGGAATCTCAGGAAAGATCTCAAAAATAGATTTATCAATCGCATCATGACCATGCATACCGCTGTGGTGAGTCATAAACCCATTCCAAACTTGAACTTTGTATTCTCTATTAATAACTATCAAACCCAAGTCGACGTTTTGTACCATATCGACCATCCAGTGAAACTGCTCAAATTCGGCGGGAAGGTTGACCATCAGAAGTCCTCCATTAAGTAGGATAACTTGTCGTCGAGTAATGGAAGCGATTCATCAACGAACATAAACAATAAATCACAGCGTATTGTGGTGCCATCAATATTGTAGCTCACCTCAAAAGTCATGGTCTTTTGAAACGTGCCTTCTGTATTTTGAATAATCGAGTCTATTGAGATATGTTGACCTAACAGCTCTGGTGAACTTTGAAAAAAGCGCACTTCCGCTTGCTTGCCCAAGCCATTAAGAAACGAACCTACCAAGATATTCGACACATCCATCAGCAGTTCTAGCTCTTCAAGCTCTTCACTTTCAGCAGGCACCTTCATCAATTTCTTAAGGTCGCACACACTCGAGTCACTCAAAAGCACCAATGCTTCTCCGGCTAAGCCTTCACCGCTGAACCCCTGACAGACGCCAGACACTTGATCGTTATCGGCCAAATCTCTTAGCGCCATTTGCAGCTCACTGACTTCCAAAATATTCACGTTTGGCAGTGGCAGGTGCACAAATACGTCAAAGTGCCGAGCGAGTGCATCCGCCGCGACACCAATCGCAACGTTTGCTACTTCTCGGTATATATCACGACGTTTAAGGACAGGCAGATCAAGAGGCGCAGGGGCAACCATTTGCGGCTGAGATGGAGGCTCAACAAGCTCTTTGAGCACCCCATTTAGTATGTCTTTGTCTATCGGCTTCTGGATAAAAGCTTTGGCGCCAGAAGCCATCACGCGTTCTTTTGCCTTGGGCTGAATATCACCCGATACCACCACAACTTTAATGTCAATACCACGAGCCTGAATCTCATCTAAAGTACCAAAGCCATCAAGTTCAGGCATGGTTAAATCAAGAAACATGATTTTGAAGTCGTTCTGTTCTAACTGCTCTAGCGCATCAAGGCCATGAACAGCAAAAGTGATTTCTGCATTTAAAGCGGGGGGCAGTGATCGCGCCATTTGCTTGCGGGCGAGCGCAGAATCATCACAGATAAGAACAGGTAAAGACATGTATGCACCTACAATCAATAGAGTTATCTATAATTTCAGTGTAACAGATGCTCAAATTATCGATGGGTCTAAAAGCAAAAAATACCAAAGCTCAGAGCAGATAATTTAGCATTGCCAAACTCCAAAGAATCGACTAATAAACGTTTACATCACAAGAAAAGCTATCTAGCTATTATTCATCACCAGCTCCAGAGTTGAATACATCTTCGTCAAAGTTTTCATCTCTGTACTTAGCAGCTATCTCTCTAAAAACGTGTTCTATATTAAGAAAAGCCTCGACCACTACTGGTTCAAAATGCGTTCCCTCTCCCTCCGCGATAATTTCAAGTGCCTTGTCGTGGGGGAAAGCAGGCTTATACACACGCTCACAAATAAGGGCATCATACACATCAGCTAACGCCATTAAACGAGCGCTTAAAGGAATGTCCGTACCCTTTAACCCCTCTGGATACCCACTGCCATCCCATTTTTCTTGATGGCTGTAGGCAATTTCTTTGGCTAAGGTTAGGAATTCACACTTAAAATCAATCGAGTCTTCAACCGACATAAGTACCGCACGACCAAGAATTGTGTGGCGTTTCATCACTTCGAACTCTTCTGATGTCAGTCGGCCCGGTTTTAACAGCACCTCATCAGGTATCCCCACTTTACCGATATCATGCAAAGGAGCCGACCGATAGAGCAAATTGATCGACTCTGGGGTTAGCTCATCAACATAGTGGCCCATATTTACCAACTCTTCAGCAAGTACCTTTACGTAGTTTTGAGTGCGACGGATATGGTTTCCTGTTTCGTTATCACGCGTCTCTGCCAGCGAGGCCATGGCACCAATCGTCGCGTTCTGCAACATTTCTAACTCGTAAGTACGCTCTTGCACTCTCTCTTCTAGACGCTCATTTTGCTCTTCGAGAGCATTAACGGCATGTTTTAATTTCAGGTGTGTATTGATGCGAGCAAGCAATATCGGTGGACTGACAGGCTTATGAATATAATCGACTCCCCCAACCTCGAAGCCTCTTTGCTCGTTTTCAATTTCAGACTTAGCAGTCAAAAATATTACTGGGATATCACAGGTTACAGGGTCGTTTTTAAGCTGTTCACACACCTCATAACCATCAATCTCTGGCATCATCACGTCCAATAACACGATATCAGGCTGCTTTTTCGTACAAATATTTAACGCCTGTTTGCCCCCAGTAGAGACAAACACACGAAAATGGGGCTTCAACAACCCGCTGAGCAATACTCTATTTTCAGCATTATCATCAACAATCAAAACGCTAGCCAGATGCTCTTCCACGTCCACTCCTGACAATATGTATCATTAAAACCCTAAACATCAAACACTTAAAGACACCTGCTAATACCATTCTTCAGTTATAAAGCGACTTCAAGGTTTTCGAGTCTTGTAATTATCGGAGTACAACTAACACACGTCAAGAAGATGCATAATCTAACAATAACCACAAAAATTATACAATTAAATTGGTTAAGTATAAATAAATACAGATTAGCACAGATGCTAGGTTGGCAATTTTCTCAAACATCAAGTTTTATGCATATACTAATGACAACTATGATACTTCTTGTGCGATCAAGATTAAACAGGGTAAAAACTATGCGTGTAAATGAGCCAGTGACTCAGAAAGAAGTCACTTATCCGCCTGAGTTCAACTTACTTTCTATTACTAAAACCAGTAGCCACATTACGTATGCCAGCAAAGAGTTTTGTGACGTTGCTGGTTATACGCTAGACGAACTCGTGGATCAGCCGCATAATATCGTTCGTCACCCTGATATGCCACCTGAAGCATTCAACGATATGTGGAACTTTCTCAAGGCTGGCAAATCTTGGATGGGGATAGTGAAAAATCGCTGTAAGAATGGTGACCATTATTGGGTCGATGCCTTTGCTTCCCCGATAAAAGTAAATGGTAAAATCGCAGAATACCAGTCGGTTCGCTTATGTCCCAGTCGTCAGCATGTTGCTAATGCGGAAAAAATCTATGCTCAGTTAAAAGCAGGTAAAACGCCCAGTAAGCTAAAAATGCCCAGAACTCGGTTGTGGCAGCGTCTCGGAGTAACATTACTCGGCTCTGGCATCATATCGACCGCAGTCGCGAGCTTTTCAGCCATTGGTGCCGTGTGGTTGTTTTTTGTGTTAGCGACATTATCGGGTTATATGCTAACCCGGCGTTTGGAAGCACTTTCCAGTCAAGCTCGGGAAGTATTTGATAACCCTCTAATGGAACTGGTTTATAACGGTCATATTGATGACATATCAGAAGTTGCGTTAGCGCTTAAGATGAGACAATCTGAGCTCAATGCGGTTGTGGGTCGTATCCAAGACTCCAACCATCAAATTGCTGGAGCAGCACAATCGTCCGCTCAAAACTGTGAGACAACCGCTGATAACCTTTCAGGGCAAACCTCTGAAACAGAGCAGGTAGCCGCTGCAATAAATCAAATGCACTCTACCGCTCATGAGATTGCTCAAAATGCCCAAAACGCTTCGGATGCTACAGAAAAAGCTAACTCAGCGGTCGTCGAAGGCAAAGACTCCGTCGAGCAAACCGTTTCTTCTATGAATGAGCTTTCTCGTCAGTTGGGGGTAGCCTCTGATGTTGTCCAACAACTTTCAGAACATGGGCGCACTATAGGTGAAGTGCTTGTCGTCATACAAGGTGTGGCTGAGCAGACCAACCTTCTCGCTCTCAATGCCGCGATTGAGGCTGCCCGTGCTGGCGATCAAGGACGGGGTTTTGCAGTCGTTGCAGACGAAGTGCGTAAACTTGCGCAGCGAAGCCATGAATCAACTGAAGAAATACAAAATATTATCAATTTAATACAGACCAGCACAGATAAAGCAGTGCAGGCAATGGATGAAGGCAACAAGCTGTCGGATGTGTGTGTCGATTGTGCAAGTACGTCAGGTGAGAAACTGGACGCTCTATTTGATCAGGTCACGGACATATCAGATCGAAACAATCAAATCGCCACGGCAATAGAGGAAATGGCTCGCGTCACCGAAGATATGAACTCTAGTGTTCAATCCATAAGCGAAGTATGCTCAGCCACTAATATACTGGCCAGTGATACTAAGGAAGAATGTGAAACCTTAGTTGACAACTTAAACTCGCAAGGTCAACTTGTTAACCAATTTAGAAAGCTATAAAGAATAAATGCCTTCCATATTTGGAAGGCAAACTCTATTTGAATTAGCTATTGCGACATCCGAACCAAAGACTTACCGATAAGCCACTCTACTTCTTTAGCACTGTCCTCGCCGAACTGAGATTCAGCGGTTTGGTATAAGCGATCAATACCCGTTTTGGCAAAGTCGTGAGCATTTTGTGACGTAACAATATGGTGAAACAACAAACGTAGTATCGCTAGGAACTCTGAGCGTTCCAATGCTGTGTTCCAACTGTCTGAAAAATCTTGCAGGTTCCCATCCAAATTTAGATGCTCTACGAATAACTTAAAAATTCGACCATCAAGAGCTTCGGTGAAGTCGGTTTTTTTAGGAAAATGGTGGCTGATCCCTGTTCTCGACACGCCCGTTTGCTGGCTTAGAGTTGTGTATGACATTTTGTCATACCCCAAACGCAACAGTTGGTCCACGACAGCATCCATTATTTTCTGAATCGTGATTTCGGTCTCTTCTTTACTACGTTTTGGCATGCTCAGGTTCTTCTCTTTGTAAATCCATCTAACTTAAACAAATTAACTATGGTATCTATTAATAAGATTGCATAATTCTTGACAAAGCTTCCGATAAGACCAGCAAGAAATACTAAAGAGAGTCCAAAATACAGCCAAGTAATCCAGCACCTAGTATAATGCTATGAACGACTGCGCTTATCCTTATGAAATCAGTTTAAAGTATGCAAATGATAGTATTCATTGTTAATTCATATAATTAATTCCCGATAATCATATAAATTGCGACGTCTGACAACTCGATGAACTCTATCATAAGCTGGTAAGCACATGATATTTATCCACAATATGACTAATGTCACATTATTTGACATGTCTATCAATTCTTAAGCTCTAGTCAAAAGCTGAATCTGAGCAAAAACTTTATTAGGCAGAGATGTTTTTATGGATCACTATCAAATAGAAGGATAAAATAACCACACATTTTGTAAGAGGATTGTTGTAATGAGCACAAAACAAGAAAATGCTGAAGTCTGTGAAGCGTGTGGCTGCGCCGGGGAAATGGGCTTCATTATTAAAGAAGGCGATGATCTCGCAGAAGTCGTCATTCGTGCTGATAACAAAAATGCACTAGAAGCTGAATTGGAAAAATACGTCGACTTCGCTTTTCAAGTATCCAAAGACGTTCAATATCATGTCACCACTATCACAGAAGATTCTACCCAACTCACAGCCAAGTTCAAATTTGGTGTGAGTGCTGAAAAATTAATTTTTGAACTTAAGACCCGCTCTCTTACCCGATAAAAATGAAAGCGGGCTAAATGTCCGCTTTTCATCAAATCAAATACGCTGAATGTTGACCCACCAATGGCCCTTCGTTAATACTTGAGACAAAGCACTCTTGGGGTCAAAATATGCAGCGATGGCTCACCATTTTCATAGTAGGCTTGTTTTCTAACACCACGTTAAGTGAGCCTATTAACCATTATCAAATCTTAAATCATATTGATAATTATGGAAATTTAGATCTGCGCAACAAGCCTTATTTGGAACTGCCAGCAGGCTTGGTGGTTGAGGGTAACCTCAACATTGCTAAAACAAGCATCAAGGAAATTCCAGCAAATGTTGATATACAAGGCAGCTTAGACGCTTCAAATAGCGCTCTTAAAAAGATTGCTAAAGGTGTAAATATTAAAGGCTATGCAAATTTACTTGCGTCACAAATTACTCGTTGGCCCGGTGGAGTCAAAGTTGGCGGCTACATAAATCTAACAGATACGCCACTAACAAAGCTCCCCCCTCGATTAAAAGTAAAAGGGGATCTCAGTGTCATTAGGACCCCCTTAAATGCATTACCAGAAGGGATCGTTGTTGAAGGCAATTTATACATCGGTGGTTCGAAAATCACAGAATTTCCCGACAAGATGACTGTGAAAGGGAATATTTTCCTTGGTGGCAACAGAATATCTAAATGGCCTAAAAATTTAGACTTAGGCGGCGCTGTTGCCCCTTAAACAAAAGCACTCATTAAGCGCTTTTGTTTTTTAGTGGATTGGCGTAACTAGCTAACAAATGCTCTTTTGCTCCCTCTGGCAGCTGACTTAGTTTACTTGAAAGTTTATCTTTAACATTTTTATCAACTTCGTCTTTGCCTGCCGCTAATTCATTAATTGGGAATAGCTTGTAGTTTTCATGGATTTGTCGATCAATTTCTTCAGCCAAAGCTTCTGGTGAATCAAACTCACCAGTAATGACATCACCAAATGCGACATGTACTCGCCCTTTTTCACCAACAATTCCCTGAACAATACTTTCAATGTCCTCAAACTCACTTTTTTCATAGCTACCCTGAGTCTCAAGTTGATATAGCTCTAACGCTTTGGACACATCACAAGGGTCATTTTCATAGGAAATAGAGACAGGAACAATTCGAAGAGATTGTATGTATTGAGAAAATTCAATTTTTTGCTTGCGACCTTCAACGTGAAACATTTTTAAGATCGCTGGATCAGTAAAATCATTTCCGTCTTTTGCCCGCCCTTCTTTTTGTGCAATCCAAATGGAGTTTCCTGAATCTAAAGAATGCTTGATGTAACTAGATAAAGTACCTAGTGCTTTCATCATTTCCCTAGGCCCTTTAGCCGAGCGTTTAACAATAAAACTTTTGTTAAGTCTCATTAGTTCGGTCGCACACGGCTTTTTAAGGAGGTTATCACCAATCGCAATTCTAACCGTTTTGTGTTCAGTTTGGTTTAATCCATAGTTAACCAGAGCGGGATCCATCGCAATATCCCTATGATTAGAAATGAAAAGGTATGACTCCTGCTGATCTAATTTATCTAGGCCCGAGTAAGTTACACCATCAGTGGTAGTGTTCAATATTTGTTCAAGATATTTTTTTACTTCTAATTGAATACTGTCCACAGAATTAAGTTTGGACCATTTCATTTTGAGATAGACTTTCACCAAAGGAGACATTAATGCCTTAAACCAAGAAGCATGGTTGGCAAACTTATGCTGGAGGATTGCACTAATGAATTCTTCATCGGCTATCAGGCGATTAATCGCCGCTGGAATTTCATCATCATTATACGGACGAATTTCGTGGTAAGGGTCTTTATTAACTGTCATATTTTACTTATTTGTTAGAGAACAGCTCTATTCTACGCTGAGATCATAGGATTAGCAGCTATACATCGTCGATAACATTCAGGTCAGACCAGCATTTCTTTGCTGAATAGATAAAAACCCAAGGCTTTATTGGTTTTTATCACTAGAAACGTTACTCTAGTCACTCTTGAAACATAAAAACTAGTATCACCTCATGCATTACGCTATTTCACATCACAATGGTGACTTTCCCTACTTGGTCGTGCAACCGAGGAAAAGAAGCCTTAAGCATATCTTACTTAAAGTGACTCAAGGCTTGGCTTTGCTAAAACTTGGCAAAACGGAATATGCGATTGAGGCTGGACAAACAGTTTGGGTACCATTTGATGCATTAGTTGGTCTTACTTTCTTTCCTAATACTCTAGTGCAAAGAGTAGAGGTTTCTTCCAGGGTAACAAAGTCATTACCTAAGCATGGTGGCTATATTGAACTAAACCCTTTAACCTCTGCGATCTTGGATAGACTCGCCGAAGAGCCACAATGTCATCAAACTCTGCAAAAGCTTTTATCTGTGCTGCTCGATGAGCTTGTCAGCATAGATCCTGAGTTATCAGAAAATTCTCTAACGATGAAGCTTCAGCAATGGTCACCAGTGAAAGGCGACAGTAAACTTTTGGCAGAGCAGCACATCACTCTAAAATTGCGAGAAGCGACCAAACGGATTCAATCTGGAGTAAAAAAATCGCAAGTGATTAATGACTTATTTGAAGGAAACGAGCAAGTCTACACGCAGTTAGAACAAACCATTCTAGGGAAAACGAAATAAGAAGGTAACTAAGCTAGGTAGATTTGAAATCATTTTATTTTTCAATAGCTAACAAATGGCTCATCTATTAATGATTAAACAACAACCTATCACTTAGAACACCGTATTAAAAAATAAATCAGAAAAAAACACGAGTTAACCACTGATAATAAGCATTTACTCACTATGGAACTATACTAGAAAACATGAGCTTTGATGACATGGGAAGTCGACAATGAAATTTAGCCATAAAATTGTGGCCGCATCATCTCTTTTATTTTTAGCCACAGTGTCCTTGCTGACGCTTCAGCAGTACTACACAGTTCAAAAAGAAGTAAAATCTCTCGTCACCTCCAGTGTCGCAGAGATCGTAGACGGTGTGCGAGATACCACAGAGGCAGAGATCAACAGCCGTAAGATCATTGCCAATTATGCCACTAGTATGCTGGAAGCCAATCTCACTCCAAGTGCAATGGAAATGGTTATCACTCGGCCAATAGTCAAAGAAACCTTTTTATTAGCAGGGTTAGGGTTTGAGAAAGACGGCTCTAATATTAACAATGACCCAGGGTGGAATCCGGGCCCTACTTGGGACCCCCGTGCTAGACCTTGGTATATCGATGCTAAGAAATCAGGTGAGCTTATCATTACAGCGCCATATGCCGATTCAGCAACTGGCGAAATTTTGTTTTCTATTGCGACACCAGTCATGGATGGGAGCGAATTCATAGGCGCGATATTTTACGATGTAAGTTTGGCAGGCCTCGCCGAGCTGGTTAACAAAGTACAACTTTTCAATGCGGGATACGTATTCATTGTGTCAGGAGATGGTACAACCATTGCTCACCCGAATACCGAAATGAACGGTAAACCAATGAAAGACTTTCTTGGCGATGGCTCGATTCAAGAAGATCCTCGACAAATATCCATCGAAGGCAAAGATTATACACTCGACTTTTCAAAAGTCCCTGGTGAAGATTGGTATATCGGTGTCATCCTTGATGAAGAAATTGCTTATCAATCACTTGCTGATTTGCGCAACAGTTCCATTATCTACACAGTTATAGCCTTAGTTATCAGCATGGCGATTCTGCTGGTATTAATGACAGCCTTGATGCGACCTCTAGGCGCACTAAACAATGCAATCCAAGACGTAGCTTCTGGTGAAGGAGACTTAACGCAGCGCCTAGATACGGCAACAGATCAAGAGTTTTCCCAGTTAGCTGAAGGATTTAACTCATTCACCGGTACGCTTCAGCAACTGTTGTCCCAATCAAAGTCAATTGGTGAAGAAATTCTGCGTGGCTCAGAGATGACCTCTGTAGGGCTTCAAGAATCAGCAAGTGCAATGCAAGATCAGTTGCATGAGCTTGAACAACTTGCAACAGCTATGCACCAGATGGCGGTCACATCGGGAAATGTCGCTGACAATGCACAAAGCGCTGCATCTGCTGCCAAAGATGCGGATGATGCCACTCAAGTAGGTACTCGAGTAGTCGGTGATACATCAGCTTCAATCAGTGAACTTTCTCAGCGAATTGACGAAGCTGTAGAGGAAGTGAAAACACTCGAATCTGCCACCGATAATATCGAAACCATTCTGAAGGTAATCAATGACATCGCTGACCAGACCAACTTACTTGCACTCAATGCGGCGATCGAGGCTGCAAGGGCTGGTGAATCCGGTCGAGGTTTTGCTGTAGTTGCTGATGAAGTCCGTACCCTAGCGCAAAGGACTCAAGAATCCACCACAGAAATTCGTAGCATGATCGAGCAATTACAATCCGGCGCAACCTCTGTTGCCAATGCAATGAATATGAGCAAAGAGACAGCAAGCAGCGCAGTGGTACGTGCAGAAGAAGCCAACAACGCACTGAATACTATTCGGGATGCCATACAGAGCATCAGTGATATGAATATCCAAATTGCATCCGCCGCAGAGGAGCAAAGCCTAGTCGCGGAAGAAATCAACTCCAATACAGTCAAAATTAAAGACTTGTCTGAGCAAGTTTCTGAAGCCGCTGGCAATGCTAATATCGCCATGCAAGCTCAAACTGAAAATATCAGAGAGCAAGACGCCATACTCAACAAGTTCAAGCTTTAACGCAAGATTAAGCCCTCTAATTCGAGGGCTTAAGAAATCCTGATTACAACAGCTACAGCATCTAGGGAGCGCCCGCACCTATGATAAAAACTGTTCGCATCGATCTTATATCAGATATCGTTTGCCCTTGGTGCATCATTGGTTATAAAAATCTCGAACATGCCTTGTCGATGCTATCTGATGGTCTCGAAGCTGACATCTATTGGCACCCTTTTGAACTCAACCCTATGATGAAACCTCAAGGCGAAAACCTTAGAGAACATATAGCAGAAAAGTATGGCACTTCGCTCGAAGCAAGCATAGCTGCGAGACAAACTATCACCGAACTCGGTAGAGATTTAGGCTTTGAATTCAACTTTTCTGACGATATGAGGATTTACAACACACGCAAAGCTCATCAGTTATTGCTTTGGGCTCAGTCAGAAAATCTACAGTTAGACTTAGAAATGGCTTTATTTCATGCGTATTTCACACACGGACAAAACATCAGTAACGCCACCGTGCTACTTAATATTGCTGAGTCACTCGGGCTTGAACGCAATGTCTGCAAGCTGATTCTGGAAGATGAGAGCTGGGCTGAGGCGGTTTCATCAACCGAATTCCAGTGGCTTGAAGTAGGGATCAATGCCGTTCCCGCTATGATAATTGATAAAAAGCACCTGATCTCTGGTGCTCAACCCAGTGAGATCTTAGTCGAAGCCCTGATAGATATAGCAGGGCTTTGATAATCATTTTCTATTATCTATGGCGCAATTTGTCTATACCAGACCAAATCAGCAACACTAAAGCTCCAGCCACTACGCCTATCAATCCATTCATTATCGATGGAACAATAGCATTGGCTAGTGGCACATCCGGCAAGTTCATAATGATCGGTTCCACCCAGTGGTGAATTAGAGGAACATTGTGTACAACTATCCCCCCACCTACCAAAAACATGGCAGCAGTTCCTACTATAGCGAGAAACTTCATTAATTTAGGAGCAAAGGTAATAAGGCTTTTACCAATCCATGCTCGAATCCCCTTCCCTTGAGAAACACGATTCAAATAAAAGCCAAGATCATCCAGTTTAACAATGCCTGCCACTAGGCCATACACGCCTATTGTCATCAGTACAGCAATAAAGCTAACGACCATAATCTGCGTCAACATAGAGTGCCCCTGAACTGTCCCTAGGGCGATAACTATGATTTCAGCCGACAAAATAAAATCAGTTCGCACTGCCCCTGCTATCTTTCGTTTCTCATACTCTTCAATCGATCCTGATGGGACTTCATCTTCTTCTGCTTGCTCTGCATGAATTAGACTTTCCGCTATTTTCTCCGCCCCTTCAAAACAAAGAAATAGGCCACCTATCAAGAGTAGAGGCATGATTAACCAAGGTGCAATTGAACTAATAATGAGCGCAGCTGGCACTAATATCAGCTTATTACGAAAGGACCCTTTGGCAACACTGAGCACTATGGGTATCTCTCGTTCAGCTGCAACACCAGATACCTGCTGTGCATTTAGCGCCAAGTCATCACCAAGCACTCCGGCAGTCTTCTTCGCTGCCACTTTTGACATTAACGCAACGTCATCTAATACAGTAGCAATATCATCCAATAGGGTTAACAAGCTCGCACCGGCCATAGAGTTCTCTTTAAACATACAGATATGCTGTAAATGTACCACCTAGATTATGATACTCAAACTCAATTAGTGGCATAAATAGTTTTATCTCAATGTTATCGCCTGAAGTTATATGAATTGCTTCACCGAAAAAGGCATTTTATGCTGTACTGCCAACGCACAAGGAATTTGGAAATAATCATGCAAACAAAGGAATTTTATCCGATAGGAATCACTGGCCAAAAGTGGCAAGCAGCCGAACGTCAACAATGGCGAAACAATACTTCTATCAAACGTGACTATCACCAAGAAGTGGTAAGCAAAGTCCTCGCACTAAAACACAGGTTTAATGTTGAGCAATATGGCGCGCTATCTTATGATCCGGAGCGCTATCCTTTGTTTTGTATCAAGAGCAATAACTGGGATGTAAGTAAACCAGTAGTCTTAATTACCGGCGGTGTGCATGGTTATGAAACCAGCGGTGTTCAAGGAGCTCTCCTATTCGTCGACAACGAAATGGAAAATTACAGTAAGCATTTTAATGTTATCGTTGCTCCCTGTGTAAGTCCATGGGGCTATGAGACGATTAATCGATGGAATCCACTCGCCATCGACTCCAACCGTTCTTTCTACAAGGATAGCCCTGCTGAAGAATCAGCAAACCTTATCAAACTGGTGGACTCAATTGACGGTGCTGTTATGGTTCATTTCGATTTGCATGAAACGACAGATACCGATGAAAGCGAGTTTAGACCTGCACTAGCCGCACGTGATGGAATGAGCTTTTTGCCCGGTTCTGTTCCAGATGGCTTTTATACCGTAGGAGACAGTGAGAACCCACAGCCTCACTTCCAAGCGGCGGTAATCAAAGCGGTCAGCCAAGTAACACACATAGCTCCAGCGGACCAAAACGGAGAGATTATTGGCTCAGCTGTAGTTCAAAAGGGTGTGATAAACTATCCGATGGTAAAACTTGGATTGTGCGGTGGTATTA
>NZ_JAYQDQ010000015.1:23636-49736 GCF_038138445.1 Vibrio sp.
GTATTACAAACTGCACTTATGGCACAACGACTGAGGTCTACCCAGATAGCCCAAAGGTTACACCGCAGCAATGTAATCTAGCTCAAGTTGCTGCCATTACAGGTGGTCTTGATTTCGTACTATCCAAAATCTAGTCGCATAAAAAGGCTCATTTATGGAAGTTTATTTTTGTATTGTTCAGGGGTTTGACCCGCATACTTTTTAAACATTGCAATAAATGGACTGGCTTGGTTGTATCCTAGCGTTAAGGCCACCTCTTTAACCGAATGACCATTTCTTAGTAGCTCCATCGAGTAAAGGTAACGAACCCTAAGCCTCCACTCGGTGAAGCTCATTCCTAGCTCAGACTGACAATGTCTCGCTAAAGTACGCTCCGTGGTATGCACTTTTTCTGCCCATTGAGCAAGACTTCTATTATCAAGTGGGTTCTCTTCTACTTCAGCCAATATTGTCACTAAGTACTTGTTATCCGAAGAGGGTAAAAAGTGGTGCTGAGTATCTTGAGTGGCCAGTTGGTCGAGTAAGACCTGCACTAACCTTCTATCTTGCTCAGTCTGCGCTATGCTAATGTTTCTACGCCGGAAATCATTGATTATAGAAGAAGCAATCGGTGTAATTTTTATCAAGCTAGTGCAGCTAGGAAAGCATTTTGTTAGCCTCTCAGCAATGTTTAAAGAGCAGTATGACAAAGGCTTTCTGTTGTAGCTGGTGTGCATAACGCCAGCAGGGACCCAAATAGCTAGATGAGGAGGAGCGAGAAACCGAGTTCCTTGCGCTTCCATTTCAAGAATACCACCGCTAATGAGCTGAACTTGTCCCCAAGGGTGGCTATGTATACGTGTTTCCGTATTCGACAGAAAAGCTTCGAAATTCATAAAAACATCCGAAGGGGCTCTATCAATGGCTAACGAAGGATGGAGGTGTTTAACCGACTTTCTCACTAATTTGACCCTTGGACTCGATATCTTTTGACTAGCCGTAAATGCCTATATACACAAATGCAGGCTACCGATACAGTCTAAAAGATAATCATTGCAGTGTCGAAACTATTTGGATGATTGTTTATAGGAGGCGAAGGTTTGAGGATCCAACGTGATTGCCACATGCTGCAAGGTTAACATTAACCGACTTAACTCACGCCGATAATGAAACCATGACTCAGTAGAGAACACACAACTAAATTGATAAAGTTATATTTATCAATGGAAGAAATGCGCTCCGGATTACTCAAGCAGTCACGAGACAAGCTAATCTCAAAACAGTACCGTTGATATCCAAAGTAATATCATTCGATTATCAGAAGTAACTCGTTCTACAGTCAACTCTATGCAGCAGAGTAACCTTTCAGCTTAAGAAGGCGTTAATTTGGTAAGTGACGTAAGTAATAACCTGAGAGAGTTAAGTTCAAAAATTGATGAACTTGCGACAATCAACGCGACCGTTGCTGCTGCAACCGAAGAGCAAAGAGCTAGCTGCGATGAAATTAATAGAAAAATTGCTAATGTAAAAGATTCATCGGGAGATCTGAGAAATGCATCTGAAGAAATTGATGCCGCAGCTACAGGGCTTGCAAAAGTATCCGGAAGCCTCCAAGGCCTAGTCCAACGTTTCAAAGTGTCTTAAATAATTGTCCTAAGCAATACAAAAAGGCTCGCTTAGCTACACAGTGAGCCTTTTTACAATTCATTATATTTATTGCTTTAACCTATGTGCATAAGACACAGATAACCAATCAACCTCTTTTGAAAACTGTTAGGAAAGTAATGTGAGTATTTTCTTAAAACCCATATTATTCCTTCATTAATACATTGCTTTCACTGCCACACAACGTAAAATTGCGCCATTCCCTCACACAAGGACATTGTAAGTGAAAGCCATTAAGCGTCATCAAGAAATTATTGAGCTTGTGCAGACACAAGGTTTTGTCAGTACTGATGAATTGGTTGAACGTTTCAACGTCAGCCCGCAAACCATACGCCGAGACCTTAATGAACTGGCTGATGACAATAAAATTCGTCGCAATCACGGCGGGGCAACCATCACCTCAAGTGCTGAAAATTCCTCTTATCAAACTCGCCAAGTCGCTTATCAAAAAGAGAAGTCGCAAATCGCTCTAGAGCTGGCAAAGCACATTCCTGACGGCGCTACCTTATTTATTGACATTGGTACTACCCCCGAAGCCATAGCGCGTGCTTTACTCAGTAATCATCACCATCTAAGGGTAGTGACAAATAATATCAATGTGGCGACAATCCTGATGTCCAAGCCTGATTTCAAAGTCATACTTGCAGGTGGAGAAGTGCGCGGGAAAGATGGAGGGGTGACGGGTGAAGCAACCCTTGATTTTATCTCACAATTTAGGCTCGACTTCGGTATTTTAGGTATCTCTGGAATTGATTATGACGGTTCCTTGCTGGACTTCGATTACCATGAAGTGCGGGTGAAACGCGCAATTATCGAAAATAGTCGCTCAGTACTACTCGGAGTCGACCATAGCAAGTTTGGCCGTAACGCTATGGTAAAACTGGGCACTATCGCCGATGTTGACCTCATTATCACAGACAGAAAAGCGCCCAAAGAAATTGAAAGCTACGCCAAAGATAACGATACCACACTACAAGTCGTCATGTAGCAAGCTATAAACGGTAGAACGCGTCAAAGCGCTCTACCAAGTTTATGATAAAAGTGACTTAACGAGACACTTCAATATCCGTCTCAGGCACACAGCAGCATGCGAGTGCAATCCCCATATTTCGCTCAGAATCTTGCAAGCCTGGAACATCAGGCTGATGTACTTTACCTGATTGAACCGTCACTTTACATGCACCGCACAACCCAGCCCGACAACTATTGGCAATATTTATTCCGGCATCTTCTGCTTGATCTAATAGCGGCTTTTGGTTGTCACCGGTAAAGGTATGTCCGTTAACACTAAGTTGAAGCGATTTAAATGGCTTAGGGCTTATGTTCGATACGCCAAATGCTTCTTGGTGATAACAATCTTCAGGTAGCCCCTTCTTCAGTAGCAAGCTTTTCGCCTTTTGCATAAATGCATCTGGACCACAGACAAAAACTTGCTTCTTCTCTACATCTTTTATCTGTTTAAGATGTGACAAAGTCAAGCGTCCTTTTAAGCCAAACCAATCGACAGGGGGTTGTGACAGAGAAATTAATACTCTAAGACCCGGATGCTTATGCTTAAACTCATCGAGTTCCTCTTTGCATGGGATATCCTCGACACTTCGGCACTGATGATAAAAGAACACATCGTCCGCTTGGTTATTATCAGATAGGTATCTAAGCATTGATAACATAGGCGTCACACCACTGCCTGCAGATAATAACAGGATTGGTTTATTAGACTGTTCATCCAGATGAAAGCTACCTTGTGGGTATTCACACACTAAGGTATCACCAACATTCAAATGCTCATGAAGCCAGTTTGATACTCGCCCGTCATCAATACGTTTAACCGAGATTGCCAGTCGCCCCGGCCTTGATGGACTAGAAGATAGCGTGTAACGTCTTGCGACGCTCTCATCACCAATTTTAATCGAAATCGGTAAATGTTGACCGGGCAAATAATTGGGTACTGTGCCTGATTGGGGCTCCAACCAAAAGGTAATAAAGTCCCTTGCCAAGGGTTCTTTTTCAACACAAGTCATCTTTAGCTGGGTGGGTGAGTTGTCTGGATAAAACTCTTTCTCTTTGTACTCAAGAACTTCAACTCGATCACCTTGACGAATCATACCTTCATTCTTAGCAACTAGGTTTTGCCCAAAAAAGACACCACCTCGCTCATTCGCTCTAAATTGAGACAAGGTTTTAAGCGGTTCTTTGGTCTCGCGAAGCTTACCTATACTCACATCGACAGTTGTCATAATACAGCGCTCACAAGGCTTTACAGACTCAAATTCAACTTCACCAATACGAACCCGCTTCCAACTGTCTTCTTCAAATGGCTCGGTTGTTGACACTACAAGGTTGGTGCGAAACTGATCCATCGAGTGCTGCTGGGGACTACGGCGATTGAGTTCGTCAAGCGACCCTTGCCCTATCACAAGCATCGGGTAACCATCGGCAAAGCTCACATTATGCCCTACCTTTTCACGTACTCGGTTTGATTGCTCACCGCTAAAAAGCAGTTCAACTCTTAAATTCAATACATCACTAAACCAGTCGTCAGCTTCATCCGTCGTCGTGTACGCGGTAAAGTTATCTTTCCAGACCTGAGCTGGTGTCCCTTGCATTTTAAAGTCAGCATATCGAATCTTGAGCGGTGATTTACCCTCTGCAACAAAAATTAAGCCGTCGGCAGTTAAGCTCGATTGAATAGTGACCATCTGAGGGTATTTACGTGCTGTGACCATGGAGCCATCTGCTAACGCCAACATAAAACGGCGATCGAACATAAGGCCCTGCTTTTCCACCCAGCAGTTAGACTGGGTAATGCCACCTAATGACTTAACTGGATACACATTGATTTGAGAAAGGCTTGGTGCTGACATGCTGTCCCTAATAGTTTTAATTATTTTCGTTATTATACCTAACTCTTGTTGGAATTTTCATACCCAAGTAAATATTGATTAAAAATGTGGTTAAGGTGCAAAGCCTTCATTCCATTTGGTTCATAACAAGAAAAATTAGGTGCATTTAGCACCACTTTGCTCTATCATCCTGTCGCCTAAACGTAAGCGTTTGCCTTCTCATTTTTCACGCTTATTTAGGCTCCAATCCGACAACTAAAACTATGGTGGGAGCAACAATGACAACACTTACGATCACTCGTCCCGATGACTGGCATGTTCACTTACGCGATGGTGATGTCTTACCCGATACGGTAAGAGATATTAGCCGATACAATGGCCGTGCTCTTATTATGCCCAATACTATCCCACCCGTCACAGATACTGAAATGGCTATCGCATACCGAGAGCGAATCATGGCTAACCAGCCAAGTTCTCAGTTTGAGCCAGTAATGGCTTTATATTTGACGGATAATACTTCAGTAGATGAAATTAAAAAGGCAAAAGCCAGTGGTAAAATTGCTGCAGCAAAGTTATACCCGGCTGGTGCAACAACCAATTCAGATTCAGGCGTTACCTCTGCAAAAAATATCTATCCCGTACTAGAAGCGATGCAAGAAGTCGGAATGTTGCTACTTGTTCATGGCGAAGTAACCCATCACGATGTGGATATTTTTGACCGTGAAAAGGAATTTCTTGATACCGTTCTTGCTCCCATCGTAAACGACTTCCCAAATCTTAAAATTGTGCTTGAGCATATTACCACTGCCGATGCAGTAAACTTCGTCAATAACGCTAACGATAATCTTGCCGCAACTATTACTGCTCACCACCTTCTCTACAACCGTAATCACATGCTTGTGGGAGGGATTAAGCCCCATTTCTACTGTCTGCCCATTCTAAAGCGCAATACCCACCAAGCTGCTCTCATTGGTGCAGCGACGAGTGGCAGTAAGAAGTTTTTCTTGGGCACGGACTCAGCTCCTCATGCTAAGGGAATGAAAGAGGCAGCGTGCGGCTGTGCAGGCTCGTATACTGCGCATGCCGCACTAGAACTATACGCAGAAGTGTTTGAACAAGAAGGTAAGTTAGAAAACTTGGAAGCTTTTGCAAGCCACAATGGGCCAGATTTCTACGGCCTTGCTAGAAATTCAGATACGGTAACACTGACAAAAGAAGAGTGGCATGTCCCAGAATCAATGCCTTTTGGTAATGATATTGTTATACCAATTAGAGCCGGTGAAAAGATAAGCTGGAAAGTCTCATAAACTAGAGCTTTCGAGAAAGGCCACTAGTATGTGGCCTTACTCAGTAGTTTAGCTGGCTGTTGTTGTCTTCGTCTTAAAAACAATCCAGTCAATAAAACCAAACAGTACTAGAGCCAAACAAGCTAAAGGAAAACACACCGCAACAAATACAAGCCCTGCAATACCTGCTTTCCAAAGGCCATCGCTCTCAAAGCGCTTTGGTATCCCCATACGAGTTTTTCCTGACGGTCTTCGGATCCACCACATCACTACTCCAGATAGTGATATCATGAGAAAAACAAAGCAAAACAGTACATTTAACGCCTTGTTAATTACACTCATATCCCCTTGATGAAGAGAAACACCTGCCGCCATTAACTTAGCCAACAAACTGTAGTCATCCCAAGTAACATCGACCAAAACATCACCTGTGTATTGATCGATATGCGTGGTTTTATCCAAGCGTGGGTCGGTAATGTCCCCGCCCATTGAATTTGCCGCGAGTGTAAAAACACCTTTTTCAGATTGAGGGACAAACACCTTGTATTGCGTAAACCCAAGCTTTTTCGCCTGTTCAATCACAGAATCAATATCAATGGTTTTATTTGTGGTCGTATAGCCCTTTCCGCTAAGCTGAGCCGTTGCACCATGGATATGTCCGCTTGATTCGGGCAGCGCCGCTTGTTCAAGGTTCCATGGTAATTCTTTTTCACGGCCATGATTAAGATCAGCGTGAGTAAGGTTAGACTCAGGTTTATCGCCCCAGGTGTAATAGACAGGAAAAGTATTCCAAGCCTGTACCAATTTTCCGCCCCATACACTTGTCCAAGCTAAACCGGATAGCAAAAAGAACAGTAGGACAAACGAAAACAAGGCTGCGAAATTTGCATGTAGATCCCTCATCAACAGGCGTGTGCTTGAAAGCCGAATTTTGAAGAAACCCGCTTTACTTGCATTATCTCTAGGCCACCACAAATACACGCCTGTAATAATCAGAAGTATACTTAAGCTAGCGGCTATCTCGATCAAATAATCACCCCATTGGCCCATGAGTAAAGTACCATGGATATCATTAGCTAGCTGATACCAGCTATGACTACGATCAATTTCACCGATTACCTCACCTGTGTACTGGTTTGTCGTCACCAATACCGAACGTCCATCAACTAAACGAACATCGAATTTATTTGCCAAACTGGGGTCTTTAGAGGGGATGAATTGAGTGACTTTCCCAAGAGGGTAAGCATTGTGTACTTTATCTAATTGAAGAGAGACAGGAAGTGCGACAGATTCGGGCACAACAACCAGTTCATCGTGATACCTTATGGTTTCGATCTCATCATCAAATAACATGACCAACCCAGTTAGACCTAACATGATCATGAAAGGAATAACATATAAACCTGCATAAAAATGCCAACGCCAGACCATAAAATATCTTGATTTAACTTTAGTTTTGTCCGTTGCAGAACATGGTGCTTCCTTAGGTGAAGTCTGAATTTGACTACCCAACATAATACTTTCCTTTTTTTGACGCGCAGACAAAAGCATCAGTCAAAGCCAAGTACTTTGCCTACGCTGCGTTTACTTTTAATTTATGATTTTATTTACTAAAAAAGAAAGGTGGTGGCGCTCTGGCAAAGGCTAACTGGTATCTTATGCTAGGTGCTAAAAAAGCATAATACTCACTGATTACATAAGTAATGCGTGATACGTAAGATGGGGTTGGAAGAGTGTCTTGGTGAAAACAAGAAAAGTGACCGAAGGGGCAAGCCTTACCATGCTGAGTTGTCGGCTTTGCTTCTTCAACTTGAACTAACTTAAAGCCATTAAGCGTACATAAACTCGCCCACACCCCAGCATTTGGACCATGCGCATTGATGACTGGCATCAAAGCAACCAATGCCCAACTCAGGGCACTGATTATTAGCATTAATCGGTTAAATTTCTTTCGCCGAAGCATCATTACTCTTGATCAGTTAAAGTCAGGGTCGAGCTTACAACTAGAAAACTGAGTTAGTGGTTCCTTCACAGTGGGCGGTGAGGATATCTTTTTTGTCACCAAATCGATAGCCAAGTCAGTTAAAATCTATCACTTGCGTGACAATTTTCACAAATCAAGACAAGCATTGATTAATACCCACGTAAAAAAGGATGCCAAGCGTATCAACTAAATATTTTGCTCCAAATACTAGGGTTACGTTTATCATGATATTCAATACGAAGTTCATCAATCTGACGTAATGATTCTTGCGCTGAAGTAAGATCTCCTGCATCAAGTTGTGATTCAATCTGTTTTAGGGTTGTCGATAGCTTACTAAAACCTTCAACATAAGTATCAACTTTTTCTGGCGGGTAATTTCCTTTCTTAGCTTGTTCAACAAGCTGCAACATATTATCAATAGGTGCTTTCATACCATCGACACTTGTTGCCTGTGCAGCTTGCTTGAACTCAAGCTTCATTTGCTTCATGGTTGCTTTCAAGTCAACGTCTGATGCAAAAACCTGAATCGAAAACATGAGTGTTAAGGCAAAAATGATTTTTTTCATTTTAAATTCTTAGTAGGTTAAAGTGCAGAGTAATAGTGCACTTTACCAAACTAACGACCTTGTTGCTCGCTTATTACCTTTATCAATGGGAACGCTCTTTTCCATCCATCATCAAGCATATCAACAAAGTCTGGATGCGTATCTATCATTACTTTTAAGGTGACAGATTCTTGGTTAGGGATAATCTGATAGTGTTCCTTAGTCCCTATCCACTTTTGTGCCGTATCGCTATCAATATCTTTGACATGCTCTGGGTTGGAAATTGCAACATGGGTATATTGAATTTCTTTCAGCTTCTCAATTCGGTCAATAACAGCACGGGTACCACCAAGATCTGGGTCGAAAAAGCAAATATTGCTGCCTTCTTTCCATTCACCTTCAAATTGAGAATGCGGTGAGAAGGCCTTGGCCCACTGTTCATACAAATCTTTTTCCGTTAATACTTGCCAAATAACCTCTGGGGTCGCCAATATTTCAACTTGATACGTCCGAGTTAACATCTCTTTTGCTTCCAATTTAACTATGTCACTACTAGTTATAGTCGATGTCAGCACAATTTATTTTGAAAATCATCAAACTAGGCACACGAATACTCTGTAAGTCATCTTTACTTTTGCATCATTGATATATTGGTCGATAATTATTGTGAAGCCACTAAGTGATAAATAAATGAAGAAACACCATTATTCTCTGAGTATTCACATCACAAGCTTATTTCTGGTACTGACCACTCTGGTTGGTATCGTCCTTATCGGTATTAGTTACCATCACTCACAGGAACTCTTGGCTGTGAGCGCTAAGGAACTGAGTAACGAGAACAGCCGCAAGCTAGAATCAACCTTCAAAGTTCGTGCTGGCCCCATTCTAACTACACTCGATTTTATGGCGCTAAGTGCTGTTATTAAAGAACGTACCCCTCCAGTAAAAGCGAAGCGTTTCTTAGATTCAGCAAATCTAATATTTGAAAGAAACCAAGGCCTTGTGGCTTTATTCTACGGTAATGAACACGGCGAGTTTATTATGCTGCGCCCACTACACGACGACTCATCACGAAAGCGATTTGAAGCCCCCCCTAATGCACGGCTTATGATTAATTTCACCAAAGCAGAAGGGTTAAATGAATTCCATTATCTAGATCATGATTACAATCGTGTTGGGTACAAAAAAACCAATGACAACAAATACGACCCAAGAGTTCGACCTTGGTATATCAACGCAGATCCCGACGGAGAGATACGTCTTAGCGAACCCTATTTTTTCTATTTTCTGAAGACAAATGGCGTGACATTGTCACGTAGATCGACTGACGGCCAAGAAGTGGTTGCTGCAGACTTCACACTGTCTTCACTCTCGGATCAAATCGCTGAACTTAGCTTATCTAAAGCCACTCAGGTTGCATTGTTTGATACTCAATTTAGACTTTTAGCCCAGCACCAATCCAACATAGATTTGGATCAAGAAACAGAATCCGTGCAACAAGCGGTCGAAGACAGTTTATTTGAGCCAGTTCTCAACCGACACAGCACTCAAACCCTGTATGAAGTCATTGAGCGGGATGGGTATACCTGGTCGGTGACGTTAACCCCAGTCTGGTTAAACGAGCATGTACGACTTCTTCTGGCTGAAGCTATCCCACAAGAAGAGTTGCTCGGTGATTTACTGTCAATGCGTGATAGGCAAATCAGCGTAGCCATGACCATGCTAGTGGTCAGCTTTCTGACGGTTTGGTTTGTTGCCACCAAATTGTCTACACCTTTACAGAATTTGGTCCAATTAACAGACAATATCGCTCGTTTTGATTTCAAAAAAACACGCTACCCTAAGAGTATGATTCGAGAGGTGTCCAACTTAACTGAATCGATTGAATTAATGGAGCATACACTGCACGACCTCCTGAGATTATTACGTGAGACAGCCAGTAACAAAGACTTCTCGATTCTGGCCAAAACCATCACCCACCAAAGTTATCTTGTTACACGCGCTGAGACTATCGTGCTTTTCTCCGTTCAAGAAAAAGAAAACAGTTTTGATATCATTGCCAATCACGCCATCATCCCTTTTAAAATCGATATCAACGCATTCCTTAAAGACACAGCATGGCTCGAAAAAGACTTGCGGCAAGGCGAGATAGTTCATTTGAACCGTAGTGATAATGCACTTAATAAGTACATAAATGACTTATATAATTCAGACGTGTACTTTTTCCCTTTGCTTAATAGAGAATCACATTTGGTAGGCGTGTTGCTTCTTGGATATGAAAGAGCAATAACCAAGGAGCACAGCGATAAACATGCCTTCTTAAAAGAGTTACTGAGCTTTGCTGAAATTGCCAAAGAAAACATTCATCAAATGGAGCAACAAAAAGATATGATGAATGCTTTTATCCAGCTTATCGCCTCGGCAATCGATACTAAATCCCCTTACACGGGCAGCCATTGTCAACGAGTTCCTGAGCTGACCCAAATGTTGACTAAAGTCGCTCATAACGATAAGGGCTATTTTCCTCAATTTTCAATGACAGAGGATCAGTGGGAAGAGCTCAAGCTAGCAGCCTGGCTCCATGATTGCGGGAAGGTAACAACGCCAGAATACGTGATCGATAAAGCCACCAAACTTGAAACCATTTACGACAGAATCCATGAAGTGAGAATGCGGTTCGAGTTACTCAAAGTTCAAGCGGAAGCAGACTATTGGCAAGGGATGTATAATGGCGGCGATGCCAGCACTTTAAAGAAAACGCTTGAAGAGACTCAGTCTTCACTGGACAGTGAGTTCGAGTTTGTTGCCGAATGCAACATAGGTAGTGAGCAAATGGATGAAAGTGCCATTGAGCGGCTCAACAAAATTTCACAAAGGCAATGGAAAAGAACGCTCGATGACCAAGCTGGCGTATCTTGGATAGAAAAACAACGCGCGGGGGAGCGGCAACCATTGCCGGCGATGGAGCCAATACTAAGCGATAAGAAAGTTCATGAGATCCGTTGGACTAAGGGTGAAAGTCCACAAGATGTCTGGACAGAGAAATTTGTACTCGAACCGGGCAAACTGAAATACCACCGTGGAGAGCTTTATAACCTATCAATCCGTTACGGTACTCTAAATGATGAGGAACGTTTTATGATTAACGACCACATCATCCAAACACTGACTATGCTTGGTTGTCTTCCCTACCCTGAACACCTTAAAAATATTCCTGAAATCGCAGGAGGGCATCATGAAAGAATCGATGGTAAAGGCTACCCTAGGGGACTGGACGAGGATGAGCTGTCCATTCCAGCTCGTGTTATGGCGATAGCTGATGTATTCGAAGCATTAACATCCAGTGATAGGCCGTATAAAAAAGCCAAAAATCTTGCCGAATCTCTCAATATAATGACCCATATGGCGACATCCGGGCATATCGATCCCAAGCTCTATCTTCTATTTCTTGAACATGAAGTAGACCAAGACTATGCCAAAATGTTTTTAGCTCCAGAACAAATCGTTCCTGTCGAACGAGAAAATTACATTCAAACCGTCAAGGCCCATTTAAAAACGCAATTTTAGAAGATCATGCTTAATAGTCAGCATTCCTTAAATAAGTTTGCTGGCTATTAGCTGATATACAAAGTGGCAGAAAACGCGAATTGTGCCAATAATCACTCAATATTTAATCGATTGCTTTCACAGAGGTTGATGTCTATTCAATAGTCATGGACAATACGCTGCCTTATTATGATTTATCTCGTGGCTCGAAATAATTCATTTCTAGCTATCAGACTAATAGGCATGACCAATTATCAATTTTGAATTGCCGTTGGTAGGGTTGGCTCTCTGAGTTCACTGTATGAACGACATATGATAACTACCTCGTTTCTAAGGGAAAGATGATGGTAATACCAGAAAACAGCAGCATCGTTATTTTTGGTGCTTCGGGAGACTTGACGTATCGTAAGTTGATCCCTGCTTTGTATCACCTTTACGCGAGTAAGCAGCTTCCAACAAACTTCGCCATACTTGGTGTCAGCCGCACTGAATACAGCGATGAGTCTTACCGCGAAAAACTGAAGCACTCTCTTCAGGAAATGGAAAAAACTGAACCTGCAACGCTCGATGCGTTTATAAACCATCTGCATTACCAAGCTATCAACACCTCAGATACCGCAGACTACAGTAAACTGGTAACCCGCCTCGACCAACTCTCTCAACAGTATGATTTCGAACAGCGCAATACGCTTTTTTATCTTGCGACGCCTCCAAGCTTATACAATGTCATTCCAGCAAGCCTTGCAGCGCATGGACTAAACAAAGAAGAAGACGGCTGGAAGCGATTAATCATCGAAAAGCCGTTTGGCTACGACCTTGATTCGGCGAAAAAACTCGATAAAGAGATCCATGGTCACTTTGAAGAGCATCAAATCTATCGTATCGACCACTATTTAGGTAAAGAGACTGTTCAGAATCTATTGGTCTTTCGTTTTTCAAACGCCATGTTCGAGCCTTTATGGAACCGAAATTTCATTGATTATGTCGAAATCACTGGAGCTGAGTTTTTAGGTGTTGAAGAGCGTGGCGGATATTACGACGGCTCAGGCGCAGTTCGCGATATGTTCCAAAATCACCTACTCCAAGTTCTTGCTATGGTAGGAATGGAGCCTCCTGCGCAAATCAATGCCGATTCAATGCGAGACGAAGTCATCAAAGTGCTTCAGTGTCTTAAACCACTTGATGAACAAGCGCTAAGAAATGATTTAGTCCTTGGCCAATACACAGCATCAGATGTACGTGGTCAACACCTCATCGGGTATCGCGAAGAAAATGGTGTAGCCGATGACTCGCGAACTGAGACTTATATTGGCCTTAAAGCCTACATCAACAATTGGCGTTGGAATGGTGTTCCTTTTTACGTTCGTACTGGAAAACGACTGCCGACTCGAGTCACAGAAGTAGTTATCCACTTCAAACAAACGCCTCACCCTGTTTTTGGCCAAAATGCACCAGAGAATAAGTTGGTTATTCGTATCCAGCCAGATGAAGGCATTCAGATAAGCTTTGGTCTTAAAGAGCCAGGCGCAGGATTCAAAGCCAAAGAAGTGGCGATGAACTTCCATTACGCGGATTTGCCAGAAACGCAAATGCTCACCGCCTATGAACGCCTTCTTCTTGATGCGCTTAATGGCGACGCAACTCTATTTGCTCGCAGCGATGCTGTTGAAGCATGTTGGCAATATGTCCAACCGATTCTAGACTTCAAACAAGATCCACAGGCCCTATTTGGCTATGCATGTGGCACATGGGGTCCGAAAGAGTCAGATGGGCTGCTAAAACGTGACAACCGAGCTTGGCGTTTCCCATGTAAGAATTTAACAGATACGGATTATTGTGAACTATGATCAACCATAAGATCTTCCAAACCGCGCAACAAGTAGTGGAAAGCTTAGCTGACGACCTAAACACGCTTAGCAAGCTTAATCGACCTGTGCACATTTCGCTGTCAGGCGGTAGCACACCCAAAATGTTATTTAAATTGCTGGCAACTCAAGCCTATGCAACATCGATCGAGTGGAAAAATCTTCATTTCTGGTGGGGCGATGAACGTTGTGTGGCACCTGAAGACAAAGAGAGTAATTTCGGTGAAGCGAATGCCCTGCTCTTTAGCCAAGTAGATATACCGGCTGGCAATATTCATCGCATTCGTGGTGAAGAAAAGCCAGAGCTTGAAGTCGAGCGATTTGCCAAGGAAATGGTTGACGTTATACCAACCGAGAACGGCACGCCTGTTTTTGACTGGATCCTACTTGGTGTCGGCGCTGATGGTCACACTGCTTCCTTATTTCCAGGCCAGACTAACTACCAAGAGGAAAAGCTATCTGTTTTAGCTTCTCACCCAGAGTCAGGCCAAATCCGTGTCTCTAAAACAGCCAAGGTTTTACAAGCGGCCAAGCGTATCAGCTACCTTGTACTTGGCGCTGGTAAAGTAGAGATCGTTCATGAAATTCATACCACTCCAGCAAGCGAGCTGCCCTATCCCGCAGCCAAAATCCAGTCGCAAACTGGAAAGACGGAGTGGTACCTAGATTCAGACGCAGCAGACAAGATCGCGTAACGCGAGCGTCCATTAAAAATTGGAGAGAAATAATGAAAGGTGATATCGGTGTTATTGGTCTAGCGGTAATGGGCCAAAACCTTATCCTAAATATGAATGACCATGGCTTTAAAGTGGTGGCGCATAACCGTACTGCTGCCAAAGTAGATGAGTTCCTTCAAGGTCCAGCAAAAGGCACCAACATCGTCGGCGCATATTCCCTTGAGGAGTTGGTCGAAAAATTAGAAGCACCACGTAAAGTTATGCTTATGGTACGAGCAGGTGACGTCGTAGATAAGTTTATTGAAGCTCTTGTTCCACTGCTGGATAAAGGTGACATCATCATCGATGGTGGCAATACCAACTACCCAGACACCAACCGTCGTGTTGCTGCACTTCGTGAGAAAGGCATTCATTTTATCGGAACGGGTGTATCTGGCGGTGAAGAAGGCGCTCGCTTTGGACCTTCTATCATGCCAGGCGGCACACCAGAAGCTTGGGAAGCAGTAAAACCTATCTTCCAGGGCATCTCTGCAAAAACAGATGCTGGGGAGCCATGCTGTGATTGGGTCGGTAACGACGGTGCTGGTCACTTCGTTAAAATGGTTCACAACGGTATTGAATACGGCGACATGCAGCTGATCACCGAAGCTTATCAGTTTATGAAAGATGGTTTAGGTATGTCTGCTGATGAAATGCAAGCAGTATTTGCTGACTGGAACAAGACTGAGCTAGACAGCTACTTAGTTGAAATTACCGCAGATATTCTCGGCTACAAAGATGAAGATGGTGAAGCTCTGGTTGAGAAAATCCTCGACACTGCGGGTCAAAAAGGTACGGGTAAATGGACGGGTATCAACGCACTAGATCTTGGTATCCCACTCACCCTTATCTCTGAGTCAGTATTCTCTCGCTGCCTATCGGCACTAAAAGACCAACGCGTACAAGCAGAGAAGCTGTTTGGCAAAACTATTGAACCTGTTCAAGGTGATAAGCAAGAGTGGGTTGATGCACTTCGCCAAGCACTGCTTGCCTCTAAGATCATCTCTTACGCACAAGGCTTCATGTTAATGCGCGAAGCATCCAATGAAAACGGCTGGGATTTAAACTACGGTAACGTAGCCCTAATGTGGCGTGGTGGCTGTATCATTCGTTCTGCATTCCTAGGTAATATTCGCGATGCATTCGAGAAGAACCCTGAGCTTGCATTCCTTGGCTCTGACGATTACTTCAAAGGTATTCTACAAAACAGCCTCGCCGCTTGGCGTAAAGTTGCTGCCAAGTCTCTTGAAGCTGGTATCCCTATGCCATGTACAACGTCTGCTCTGACTTTCCTAGATGGTTATACCACTGCTCGTCTGCCAGCCAATTTACTTCAGGCGCAGCGTGATTATTTTGGTGCTCATACCTATGAGCGAATTGATCGCCAACGCGGTGAGTTCTTCCATACTAATTGGACAGGAACTGGCGGTGATACAGCATCAACCACTTACGACGTCTAATTAAACATCTTAAAGCAGCCAGTCATATAACTGGCTGTTTTTCTATTGCACTTTACCCAGATAAAAGCCTATCAATCGATCCTTTGCTTTAAAAGGCACCTCCGGATCATCTATCGAAAACAAGCCATTAACATCTGATTTGATTACAGATCATAAAAGTTCACGTTAGTTTATTATCGCTCATTCTAAACCTAATATAACCTCCGCGCCCTAACGAAAACAAATACAAGGATTTGTGCAACGAAAAATACTGTGAGAGATGGGTGTAAAAATGGTAACAATTGAATTTGAGGACTTAGATGGACTCCTACCAATGCTTGGCGAGATATGCATGATCAGCGATGTCGAGCTCTACTATAAGGGTCACTTCCTTCCAATCAAAGATGTACAGGTTCTTGTTGCTAACATATCGCAATCCGGTCATATTCGTACAATAGAAACACATTACCAAGTTACACTGAAGGGCAATCAAACCCTTATTTTTCCGATCGTAGAAAATAAACCTGTTATCACTAAAGAGGTGTTGGAAACACTGATCTCCACACCGAACTTTGCGCTCCCTCAACCTTTATTATTGGTTTAACAAGACACCATATAAGACAAGCCATTAGCCTAAACCCACTAATTACTCGATAAAAAAATGAATAACGAACTAATAAGCAAGCTCGAACAAGCGGGACTCAAGAGCACCAAAAACGAGCTCAAATCAAAAATAGAGCAAGCAGAAAGAGAGATTGTTCTCCAAGCGTTAGTTCAAAAAGCGAAACAAATTTCGTTCTCTCTAGAGTCAGTCGAAGCACAATCGGTAGTGACAGCATTGAGCGCCTTTACAACCATTCCCGATGCTCCATCAGCAGAGCGAGCACTTGAACACTACAGCCAACTAAATGACGAGCAACAATTGGAGTATAGGCAGCAAATATACGCTCAGTTTATTCGCCAGTCATCCACGTTCAAAAAAACTTATGCAAAAAAGTTGATATAAAAGCTGGCTTACACCGGCAGGTAGTTTCTGTAGCTGGTTACAACTTGATGCAAAATTGCCAACTCAAGCGATACAACGGCTTTATATTGCCTGAGTCTTAAACATTTCTTTTTGCCAGTCAGGCCGAATATTACTCTAATCATTTAATTGAATTTGTTTAATATTAAAATAAACAACTGGTTAACAAACATTCATACACCACTTTTTAACACTTTACTTCGTGAGTTGGATCACCATAACGTATAAATGTCGTGATAATTATTTACAAAATATATAGCCTTGCGTTTCCATGACAGACAGAGGTAACGCACAAGTGAGTGATACTCAAAATACGTTAACAGCGAAAGCAAGCCCGTGGACATCCTACGATACTCAATGGGTACTAAGCCTATTTGGCACCGCCGTCGGTGCAGGCATCCTATTTTTGCCCATCAACTTAGGCATAGGCGGCATAGTCCCACTTATTATAATGGCCATACTTGCTTATCCGATGACTTACTTGGCCCACAGAGGATTTACTCGCTTTATTCTCTCTTCTCGTCGAACCGATGCCGACTTTACCGACGTCGTTGTTGAGCATTTTGGTCCAGCTGCAGGACAAGGTATTTCTCTTCTTTACTTCCTCTCAATTTTCCCTGTTCTGCTGATTTATGGTGTTGGTCTCACCAATACAGTCGATAGTTTTATGGTTAACCAAGCAGATATGGCCTCTATGCCAAGAGCTTGGCTATCTGGTGTTCTGGTTGCTGGATTGATCGCCATCATGCTCGCAGGTGAAAAAGCCATGCTGCGGACATTCTCAATCATGGTTTATCCACTGGTCGCCATTTTGCTGTTTTTATCTGTCTACCTGATCCCTAGCTGGCATGTGCCAGAACTGGTTATGCCGGCAATGTCTGATTTAAGTAGCACTCTATGGCTTGCCACTCCCGTCGTGATCTTCTCATTTAGCCATGTTGCTGCTCTGTCTTCGTTTGCTAATGCTCAGCGCAGACATTATGGTGATAAAGAGGCCACACCGAAATCAGAAGTGATCGTTCGCCGCACGAACCTAATGCTGATTGTGTTTGTGATGCTATTTGTAGGCTCTTGTGTACTTACTCTTTCCCCAGAGCAATTAGTGGAAGCTAAGGCTCAGAACGTATCCGTACTTTCTTACCTTGCAAATGCTACTGAGAATCCATTTATCGCAACACTTGGCCCAATCGTTGCCTTTATTGCTATCACGTCTTCTTTCATAGGCCACTTCTTAGGCGCGCGTGAAAGCCTGATTGGTATGCTGACCAAAAGCACGCCGCTTTCTTATCGTCAGGCGCATGCGATTTGTATCCTTACACTCTTCTTAAGTATTTGGGCGGTGTCGATTATCAACCCGAGCATCTTGGGTATGATGGAAGCGCTATCAGGTCCAATTATTGCGATGATTTTATTTATTATGCCAATGATCGCCGTCTACAAAGTAAAGAGTTTGCATATGTACAAAGGCAAACTCTCTACTTTCTTCGTACTTGCGACCGGAGCCGTCGCAGTAAGTGCATTAGTGTTTAAGCTAGTGCAATAGTTCTGACTTTCCATCTGAAGAACACAACGCAAAAAAAAAGGACTGATAGATTTCAGTCCTTTTTTAATTCAACGAATAATTACAGTTCAATGTTAGCTAGAGTATCACCGTATGTTTGGTGATTTTATCTAGTTTCATTTTTGTCCATTCTAACAATCAAACCTTATCCAGCTCTGGCGCCATTGGGCATAGGCATTTCTGGACAAGCTAAACACGGCAAGAGTTTGTCTTCATAACCAATGTCGAACAACATACCTTGCGAGACTTCACCAGCCATTTTCCTCTCCGGCAAATTCACCACAAACAAAGCTTGCTTACCCTCAATATCCTTTGGGTTATCACATTCTTGTTTAATACCAGCGAGAATGGAGCGGGTATGATCGCCAAAGTCCACTGTAAGCTTCATCAATTTATCAGACTTAGCCACCTCAGTGACTTCACGAATAAGGCCAACCCTAATATCTACTTTCGCAAAATCATCAAAACTAATCAGCGGTTTTATTGCAGCATGTTCCATACTTTTAGCTCGACGAAACAATATGAGTGGCGCAAAGCTTATTGCCAGCAGGATCTCGCAAGTAAGCCAAATACAATTTCCGCCCGCCACCTTCACGTATACCAGGAGGGGCTTCACAGGCTGTACCGCCATTTTCTAGACCAGCGGCATGCCATGCGTCCACCAATTCAGGGCTGCTGACTTTAAGCCCAATTGTCATTCCATTGCCATGAGTTGCCGTCTCGCCATCAATCGGGTGGGTAATACCCAATACACCATCTTTTGTTACATATAGGCAGCGGCCTTTGTCATCCAACACACCTTCTGAATATCCGATCGCCGACATCACGGCATCATAAAAAGTCTTGGATTGATTAACATCATTTGCGCCGACCATAACGTGACTGAACATTGCTATTCCTTTTTTAGCTATGAAGTTAAAAATACTTTGCAATATTAGGTACATAATGTCTAGTACTTAGAGTGAAAGTAAAGTTACCAACTATGAGAAGCATGTTTTTTGATGTGGGCAATTTGGATATGGCTACACTTTTTCACGTCGCCATTCATCTTAAAACCTTTTGTCCAAGGCAACGACTTGAAATTCATCTTCGTAAAATATTTTGAATAACTTGTCACACTTTAAAACTCGAACCTGAATTCCATGTTCTTTTAAAAGCGCTACTAAATTATACATCTCAGACACAAAGTACTGTGCAGTCACCTTGAACCAAGAAATAGCATCGTCTGGCCAATGACTCGATGACCAAGGTGGGCAAGGTAACTCTTGATTGAATTTGGCGAATATGTCTGAAACGATATCTTCCTCATAAGGTGCCAATAGCCCTTGCTCTCGAAGATACTCAACTTCGGTAAAAGGCCCGTGCATCTCCCTTGGGCTTTGCCCATCATAGCCAACGACAAAACGAATATACACTTTATAAAATCCTGAGTGGCATGTTTAAGAAAAATCCCTAAAAGCCTTAAATACGGGTTATTTTGGGGCAACCTTAGTGATGAATTTATCCACCTCTTGGTAAAACTTAGAGGGTTCATTTTGAACCCAATGATTGGCTCCTTCGAACGAAACATTATTCAATGTCGAAATGAATTTTTCAGCGCGTTCACAACCACTTAAACTCTGTGTACCCCAAAAGTAAACTTTAGGTATCGGCAAGCTTTCATAGATTTGTCCCCAACTAACAACTCCCCGCGTATCTTGAGTGGCGTGCTGAGCATAAATTTCACTCGCGGTATTACCTAAAACAACGGGGTCACAGCGCCGAACAGACGATAAATACTTAATACCCGCCCCGTGGCCCCAAGACAGAGAAAAACGCTGTGAAAAACCAGCACCTTTCACCCACTGAGAAAATTCATCAGAACTTAACTGAGAATATTGTTCAGCAATTATCTTAGACAAGATTATATTTTCTGCGTGGACGCCACCTTCGGCATTAATAAAACCACGCACAATACCTTTCGTATCGTGTTGGCAAACCAAGGTAGACGTATCGCCTCCCCAAGAGTGCCCAAGGAGAAAGCAATCATCAATCTTTAATTGCTCAAGCGCTTTTAATATGCGCTTTGCTTGAGTTTCCGTTGAATGAGAAGTAGCTGAAGCAGGAGAATAGCCGTAACCACATAGATCAAACATGACTAGGTTATAATTCGACAGCCAGTCTATTGCATCCGCAAAACAGAGATGCGATTCACCCAAACCATGAATCAACACCAGCATTTCTTGAGATTTTTTGCGCTCAGTAGCCAAACAATAAAGCTGGTCGCCCTCGATATCTAACCATTGTTCTACTAACACATCACCCTCGCACTTCTAACCACTCAATAGAGGTTTATCATAACCAATTTAGCCCGAAACGAAAGATGGAATTGATGAAAAGCATAGTGACAGAAATTTAGAACACTCGCTAATTTATCCTTGGTTTCTAAACTAATTTTTTAAAGATAACTCCAATTGCTGATATGTAAATTCCGCATACCAACCAATATAAGCAGGATAACCAAAAAGGCGCCTATCATCATGATAATAGGTTCTAACAATTCCAGTTTTATTATTCGGAATCCAGATACCACAATCCCATCCATGCATTCCTGCAACCATTTCTCTTTTATTTTCGATACCAATACAACACTTTGTATTCCGGTAAAAAACGCCTTCTGAATTCTGCCCTTCTGCGATATAAATGCCAGCGGAAACCCCTTCAACCCAAGATGTTGGGTACAAGCCTTTTATACCAAGAGCTCCACCAGTCCTCACTCTTGTTAAATCAGTCGTAAGCACTATGTACTCATCTTGAACAGTCGAATCTAACTGTTGCATATTAACACAGCCAAACAGAGTGAAAGAGAAAAGGAATATTACAAAAATTTTTGCTTTCATTTTTTAGAACACTAGAAATTTAGAGGCGATAGATTATATATATAGATTTAAGCGGTAACAACCAATTATCATGTAATATACATATACTTCAAGCCTCACTGGCGATAATATGCGATTGACCAAAAATTGAATTTTTCTCCTTTAGACACACACCAGTCCGCAAAAGGCTCATCTATACCTAACTCTGAGTATTCCATCCAACAGCTCAAGAGGTTATTGTAATATTCCAGCTCTCCACGCATCTTTAATCTTACGTGCTTTGTGGTAAGCCTATCGATCAGAGGTGCCACTAACTGCAAAGAGTTAGTGGCGTCTCTGATATCGCCCAAGAAAAGAGATTCAGATAAATGATGAGTCTGATAGTCCACATCATTTAAATGAGCCTGAGCAATTCGACTGATGCAAATCTCATCTGTGGGATCAATCTCAAGTGCTCTTTCGTAAGAGGATAAATCACCACCAATATAACCTAACCATTTGTGAGGTATAGGATTACTAGGCTCATCTAACGCCCACTGTTCTAGAACACTCTTGAGGAACTTCACCAATGGATGAGCAAAGAGCTGATGTATCTCACTGTTCCAGAACCCGAGCGATGACAGCTCTTCTGCAATCTCTCTTTGTACTTTAAGTGATTTACTTTTGGAGACTGTTACAAACTCTTTTATTGACGAGACAGCTAGCTTTTTAAGCCCTTTTTCCTTTTGGAGGCAGTACTTTCCGAAAAGCTCATAGCCTTCAACTGCAGAGTATGTTTCTCCTACAAACTTCAAACCTTCAAAATTATCTTTATTCCAGTAATACATATTAGAGATATAACGCTTTGCTGACGGGCAATCGAAAGCTGGCTAAGCTTGCACGAAGCCAATTCTTAATTGCCCTGTGAGTTAACGAACAAACTTAAGCAACTTGTTATGTGGGATATACATCATTACCTTGTTCATTTACCTTAATGTATAAGGCTATTAATTTAAACGATAACACAATAAGTTAGCAACCATTAAAACGTGTTAGAGTATAAGACCTAAGAGCGCAAAGCCAGAATCCGTAATCGAGATAAGTAATGATTTTATGGGAAGAAGAGTCAATTAATGATCGTGAAAAGATCTTTGAATTTCTCTATGACTTTAACCCTGATGCGGCAGAAAAAACTGACAACCTCATTGAAGTAAAAGTAAAAAACTTGCTAAAGCAACCTCATATGGATGTACAGCGAGACGGTATTCGTGGGCGATTACTTATCATTCCTGAGATTTCGATGATCGTTTCCTATTGGATAGAAGGCGACATTATCCGAATTATGCGTGTACTCCATCAGAAACAAAAATTTCCTACGAATTAGTCGCTTCCTTTGGGAAACTAACGGGCGGTGACATAGCGGCATAATAGTGAGCACGGGTTCGTTAATTTTTTATCCTTGCAGATGCAAAATCACTTCACCTTAAGTTCCATTACTACCCCATCTTGCTCATCTTCTTCGGTGACAACAAACCCAAAGCGAGAATAGAATCTTCTCATGGCATGGTGGCCTGGCATATATAGGATAGTGATGACTTTACATTCTGGGATAGCACTCAACTCTTCAATTGCTAATTTGGTTGCAGTCGTTCCAATGCCTTGACCTTGATATTTTACGTCTACCATAAACTGCGCAATATAAAACTCGTCTGGCAAGCCTTCCTCTAGCTCCTGATAATATTGCAAAAATCCCACGACTTCATCGCCTCGATAAATCGCTCGATTAACATAATGGGGATAGAAGTGAGACTCGGCGATTGATTCAGAGTTGAGGGCAACATAATCTTCCTGCTCTTTGGTAATTTCCAAATGAATAACTTCTAGCCAATTATCTTTTGTAACTTCTTTTAAGCTGATATCCATAAACTTCCTGAAAGCACTTAATGCTGAATAACACAGATGCTACCGCAAACCACCTTAGATTACCAAACACTATGCATAGTAAAAGTGCCACGCGTTGCGAATCACTCTTAAACAGCTTGTATGGAGTGTTTTACGGCACCTATATGCTTAACTACCTGATAATAAAGTAAACCTTGCCAAACGATAAAAGGCAAAGTGTCCGAAGCTGTACTGACCAGCTCAGGGTTTTCAGGAATAACCAACATATAGTAAGCGGGCAACAAAGCAAACATCGGTATTAATAGAGTGAAGAACCTAACTGCAACGACAAAGCTAATACTAAAATATCGTCCGAGGAAATCAGTTCCATTGGCAGCCCCATTTGCTTTATAAGCCAAGAATGTACCCAGTATAGGGATCAGGACAGAAGATACAGAGCTTATTGCGTCCCACACGTTTCCAGACTCAATAGGGATTCTTATCGCAAGCTCAATACCTAATACAGTAAAGATAAAAGTTAAGAACATATATATAAATCTATCTTTTTCAGTCAGCCGCCCAGAGCTAACCTGTTCTTTTAAACTCTTGATGTTCCAGATATACATTTTTATTCCTAAACTTATAACGCCAGCATAAAATGCGATCAACATTTGGCTATTTATTTGCGAAAAATGAGCATCAGCCAACTGTAAGATGTCATTTTAATGCGTTTGTTATATCTGTTGCTTAAAGCTCTAGATATTTGATTCTTGGTACAGGATCAAAATATACCAAATAATTATGACGCTCTTTACCTAAATAAACCCTTAAGACTTTTTCACCACTCCAAGATTGAAATACAATCTCTGAAACGCCTTCCTTTTGAATATTAACAAGCAAATCATCATTCACAAATATTTTGGCACTAACCGAACCATCTCCAAAAGGAGAATGAGTAAATATTAGCTTTCTCCCATTTTCATAATCCAATTGAAATGAGAATTGTCCTTCATCATGGTCGTATTCATTAGAATATCCAAAACCCTTATCAAAGAACTCTAATTCATCTGGTACCGTATAAATCAACTTTAAAACCTATGTAAATTAGATATAACGACGCCAGAGGTAATAAGAATGGGGAGCGCCGAACCAACAAGCCATTGCCAGTCTTCTATCAATTCAGCTTGATCAAGATGCTCGAAGCTTACTGTAAGATCATTCCAAGTTAACGACACCAATATCTCCTTGAGGCATAACGCCTCTGTTAAAAGGCAAAATTTGGTTGGCTATAATGTGAAGCGGAGCGAAACCAGCCAACTGAATTTTGTCCGCTTTTAAACTATTTGCTAAGTGGCCTTTGCACGATCCATCTCATCTAGTTTTTTTAAAGCAAACCGTCCTCTTTCAGATACTGCTTGGGATTTATCTGATGCAAACTTTTCAGCATAAACCCTAGCAATGCCTCCAATATTTGATAAGTCACGAATCAGGATCTCTGCTGATATACGCCTTACAATTGAAGACCTATCTTCAGAAGAAAGCTTTAGCAATGTAAGCAACGATGATTGAACACCTATCTCTCTTTCTGAAATGATCGGCTTTAGCTTACCTTCGCAATATCTTATATCAGTCCATTCCCATTTTCTTCCTTCAATCCAGGCAACCTTGCCTTCAAATAAGCTACGGAAAGCTTTAGCTCGAACCGCTGGTTGAGCTGCTTCACTCGCTATATTTTCAATGCTTTCATCAAGAATAGATGTGCGACCAAGTTGGGAAAATAGCGAAGGCATTGGACCAGAAGTCGATGTAATTAACTTTAACCTTAGTGATTCTGCTACTTTTTCTGCACAAATTATCTGTAAGAGAACTTCTTTATCAACATCCTCAATTCTTCCCCATGAATTCCAATTAGATAAGACGATACAAAGCGCTTCAACAACAAATTCTGGGTTGGTAGATTTTGCTATTTCAGGAAGCTTATCCCTTGCAGCTTCACGAACTTGAGGCACCCAATCATTAAGCCTACGAATGGCAAGTGAAAAGAAGAAAGTATTTGGAGCCGCACCTGACAGTGTGCGTAGAGTTTTCTCTCGCTTGTAACCATCCCAGCTTATTAAGTCTAACCAAGTCAGAAGTCCACTAGATTTGGACCAGACTTTCCATTTTGGAGGAGTTGATTCTCTTAATGCCAAGGAAAATTCTGATCGAATTAGGCGCTCCCAATAGTCAAAGCTACTAAGAGGTAGTTGAGAAGTCGCATCAATTAGAGGAGATATATCAGCCACCACTTTGCCTCCCGAATTTATCGAGTTAGCAAAGTCTTTAACTGCTGAAATAATTTTATCTTCCATAACCTAAAATTCTTACACTTACTATCTGGGCTATTTAACGCCGTGTTAAGTAGTTAGCAACGCCCCCACTGAACCTAACCTATTGTGCCGTAAACACTAAAACTGATTCAAGCCCAAAATAACAAGCATTGCTAATCTGCTTAAATTTATTGTTATGTTCGGAGCTCGCGTAATCCCTGAATTGCTCTTTCGGTAGATTTAACTAAGTCCTCCTGCTTCAATTCTTTTCGGATAAGCAATGCTCCATTTAGCTGTTTCAAAGCTTCATCGTAGTTGCCTGCTTCAACATTCAATTTACCTAAATGCTGCAAACTAAAACTTAATGTAAGATCACAGCTATATGCTTGGCTTGATATAAAAGCCCTTTTTGCCTCAGCTAAGTTACCTGCATAATGAAGTGCAACACCAGAAGCATGTAAAGCCCAGAATTTATGTTTTTCGTTTACAGTCGTCTCCTGTACTTTTGTAGCCAACCAACAGGCTGGATTATTGATACCAATAATCCTCAAACAATCTGCGATTAGTATCTGCTGCCACTCTAGTTTTTCTCTTTGCCCAAGGATTTTAAAAGAAAATGC
>NZ_JAYQDQ010000015.1:49746-57021 GCF_038138445.1 Vibrio sp.
TTTTAATTGCTGATTTTTTCTTTTTCTTCAAGATTATAAAAGAAAATGCTTTGTAGATATGTGAAAGCAATTTGAAAAAGGTTTTAGTCGATACCTTATCTCTCTGAAATTTCACTATTTACTCCTAGGACATAACGCCACATTAACGTGTGAGCCAAGCGTGGAGAATCACTCTTAAATGCTTGTATGGCCTGTGGTTGACTAGTACATATAACCTAGCCAATCAAAATGTCCAACACCCCACTGCTTATCTCTGAGCGGTTTCACATACAGTTCATCAATATACTCCACAGCAACTCCAAAGTTGGTGTGCTCGTGAAGCCTTAACCAAGACTGCATACACTGAACTTTGTTAAAGCCATTTGATGAGTAGAAATCATGTAAATCAGATATGAGGATTATAAAATCAACGTCTTTAGTTTCGGCAAATGCCGTTACTTCTGACAACATGAAAGAGCCAATACCTTGCCCTCGATAACGTTCATCAACACAGAAGTCGATTACGCCCAGAACCTTATGTATTTCACCACCGACGCTAACAACGCGATAATCCAGTCCAAGATAGCCAACCAACAGTTCACCTTGAAAATGAAGGGCACGCATATGAGGTAACTGCTTAGAGTAAGAACGACTTACTTGGTAGTCTGGAAAAGCTTCATTTCTTAATGCTTCGATTGCCTTATGATGCCATTCTGAAACATCTATTTCTTGTACGATTTTCATATCATTTCCTAAAAAGGGCTAGCATTCTTAATAACAGGCTGGCACGTTATCTTGGGGAGCTTTGGCATCAACCTACACATTAACAACAAAAATACAATACTAATTCAGCACACACCAAATTTTCAGTAGGTAAACTGAAACAATCTAGCTCAGTTAAACATCTTTCCTATCAGCATCAACCCAAAGCAGAGGATATAACTCCAAATGCCTAAGGCATTCACCCACATAAATAATTTGAATTTCTTTGAATCCGTCGTTGAACGCTTGCGAATAAAAGGATACTTAACCCAGTAGTCAAAACAGCGACTACCTATTTCCCAAGACAATTGATATTTAGGGCGCATGTAGCCTTTGTCGTCGTAGTACTTGCTTAGATCTTTAGCAAGTTGATGATCCATAAAAATAATATGTTTAAAGCTTCCCAGAGAAACAATTGAAGCCATAACTACACCAGGCACAGCCCAAACGGTAGCAAAGTACAAAAGAAAAAATGCTATATCTTTAATACTCATTGAGAGCTCCAAGCATACATCTCATCAACAAACCATTTACTAGCGGTAGATCCCGCAACACCACCAACTAAACCTCCTGCCACAGTGCCACCAATAGCAGCAACAGCAAGTACAGGAGCAGAAGCCGTAACACCAATGAATAACGCGATACCAGAAACAGATGAGACCGCTATCCCTGCGCCAACAGTTCCACCTTTAACGCCTCCAATGACACCACCAATAAAGCCAGCAACTTCACGAGTTGTTGTCTTGCCACAGTCCCCTTTACCATCGACCTTACAAGCTTCATAGATGCTATCAACGCCACTGGCTGCACCGATCATTAAGCCAATGTATCCCAGACCTCTCGCGGCGGAAATACCGATACAAATGTTGCCGATACGCTTACCTAAATCTTTAACAAAGCCTGTCTTTAGAATTTCATCCGCATTGTGGATTACTGACTTAGTGGACAAACTCAAGTTACGTTTAATTTGAGTGTAAATAGGAAGTTGCACACTGCGCTTAGACAACATAGCAAAGGAGCCATCAAGCTTTTTAAATAAGCCTGCACGTTCAGAGACAAAGGTTCCATAGTTCACCCCGCCTGTTCTGCTTGCCATCGCTACTTGAGCGGTGTACAAATCGTTAATTTCTAAAAGCACGCCTTGGATGTTTTTCAGATTCTGCTCGACCAGCGCCGATGTCGCACCCACACCTGTGGCAACTTGCGCATAGTAGTCGGAAGGTAAACCGTCAGCCCTAATTCGCTCATCGAGTTGATGGGAGAACAAGTCAAAGTGGCGGTTTAGCGTATCGACTTCTTCATCAAGCAGCTTGCCTAACTCCTTACTCGCAATCTTGGCTTGCTCTAGCCACTCATCGAGGAGCTTGTTATCTTCTGCTGTTTTTGGCTCTGTTGTGGGAAGCAGTACAATCTCACCCTGCCTTACAGGCTCGTTTAGGTGAGCATTGCAACTTTTGATGTATTGTTTCTGGTCTTCTTTGGTGTCGGCAGTAAATAAGCTTGCCCACAATGCCTCTTGAGACTGTGTGCATGGTGATTGCATCCAGCCAAGTTCAAACACACGGGCGGCTTTTTCACGCTCTGCAAGAACGCGCTCTCTATTTTCTGCCCAACGTTTCTCGTCCTTAGCGGTGTAGGTGAGTTCCGCTCTGCGCTCTTGACGTTGTCGCGCTGCTCTTTCTCTTGTGGTTTCTTGCCTTTCTTCTGGGGCATATGGGAAAGATTCATACCGCATGGGAGTTAGCCTTGATAAAAAATAAGCCAAATCATATCAATATTTTCAGTTATTTATCACACCTAACAAGGCGTTTTGCGGCATTTACCAACCAAATAGTTATTTTGACTAGCAAAACGCTCAAAGTGACGCTTTTAGCCACTCGTTGAACGTAATATAAATGGAGAGGAATTTAGATAAAAATTGGATAAAAGCTTGTCAGCTACATTACTAAATTAGAATATAACGGATTAGTTCGAAGTATGGAAAAGTAACGTCGCCTTAAGGGGCGGCCAATACGTAGGTTGCTTTGTGTTGTGGTGGAGCACAGCGGCAACACAAGGCAAACGGAGTGTTGGGCGTCCGTTTTGCGGCTATTTCTTGATAGCTTTGTTAGGCAATTATTGACTCCCAATAAAGCGTTGATAATTCCCTATTTCCTTTGTTCCACGTTCTTCCATGTCGAGGATGAGTGCCATGAGAGAGTGCGCCAACCTTGTATGGTTGCGCGCCAGTTTTATCCATTATTTCTTTGACTTCACTTAGCCGTTGATAATAGATTTTATTTTCGACAGGAACGTCACCACCCCAAGCAAGGACAATAGTGGACCAATCGTTTATATGTTGCTCAAGTATTTGGTTGTTTTTAGAACCAACTAAATAGTCATAACTCTTGCCAATAAGGTCTTTGGGGCAGGGAGATATGTATGCAAACAGATTAAGAAATACAACTTTTCCAAAACCATTTTCTTCCGCCCAGATAGATACTTTACCAACAGTTGGATCTGACTTCTCCTCATTCGCAACACTAGGATTGCATTGGATAACCACTAGTTCATCTTCGGAGTTACAAGAGGTTTCCACAAATAGAGCATATCTGTAAATCTCGTCGCGCTCACATCCTGTTATTACGTATGACATACTTTCCTTTCTGCCTAACGTCGCATTAAGATGTGAGCGACGCTTGGCTATACTTGAGCGAAGCGAAAACGCCAAGCGTTGCAAATCACTCTTAGACAGGTTGTTAAAGTGCTAGACCGCAGTGTTAGCTGTCTCTACAATTTCCACTCTATCAGCGTCTACCATTTGTTTTTTGATTAGAGAAATAAAACGTTTGTCATTAATCAACTTTAGAAACAGATCAATATTATTTTCGTCAACAACAAACTTCCCTTCTTTATCTACGCCTAGTTCCCAATGATGCTGAGTTATAACTGCTTTCATTTCTTCGATAAACTGCTGATCCTCGAAATAGCGTGTTTCTTCAGCCGAAACTAGCCTGCGCAGTAGAGTCTTGTTTGTTCCAATTGCTACTTTAAGATCTTGAACCGAGGTAATTATGCCATGCTCTGATAGTGCATCAACTAACACATCTCTTTTTGCTTCAAGGCCTTCACGAATATTTAGCCCTAGTTCATAGTTAGCTTTGTCTCGAATGAACACATCATTGCCATAGGCAATGAAGTCGAAATAGTCCCTAAATGAAAAAGTATTACGCACTTCCACTTTCTTAAAATCACCATCAGCAAATGTCCAACTTGAAATCGTTGGCACTCTCTTTAGATTCCACCCACCTTTTACCTTAGAGTAAGCATAAAATTGATGATGATCTCTCTGGAATTCAACAACTAGAGCCCAAGCGTTATGAAACTCTTTAATATCAGTCACAGGGTGGTTATCAGCTCCAAGACGGATTTTCTCAATTACTTGAGAAAAGTCGGTATCTTGAACGCTATGAACTAAAGCTCTGTCTTCATCAATGCCAACTGTAAGAGCTGAGTAAGCAGACAAGTCTCTTATAGGCTCAACTTGATTTTCTACACCTAGAAAGAACTTGCGCAATGTTGCGATTAAGTCTTCATCTAATCCCTCAATAGACGCACTCAATGCACGGTAAGAGTGCTGGCCTGCTTTTGTATTTTTTTTAATTACCCACAGACGTACATTAAGATCATCGAAATCAATAGTTCGAATATTTTCTAAAACCTGCAACTGCTCTAGCATTTAAACACCCTTATTAGAGATTATTCCCATATAGTTATTGAGCTTCACATAACTTTCGTTATTGCCTGTTAATAAGTCATTCTTAGAAAGCATGACACATTCTTTTTCATTACCTACTTCGTTGTATTTACAGTCATATAAGCCATAGCCGAGTGCTGCTAAGATCGGGTTAATAAAGACACTCTGACTCCGAACTGACAGCAAGCACAACACTGATAGAAATAGGAATAAAGAAACTATGTCTTGTCACTTACTTAAATCAAAAGCAACGAATGAAATAATATATGGGATGGTATAGTTAACAACTTCACTAGATCGACTTTTGGCACTTATTACATTAATCGCGAATGGTCGTTTTGTTACGTTTCGAAGAACATACGATATCAGCACTAGACTAGCTACCGATAAAAGTAATAGAGCAAGAACTATTTCAATATTCTTGAATTCAAACCAGTAAGGTATTTTTAGTTTGCTAAAACTCCAAACTACACTTTCAAAAGCATGCTCAAACCAAACAACTTCTTTTATATCCTTGATTATCATAATAAGGAAAAGCGGTGTATAGCCGCTGATAAAGATGGCGATTGAAGACAGTAATCTAGTTTTGCTTTTACGATTCATAACACCCTCATATAAGTGAACGCCATTCTATTTCAGCAAGGAAGCATATGCAACCACGCTCAACTCTGATAGGTGGCTTTGTTAGATATCTTTTCCGGTATATTTTGATAGTGCTTTTTCAACTTTTTGATCAACGTTACGAAGTACAACAGGTGTCGAATATCCTAAAGCTAATGAAAGAAACCATAAACGTCCAGCAGCGCTGGCTGTCGGTTGAAGAGCTCCTAGAAAAAGAAAAGCCACAGCAAATCCGATACCTGTACCAGCGAACCACATTCCCAATGCCCAGTAACCGCGCTCCCTCTTACTATCTTTTGTTTGAATCCTTTTTTCCGTTGTATCAGATTTAGGAACAGATTCATAAACAGGTGGCTTTAATAAGTCTAAGTCCGCTACCCATCCTCGAATTAAACTAGCTAGACCTGCTATAAGCGGACAACTCCCGAGCAATGCCACATCTTGACGAGTAAAATTGAATATCTCTGAAAATTCGAACATTTCAAAAGTCCTTGTTTGAATAGATAACGTCTAATTAAGGGGTGAACAACGCCTCAAACAAAACCTAACACATTGTGCAATAAACACTAAATTTGAAGTAGAAGCAAAAACGCCAAGCATTGTGAGCCCCTATTAAATTCCTTGTTATACAAATTTACACCAACAATGCATCCAGTTTTTTAGCTAGGTAGTGCTCTAATAATTTTTGGCTTCCATCAAACAACACTCGGAAGGGTGCGTTTGTTAGCTCAGACTTTAATTTCTCCAACACTTCCTTATTGCTTAACGCATTAGCGAAATCATGACCTTTTTGGGTTAACCGAATATCTTTTTCAACGATGCTTCCGCCAGACTTATTGTATGAAATACCATAAGTATTCAGCGACTCAGAGCGAAGGTCTTTGTCGCTAACTAGTCCATTTTCAACTAACAACTGAGCATGAAAAATGAATTTCTCATCTAACCCTTTACGGTCATCTGTGTAGATTTTCACGCCAGCATTCTCAAGTGCAGATAAGGTAATATGAGCCTTCTCTGAACCTAGGAATACGCTAAGTAAGTTTGACAGATATTGAATATCGATTCTCATAGTCACCTCATTCGTATAACGCCTCAATAACCGGCGCAGCTTTGCTGCGTCCGGCGCCGAAGGCGCGAAGTTGATTGATTTGTTAGGCACTTGGCAGCTTATATGGAAAGACAGATTTGCATTTGTGACATTGCACCTGACTATATTTAGCCAGTTCCCGTTTATCTACCTGAAGAAGCTCATTACATGCCGGACAGTTACCTGACAATATGTTGGGGTTGCCACCAAAACTAATAGAGCCACCAGCGCCAAAACCGATGCCGCTTCCCTGTACCGATATCGGGCCCTGCGTGCTGATACCATTCATTGAGACTGCGCCGCCTGACCCTTGGAAGGTAGTGCCATCAACAAAGTTCCTGCTACTGTCTGTGGCGTGTAGATGTGTCCTTTCAGAGTTAACCGTAGAACCTTGGATTACATTTGTGCTTCCACTCCTTACTACGAAAGCCGAAATATCTGCATGTATGATGCTGTTTCGTATTTCTTGATAACTTTGATTATCTGTGAGCACAGAGAACTCTTTTTGGTTCCGACCCAGCTTTGAAATGAACTCGTTTGTTTTTGCCTCTAAATCAGGGGAATTCTCGATTGTCTTGGCAATCTCTTGAATTGCTTCTTCTAATGTATCAACTTTACTTACTAGCTCATTTGCCGTTGCAATTTCAGCCCATAGTTCTGTCAATTGCTTTTCAAATTCTTTATCCCCTAGATGTCGGTCTAGAGCTGCTCCTGCCTGTTGAATTCCAGGAACAGGCAGCATGCTCAAGCAGAAACCGAGGAATCTCATAGGTTCCTTGATTCCATGCTTTTCCCAAAGCTTCCGGATAGAGTTCGACGCTACTTCAATAGAATTTTTATTGCTCAATTCTCAGATTCCTTTTAATGCCTAACATTCTTAATAACAGGCCTGCTCGTTTCCCCACCAGCCCAAACTACAACCAACCTACCATAACCCACAAAAAATTAAACAATATGCATCAAGTTTTTTATTTCTCCGTCACATACATCCTTCGCAATGGTTTATCCATGCTCTAGGCACAAAAAAAGCGAGCTTAACGCTCTAATGCCGATCAGTTAAACATTAATCGGCAGATCAATTGAATGATCC
>NZ_JAYQDQ010000016.1:0-56291 GCF_038138445.1 Vibrio sp.
GTTCGATTTACACAAAAGGTCCGTTATGGAAGCCCGCAGCAGGAAACCTTCTGGGTTAAGTCATTAAACATCAAAGAAAGCAAAGGTGATGAGAAGGTGATCTATGAATTTGAACCAAGCAATACTTGATCTCATTGGCCGTGTGAACGGTTTAGAGCGCCAGCTTAGAAACCTTATTAGGCTCGGGCGGGTAAAGTCAGTATCCGGCTCAAAAGCTGTGATTGATTATGCGCCCAATAATGAGGATGACTATCTTTCACCGCCTATTCAATGGGTGGCTTTTGAAGCGGGCGAGGTAATTAAATGGCGAGCGCCAAGTATTGGTGAACAAGTTATGGTGCTCAATTTATCTGGCGGTGTTGATGAAGCACACGCGATCGCATTACCAGCGGCCTATTGTAGCGACTTTTGTCCCAAAGAGACGGACCCACGTAAAACCACGTTAAGCATTCTTGATGTGTTTAAAGTCACCGCAGATTTTGCGGGTAATTACTTGGTTGAAGCCGATAGCTCGGTCAAGTTTGTCACACCGTCTTTCTCTGTCGATGCCTCAGAAGTTATTTCAATGCAGACCAAACAATATAACCGAACCGCGAACACGGCTAACACCAAGGGCACTCAGTCACAAGAGGGCAATGTCAGCATTAAAGGCTCGCTTGATGTGAGTAACCAAATCAAAACGCCAGCCCTAGTGAGTTACGCACCGGGTGCGTTCTCCCTTGCAGGCAACGGTGCCAACTTCTCTGAGGCTGTGATCGCCAATGTGAAATTTAGTACCCATCGCCACAAAGTAAACCGTGAAGGCTCGCCAACCGAGGTTCCTATTAATTAAGAGGTTATTATGCAACAAGGTATTGATCCTACTACAGGCTTAACCGTTCGGGGCGCTAGGCAAGCAGAGTGCCGATTATTCAAAGCAATCACCACTCAGCTAGGTTCAAGAGAAAAACGGCGCGATGTTGGCGGCGAGTTTCGAAAACTTATGGGCCTTGCCAATGAGCACAATCGCATGCAAGCCATTAACCGCATTCACCGAATTATGGCTAATCCTGCCAACGATTTATCAGACATAGTTAACCCAAAAGTTGACATTCGAATACATGGGGCGGGCTTTCTGACCCGCATTAATTACACATACGACGGACAAAAACAGGTGTTGGAGCTATGAGTAAAATAAAAATCCCGCAAATATTGACCGTTGAAAAATTTGCAGACATGCGCGAGCGGTTTATTAATGACTTTTTTCTTCCACATGCAGAAAAGGAAGTGGGTAATGAAAATGCGCGCAACTTAACCGAAGGGCTGCGCAGCCCCAACGAGTCTGCTGCTCTTTTGCTTGACGCCATGATTTTATTTCGCCAACAAGAAACCCGTAACGATAACTACAAATACCTACAACACTTTGCAAAAACCGTTACTGACTCGGAAATGGTGGATGTGGTGGTTTCCCGCTTGGGTTTGAAACGTCAAATCATTAAAGCAGAGGATACTACGGTCTCACCTACCACTCCTGCTGTAAAGGAATCGGATGCCTCGTTACTGCATCGCTATAGCTTAGCACCCTATGGTTTGGCGACCACAGGAACCCGAAGTGGCTATAAATTCCATGCCATGACCTTGGGAGCGCGCCCTTTGATCACGATTTCTAGTGAGTCGGACAATGTGGTGACTCAGCGCTTTGAGTTCACACCAACCGAGGGCGTGATTCGACCTAAAGATGCCAAAGCAAGGATGCTCAAAAAAAATTCAGGGGAGGTGGAAATACGCATACTCTCGCCTGAAGGCAATGGTCAAGCGAGTCAAACACTGCAAGATGCGGTGTTAGAGTATTGTCGCCGCCCTGATATTGCCCAAGAGTCTGATCATATTAGCGTGCGCTCTGCCAGCATCAAGCCCTACAAGATTGTGATTGAGGCATGGGAAGAAACCGCGCCTACTGGTTTGATAGACGAAAAGGCGTTAGAGCAAGCGCTTAGTGACTACGCTAAGCAGCAGCATAAACTCGGCGAAAAAATCCAGCGCTCGCGGATAAGCCAAATTGCGCACAACCATAACGCCACCAAGCTCAACATTTTGCAGCCATCAGCTGATTTGGTGTGTGAATGGTTTGAAGCGCCTTATTGTCAGGAGGTAAACGTGCATGTCAAAGCCAATCGATGAACAGACTCTTTTACCTGACAACCGCACCTCTTTTGAGCGCAGCTTTGAAGAGGGGTTTAAAAAACTGGTCAAAAGCCCAGACGTATTAGCTGAAATTGCAGACCCTTGCACCACCAGCCAAGAGATTTTGCCCATCATCGCCTCGGAGCGTGGGGTGAATGATTGGTTTTTTAGTGATACTGAAGATCAAAAACGCGCGATAACCAGAGTCTCTTATTCGGTGCATCAAACCAGTGGCACCAATGCGGGGATTGAGCTGGCGCTGGAAGCGGTGGACTTCTCTGCCAAGATTGAACATTGGACCAAGGTGCAAGGCGGTTTGCCCTACACGGTTTATGTTACGGCGCGGGCTAACACCAATCAAAATGTCACCAAAGAGCGGGCGCACCGCCTTATTGAGCGGCTAAACCATGTTAAATCTGAGCGCGATACGGTCGATTTAACCTTAGCTTACGATGTTGAACAAAAATTTAGAGTTCAGGCGGCGGTACTGCCGAGAGTCAATATTCAGCCGACCAAAGCCCAAGTTAAGCTATGGCCAATAAGCACCAGTGGACGCGTTTCACTTGGCGCAGCTGGCGGTGCGCCCATTTCGGTTAGCCCCCTTTTGGTCAAAGCCAAGCTGGCTCAAACTAAGTTAAGCGGCAATGACTACTTGGGTTCAGCCCTTGGTCTTCACCCCTTATCTGTTAGCCCTATTTATATAACTGCGAGAACGCCATGACACTAGCCGTAACCATTACCGAACACGGGTTAGCTGAATGTATCAGCGCCAAAGAAAAAGGATTGCATGCCAAGATCGAATGGATCTCGGCAGGCGATAGGGCCTATAGCCCAAGCCCAACCCAAACCAAGCTGCGCCGCGAAAAGCAGCGGGTAAAGATATCAGAATATAAAGACACAGGTGACACCTCACTGCAATGCACCGCTAAATTTGCCGGTGATTCAGAGTTTGCCATTAGAGAGATAGGCATTTGGTTAGCAAGTGGCACCTTACTTGGCGTGATTTCAGCGCCGGATAGAACCCTTAACTATAAAGCGGCCAAAGCCCAGGTGATCATTCCCTTTACCATGGACCTATCGGTACTGCCAACCGATTCGGTGCAGGTATCGGTTGGGGTGGAAAACCTTAATATTTTGATTGATAGCGAGATGATGAAAGATGCACTGGCGTTTATGCGCTCACAAGCGGTGCAAACTCAGCAATCTCATATGCTAATGCAACAAGCAGAGCGATTAAGACAACTGGAGACACACTAATGTCTGAAATTTTAAACCAATTGCAAGAGGTCAAACTGGCGGCGCAAGCCCAAACTGAGGCCAGTCAGGCGCAAACCACCGAAGTGGCCAATAAAATGGGCCACATTGACCAAACACTGCAACAAGCCAAGCAAAGTTTTGATACATGGAAATCGAGCACCAAAGCAGAAGGGATTGAAGGCCAAGGCCGATATGTCACGGAACTCTTTGTCGATGGCGATAAAGATACCTTTTATCCGGTGTATTTCCAAATGCATGCAGAGGACGAAAACGAAATTCAAATATATAGAAACTATAATTGGAACCACGATAATAACGATTTTAATGCTAGGCGACATGTAGCCTCGGCTTTGGTGGTGCTTAAGGGGCAAGCCAATCCTTGGAATGGTCAAGCTAACTACTTGCGCACTGTAGTCAATCGCCAGCAATATCGCCCATGTGTGGCCAACGTAGGCTTTCTTGCTTGGTGTGAGGCCCAAAAGATTGATCCAGACGGCCCTGATAGCGAATATAACAAACCCCAAGTGGGTTATCTAGCAAGAGCTCGGTCTGGCTTTATGCTTAGGGGCGGTAAGCTTAAATACCAAATCTACTCAAATAAGCCTATTGAGTTTCATTTATATCAAACTGAAGGAGAGGAGATTTATTCTTACTCGGGCCATAATGTCAACTGGCTTTCGAAAACGGTGTCTTTGGCAGAAGCTGAAGCGGGAGACTCGAACAATAATGTCCCACTTAACTACATAAGTTACGGTAAGGCTCAACCCGCCCCTTCATCATTTAACGCTATGAATTCAAGAGAGTAATTACACCATGATCAAACAACTTAACTTTCGCGGTGAAACACTAATTAATGTTCCCGCTGATATGTACTTACTACTCGAAATGGGTTTATCTAAAGCCGAAGCAGAGCAAGCCCTTAGCGCTTACCAAGCAGAAAAGGAGCTTGAGAAAATACGCGCCCATCGCGCGCCTTTGCTGATTGAAGCGGATCACTTGGTCAATATTGCGTTGGATAAAGGCCTTGATATTAAGCCTGCACGCGACTATCGCCAAGCGCTTAGAGACATTACCGACAAGGGACAAGTGTTTGCTGACGTAGAGTGGCCGACAAAGCCAACCGATGTACAACCAGGGAGAATAACGAATCTTTTGGTGAAAGTTGGCGCAGTAAAACCGGCGCAGTAAAACCCAGCGATACCAAGTAACACCTTGGTCAACATCCGCTTTTGATATGACGGGGATAACCCCAAGCTATTTTCTCTATCTTCTCAATACCGCCGCCTAATCTGGCCAAATGGCGGACATCAATCACAAGATATTGAGCGCTTTCTTATAGCAAGAGGGTTATCCCTGTCTATCCACACTACCTATTTTTACTAAAGTGAGAATGCTATGACACTAGCTGTCACCATCACAGAGCAAGGGTTAGCTGAGTGTGTGAACAAGAAAACCAAAGGAATTCATGCTGAGATCAAATGGATTTCTGTTGGTGACCGAGACTACACACCTAGCGCGACTCAAACTAGCCTGCGCAATGAAAAGCAGCGGGTTGAAATTTCACAATACAGGGACACAGGAGAAGCATCACTACAATGTACCGCCAAGTTTTCCGGCGATAGCGAATTTGCCATTCGGGAAATCGGTATCTGGTTATCAAGCGGCACCTTGCTCGGGGTTATTTCAGAGAAAGACAAAACCCTCAACTATAAAGCCACCAATGCACACGTCATTATCCCATTTACCATGGATTTATCGGCGCTGCCGACCGATTCAGTCAAGGTCAATGTTGGGGTAGAGAATCTTAATATTCTCATCGATGAAGACTTCGCTGCGCTAAGCGCCAGTGTGGTCAATAATCAGGCTCAATCGTTAAAGCAAGCGCTGCGCATGGCTGAGTCACAAAAGCAGCGCGATGAGTTTGCTGGGCAAGTTAACCAAACGCTTGAACATCAAACCGCCCATTTGCGCAGTCTTGATAGTCAGATAGAGCGCTTTCAAGGCCGTATCAATACCGAGTTTACTGCGCTAAGCACAAGCCTAGTCAGTGTCCAAGCCAATGATATTCAGCAGCAGCTAGACTTGCTCGCAGCTAACAAAGAGTACAACCAGTTTACTCATCAGATGCGTGAGCAGCTTGAAAGCCACTCGGCAAAACTAGAATCCATCATCTCAGACCTAGACAGGTCTCGTGAACAATTAAGTAACGATTTTACCAGTTTGGCCGAAGGCCATGTCTCGACTCAGCTGAGTGTCATTAAGCAAGAGCTGCGACTCAACGCATTAGAAAGTCGCATTAAATAACCACAAATAAGGAATACCATGGCCAATACAAGCGAAATAACCAACTTAATTAATCAAACGACTAAATTAACCCAAACCGTGTTGGATAAAATGGCGGATATCGACCAAACCGTAGACAGAGCGGTCGCCAAAATACCAGCCATGTTTGAAGAGAAAAGAGTTACCGTCGATGTAAATAATGGTAATGACAGTAATCCCAATGGCCCATTTAAAAACCTACATGCTGCTATTTATAGTGTCCCAGACGGGGGGAATGTGAGGGTCACTTTACCTCGCAGTAAAGAAGGCTTTGTCTATGAGCTCGATAGGGCTATCAATATTGGCTCAAGAAAGGTGACTATTATTGGTGGTTATTCCTCCATGGAAAGTGAAGGCTACAAACCCACAATCATTAAACCAATAAAAGAATTAAATATTCACAACCGCACCGCATTGAAAGGTTGTTTTTATGGGCATGCAGGAGGAGAGTTGAAATTCCTTTACGTAAGAACCATGCTTCCCCGACTATTCCCAAATAGTAAAGAGTGGCATGCCCACTCTGGAGCTTTTATTAGTGGTGCCATTACATTCAAACAACATAATTACAACATTACGCTCCCGGGAATTTTTGTTGAAAATAATGGCTCAAATGAAGCGCCAGTGCCTTTTCTACGCTCCAGTGCACGTGATGTCAAAGGGGATATGTCAGTTGCCTTGTCCTATGTTCGTATTGAAACAACCGATAAAAAACCACTGTTTCAGTTGCAATATGGTGGAGCTACTATGCGTTTTAGTATGCATAATTCAAAAGTGTTCAACTCTTCTGGCGCTAAGGTAGAAGCTCGAGAGTTATTTAGTGGGTTGCAATATGGCTTACATGGCTATGCCACCAATTTATTAGCCAGCGATGTATTAACAAAAAAGAAAGGGTAGAGCATGTTATTAACGTTTTTTTATCAAGGCGCGCATTATATTAACTACACAGTAGAGGATGCTCAGCAAGCAAACATTCCCGATGCGGTGATCAACCAAGCGCAGCAAGAGGCAATATACGATAGTTTGGTGGCCGAGCGTCGCCAAGCTTATGCACTGGAATCTGATCCTATTTACACTGAATGGCAATATGACAAAACTGCCGAAAAAGAACAACAATGGCGCGATAAAGTCGCTGAAATTAAAGCCCGCTACCCATTGCCACCCAAAGCATAACCCACCGCCCATTCGGCGGTTTTTTTATGCCTAAATTAAGCCCAAATCATGCGGCTGTGCTGGACCTTATCACTCAGCACAGCCGCCAACCCATTTAATAAGGAATACCATGGCCAATACAAGCGAAATAGCCAACTTAATTAGCGAAACGACTAAATTAACCCAAGCTGTGTTGGGTAAAATGGCGGATATCGATAATAAAGTCGCCAGCGCCGAGAGTGATTTTCAAAAGTTTAGTCAAAGTGTGGTCGATAACACCGGCTTTACCGCGATGAATTACAACCATGACTTTTTAGATACCCATGAACTTGAAGCCAATGCCCACGGACATAAAAATGTGTATCCCCTAGGGATGGGGATAAATAAGTTACGTAATGATTGGGTTAAAACTGAAATGATTAAAGTGCACTACGGCGCTAACCCAGAAAGTCGCGACGAAGAAGCAAAAAAGCTCCTTGACTTTATGTGTATTAAGCGAGGAACACAGTACTTTAGCAAAAGTTTCAATATACTAAAAATGACGGTGCTTGATACATCGTTTGAATCTATTCCAAGATACGATTTTTATATTCCCGATCGACACGTAAAGCTTAGTCCTTCGGCTACCTTTATGGCGTACGCCAAAATTGAAGGTACCTCTAAAGTCAATTGGTTAAATGTCAAACAAAAAGATGAATGGCAGCAAATAATAGCACATAAGTCAAGTCATACCCCTGGTAGTTACAGACATATTGACCTTAACTTTACTGATGCCAGTGTGGGTGATGTTCTTTATTTGGCTCTGCCGACCATTTGTACTGGGCACTTCCCTAAATCAAAAAAACACGGCGTGCTATACAGCCCGAAAACCGAGTTGATCCGTAAAATTAATACACTTCACTCACAATAAGGAAAATAAGTAATGACAATGTTAGTTGTAACTCGCCGTGGCCTTGTGGCTGAAGACTGGGTTGAATCGATAGAAAAGCGCGATCAGCTTATGTTTGAAGCTGACAAGCTGGTTAATACCGCTTTAGATAATGGCCTCGATGCTGCGCCGTTTCGCCAGTATCGCCAAGCCTTGCGCGATATTCCTCAAACCTTTACTGATGCTACAGAGATTATCTGGCCGCAAAAACCCACACTAGAGCAAATATAAACCTATGACCGCGTTAAGCGGTTTTTTTATATCTAAATAACGCCCCTATCTCTATTGTAAAACCAATAGCCGATAGGGCGTTTTTCTATCTTTAATGAGGAAAGTAATGGCAAGTTCAGAGACGGGACAGTTGATTCAGGCGGTGAATCGTTTGACCCAAACCGTTCAAGATAAAATCGCCGATATAGACAGCAAAGTGGATTCGGTAGCCAATGACATTCGCGCTAACACAGGGCTTACCCAAAAGCAGGTGTTTTATGTTGATGCTGAAACGGGTGATGACTCGGCAACAGGCTCAGCGCAACGCCCTTTTAAAACCGTAAAAAAAGCGCTCAGCTCTGCTTATTCAGGCGCCGTATGTACCATCCGATTACAACGAAATCAAAGGCATATAATAGAAGAAAATGTTACTAACTTTTCTAGTCTTATTGAGTTTCGCGCTTGGGGTAGAAACGCAGATACTACTCGTTCTTTCCACTATGATGCATCGACACCTATTTTAGACATCCAAGGCGGAATCAACACATATGGCAGTTTGGTTTTTGGTGGCCATCAAGAATCACTCATTATCGAGTTAAATGACCGAGCAGAGAGTGAATTCTGGGGAGGAGGTGCGGTAACAATAGCTCGCAGCCGCTTAGTCTTAAACCTTCAATCAGACAAAAAATGCTTCTTTGGCGAACGGCGTTATCTCAGCCCAAATAAAGTTACTTTACGTGAGGCTGAAATTGAAAAAAATCAAGGCTATCTTGCATACCCTTGTCAATTGGTAGTTGATAGTTCTTGGGGCTTTGAATACGTAGAGGACCTTATCCTAGGAGCGAATAAAGATAATACCCTATCTAACGTTCCATTTAAGTCATAGGAGGCAGCATGGAAATCTCTTTTAATTACAATAACCAAAGTTATGTCAACTTTGACCCTAGCTCAGAGCTATTTGAATCACTCGATATTCCGGCGGAAGATAAAGCGCGAATTGTTTTGGAGGCGCAACAGCAAGCTGTGTTAGATAAAAGAAACGCCGCGTATCAAAAAGAAGTCTACCCCATGCTGCTTGATTTGCAATTTGAGCGAAATGAGCAAAAAGAGCAAGCGTGCCGAGAAAAAGTCGAACAGATTAATACTCGATACCCACTACCCCAAGAGCTATAACAAACCGCCAATTCGGCGGTTTTTTTATATCTAACTATCAACTTTGGCCCTGCACTTTTGCAGGGCTTTTTATATGGAGCAAATGCCAATGGCAAGCAAAAAAGCCTCAACCTCTCGCGCTAAGGGAGAAAACGATCCGCGCGATTACCGAATGCTGGTGGAAAAGCGCATTCTTCAATGCTGGCGCGAACCCGGTGAGATCATCAGTTTGATGCCTTCTCAAGCTGAATACCACCTGATGAATGATACCCTTGAATTAAACGAAGAGAGTAAATAATGGCAACGATAACCACACAAACTCATAACGGGATTTCTCTGGAAGTGAGTGAACCACTAGGCCCTATGGGCGGCGTAGATAACCAGCTTGGTGGCTTTATTGGCACGACCAAACACAAGAGTGAAAACGTTAGCTATGGCGAGCCAGTGAAAATTCGCACCCTTGCTGACCTAGCGCTGATTGATACAAGAGAAAAGCCAGCGGGCGTTTTGTATAACAGCGTCAAGTATTTTCTGGAAGTGGCTCAGGTGCCATGTTACGTCATTATGTGCGAAGAAGATGCTAACAAAGCAACCAACATTAACAATGTGATTGGTGGGACTTCAAGTGCCGGCCGTTTAACGGGTATTCACGCTTTTAAAGCTTGCCCTGAAGCGCCAACCAGTATTGCCGCGCCCGGTTTTCATAGTATTGAAGTTGCTAATGCACTGGCTGGTGTTGCTGATCAGACTTACTGTGAAGCTTGGATTGATGGCCCCAACACTAACACTGAAGCGGCGAAGACGTTTGCTAAAAAGCTTGGAGAGAGCCACAAGCGTGTATGGTGTTGTGATGTTAATGGTGAGCGCTGGGATCACGCTATTCCAGCTTCTGTGATTGGTATGGCGGCGCGATGCAGTGTTAAACCTTCTCAAACACCAAATGGTGCTTCTACTCCTTTGGATGATATTTCACGTAGTGTCGGATACCGCGTGAATGATAAAAACAGCGAAGGGGTTGAGTTGAATAAAGTCGGGGTATCGGTAACGATTCGCGATCCAAATGGCGGCTTGATGTTCCTTGGTACTCGCACCGCTGATGGCAGTTTTGGCAATATCATTGGGATTGAAAACCAGTTGTGCCGCGAGCTTATTAAGTCGCACCGCGACACAATGAAATACAACCTAGACTTTGATTTCTTTAAACAGCGCATTGCTCAGTTAAGCAACTGGCTGTCAAGCCTACAAGCTGATGGCGAGATCATCGGCGCGCGATGCTATCTGCATGAAACTCGCAACAACTTGCAAAGATATAAAAATGGCGAATGGGTCTTGGTTATCGATTGGGGCGCTTATCGTCCAAATGAGCACTCCATTATTGAACTCAATCAAGACGATGAACTGCTTAAAGTATACGTCGACGACGCAATTAAAACATTCGGTTAATAAAGGTTAAATATGTCTAATAGAGTTACTCACGCGAGAAAACTAACGCTGCCAGGCGGTATTAAAATCACTAACAACATGGAAGAGTTCACGCCACCCAAATACACCAAGGTGTATGCGGATGTGCCGGGATCCTTTATGGGCAAGAAAGTGTGTGTTGGCTACGAAGCCTCTGAGTGGTCAGTCACCATTAAAGGTGAAATGGCTGCGGTAGTAAAAAGCGCGCTAAAAGATGCAGATAAAACTGTCATCATCTACAACGAAAATGGTGTCAATAAACATAAACGTTATGACGCTGAGCACGCAATGACAGGCGAAGTCGTGGTTGAATACTCCGCAAATAAGATGCGTGAGCAGCAAACGCTAACCCTAACGGGGCAAATCACTAAGCATTTGTGGAAAGAAAACGGTAACACGCTTGCTGATGTTGATATTGACAATGGTCGATACATCATAGGCGGTAAGCAATTTAACGTTTAAACCATTTATTTACCTGACTAAAGGCCGCCCAAGGGTGGCCTTTTTTATACCAAAAAAGAGACACGAGCATGAGCCAAACGCACTATCTAGAACGCACTTTCACGCTGTTGAAGCCCGTTGAAGATCACCGCCAAGTCACAGTAAAACCCATGAGCCGTCAATCGAGCATGGAGATAGAGCCTAAGGGAGACACCTTCACTCAAGAAGAGAAAGAAGCCCTAGTGATGGCCTCTACCGGTTTGAATCAAGAAGAGCTTGATGCCTTATCAAGCCCAGACTGGCTAACACTATATAGCGCATCGTACGATTTTTATCATCAAACCGGTTACCAATTGGCAGGTGAAAAACAAGTGGATACTGCCAAAGACGCGATCCTCTTTTTCAGTGGTGAGCGAAAAGTATCGTTAGAACTTCCTACGCTCAAATTATCCAAAATGGCCGATAAAATGAGCGACGATATCAAGCGTGCTTGCTTTATTTTGGCCAACCTGACTGACTTAGAAGAAGCAGAGATCATGAACTTACCCCTGCCTGATTATCGCAGCCTTGTCAGTGCAGCCTCCCATTTTTTAACCAAACCAGCGGCTTACTTTCAGTAAAGAGCGTTGAAACCATTTTAGATATTGTGCCCTTGGCGGGCTATTGCGCCACGGATGCACTTGAGTGGACAACGGAAATTGCCTTAAGGCGTTACGAGCTAGCTTTGGCTCATTTGGGGGTGAAGCGTGGATAAAAAAACACAACCTGGCATCACCATAAACGCACAACAGGTGGTCGCTGGGTTCAAAACACTAGAAAGTGTGCAACAAGGGTTAATCAACACACTAAAGCAAACCCAGAAACAATTTAGTGCATTAAATGAAAAACTTAGGTTAACGAATGCAGGATTAAAAGACTCAGCCAAAGAGTCAGAGTTAACCAAGCCAAGAATGCAGTCAGGCCAAGACGTAGAAAGCCGCTGGGAAAAACAAAAGCAAGAGGCTTTGGAAGCTTTGCCTGGCGTATCCGACAAGGCTATGGAAGTGATGATTACTGCTGCGAGTACTGCATTGTATTCGTCAATGAACAATGAGGCGTCCTATATCAATGTTGCCAATAATTTAGATTTTGGCGAACAAGGGCTTGTTAGTGAAGAGGCTAAAGAATTACGTCATGCTCTCAACGCTCTAGCGGTTGAAATGGCAGGAGCAAAGCATGGTGATGTGTTAAAAATTGCCGAGTTAGGTGCTAATGGAGGGATTGCCAAGCAAGACCTAGAAGTGTTTACCCGTGATACCATAATGACGGCGCAAGCTTGGGGGATGACCAAAGAGGAGTCTGCTCAGAAAGGTATAGCGCTTCGTACGTCTATGGGGTATGAAGAGGGAGAGGTTGGCCAAAAGCAGTTTATGCAAATGGCAAACATGATCAATGAGGTGAATAAAAATAGCGGTATAGCAGAGAAAGATCTGATTGATGTGATGATCAAGGCTGCTCCTCGCTTGTCAAACTCAGGTTTTACAGAACAAGAGGCTCTGAGTCTCGCCAATTCACTTTTGCTGGCCGGCGCGAACAAAGACGATGCGGCAAGATCGGCAGAAGATATTGCATCAGCGCTTAACCTTGGTTCTTCTGCAAGCGATGATCAAGTTGCTGCCTTTGAAAAGCTGGGCATGGATGCAACATCAGTATCAACCGCAATGAAAACGGATGCGATGGGGACTCTTGTTAAAGTACTTGAGGGTATAAAAGGACTTAGTAAACAAGATCAATTCGCTACGGTGAAGACGTTATTTGGCGCTAACTCCCCCAATGCCTCAGTATCTTATATTGAAAGTCTTTTGAACGATCCTACAAAGCTTATCGAAACTAAGAATCAAGCGGAGAATGCTAGCCCTGATTCGGTAACCAAAGAGTACGCTGCAAGCGCAGATACCAAGCAAGCGGATATGGAGCGTTCCTTAGACGCTTTTAATAATTTATCCATTGTTGTCGGGGATAAAATGTGGCCCGCATTTAGTGGCATATTAAACGCCATTACTGATGTAACCATAGCCACCACTCAGTGGATAGCCGAATCAGAAGTTGCGGCTTCTGCTATTTTAGGTTTTGGGGGAGCGATACTCGGTGGCCTCGCTGCGTATAAAGCATATCGAGGTGCTAAGTTTATTGGCACTCTTGCAGGTATTGCCAAAGAAGCGCTGGGGATGAAAAAGCAGCCTAGTGCTATCGATGGAGCATCGAATGCGGCTTGCACACATTGTGATGATGTTGATCGCCGAGAAAAAGCCAACCGTAGTAGGCGTGTGAATCAGTCCGGAGATCAAGTTAGAACCAGAAGTAATCCCAGAACAAGACAACCCCGCTCTCGTCCTCGAAATAAGCTCAAACCTCGTATCCTAAGTTTTGCTACTAGTGCTGCATCTTTCCTTGCTGATAAAGCGAAGGGGGTGCCTAGTCTTATTTCCAACGGAGCTAAGAAGGTAGCCCAAACCACACATACTATTGGTGACAAGTTAAAAGACAAGCGTGTTAATCCGCTACCTAAAAAACTGTTGGCTTTTGGTCCTTTAAAAATGGGGCTAAGAGCGATTGATATTGGAAGCAGCCTAGCCCAAGGCGATACGGCTTCAGCTGTTGAAAGTGGCGGTGGGTTATTGGGGGGCATGGGCGGGGCCGCTGCAGGAGCCGCTTTGGGAACTATGATACTGCCAGGGGTAGGCACTATAGTCGGTGCCACTATTGGCGGTATGTTGGGAGACTCTGCGGGTTCTGATATCGCCTCTGGCTTGTTTGATTGGTTTTCGAAAGATGACTTGCCCAATAAATCTGAGGAAATAAAAGCAGCGCAGATTCAAAAGGTCGAACAGGCGCAAAAGCCAAACGTGACTTTCTCTCCTGTGGTTCAGGTAACGGGTGCTGAACAACCCGAAAAAACGGCTGCTTTGACTGCGGACGCAATACAACAAGCCTTAGCGCAATTTGCTCGCGAACATGGCCTAGATTCTGACAATCTTACTCAAGATTTTGAACACTCACTGGTGAACTAATGCAGCACTTAGCACTTAACGATCATGTGTTAAGCGTAGTGAATGGCAATCCATTAGAAGAGCACTCGTATGATTCTTCTGCTGGATGGTCTGATTTTGACGCTATACACAGCCCACGACAAGACCCAACTGCAAACCCGTTGGATAACTGGACACTGAACCTTGTTGCCTTCACTGGCAATGGGGAAAGTGAAGCACAGGCTCTGCGAACCATGATGAAGTCACATGAAATCATTACAGTCACAGATGGCAAAGGGCAAAAATGGGGCCGGTTTACTCTTCGTAATATCAAAACCAGCTACACACGCATTGTTGAAAAAGGCCAAGCCCAAATTGTCAAAATGACCCTGACGTTAAAGGAATATCGACAACAAGATGAAAACCCGAGCAAAACCGTACGAAACCGTTAATACCTTACTTTACCGGGTGTTTGGTGTGGACTCTGACGATCTTGAAGAAGAGTTTTACAGACTTAATCCCACTCAGAACACCCCTTTTTTAAGGGCTAACCAAGAAATAGAGCTTCCCTATTTAGAGGAGGATTTAGAAACTACAAGCGATGATATTATTGTATGGACGTAATTGATATCAAAGGTGAAGGAGCGGCAAGTCTGATGCCGCTTCTAACCAACTGGTCGTTGTCGGACAGTGAAGGTATGCAGTCTGACCGGTTATCATTAACCTTTTCTGGCATGGAGTCACAAACTCTTATTCCTAAAAGTGGCACTGAATGGCGTGTATTTATCGATGGTGAGAAAAGGGGAGTTTACCAAATCTCTTCGATATCTGAGTATCTACATCCGGTTAAATTGGTTGTGCAATTGACCCCTGCTATTTTTTGTGTGGCGGATGAAAAGGGCTTTAAAGAGCCAAGGCGACGAACCTTTCCGCCAGCAAGAATACAAGATGTGATTAAAGCAGTAATGGAACCACATGGTTATGAAGTACGAGTTTGTCCCAAGTTTGCGTTCAAGCCAACCGAGCATCTTAACCAAAATGAGGAAACAGACTCAGCTTTTATTGCTCGTTTAGCAGCAAAGCACGACGCTATTGCCAAGCCGATTGATCGTATGTATGTGTTTGGTCAGCGCGGCAGCCTGAAAACCTTATCCGGTAATGAGCAGCCTGTGGTGACCATTACTCCGCAAGATGTACAACAAGGTAGTGCGAAATTAGCCCACCCCAGCTTTGTGCGCTTTAACGGCGTTAAAGCACATTGGCAAACACCTGAGACGGGCATAAGTGACATTCAAGTGATTGGTTCTCAGCCTTACTTTAGTATTAAAGAAGTGTTTAAACATCCTGATGAAGCTCAAGTAGCAGCAGAGGCGAAGTTGGCGGAATTTAAGCGCAAAATACAAAAGTTTAATGCTACTTTGCTCGGTCAGCCTGGCTTATTTGCTGAATCGGTAATGATATTGCAAGGCTTTCAATCCCCTCGTGCAAAAGGTCACTGGTCGGTCGACAACGTGACATTATCTGGCACCCGTACTTCTTACACTATTCAAGTTGAAGCGACTCGGCCTATATAATTATAAGGAGGTATTATGAAATACCCTCAATCATATTTAATTGCATTTAACAGAGTAATAGGACACGAAGGTAAATATCAGAATTCGTATTACGACCGTGGAAATTGGACAAGCGGAACTGTGGGTAAAGGTATTCGCAAAGGCACTAAGTTTGGTATTTCGGCCATGAGTTACCCGAGCCTTAATATTAAGCAATTAACCATAGAGCAAGCTAAAGCTATTTATTATCGTGATTTTTGGTTGAAATTAGGCGGAGATAAAGTCCATAAAGCTGTTATGTATCAGCTTTTTGACGCCGCGATTCATCATGGCAGCTGGCGAGCTGTTCAGTTTCTACAGCGTTCTGTAGGCACCAAAGATGATGGCCACTATGGTGTGAAAACAGATGCTGCGGTAAAAGCTACAGACCACAATGACCTGCTTTTGAAGTTTTTAGCCGAACGTTTGGACTTTATGAAAGAGGTTAAAACATGGTCGTTGTTTTCACGCGGATGGTCACAGCGTATTGCCGATAACTTGCGCCTTGCAGCGAGTGATAACTGAACAGTATCAAATAGTATTATATTTTATAAATACATTTAATATGAAATCACATTTAGTCTTATAATTGATAATATTTATTGTGCTATTCCTTGCTGATAATAACTCAATCTTCGATGAAGATCATTCTTATTCAATGTCGGCTTTAATAATACTACCTTTCTTGATGGCCTTGCTGACTTTTGTCTGCTTGTGATTGTTTAGTTTATTTAACCAGAGGTATTGGAAAAGCTATTGGCTTTTTATTTGTATTTGGCTTATGCCAAAAATAAGCTGGATGATAATCCCATAAACTTTAATTGGAAATATATGCCATTCCTGAAATTATTTATAGAAATGTTAAAAATTGCACCTTATTTAGTTGATAGCTACCAAGATCAACGTAAAGAGAGAGTGAAAAAAAATAACAATAAGCACAAGGAGCGTATTAATGAAAACCCTATCGAAACTTTTAGTGATGACTTTGGCCCCGCTTCTGGTAGCGTGCAGCTCGATAAGAGTATCCGACGCAAACTGCCCTCCGACGCCAAAAAATCTTGAGTGGTATACGGTTAATGATAATGGTGAGCAAGGGGTCTATTTACCTGAACAAAGTTTTAAAGACCTACAACACTACATTGCTCAGCTCAAATTATGTAGTGCTAATTACATATAACACTTGGCCCAACTGGTATGGTGTTGGGCCCTCATTCCTGTTACTTAAATTAGTTGTCCTCGGCTTGGGTTAAGTGTTGTAAAGCCCTTTCAATTTTCCTTTCTATTTCGATGAACAAGCAGACCAAATGGGCTTGTTCCCAGTTGGTAGCAGCCTCACTTCCGCAAGCAGCCAAGCCTTTTACGCTCTCCAGTAAATCCAAACTTTCCTCATTACTCATACAGCCACTCCAGTCATTGAGAAATATTTCCACTCTATTAGGATAGAATTTGTCCAATCAATAAATATAGAGATTAGACTGAAAACTATTAGCTGTAGCATTTTAGTTTTTTTATAATAGGTTTCTAATATAAGGTTAAATAAAGTCATGTTTTCCTAGCTTAGTTTTTATTATATAAAATTTTCTATTTTTCTTTTATTAACTAATTGGCATATAGTTAAATTTCATAATATAGGAAACGCATAACACGTAAATACCTTCAACTCTATAAATCTCTTTTTAGTCATATTAGGGATTGAACAATCACACCAAGGTAGGCGTATGTCGCATCATGACTTAATGCTGGTTATAAAAAGAAGGCGTGAACGTGATCAATTGACCCAAATGGCCATAGCAAAGGCGATAGGTGTTAGTCGGCGACATTATGTTCGATGTGAGTCAGGAAAAGCAGAATTGAAGCTGTCACAATTTGTCAATGCGATGAAGTTTTTAAATATAACTTACTTGGATTTGGCTTTGGATCTACTCAATCTAACACCAGTGACGGCGTGTGATGTTGCGGCGGCAGCACGGACGCTCAGTGCTGCTGCTCGTAGGTCGTTAGTGGAGTTTATGATGAAAAATCATCATGATAGAAAAAAGATTAATTAATGATGCAGGCATTTTACTAATGGCTTCTTTAAGCTTCGCTTGTGAGTTCTGCGTGGTTTATGTGTTGTTGGCATTCTCTTCCTAGCTGTTCGATAACTTGAAAACAGAGAGATAAAGTAGCGTGATCTATTTGGTTTGCTGCTTCTCCCGCTGCAGTTGCAACGGCTGTGAGTTGCTGTACTTTTACGTCCGCACACTGAATGTGCTCGGTTGCATCAAAGTTCATTGTTACCTCGATAAAGAACAGGATTAATACTGTATATTTAAACAGTATTTTGGTTTGATTTCCATGTTTTTCTACAGAAAAATAGATGATTACTAAAGGTTTTTTTGCTTGCTGAACCTTGTTCTCTCTAGGCTGAAACTTGTACCAAGTAAAGGCTGATTAAATGGCGATCCTGAGCTTTAAACCCTAGTGTAAAATCGATTAGATAGCGAGTTAGATTGTGTGCTTGGCAATAGTACAAGCTAAGACAGAGGCAATTGAAACATGCTTGATTCGTCAGATGCGTAAACTTGTGATAAAGATTTCTATTTCAGATGCCTAGTCAAATTGCTGGACTGGTCAATATGTTTTATCGTGGCAATTACACTTTGTGACATGCACAGCTTCTAAGGAGCATAGGATGACTATTCAGAGCTTTATTCCTCCCAAGCGTATTCTCATGGGACCAGGTCCATCGGATATTTCACCGCAAGTATTGCAAGCATTAAGTCGCCCAACTGTCGGCCATCTAGACCCGCTTTTTGTTAACATGATGGATGAATTGAAACAGCTCCTTAAATACGCTTTTCAAACCGACAATGATTTTACGATCGCGGTCTCAGCGCCCGGAAGCGCAGGTATGGAAGCATGTTTTGTTAATCTGATTGAACCAGGCGATAAGGTGATAGTGTGCCGCAATGGTGTATTTGGAGAGCGAATGCGCGAAAATGTTATTCGCGCAGGAGGGAGCGCCGTTATAGTCGATGACAACTGGGGTGAGGCTGTCTCTTTAGATAAAGTGGAGAGCGCTCTTAAAGCACATCCTGATGCTAAGATATTGGCTTTTGTTCATGCGGAAACATCGACAGGTGCGCAGAGTGATGCGAAGGCTCTGGGCAAATTAGCAAAGCAATACGGTGTCTTGACTATTGTTGATACTGTTACATCACTGGCTGGGATACCTCTAAAAGTTGATGAATGGCAGCTAGATGCCGTCTATTCGGGAAGTCAGAAATGTTTATCTTGCGTGCCCGGATTGTCTCCGGTTACTTTCTCACCTCTTGCGATTGAGAAGATTCAAGCAAGGCGCACTCCGGTACAAAGTTGGTTTTTAGACCAAAGTTTGGTACTTGGGTATTGGAGTGGCAAAGGTAAGCGCAGCTACCACCATACCGCTCCAGTCAACAGTCTGTACGCTCTGCATGAGTCTTTAGTTATGCTAAAGAATGAAGGGCTCGAAAACACATGGAAACGCCATCAAGAGATGCACAATAAACTTAAGAATGGCCTTGATAAATTAGGTTTTGAGTTTGTTGTTGAGGAGAGCGTTCGTTTACCGCAGCTAAATACCATTTCAGTTCCTCAAGGTATGGATGACGCTAGAGTTCGAGGTCAGTTGTTAAACCAGTACAACCTTGAAATAGGTGCAGGGTTAGGGTACTTAGCTGGTAAGGCATGGAGAATAGGACTTATGGGCTATGGTGCGAGAAATGAAAATGTGTCGCTGTGTTTAAGAGCGTTAGAAGAAGTCATGGCTTTATAAATGGCAATAAATCTATAGGGCGGTCTATTCGACCGCCATTACTTACTCTGATAGTTGGTCGATGTTTGGTTTGAGCGCATCGATGTTTGGGGCAATATATTGAACGTTAGAAAAATCATGTTTGGGAAATAGATACTGCGCTTCGCTACGTACTTGCTCTGCTCTAACCGTGTCTCCTAACCCTTGATAGGCAATAATTAGGTTGTTATACAACGCGGGCCTTGGCTTGTTTCTGATGGTTCTAAGTGACCAATCTATATAAGGCTGGATATAGTTAGCTTCCTGTTGAAGCAGACCTATATTGAGGTAAGTGCTGTAAATATCCCAATCGTACCTGTCTTTCCATAGGATAGGGTTTGTGACCTTCTCAAGAAGTTTTGGATCTTTGATGGTCGAAGTTTCAAACTTAGTCAGTATGTAGTTAGTATGTAAAGCGGTGAGCATATAGAAACTGACAATAACAGGGATGATTAAACTCATCACTCTAAGAGAAGTTCTTGTGATAAAAGTAATTGAAGTACTTCGGTATGAACGTGCACGTTGATCAACCCAAAAAAGTAAAATGATAAATGTTATCCAATGGATTGCCGAGTGGTAGAAAGGGTATTCGAGTTGGCTATGTAATACGATAGGAACAAACAAAGCAAACATGACAAGACGAGTTCCTTTCTTGGCATTGTAGATCCTTAATAACACAATTATGGCTGCAATAATGATAGCTAAAACGGGTAATAGTCCACCTTCAACGCCCCAAAAAAGCAATTCATTATGAGGATGATCTAACGAAGGAAAACCAGGATCGTAATTGGCATTCAACTGATGCTGTCGAGCAGTGTAAGTGATATATTCTGGTTCAAATCGGCCATAACCATAGCCGGTAAATGGCTTTTCAATCAACATATCTAATGCTTGTGGGAAGAACAGAGCTCTGGCTTTATCGCTTACCCGAGCTTTCTCTGTCATAAGTTCTGTTTCACCAATTAATACGGTGATACTACTACCAATAATGAGTCCTATTAAAATTGAAACAATCCAGCCCCAGAATCGTTTCGGAGTTGCGAACCTATAGAGATAGGGCAATAGCAATAACACAGCTAAAAAGCCACTTAACCAGCCTGTTCGAGAAGCGAGAAACAGTATCAGTGGAATAGTCAACGCGGGCATCAGATAGAGAAATGAAACTTCACTGACTTTGCTGTGATATTTTTTTGGATGCTTGGTAAGCAGGTAACCAGATAAAGCTAGGCCTGTTACAAGAAAGCTAGCCATAACATTAGGCTGCTGAAAAATCCCATAGGGTCGATTGACACTAGTACTATAGCCAAAAGCATTGTTAGGCTCGAGCACCAGGTATTGTATCCAGCCAAACAGCGACTCAATCAAGACGGCGATAGCAATAAACCATAGTAAGCGCTGTTTTTGTTTGTTACTGAATCGAAATTGCTGGAGCAATAAAAATAACGCCATGCCAGACCATAGTCCAAACAATCTACCCAATGAAAGAGAAATATCTGACTTTGGATAGAAAACAGGGAGAGTTAACAATACGCAGCAAATAAATAAACCTATGGTAAGTTTGTTGTATCTTATGAACCCTTGGGTACCTATCTGATAAAGTCCTATTGCCAAAGATATGCTAACCGCAATCCATGTTGTTGTGTTGAACGACAATTCAAGTCCAGAACCACCTGGGTTAGGCATGAACACATGCATGCCAAGAAGAAAAATGATCGCAATGGAGGCAAGAAAAGGTTTAGTCATTGGCAACTTAGGCTTCTGGGGTTCCAAATTTGTGCCAGTAAGGTGAGTACTTGCCATTGGTTAATATCCTTGAAAGATAACAGACCAAAGGTGGCCTGTTATGCTGAGTTTTTGTTTATTTTAACATAGGCTTGAGAAATCTTGCTGTGTGAGAGCCAGCTATTTTAGCAACATCTTCTGGTGTGCCTTGAGCAATAATCTCTCCTCCTCCTTGTCCCCCTTCTGGTCCTAAATCGATGATCCAATCGGAGGTTTTGATTACATCGAGGTTATGCTCAATGACTACCACTGTATTACCATGATCTCGAAGGCGGTGAAGTACTGTGAGCAGCTGCTGGATATCATGAAAATGAAGACCTGTGGTAGGTTCATCCAAAATATACAATGTTTTTCCAGTGTCTCTCTTCGAAAGCTCTCGGGCTAGCTTTACTCGTTGCGCTTCGCCTCCTGATAAGGTTGTTGCTGCTTGACCAAGACGGATATAAGACAGCCCGACATCGATTAAGGTTTGCAACTTTCGAGCAATAACAGGTACAGGGTCAAAAAATGCGCGTGCATCTTCTACTGTCATGTCTAGAACTTGGTCAATGGTTTTGCCTTTGTAATGTACCTCTAAGGTTTCGCGATTATAGCGCTTACCCTTACACACATCACAAGGAACGTATACATCTGGTAAAAAGTGCATCTCAACTTTTATGACGCCATCGCCCTGACAAGCTTCACACCTTCCTCCGCGAACATTGAAGCTAAAGCGTCCGGGTTTGTAACCACGCGAACGTGCTTCTTGGGTTCCAGCAAACAATTCTCTAATTGGAGTAAAAATACCTGTGTAAGTCGCTGGATTTGAACGTGGAGTGCGCCCTATTGGGCTCTGGTCAATATCAATGACTTTGTCAAAGTGTTCCAGACCCGTTATTTTTTTGTATGGGGCTGGCGTGGCAGTGGTTGCTCCATTGAGCTGGGTGTGAGCGATTTTAAAGAAAGTATCATTGATTAATGTTGATTTTCCAGAGCCAGATACGCCGGTAATACAACTAAATAGGCCTACTGGAATGTCTAATGTGACATCTTTTAGGTTGTTTCCTGATGCGCCGCTAAGTGTTACTACTTTATTCTCATCTTTTGGCGTACGTTGACTGGGTATAGTGATTTCTTTCTTTCCACTTAGGTACTGTCCTGTGAGGGATCTTGGTGTTGCGATAACGTCTGCCACTGTGCCTTGTGCAACCACTTCTCCGCCATGCACTCCAGCACCTGGGCCGATATCAATCACATGATCAGCCATTTTTATTGCATCTTCATCATGTTCGACGACCAGTACTGTATTACCTAGATCACGTAGATGAGTTAATGTTTTTAATAGTCGTTCATTATCACGTTGATGTAGGCCAATTGATGGCTCATCAAGCACATACATCACGCCAACTAACCCTGCACCTATTTGGCTTGCTAGTCTGATACGCTGAGCTTCTCCACCAGAGAGTGTTTCTGCACTTCGTGAAAGATTGAGGTAATTTAGGCCTACGTTGACTAAAAATTGCAGGCGATCATTCACTTCTTTCATCACCTTTTCTGCTATTTGAGCTCGTTGACCTTCCAATTTCAGTGACTCAAAGAATACCAGTGCATCCGCAATGCTAAGTTCGACAATTTCAGGTAGGCTGGTTTCACCAATAAAGACATTGCGAGCTTCAAGTCTTAAGCGGCTTCCATCACAGCTACTGCAAGTTCGAGTGGAAATATATTTGGCTAGGTCTTCTCGAACGGAATTGGATTCAGTATCCCTGTATCGGCGCTCCAAATTATTTAAAATACCTTCAAAAGGGTGACGTTTGACTCTGATATCCCCTCTGTCATTGATGTACTTAAACTCTATCTCAACTCTTCCTGACCCTTTAAGGATAATATCCTGAACTTTACTCGAAAGAGAATTAAAGGGAACGTCTAGGTCGAACTTGAAGTGCTCAGCCAGTGAAGACAACATCTGAAAGTAATAGTAGTTCTTTTGATCCCAACCTCGTATTGCGCCTTTTGCAAGACTAAGATTGTCATCGATCACTATCCTTTGAGGGTCAAAGTATTGCTGAACACCTAGTCCATCACAGGTGTGGCAAGCTCCTGCTGGGTTATTGAATGAGAATAATCTGGGCTCGAGTTCTTGCATACTGTATCCACAGTGCGGGCACGCAAAATTAGCAGAAAAAATGATTTCTTCTCCCTCGCCTCCCATTGAAGTGACAACAGCAATACCTCCTGATAACTCAAGTGTTGTTTCGAAAGATTCAGCCAGTCTTTGCTGAAGATCTTTACGCACCTTAAATCGATCAACGACCACTTCAATGGTGTGCTTTTTATGTAGCTCCAGCGTTGGGGGATCGGACAAGTCGCAAATGTCACCGTCAATTCTAGCTCGAATAAACCCTTGTGCTGCTAGATTTTCAAGTGTTTTAACATGTTCTCCTTTGCGCTCCTTAATGATAGGGGCGAGTAGCATCATTTTAGAACCTTCAGGGAGCTCAAGTACTTTATCCACCATTTGCGAAATGGTTTGGGCACTTAGTGGAACTTGGTGTTCTGGACAGCGCGGCTCTCCGACTCGCGCATAAAGCAAACGAAGATAGTCGTAGACTTCAGTAATAGTCCCTACCGTTGAACGAGGGTTATGAGAGGTTGATTTTTGCTCAATAGAAATCGCCGGAGATAAACCTTCAATATGGTCGACATCAGGCTTTTCCATCAATGATAGAAATTGACGCGCGTAGGCAGAAAGAGACTCTACGTAGCGACGTTGTCCTTCTGCATAAAGGGTATCAAAGGCTAATGAGGACTTACCTGAGCCAGATAACCCAGTAATAACGATAAGCTTATCGCGTGGGATGGAGAGGTTAACCTCTTTGAGGTTATGAGTGCGTGCACCGCGAATGTCGATCTTATCCATTACTATCGCCCAATGTAAAAATAAGTGGGCTAAGTATTACATAGAGTGATTGATGTTCAAAGAAAATACTGGATAAAAAAACAGTGACCTGTATCTATTAAGCTATAGGTCACTGTTTAGTCTGATAACTACGACTCTTTGGTTGTTGATTGCTTACCCAGCTCAGACTTTTTGCTGTCTTTAAGATAAAGATTTTCAAAGCAGTAATTGGTTGCTTCGATGTAGCCTTCAACGCTTCCGCAATCAAAGCGTGTTCCCTTAAATTTATACGCGAGAACACAGCCTGCTTGCGCTTGCTTTAGTAGTGCATCAGTGATTTGGATCTCGCCACCTTTTCCTGGCTCCGTATTTTCGATTAACTCGAAAATATCGGGCGTCAAGATATAGCGACCTATGATGGCTAAATTGCTTGGTGCCGTTCCAGATTCTGGTTTCTCAACCATATTGTCAACGCGATAGATGTCATCTTTGATCATCTCACCTGAGATAACTCCGTACTTATGGGTTTCATCAGCAGGCACTTCTTGAACCGCAACAATAGAACAGCGAAACTGTTTAAAGAGCGCCACCATTTGTGCCAAAACACCGTCTTGATCATTAACGCATAAATCGTCAGCTAAAACGACAGCAAAAGGTTCATCGCCAATCAGTTCACGGCCAGTCAATATAGCATGGCCCAGCCCTTTCATTTCACGTTGACGGATGTAGGTGAAGTTGGCACTGTCAATAATGTCACGAATATCGACGAGAAGTTCTTCCTTGTTGGTACCGCTAATCTGATGCTCTAATTCATAGTTTTTATCAAAATGATCCATGATTGAGTGTTTGCCACGACCAGTAACAATACACATCCCGTCCATTCCAGCTTGAATTGCTTCTTCAACACCATACTCAATAAGAGGCTTATTGACGACTGGCATCATCTCTTTTGGCATTGATTTGGTTGCTGGTAGAAAACGTGTGCCATAGCCTGCTGCTGGAAAGAGGCACTTTTTAATCATGATAATACCTTTGTCATTAATTGGTCTCATAAATTGGCGCGACTATAGCATTTTTTATTCCATTACTAAATTTGAATAAAGCTGATTTGGGCTCCTTGACTCATATTTAAGACAGCATATGCTGATTAGCCCAAGCAATAGCTTGTACTCTGTTTTTCACTGAAAGCTTTTTAAAAATCTGATAAAGATGAGATTTTACAGTAAATTCACTGATAAACAGGTCGTCTGCAATTTGCAGGTTGGAAGCCCCCGTTTTTAAGCAGCGCAAAATCTGAATTTCTCTAGAAGTTAGGTCGACCGTTGCTGGAGACGTTTGACTCAGTATTACGTGCCTATAATAGTGAATCAGTTGTGCTGTGACTTTACGTGGTAGCCAGTTTTGACTGTTGATGACTTCTTCACACCCACGTGCAATCGACTCTATAGACTCATGGCGATAAAATAAGGCTTTTATATTGCCAAAGCAGAGTATTTCTTCGGTTGTTAATCGTTTTTCGACATTAAATAAAATGGTTTCAAACATTTTATTAGAGAGTGGTAAATCGCGAATTTGATTGTTCAGTGATTGATAATGCTGATGATCTATCATCAAGATCTTATGTTTGTGTAACTGCATCGCATACATGAGGTCGTTAGGCTCAATGTAAGGAATTTCAACGCACAATAGTTTTTGAATTTGATCGATGATCGGATCACTCTGTTTATTTTGTTCAGTGAGGAAGTAAATCGTTCGAGCATAGATGTTTTTGGCCATAGAAATTAATCTTACACTTAATAGAAACATGCAAACAGGGTGAAGGAGAACGTTTCAAAGTGCGAATCCCGATTATAGTATTGCGTTAAGTTTCATATAAATAAGTAAATTTTAGATCTATCAATCACGTAATGGCAGGTATTTACTCTAGAATAATGAGTGGGCAGTGGTGGGAAAGGTTCATTGCGTGGATTGCAATTTGTTCATCGGCTAAAGCGTGTTATCCTTGTGGCCTATTATGTTAATGAATCAATTTAGACGGAGCGAATCATGGCGAGCCGTGGAATCAACAAAGTTATATTAGTCGGTAATCTGGGTTCAGACCCAGAAGTACGTTATATGCCAAATGGTGGCGCCGTTGCAAATATTACAATAGCGACTTCCGAGAGTTGGCGTGATAAGACCACAGGAGAGCAGCGTGAGAAAACAGAGTGGCACCGTGTGTCTCTGTTTGGCAAATTAGCTGAAGTAGCTGGTGAGTATTTACGCAAAGGTTCTCAGGTCTACATCGAAGGTCAACTACAGACTCGTAAGTGGCAAGATCAGAATGGTCAAGATCGTTATTCAACGGAAGTGGTGGTTCAAGGCTTTAATGGTGTTATGCAGATGTTGGGTGGCCGTGCTCAAGGTGGTGCGCCGGCTCAAAGCATGGGACAGCCACAGCAGCAAGGTGGTTGGGGACAGCCTCAACAGCCTGCAATACAACAAAGCCAAGCTCCTCAAACACAGCAAAACTATTCTCAGCCTTCGAATCAGGCTCCAAGTCAGCCTCAATATAATGAGCCTCCGATGGATTTTGATGACGACATCCCTTTTTAACTATCTGAATCTTGAAAAAAGCCGCGAATTTCGCGGCCTTTTTATATAGTTAAAACAATAAACTTATCACTGAGTAGAATTTGAGTTTATTTCCCTCTTATTTTGGGCTCTGAGCTAATAATTTCCATGAAAAGGAATTCGTCATCTATGAGGTATACACCTACCTTAAAGCTAAGCACTCGCTTAGTTGCTTTTGTTACCCTTATTGTCATTAGTGCGATGTTTATTTTGTTTTTAGGTGGAACTCTTTCATTCAAACGTTTGGGGCAAGAATACCTTGAGCATTCACTAGAGGGTATTGTTGAAGTTCTAGACAAGGAAATGGAAGATCCGGATGCGGCGGATTCTCTGCAGCGATGGATGCCTAAAATGCTAAGAGCTTCAAATATTATAGAAATGGAACTGCTCTCTGATAATGGCATTATTTACCGTTACATAGATACCTCTTCTACTGTTGAACAAGCCTTGCTCTATGACACCGAATATAAGTTGGAACGAAATCCTGATTATCGCCTTCATTTTAAAGCGGTTCCCCCCTACATAGGCTATGGCTACTCTATTCAAGCTCTGTGGTCTATTACCTTAGCTGTGATCTTAATTGTCTTCTGTCTTGTGCGTGGTGTTAAATGGTTGAAGGAGCAACTAGCGGGATCAGAGATGCTTGAAGAGCGAGGAAGAATGATCCTTGCAGGCCGTGTTGAAGAATATGCAAAAGGTGATGTTAAGGAGTGGCCTTATACGGCGAGTGAAGCTTTAGATAGTTTAATTGAAGAGCTGCAAGATGCTCGTCAAGAACGCAGCCGCTTTGACACCTTTATTCGCACTCAAACTTTTTTAGATCAACTAACAGGAACTGCGAATCGAGTTTTATTTGATAGTAAACTTGAAGCTGCCTTGTCTGAGCATGGTTCTCATGGTGGTGTTTTGCTGTTGCGTATTGACGATTGGGAGCAGTTACAAGAAGAATCCGGTAAGCAAACCGCTGATGATTTTGTGATCAGTATTGGCGAGAGCCTAAATAATATTATTCAGCGCTATCCTGATGTGATTTTGTCTCGATATTATGAGTCAGATTTTGCCATATTCGCACCTCATTTGAGCAGCAAAGACGTGTCCAACATTGCCACAAATAGCCTCAATCAGTTAACCAAATTGCAAGCTCCAGCACCGTTAGAAAAAGACAATTGGATACATATAGGTATTACTATGTATCGAGAGGGAGAAACTCAGGAGCGCATTCTAGATGAAGCAGAAACGGCCTTAAAAAGCGCTCAGTTACAGCGCGTGAATACATGGAATAAATTCAAGAAACGTCAATACCAAGATGAGGAGCGAGGGAATGTACGCTGGCGTACCTTGTTTGATTTATCTATTCAAGCAGACAAGTTGGCTATTTATTGCCAGCCTTGCTATCTACTCGACTCCCATAAAGAGAGAATATTTGACCATAATGAAGTTTTTGTCAGGCTCAACGAACCTGATAAAGGGTTGATTAAAGCCTCTCGATTCAACTCAGCGATTGAATCTGTTGGGTATGAAGCGGTATTGGATCGCGAGGTATTCACTGCGATAATTGAATTTCTAAAAGTATCATCAAAAAGAATGTGTTACGCTATCAATATACATGTAGTTCCATTTGCTGATCGAAGTTATCTTAAGTGGTTTCAGTATGAACTACTACAATTAACCTCAAGACAACGAAAACAGTTAGTGTTTGAATTTGCTGAAGCAAGGTTGGTTAAACACTTGGACTATATGAGGCCAGTGATAAAAATGATAGCTGGGCTAGGGTGCAGGGTTGCTGTTGGGCAAGCAGGACGCTCTATAGTAAGTACTCACTACCTAAAAGACTTACCGGTCGATTTTCTTAAACTGCACAGGAGTTTAGTCAAGCAAATCGATCAGCGTGATGAAAACCAACTTTTTGTTCGAAGTTTATTGGGAGCTTGTGAAGGACTAAAAACACAAGTTATTGCGGTTGGGGTGGACAACAAACAAGAATACAAAACCATGATGCGTTTAGGTGTCCAAGGAGTTCAAGGGCGTTATTTTCAGCCAGAACAACAGTTGTTGCCAAAAGCGGAACTAGAGAAGAAAGTGGTGATGGCCAGTCAAGTCAAGATTGGCCGTCGTAATCGGTGGCGAAAAGTTAGCAGTAAATGAATATTCAGTCATTAATAGGGAAATTTAAGCGTAGCAATCAGGTACGCAACAGTTTGACGGTTGTCGTTCAACCGAACGAATTATTTTTCGCAGCTAGCTGGCGTTGATCTTCCTGCCAAGACCTCCGTTGATGGAGCTTCTTGGCAAGAGACTCTGCGCAGTACACTTGATGAACTTGATGTTTCCAATTTGACTCTCGACATTGTACTCAATTCAAAGCTCTACCAGACGTATCAAATTGACAAACCTAACATTCCTTCTTCAGAACTAACTGGAGCATTGCCTTTTTTACTCAAAGATCTGATCAGTGAAAAAGTGACAGATATTATTGCCGATGCGACAGAGTTGCCTACTGGCAATAAATTGCAAGTATACGTGGTGGTGAAAAGTCTGATTGTTGAATTGCAGCAAATGCTATTGGCACTCGATATCCAACTAGGGCGAGTCTTGGTTGAAGATGAAGTATGGGGTGTTTCAGCGCCTGAAGATAATAGCTTTTTGCTTTTGCAGCGAAGTAAACAGCGCAGTTTTAGAGTGAGTGCTTTTGTTGAGCACCACTGTGCTTTCCAAAGAACCATGCGAGGCATAGCTTCACCATTAACCGGTGTTGCAACCAGCGTTTTGCAACTGGACGGTATTGCCTTGGAACTGCAACGTTCTATTGATTACCTGTCATCACAGCTTAGAGGTACCTCTCTGCACAAAATGAAAGTGTGTTGTGATGAAGAGGAATTGCATGAGTTAGTGGAAGCATTAAATGAACGCTTAAATGTTAGTGTTGCTAGCTTAACAGAGGAGCAGTGTGAGTCGGGAGAAGTATTAATTAAATTTGTCTCTCAGTTGGGAGCCAATGCGGTAAACCTCTACCCTGAATCACTTAAACCTAAAATAGAATATTTTACCTTAGCCAATATAGCCATTGGCTGGGCTCTTGTTGCGGTTTTTTTGCTCGCAGTCATCGGATATCTCTATTTTCAACACGCGTATTTAAATAGTGATCTTAAGCGCTATCTTGCCCAGCAGCAGCAAGCACAACAAGAGTTATCCGAGCTTAATCAACGTCTTGCTATACATAAGCCCTCTGCTGCCAAGATAGCGGCAGTAGAGAGGCTCAAAACTGATATTCAAGCTAAACGTGCTTCATTAAAAGCAGTGGCAGAATTTGATGAGTCCCAGCAATTAGGATATTCAGGAGTGATGAAAGCTTTGGCTAAGTTAGGTCGCCAGGATATTTCTCTTAACCGCATTTTTATTGATGCTGACACTCTGGATTTACAGGGTTTAGCTCGTGAGCCGAAAGCCATACCTAACTGGGTTAGCCAGTTTCAATCTGAGGTCAATTTAGTCGGTCGTAGATTCGAACAGCTACGAATCGGGCGCAATGACCAAGACATAGTGACTTTTGAGTTGAATAGTCAGCGAGAGCGAAAGTGATGCACCCGATATGGAATCAACTGGATACTAAGTTTAAATCCTTGAATCAAAGGGAAAAGCTCCTTTTGGTCATCTGCGGTTTCGTTGTCATTATTCTGACTATGTCAGCTTGGTTGATCGAACCCTTAGCAAAATCAAATCAGGAGTTGGAGCGCCAAGTTACACTGACCTCACAAAATCTTCAAAGGCTTGAAGCAGATATATTGATAGTTACTGCTAAGCTAAAGAAAGATCCGAATGAAAACTTGAACAAGGAATACAAAAAACTTCTCACTGAGAGCCAAAGGTTGTCCAAGCAGCTAGCTTTGATTATGGAAGACTTTATTTCACCTAGTGAAATGGCTCAGTTACTAGAGAAGGTATTGGCTGAAACACAAGGACTAAAGCTTGTACTGTTAGAGTCCTTGCAACCCCAGCCGATTTTGGGGGCTGATAATCAAAGCCAGACAGGGTATTTCGTGCATCCTGTGAGAATAGAGTTAACCGGTGGCTATTTTTCAATTTTGACTTATTTAAACACTTTGGAATCTATGCCAGTCAATTACTACTGGAATAGTTTTGATTACGCAGTAGATGATTATCCAAACGCGCGTGTGACTATCGAGGTATACACTTTGGGGACAAGGCAGGAGTTTATTGGTGGTTAGAGTTTTGGGCGCTATATTGCTGGTCTACTCATTGTTGGGAGTTGCTTCGCAAGACCCTACAGCACCGCTTGGCTGGAAAAAAACTGATTCAGTCGAGTCTAATAGTAAGAAGGTTCAGCAGCCATTACCTAAACTGCAAAGTATAGTCTGTTTAAGTGCAGGGAAATGCCAAGCAGTGCTGAGCGACAAGGTGGTGGTGGTAGGCGAAATGGTAAATGGCTTTAACGTTAGTCAGATTGATGCTCAGTTAGTGACGCTTTCGCGTGGAGGGAAACAATGGAAGCTCGAGATTTTTACTCAGGATATTAAACATTAAGGTATTTTAGATTGTATGCGTAAACTCGTTATAACAGTTGTTGTTACGTTACTAGCTGGTTGCTCGATGGGGCACCGTGACCCCGTTGAAATAAAAAATGAACTCGACGAGGCGATTGGTGGCTTTGGCGGGTTAGAGCAACTGCCTCCTTCTGTTGAAGCGGATTTAATGCCGGAGCTTGATCACGCGGGTTTAATTGAATCTAAAACGGTGAAACGTTTTAGAATTCAAGCCAATGAGGTAGAAGCGAAAGCTTTTTTCACTAGTTTGGTAAAAGGCACCGAGTACAGTGTCGCTTTGCACCCTGATGTATCTGGAGCCATCACAGTTAACTTACTTGATGTGTCGCTCGATGAGGTTTTATCTGTGGTGCGAGACCTGTATGGTTACCAAGTAGAGAAAACTGGTAAGGTTATCCAAATATACCCTGCTGGACTTAGAACCGTTACTATCCCTGTTGACTACTTACAGTTTAAACGAAATGGTCGATCCAATACCTTCATTACGACTGGAACCATCACTAACACGAGCTCTTCGACGTCGTCATCAAGCAGCAGTTCAGATACTTCCTCCACTTCCTCTACAACAAGTTCAGCGAAAGGAGGAACGGAAATTGAAACCACCAGTGAAAGTGATTTTTGGCCACAGCTAGAACAGGCGGTGAGTCAGTTAATTGGTTCGGGGCAAGGGCAGAGTGTGGTGATTACACCGCAAGCTGGAATTATTACCGTTCGAGCTTTTCCAGATCAAATACGTGAAGTGCAGAACTTTATTGGTATGTCGCAGCAAAGATTACACCGCCAAGTGATTCTGGAGGCGAAAATATTAGAAGTAACATTAAGTGATGGCTATCAGCAGGGCATAGATTGGTCAAAAGCCTTTACCTCCAATGGGACAAATTACACTTTGGGTCAAGGCAGCCCAACAACTCCTGTGCCAGCACTGCCTGGATTAGACTCGATCGGTGCTTTGCTGGGCGGACCTGGTAATTTGGTGATATCAAGTGGCAGCTTTGATGCAGTGATTAGCTTTATGTCTACACAAGGTGATCTCAATGTGCTTTCGAGCCCAAGAGTCACTGCATCGAATAATCAAAAAGCTGTCATTAAAGTTGGCAATGACAGTTATTATGTTACTGACTTTTCTAGCAATACTAGCAGTGGCACCACGGCCTCTGACACAACCACGGATATAGAGCTAACGCCTTTCTTCTCAGGTATTTCCTTAGATGTAACGCCGCAAATCGACAATGATGGCAGTGTTTTGCTTCATGTTCACCCTGCGGTCATTGATGTAAAGGAAGAAACTAAAGATATAACCAATGGTACGGACAAGGTGACACTACCTGTTGCGACAAGCTCTATTCGCGAATCAGATTCGGTGATTCGAGCTAGAGATGGTGACGTTGTTATCATTGGTGGTTTGATGAAATCCAATACTTTTGATCAAACATCAAAAGTGCCTTTTTTGGGCGATATACCAGGGCTTGGTCATTTATTTCGCAATACAACTCAAATTACAGAGAAAACTGAGCTAGTTATTTTGCTTAAGCCGACCATAGTGGGTGTGAATACTTGGCAGAAGGAGTTGGAACGCTCGCGAGATCTGCTTGAAGAATGGTTCCCAGATGAGCAATAACTGCCTATGTACCTTGAACGATTTGGTTTAACCCAATTTCCCTTTCACTTAACTCCAAATACAGAGCTTTTTTTAGGTTTGGAGCCTCACTATGAGGCTATTCAGACAGTACATTCTGCGATTCAGATGGGAGAAGGTTTAATCAAAGTAACAGGAGAAGTGGGGACTGGAAAAACAATGGTGTGCCGCATTCTCGTTAACCAATTGGATCAAGAGGTGCAACTGGTTTATTTGCCGAATCCTGCTCTTAATGGGGATGAGCTACGCCGAGCTATAGCAGCTGAACTGGATGTGACACCTTCTGACTCCACCACCATTGTTGGAGACATTCAAGCTAAACTTATAGAGCTAGCCCGTTTGGGAGAGCAAGTCGTTTTATTTGTTGATGAAGCTCAGGCATTGAGTGATGAGGCATTGGAAGTGTTGCGTTTATTCGGGAACTTAGAAACAGAGCACAGCAAATTATTACAAATTGTTTTGCTTGGTCAACCTGAGTTAGATACTCGTTTGGAGCAACATCACCTGCGTCAATTTAGACAGAGAATCACTTTTAGTGCCCAACTGCGAGGATTAACACTCTCAGAAGTAGTGGCTTATATTGATAACAGATTGGAAAAGTCTGGAGCAGATACAGAGTTGTTCACCCTTGGTCACAAAAAAGCAATTTGGAAGGCAAGTCGAGGAATACCAAGGTTAATCAATCAAATTTGTCACAAGTGCCTAGTGCTAGCATGCAGCCAAGGAAGCGAAATGGTGCAAAATCGACATTTGTTTAGTGCCATTCATGATACCTATGATAGCTGTAAACCGAAATTTAAAAGCCCGTTGATATGGGGTTGGAGTGTATCATGAGTGCGATTAATAACGCTCTTTCCGAATTGGCAAAGAGTCGCTCGCGGCAGGCTGAACCTGTTGTCAAAGCGCGTATCCAACCCATTAAACAGCGCAGAGTTTTTCCGTGGATTATAGGTAGTTTTACCTTGAGTCTTGCCGTGGGTGGCTGGACTCTCTCTGTTCAGTCCCCGTTGGAAGCCGAGCAAGCCCCAGCTTCTGATACCATAACGCCATTGCCTGCAAAGGTGTTATCTCCAACATCCAAACCTTCGGTGAGTACCGATACCATTTACTTGGCCGAATCTTCCAGTAAAGCTTCTGAGAAAAAACGCGTCATTTCAAGCCCCAATGCTGCACCTTTCGTTACCGCACAGACTAGGAAAAGTCAGGTCTATCAGGCTGATAAACATGCTCATCTCACTGGCGCGCCAGCCGGTGAGATGGTGATCCATCAAGTTGAGTTATCACCAGCACAGTTGTCGGAAAAAGCCCAACAGAGAGCGAGTAAAGCGTTAGAAAATAATAATCTTGATCAGGCTTTAGACGAGTACCAGCTATCTCTTCGTTATGAGCCCAATAATATTGAAGTTCGCAAGAAACTGTCAGCCTTGTATTACGGTAAAGGGGATGTCAGAAAGGCAGTCGAAATACTAAATAAAGGCATTCAAATTGATAAAGAATCGGCGGTTCTTCGGTTATCACTTGCCAAATTGCTAATAAAAGAAAAGCAAAATGATGCAGCTTTAACAGCGCTTGTACATGTTCCAGAACAGGCATCGGTTGACTATATCTCATTACGAGCCGCGTTGGCACAGAAGGCGAATCATGACGAGATTGCCCTTAATAGTTATCAGAGTTTGGTGTCTATGGAGCCAGACTCAGGTCGCTGGTGGCTGGGCCTTGGCATTCAGCAAGAAAGAGCATTGGATTTACCCGGCGCTGAACAAGCTTATCAGCAAGCGCTAAATAAGCTTGGTTTATCGAGTCAATCTCAACAGTTTATTCGTGATCGCTTGGCTCTTATCCGTCGCTTAGAGGAGCAACCTGATGCAGATTAAACTAAGAAAGCGCCTAGGCGACTTATTGGTCGAAGAAGGCATTATTACAGAGCCTCAGGTAGAAGAAGCGCTAGCCGCGCAAAAGAGCTCAGGTAGAAAATTAGGTGACACACTGATTGATCTGGGCTTTTTGACTGAGAGCGATATGCTCAACTTTTTATCTCGGCAGTTAGATATTCCTTTGATTGATTTAGCCAGAGCGCATGTCGATGTTGATGCAGTGCAGATCTTGCCTGAGGTTCATGCACGTCGACTGCGCGCTATGGTGATTGGTCGTCAAGACAATACACTCAGAATTGCTATGAGTGATCCTGCGGATTTATCGGCTCAAGAAGCGTTACTCGATCAACTGTCGCAATACACAGTAGAATTTGTCATTACACCTGAAAAACAGTTGGTTGATGGTTTTGATCGCTATTACAGGCGCACCAAAGAAATTGCGTCTTTTGCCGAACAATTGCAGGCTGAGCATCAGGTTACTGACTCATTTGACTTCAATATTGAAGACGAAGACAGTGATGAAGTAACCGTAGTCAAACTTATCAACTCGTTATTTGAAGATGCAATTCAAGTCGGAGCTTCTGATATTCATATTGAGCCAGATGCGGATGTGCTGCGTTTGCGCCAACGGATTGATGGCGTATTACATGAGACGCTACTTAACGAGGTGAATGTCGCACCTGCACTTGTGTTAAGACTCAAATTGATGGCTAATCTAGATATTTCAGAAAAGCGCTTGCCGCAAGACGGGCGTTTTAATATTCGCTCGAAAGGGCAATCGGTGGATATTCGTATGTCGACCATGCCAGTACAACACGGTGAATCAGTTGTGATGCGTTTACTCAACCAGTCTGCTGGGGTGCGCAAGCTTGAAGAATCCGGTTTACCTGAGCATCTACTGGTTCGTTTAAGACGCCAACTTAAGCGGCCACATGGCATGATTCTAGTGACAGGACCGACGGGGTCGGGTAAAACCACCACGCTTTATGGCGCGCTGACAGAGCTTAACCAGCCGGGTAAAAAAATCATTACCGTGGAAGACCCTGTCGAATATCGCTTGTCGCGGGTTAATCAGGTTCAGGTCAATCCAAAAATTGATCTCGACTTTGCTACCATCTTGCGCAGTTTTTTGCGCCAAGACCCAGATATTATTCTAGTTGGGGAGATGCGTGACCAAGAAACGGTTGAAATTGGATTGCGCGCCGCACTGACAGGGCATTTAGTGTTAAGTACTTTGCACACCAATGATGCAGTCGATAGTGCGCTACGTATGATGGATATGGGAGCACCAGGCTATCTTGTTGCCAGTGCTGTGCGAGCTGTGGTTGCCCAGCGGTTGGTGCGTAAGGTGTGTCCAGATTGTAAAACCGATGACAAATTAGAAGAGGCGAAGAAACAATGGCTAGCACAGCGTTTTCCTAATCAAGAACAAGCACCATTTGTCAAAGGGCGAGGCTGTCAAAATTGCAACCTAACTGGCTATCAAGGCAGGATAGGTGTGTTTGAAATGCTCGAATTGGAGCATGAAATGATGGATATGTTAAGAGCAGGAGACGCGGTGGGCTTTGCTGCTGTTGCTCGCCAAGCTGAAAGTTACAAACCCCTTTTAGCGTCGGCGATGGAACTGGCTTTGCAAGGCGTGGTGAGTTTAGATGAAGTCATGACGCTTGGCGAAGGCGATGCGTCAGGCTCTGTTGATGCCATTTATCTGTAGGGTACACGGATGCCAATTTTTCGCTACGAGGGACGAAATTTAGATGGCTCAGCCGCCGCTGGGCAAATTGATGCAGCTACGGAAGAAGCTGCGGCAGAATCTTTGATCAATAAAGGTGTGATACCGACCACCATCGCAGTTGGCGGTGGTGGTGGCAGTGCATTAAATTTCGATCTCAAAGCCCTATTTACCCCTTCGGTTCCACTAGAAGTACTAGTGATATTTTGTCGTCAATTGTATAGCTTGACCAAAGCTGGTGTGCCATTGCTGCGCTCTATGAAAGGGCTAACACAAAATAGCGCTAATAAGCAGCTCAAAGAAGCGTTGGAAGACGTATCCCATGAGCTTACCAATGGTCGAGGTCTATCGGCATCAATGCAAATGCATTCCAAAGTGTTTAGCCCTCTGTTTGTATCCTTAATCAACGTGGGTGAAAACACAGGTCGTTTGGACCAAGCCCTACTGCAATTAGCAAATTATTATGAACAGGAAGTGGAAACTCGCAAGCGGATAAAAACCGCAATGCGTTACCCAACTTTTGTGATCAGTTTTATTCTTGTTGCCTTATTTGTGCTTAATGTGAAGGTTATTCCTCAGTTTGCGAGTATGTTCTCTCGTTTTGGGGTTGATCTGCCTCTCCCCACTAGGATCATTATTACTACCTCAGATTTCTTTGTGAATTACTGGGGGCTGCTTTTAGCGCTTCTGCTCGGGGGCTTGTTTGCCTTTAAGACTTGGCAGCGCACTGCCCGTGGGCAGGAAAAGTGGGATAAGTTTCGTTTGCGTATGCCGATTATTGGAGATTTAGTTAACCGAGCCCAGTTATCTCGCTTTTCTCGCACCTTTGCCTTGATGCTTAAAGCCGGTGTTCCGCTGAATCAATCCTTAGCACTTTCGGCAGAAGCCTTAGAAAACAAGTTTCTAGAAAATCGTTTACTTGAGATGAAATCATCAATTGAAGCGGGTGGAACCATTTCATCCACAGCCAACAACAGTAAAGTATTTACTCCACTCGTGCTACAAATGTTGTCTGTGGGCGAAGAAACCGGTCGTATTGATGAGTTGTTACTTGAAGCGGCAGATTTTTATGATAGGGAAGTTGATTACGATCTTAAAACGCTAACCGCGCGAATAGAGCCTATATTATTAGTAGTAGTGGCGGCCATGGTGCTCATCTTGGCACTTGGAATATTCCTCCCTATGTGGGGAATGCTAGATGCTATCCAAGGCTGATATGGTGATAAGCCCAGATAGGTCGCGACTGGTCCTCTGGCTGGTTGTGATTTGCGTGTTACTGGTAAGTTTGCTGACGGCGGTGGAAAAGCTGCAAAAAGACATGGATGAAACGGCATTTTTATTGGCGAGTAAAAGAATGCTCGATAGAGCGGGGTTTTATAAACAGCAGTGGGTATTAAAAGGACAGCCAGAGCAATTAGAAATCGAAGGACAGCAAATTATCTTTTCATCCAGTGGATGGTTGCTGCCCTTAGGTGATCAGAGGAAGGCAAGTTGCCAGGCTTGGTTTGAACTCTTGTATCCAGAACAAAGGGTGCTTGATGAAGCGCCAAATCAGGTGATAGAGCGCACCATCGCAGGTCACTATGACTGTGAGTATGTATTTTCAAAGGATAGGCAAATTCGAGTTCAGTTAGTAGAAGGTAAGTTCAGCATTGGTATTAATAATGGCTAGAATAAAAAGTCTAATATTTGTCTTGGTTATAATTGGCGTATTAAGTATAATTCGCGCCGCTAGATGGCGAGTTGATAATTATGCAAGGTAAGCAGTCAGGTTTCTCTTTAGTTGAGCTTGTAGTGGTGATTGTGATTGTCGGTTTATTAGCAGTGGCAGCTTTGCCACGCTTTTTAGATGTGACAGACAGCGCTAAGAAAGCCAGCGTAGAAGGTGTAGCGGGAGGCTATGCGACCGGAGTCTTGTCTGCACGCGCGCAGTGGGAAGCGGAATCTCGCCCTTCAGTAACAGTGGATACAGAAACCTACAATAGTGTTAATTATGACGGTGTGGAGTTTTGGCTTACTAGGGCAAAAAACTCCAGCAACTCAGACACAGGGTTTCGTGATGGCTACCCATGGGCAGTAAAAAAAACCGGTGATACCAGTTTCCCAGCAGCTTTAACCGATGATATTTGTGTCGAGCTGATGGAAAATTTACTGCAAAACCCACCGGGTGTAGAGGCCGCAACAACAGCCAGTGGTAGCGACAATATTAAATATTCGGCGCAAGCGGAGAGTAATGAACGTTGTACTTATATTCAAAAAGTCGGCGGTGTTGACAATCAGTTTGTGTATGAGATTAAAACGGGCCGCGTTATTGTCACCTTGCAATAGCGGGTCAAAGTGAAAAGAGAGATGTAAGATGATGAAAAAACAAGCTGGATTCACCCTTATTGAACTGGTTGTGGTGATTGTAATTTTAGGTATCTTAGCCGTAACAGCGGCGCCTCGTTTTCTTAACCTTCAAGGTGATGCGCGTGGTGCTGCTTTGCAGGGGCTTAAAGGGGCTATTGATGGTGCGGCTGGCGTTATCTATGGTAAGGCCGCAATTGATGGAAAAGATAAACTTGCATCCTCTACTGTTTCAGATGCAACTACAACTATCAGTATAGTTTATGGCTACCCTGCAGCTACATCGGCTGGGATAGGAAACGCAATTCAAGGTACTTCTAGTACAAACCCTGATTGGGTAGGGGCTACAAGCGGTGCCACCCAAATTATTTATCGCGCTTCATCTGGACCAACTACAAACTGCGGTGTTTTGTACACTCAAGCGACTGCAACTGCTATAGCGACTTCACAGGTTATTAGTACTGGCTGCTAACCTGTTTATTTAGGCCAGCAATGCTGGCCTTTTTATTATTAAAATTTAAGGTGCTAGGCTTTTACATTAAGACAGTCTTAGTGCCTGAAATACCATTTACTATCTATACTTAAACCACGCCCATCACCTATGAAAGGTTGATATGCCTAGTAAGCAAAACCAAGGCTTTACTCTCGTTGAACTTATCACCATTGTTATCCTACTTGGAATCGTTTCTGCGTACGCTTCGAGTCGCTTTCTTGGCAAAAGCAGCTTTGATGCCCGGCTTATCGAACAAGAAGTACTTTCCTCTTTACGTTTAACTCAGCTTCGTTCTATGAATCGTAGTGGCTTTTGCGGCCGCTGGTTGATAAGCAATAACCAAGTGATGCAAGTCTCGCCAGCGGCATCAGCAGGCTCATGCAGCACTGCCCTTCCCACAGACACCAGTGACAGCAGTTATGTTAATGGCCAACAAGCCAATGTTCAGCTTAGCCTTGATGCCGATGGTAATGTCAATTTTATTGATTTTGATACTTTAGGACGCCCAGAGCAATGCACCCCCGACTGCACCGTAACGCTAACTGGCCAATCTGGTACGCAACGCTATATCTGTATCAATGCACAAGGGGGGATCTACGCCAATGCATCAAGCTGCTAAGGTACGTGGTTTTACATTGGTTGAAATGATCATTGTCATCACCATTTTGGCGATAGCCGTTGGCGGAGTTTCTACTGCCCTGTTTCCAAGAGGTAAACAAAGCGCCGATCAAATTGCGGCTGTTAAGGCGGCTGAGCTTGGACGTGCTGTTATAGATGAAGTGCTGGGCAGAAATTTTGATCACAACTCAGGCCTAAATGGGGGCTTACCTGAATGCATTTTGTCCGGCGTGTCAGGGGCGATTTGCACCGCACCAACCGCTTTAGGTCCAGAAACCGGCTCTGGAGAGAGTAACAATACCCTTTACAATGACGTTGATGATTTTAATGGTTTTAATGGTAGTGCGCGTGATGTGTTGGGAGATACCCTCAGTGAAGGCTATCAAGGTTATAACATAGCGATTAGGGTTTATTATGAGGATTTTAATGGCGGGCTGATGCAAGGCACACCATCGACCAGCATCACCCATTACAAACGAATCGAAGTGACAGTGACCGATCGTCAGGGAAATCAGTATCCGTTTGCGGTGATCAGAGGTAACTATTAATGCAACTAGAGCGCGTGCGTGGTTTTACCCTAATTGAAATGGTGGTCTCTATTACCTTGCTCGGCATTGTCGGTCTATTTATTGGCGAGGTGATCCGCCAGTCTTTAGTGCTTTATTCAGATTCAGCCAGTCGTGAAGCTTTGGTGCAGCAAGGGCGCTTTGTCACCGAAAGATTACGCAGAGAAATACGAGAAGCCGTACCCAACAGCGTGATTGTTAACAATGAGTGCATTGAAATCTTACCCATTACCAATAGTGCGATTTATCTTGATCTCCCTTCTACTTCGGCTGCTTCCAACACGATTCGAGTGCTGCCGATTGAAAAGAATATCCCAGCTAATGAGCGAGTTGTGGTCTACCCAACCGATGCCACTGAGCTTAGAACCGATGTGGTAGCAACTGGCCAAACAGCCCAAGTTCTGACAGCGGTTGATTTTGCTGTTAGTGGGGCAATGACAAGTATGGTGGATGTGACTTTGACCCAAGCAAGTGGATTTGAAACGCTTAGCCCCGCTGATCGCCTTTATTTCTATCGAGATCCAGTGGCATTTTGCCTAGTGGGTAATGAGTTATTGCGCTATTCCGGCTATTCTTTAAATAGAGCGTCGCTGACGCCAGCGTCCCTCAATACCGGAGTTCGAGTCGCAGGTAACCTAAGCGCTGTTAACTTTTTCGTCGAGCAACCACAGTTGCAACGCAATGGTTTGGTGAAAATGGAGCTGATATTTGAGGACAACGGAGAACAGGTAAGATTTGATCATGATGCGCTTATCTACAATACGCCATAAACAAACTGGCAGTGGCCTGCTGCTGGTGGTGTTTATTATTGTGGTCGTGGTTGGCTTTGTCGCCGCAGTGGCTAACCGAAACCAAGAGCGCAGCAGCGATCAGTTTATTGCTTCTGTAATCGGAACAAGGGCTGAACTGGCAGCGCGCTCTGCTGCTCAAATCGAGCTTAGCCGTTTCTATCAAACCCCATCTAGCGGCAGCTGCCAATCTCTTTCCGTCCAAGCGATAACCCTGCAAGGCACTGGTTTTTTTCAATGCTCGGCAAGCGTTAGCTGCGTCAATGTTGGTCAACTTGATGATAGCCGTAATATTTTCCAGATTACATCTACAGGGACCTGTAGTGTGGGCGATTGGCAATTACAAAGAGTAATTCAAGTAGGGCTTAAGCAATGAGACAGTTATCTTCTATTGGCTGCTTTTTACTGAGTTTGCTTTGCTCTACCTTTGTGTATGCAGCACCCCTATGTACTGATATTTTTACCGATCCTCCATCGGGCAATCAAAGCCCTAATGGTATTGTTCGCCCATCTACAGATGTTATTGGTGCTAAGCGAGGGGATTTAGAGTGTAGGAACGGAAGATGTGAGGTTAATGGGCAAGGCGTTACGGTAGATTTTCCTGCTGGAGACTGGAACTTTAATGATGGTGATCTAAAAAATGGCACCATACTCAATAGTACAGGCACTACTGCACGTTTCTATTTTGATACTCTTAAACTGTCAAATGCTGATATTAACGTAGGTGGTAATCCAGAAGACCTATTTATTTATGTTGCCGGTAGTCTTTCGATCACTGGGCAGAACAACGTCAATGGTATCATTTATGTTGCAGGTTCAGTCAATGTAGCTGGTAATGCTGATATAACAGGAGCGATTGGTGCAGGAGGGGCGCTGACAATCGGAGGTAATAGTGACGTCATTATAGATCCTGATGCGATTACCAATGCTGATTTATTGGATATGTGCGATGGTGGTTCTAATCCATCACCACAATGCTTTAGTGATGATTTCAATGCGGGGTCATTGTCTGATTTATGGGTTACCTCAACCAGTAAAGGAAGTTTTCAGCCTCAAGTAGTAAGTAATAGGCTGAGGTTTACTCAAGCCGTTCAAGACCAATCAACTTCCTCCACCTATCAGCGTCTCTTTCCTGCTGCAGATAATTTAGTTGAGATTGAGTTTGATCATTTTGCTTATGGAGGTAATGGAGCTGACGGTATTGCTATCGTTCTGTCTGATGCTCTTATTACCCCCAGAGCTGGTGCTTTTGGCGGCCCTCTTGGCTATGGTTTTAAGCCTAATGAGCCTGGATTTGCTGGTGGTTGGCTTGGGGTTGGCATCGATGAATATGGTAACTTTTCCAGAGAGGGCGGGCAAGGCTCTACCCCTGGACGCAGGCGGCAATCTGTTGCTATTCGAGGATCCGGAGTTGATGAAACAGGTTATCGATATTTAGCTGGTGCATGTAATAATGGTCAGACTAATACTAACGGTAATTGCTTATCTCCTACCGTTGATAACAATAACTCGGGTTCAATTCACCGCTATCGCATTGTTGTTGACTCACAGGTCAGTAATCAATCTCAGGTTGAGATTTCACGTAAAATAGGCAGTGGGAGTTGGCAGTCTATCGTTGGTCCAGTCAATGTTTTAGCTAGTCAGTACAATCAGGCAGCGGTACCGGCTGACTTTCTACTATCAGTAACAGGTTCTACTGGTAGTGTGACCAATATTCATGAAATAGATAATTTTGAAGTGTGTGCGCTTCGATCGCGACCTATCGATGAGCAAATCGATCACTTTCGTATCACCCATACGGGACAAGGAATAACTTGTAATCGTTCTGAAGTCACGATTCAGGCTTGCAAAAACGCTACTTGTAGTGAGTTATTTACTGATACGGTTACTGTTTCTCTAGACCCATCGAGTGTCTCTGGTGGTGGTGGTTGGGAAGGTGGAAGTTCGCAGAGTTTTACTGGTGGTTCAGGGACCTTTTACATTAGAAAATATCAACCTGGCACAATAACTTTGGATGTTATGGGTTCTAATCCACCTGCTCGACCATTTTCTACAAATTTATGCCAAATAGGCAGTGGAGGCTGGAGCGCATCAAATTGCGACCTAGTCTTTTCTGACAGTGGTTTTGAAATTGATGTACCCGATAAATATGCCGCTGAAGCCGTAGAGGTGACGATAAGCGCAGTTAAGCAGGGTGATAGTAATACTAAGTGTGATGTGGGTTTTGGCAATGTGACTAAAAGTGTGGCCCTCTGGAGTCAGCATTTAAACCCCACAGCGCCTGATATAATTGGTGATCCTAAAGTGTCAATTGATCCAACTGGAACATATGATGCACTCAATACCAGTGAGTCAGGAGCGGGTAATTTTGACTTGGCCTTTGATAGCAATGGTCAAACAAAGTTTAATCTTAATTATGACGATGCTGGGCAGTTACAACTGAATGCTAAATTTACTGGTACTGGGGATGAAAGTGGTTTGGAGTTAACTGGGGCCAGTAACTTTGTGAGTTTTCCTGCTTCTCTTGCTGTAGTAGCAAAGAACTCTGCTGGAGTTGAAGAAGAGTGCACCAGTATCGATGCGTTTTGTAATTGGTTTACTAAAGCAGGTGCGAGCTTTAACCTAGAAGTTACAGCGCTAGGTCAAACTAATCAGCCAACGCCCAACTACACACATAGCGGTATCGATGTTGCTCATAAATTGGCATCGCCTGATACTGCAACTTCTCAAGAGGGCACAATAAGCACCGTAAGCTATGATCATTCTGCTGTGGCTGGCAGCACCAATATCGTTCCCCAGTCTTTGTCAGAAGTGGGAGTATTTGATTTTACCATTACTCCTCCAGCAACATTTAATGGCAGCAACGCAAAAACCATTGCACCCGCTAAAAGTGTGTATCTGCGTTTTATTCCCGCCTACTTTGCAGCGTCTATTTTTCAATCACCTACGCTGCAAGCGACTTGCAACAACAGCTTTAGCTATATTGGCCAGCCTTTTGGCTATCTCCTTGCCCCCCGTTTAGCGCTAAACCCGAAGGCTACCAATGGTGCTGATGTCACAAACTATCAGTTTGGTGACTTTTGGCGTTATGACAGTAGTTGGCCAACGCGTTCATACAGTGATACTAATACCAGTGAATCGATTAGTTATGATGAAGATGCAGCAAGTGTTGATAGGTTTACAGACCCCGGTAACGCCTCTATAGTGCAACTAAATAACGAACAGATCACCTACGCCAAAGGTGTGAGCCCTATAAACTCTTTCTCAGCAAATCTTCAGCTCACTTTGGGTGCGAGCGATATCACCGATCAAGATGGTGTTTGTTATAAAACAGCCGATTCGAATTCCACTAGCGATTGCTTAGGTATTAGCTTTAACAGCGATAATGCAATGCAGCTTTACTGGGGGCGTTTACTCATTAATGATACCTATGGCTCTGAGCTTTCTGCGCTAAGGCAAAGACTCGAATTGCAGTATTACAATAGTAACCAGTTCGTCACTAATACGGCAGATGCTTGTACAAACTTTGGTAGCGTCACCAACTTTGATTTTAGTTCAAGTGATTACACAGTTGTCACCAGCGGTAGCCCGATTCCGCCTGAGGTTGACGCCTCCCTGACATCAGCTACAGCTAGCAGCGGCGAGTCTTGGCTTGAATTTAGTGCGCCTGGTTCTGGAAATACGGGGACGATTACCTCGTCTTTTGATATGCAGCTTAGGGGAGTGCCATGGCTTAGAGAGGATGTCGATAACGATGGCAGTTTCGATGATAATAACTCGGTTTCTGGACAGGTTCAGTTTGGTATTTACCGAGGAAGCGATCGAGTCATTTGGTGGAATGAACAAGACTAGCGTTTTTCTCAATGTTCAAAAAAACGTCACACTCGATAAATACGCTTTATTCATTGCGTGATTTTTCGACTTTGGTTAGGAATCTGTTAGAAATAACGGATTTCACCCCATGTTTATAGCTCTACACCTTGCTGATACGGCTAGGCATTGGTACATTTAGTGCAAATTTCTATCTTCTAATTCTTTCAGGACGAGCGAAGAATATGTTCAAAAAACTTCGTGGCATATTTTCTAATGACCTATCTATCGATTTAGGTACTGCCAACACTCTTATTTACGTCAAAGGACAAGGTATTGTTCTTGACGAGCCTTCAGTCGTCGCTATCCGTCAAGACCGTAACAGAGCAGGTAAAAGTGTTGCTGCTGTGGGGCACGGAGCGAAACAAATGCTTGGCCGTACTCCAGGTAACATTTCTGCCATTCGTCCAATGAAAGATGGCGTGATAGCAGACTTTTATGTCACCGAAAAAATGCTGCAGCACTTTATTAAACAAGTTCATGACAACAGTGTACTAAAGCCAAGCCCGAGAGTGTTGGTGTGTGTGCCTTGTGGTTCTACTCAGGTTGAACGCCGAGCAATTCGCGAATCGGCACTTGGCGCTGGAGCCCGTGAGGTTTATCTGATTGATGAGCCTATGGCGGCTGCAATTGGTGCAGGTCTTCGTGTTTCAGAACCTACAGGGTCCATGGTGGTTGATATTGGCGGCGGGACCACAGAAGTTGCGGTCATTTCGTTAAACGGCGTGGTGTATTCTTCGTCTGTACGAATTGGCGGAGACCGATTTGATGAAGCCATCATTAACTATGTGCGTCGTAACTACGGCAGCTTAATTGGTGAAGCGACAGCAGAAAAAATCAAGCACGAAATTGGCTCCGCTTACCCGGGTGATGAAGTCGAAGAAATCGAAGTGCGTGGCCGTAACCTAGCCGAAGGTGTGCCACGAAGCTTTAGCTTAAATTCCAATGAAATCCTTGAAGCCCTGCAAGAACCTCTCACTGGTATTGTTTCCGCCGTTATGGTTGCGCTAGAGCAATGTCCACCTGAACTTGCGTCTGATATTTCAGAGAATGGTATGGTTCTAACTGGTGGCGGTGCCTTATTAAAAGACCTTGACCGTCTTCTGACTGAAGAAACAGGCATCCCAGTTGTTATCGCTGAAGACCCATTAACCTGTGTTGCACGAGGTGGTGGTAAAGCGTTAGAAATGATCGATATGCATGGCGGCGATCTTTTCAGTGAAGAATAATCAAATAGGCCTGAATTAACCTCAGGCCTATTTGAGTGAAAAAAGGAACTCATATTCAATGAAGCCGATTTTTGGCAGAGGACCTTCACTTCAGTTACGGTTGTTTTTTGCGGTCATTATGTCAGCCAGCCTTATGCTGGCTGACAGTCGTTTAGGTGCTTTTGCTGAAATACGCTATCTTCTCAATAGTATGGTGGCACCCATTCAATACTTGGCAGATGTCCCTCGCGTTATATTTGATGATGCGTATGAGCGATTTAATATTCGCCAAGACTTTATGGAAAGCAATTACAAACTTAAACGTGAAATTCTTCGTCTTAAGAATGACATGTTACTGCTTGATCAGTACCGAGAAGAAAACCAACGTTTGCGTAAGCTGTTAGGTTCTTCATTTGTACGTGATGAGCGTAAGGTGGTGACTGAGGTGATGGCGGTAGATACTTCTCCTTATCGCCAGCAAGTTGTGATTGATAAAGGTCAGATAGATGGTGTCTACGTCGGACAGCCCGTAGCCAACGAGAAAGGGATTGTCGGGCAAGTGACTTTTGTCTCAGCGCATAATAGCCGAGTGCTTCTTCTGACTGATAGCCAAAGTGCCATTCCTGTCCAAGTTATTCGAAACGATATTCGTGTTATTGCCTCGGGTAAGGGCTCGATAGATAGGATTAATTTGGATCATATCCCTATTAGCTTAGATATTGAGGAAGGGGACCTGCTGGTTACATCTGGTCTTGGTGGGGTTTATCCAGAAGGCTACCCTGTTGCCCATGTGGCTAATGTGATGCGCGATACAGCACGAGAATTTGCGGCAATTGAGGCAGAACCTGTGGTTGATTTTGAACGTCTGCGTTACTTACTCCTTGTTTGGCCAAACGATTCTCGACAGCATAAAATTCAACAGGCATTGCCGCAAAACACGCAAGAGGTAACCGCTGGTGGCGAATAGTGTCTTAAAAGGTAAGATGGTCATTGCCTTTTCATTTTTAATTGCTTTAACCCTGCAAACCATTCCATGGCCAGGTGTTTTTGACCTATTGCGCCCTTCTTGGCTACTCTTGGTTACTTGCTATTGGGTACTGGCTTTGCCCCATAGAGTGAACGTTGGTACCGCTCTGGTTCTAGGGCTTCTCTGGGACCTTTTGCTCGGCTCTACTCTTGGTATACGTGGCATGATGATGTCCATCGTTGTTTACCTAGTCGCACTGAACTTCTTAGTATTGAGGAATATGGCACTTTGGCAGCAAGCCATACTGGTTGGTTTGCTTTCTATGATGTTAGATGTGCTTATCTTCTCTGGTGAATACTTGGTTCAGGAGGTGGCATTTAATCCATTATTACTTTGGAGTGGTCTTATCAACGCCATTCTTTGGCCATGGCTGTTTTTATTGATGCGAAGGATCAGAAGACATTGGCATGTGAGGTAAAAAATGGAACAGAAATTAATATTGGCTTCGGGCTCACCGAGGCGCAAAGAGTTATTGTCTCAGCTAGGCTATCAATTTGGTGTTATCCGAACTGATGTAGAGGAGTCTCAGAGTTTAGATGAAACACCGACACAATATGTTGAACGTCTGTCTCAAGATAAGGCTTTAGCCGGGTTAGAGATAGAAAGTGATGCTGTAGTGATCGGCTCCGACACAATTGTAGTGTGTGACAATAGGGTAATGGAGAAGCCCAATAATCTGGAACAGGCTAAGCAGATGCTTATGTCATTGTCTAACCGCGCTCATCAAGTGATGACAGCCGTGACTATAGTAAGTAGTGAGCAACAAGAGACGATAGTTGTAACTACCGATGTTTGGTTCAAGCCTCTGTCAGAGGAAGAAATCGAACAATATTGGCAAACGGGTGAACCGTGTGACAAAGCTGGTGCTTATGGAATTCAGGGGATTGGAGGACGTTTTGTAACACGTATTGAAGGTAGTTATCATGCCGTAGTCGGCCTACCATTATTCGAAACTGACCAGCTCTTGCACAAATTCTTATAATTTTAACATATTGAGGTGTACTCATGAGTGCAGAGTTGTTAATCAACGTCACCCCAAGCGAGACTCGAGTCGCTATGATTGAAGGGGGTAGCCTTCAAGAGATTCATGTAGAACGTGAAGCAAAACGAGGCATTGTTGGCAATATTTATAAAGGTAAAGTGAGCCGTGTTTTACCCGGTATGCAAGCAGCTTTTGTGGATATTGGTCTCGATAAAGCCGCGTTTCTTCACGCATCCGATATTGTCCCTCACACAGAATGTGTTGCTGAAAATGAAAAGCAGCAGTTTCAAGTTCGAGATATCTCGGAATTGGTCCGCCAAGGCCAAGACATAGTTGTTCAAGTTGTCAAAGATCCTCTTGGCACTAAAGGTGCTCGTCTTACTACCGATATTACGCTTCCCTCTCGTTATCTCGTCTTCATGCCTGGCGCGAGTCATGTTGGTGTCTCACAACGGATTGAAAGTGAAGAAGAACGTAATCGTCTTAAAAAAGTAGTAGGTCATTATTGTGACGAGGAGGGCGGGTTTATTATCCGTACCGCAGCAGAAGGAGCGGATGATAAAGAATTGTCCCAAGATGCGGCTTTTTTGAAACGCCTTTGGTCTAAGGTCAATGAACGTCGCACTAAATATAAAACCCGTTCAAATCTTTATGGTGAGTTAGGTCTTTCACAACGAATTTTACGAGATTTCGTGGGCACAGAGCTGACCAAAATATTAGTCGACTCGCGATTAGAATTTGAGAACCTGCAAGAGTTTACTTCAGAGTACGTACCAGAGCTCACCGATAAGCTTGAACTCTATGATGGTGATAAGCCAATCTTTGATATGTATGACACCGAAAACGAGGTGCAGCGTTCACTAGAACGCAAAGTGGAGTTAAAGTCAGGCGGCTATCTCATCATAGATCAGACAGAAGCAATGACAACAGTTGATATTAATACTGGAGCTTTTGTTGGTCGCCGTAACTTAGAAGAGACGATATTTAATACCAATATTGAAGCCACTCAGGCAATAGCACGTCAGCTGAGGTTACGGAATCTAGGCGGCATTATCATTATCGATTTTATTGATATGATGTCTGAAGACCACCGTAAGCGAGTACTTACTTCATTAGAAGTTGCTCTAAATAAAGATAGAGTAAAAACGAATATTAATGGATTCACTCAGTTGGGTTTGGTTGAAATGACTCGTAAACGAACCCGAGAGAGTATTGAACATGTTTTATGTTCAAGCTGCCCTACTTGTGAAGGTCGAGGTAGTGTTAAGACAGTCGATACTGTGTGCTATGAAATTTTGCGAGAGATCACCAGAGTGAATCGAGCATATGAGGCCGATAAATTTGTTGTTTACGCATCTCCAGCAGTGGCAGATAACTTGCAAGGAGAAGAATCTCACGCATTGGCAGAATTAGAGGTTTTTATTGGAAAGCAGGTTAAAGTGCAAGCTGAACCTTTATATGTTCAAGAGCAATTTGACGTAGTCATGATGTAGGCTGTTTGTGAATAGACTAACGACTCAATTTATTCTTCATGGACTTTCGTGGCTAGCGGTTGTCTTTTGTGTCACTTTAGCTGTGTTTGTCACAACCTTGAGGATAGCTCTACCACAACTTAACCATTTCAAGGGAGAAATTCAGCATTGGGTCAACCAAGGTTCGGAGCTGGATTTTGAAATTGATCAAATCAGTGGTTTTTGGCGTAACACCCACCCTTCAATATCACTGAAAAATGTTCAAGCTAATACCCCAGAATCAAGTGGGATCCACTTTTCAGTTCAAACGGTTGAAGTTGAGTTTGATCTGGTTCAATCACTGTTAGATATGAGGCCAGTCATCGCTGATCTTAGCATGAACAAACTCAATCTAGACCTGAGTTCTGTTACATGGGCTCAATCCGGTGGTACAAAGGTTTTACAGCCTAAAACAGAGCAGCGAAGCGTTATTGAAAAACTTGATCAGTTGTTGTTACGTCAGCTAGATAGTTTTCTTTTGCAAGACTCTGAAATTCGGATCCAAGGGGTTGATGGCTCAGTTCGAGAGCTCGATATCAGTCAATTGTTTTGGCAAAACAAGGGTCAACACCACATCGCTGATGGTGAAGTTAGTATCGCTGATACCAATTTAAACTCTGCACAGGTTAAAGCAAATTTTGTTGATCATGGATCTTTAGCTGAGGTTAGTGGTGAGTTCTATTTAGCAGTAGATAATGTACTGATTACACCTTGGCTAACTCAGTATCTACAAACCGAAACGGGTATTGAGAAGGGACAAGTAAGCCTCAATAGCTGGATGAATCTTGAACACAACCAACCAGTCAGTGCTTATGTTGAAATAGAACCTTCGGAACTTATTTGGCAAGAAGGCCAACAGCATGAATTGATGATTGAGTCAGGAATTTTAGAGTTAGAACCAAGTGAGCAAGGTTGGCAAGTCAATGCTCACGCCTTCAAGCTACGCACCGATCATGAGCCTTGGCCTGAGCTTGATGCCGCATTTAGCTGGCAAGCTGAAGATTGGTCTCTTAATGTATCACAGCTTGATCTAAAAGCTGTCGCTCCTCTGGCCAAGCTTTTCCCAAACTCCAAACAAGTATCGCAACTATTAGAAACATTAAATCTTGGCGGCTCTCTTGAAGACATTCGTCTATCAATGAAGGGAGCCGATTTTGATTCACTTAAATACTCGATGCAGCTTAATGATGGCTCAATGAAGCAATGGGAGCTATTGCCCGGCGTTAAACACCTTTCAGCTGACATATCAGGTAATCGTTACCAAGCTAAGTCCAAAGTAAGCCTTATTGATGATGTTTTACCTTATGGTGATGTATTTCAGGCGCCGCTTAACATTAAACAAGGTCAGCTAGATATTGTATGGCAAAGCGATACTAATGGTTGGTCGTTGTGGGCAGATAAAGTCACTGTGGCGACTCCTGATCTTCAAGTTCTGGGAGAGTTTCGCCTTGATTTTCCAAAAGAACAAAGTCCATTTTTATCATTTTATGCTGAAGCAGACCTTTATAATGCTGGAGAAACTTGGCGCTATTTACCTGCGTTAGCTTTAGGGCGTGACTTGACTGACTACTTGTCGAGCGGTGTTCAAGCAGGTAAGGTCAAGACTTCCAAACTACTCTGGTATGGCGAATTAGGTGACTTTCCCTACAGCAATAATAATGGTGTATTTCAGGCGTGGGTTGGGCTTAAAAATGCCAAGTTTAGTTTTGATACCGCTTGGCCAACTATTACTGACTTGCAGCTCGACCTACTCTTTCAAAACGACTCGCTTTATCTCGATTCTCATGGCGCAACCTTAACCGATATAAAAGCAACCCGTATTACAGGGCAAATACCAAGGCTTGGGTCCGGCGGACATATAGAAATTGAAGCGAGTGCAGTCGGGCAGGGAAACTCAGTTAAAGATTATATGATGTCATCACCGCTGGTTGATTCCGTTGGCGCTGCATTGACCACGGTTCAAGTAAAAGGGGAAGTGAAATCAAGTTTTAAGCTCAATGTGCCTTTTGATTCCGAAAAGGAGGTACGAGCTTGGGGTCATGCTGATCTGACGAATGCAAAAGTTGCGATTAAAACCCCAGAAATGAATTTAGAGAAGGTGTCAGGACGCATTAAGTTTGATAATGACGTCGTTCGTGCTGCTGGACTAACAGGAAGTCTATTAGAACAACCAGTTGCATTGGACTTTAGAGGGGAAAATGCAGACCAAGGATACGATGTTAATATCGACGTGGTTGGTGACTGGGAGCTTAAACCTTTAGCTTCTTATCTTGGTAAGCGCTGGATAGAACCAGTTAATGGTCATGTTCCATGGCAAATGGGCATTGCGATTCAACTCAATGATGTCGGTTTTTCTTACCAGATTGACACTAATGCTGATTTAAAAATGGTGTCTAGCGATTATCCTTACCCTCTCAAAAAAGAGCTCAATCAGGCTTGGAAAGCGCGCATGCAAGCGTCAGGAAATCAAGAAAGTATCAGTGCACGTTTGCAATTACCTAACTTTAAGTACAAGACCGAAATTGATATTCGCCCTGATACCCCTGTACTTAAGGCCACGAATCTGGTTCTTGGTAAAGGTAGTTTTAAAATCAGCCCGATTTCCGGTCATCAAGCACAGGTTCGCCTAGATAAGCTCAACTTTGATCAGTGGATGGATTTGATATCTAACTCGGAAAGTGAAGGAACCGCATCCCTTGATAATATGAATATGCCAGAAATTCCAATGCCTAATCGTATTGACCTTGACGTCGAGGAGTTGACGCTTGGAGGCATTTGGTGGAATGACGTAGATTTTAGAGCCAAGAGGAAAAACTTAGGCTGGCATATGAGCCTAGAAAGCCAGGAGGCAGCTGGGGAAGCAAACTATATAGAGCCTTATGATCTTGCTGTTTCTTTCGATAGGCTGCACGTCTATGTTCCTGCTTTAGATAAAGAATATAAAGATGTGACCTTGTTTAAAGCAGGTAGAGATCAACAAGAACTTATTAGTGATTTTGAACGTTCTTTCCATGAATACATTCCCAATATAACGCTCACCATCGATGATTTTTGGTTGCAAGGATATAAAGTTGGTAAAGTCCTGATGGACCTAGAACGTCATGAAGATGTACTTGAATGGAAGAAGTTAAATTTTGAAAGTGGCCGCAGCAAAGTCGCTATGAACGGCTCGTGGCGACTTGGTGAGCAGCAAAGTCATACTCAGCTTAATATTAGTATGTCAGGAGAAAATAATAGTGATGTCATGGAGCGTTTTGGCATTACTTCTGGGATTCAGCAGGCTCCATTTGATCTCGATTCTAAAGTCGAATGGGATGGCTCTCCATGGTCGGTGAAAGTTAATACCTTGGAAGGCCATGTTTCTTTGAAATTAGGTAAAGGTCAAGTGACAGGTGCCACTGGGGCTGCAAGGCTTTTAGGCTTGTTTAGTCTAGACTCCATCATACGTAAGATGCAGCTGGACTTCAGCGATGTATTTGATGGTGGAATGGCATTTAACTCAATAACCGGAACGGGTGATATCAAGAATGGGATATTCCTTACTAATGATATCAAAATGGATGCTTTGGCGGGTGAGATGACGATTAAAGGTTTGGCAAATCTCAACTCCAAAACCGTTGATGCAGAAGTTAATTTTGTACCCGATATTACTTCGGGTATTCCAGTTCTTACAGCATTTGCGGTGACACCCACAACGGCTTTGTATGTTTTAGCTATCACAACCGTGATATCTCCTGTGGTTGAAGTTTTCACCCAAGTTAATTACGAAGTTAAGGGACCGCTTGATAACCCTGAGGTTAAGGAGCTATCGAGGAGTAAAGGAGAGTTTAAGCTACCAGAAACTCTGCGTGAAGCGATTAAATAGGGGAAAATAAATCATGCCCAAGATAGCAATTATTCAGATGACTTCTGGGCCAGATCCTCAAGAGAATCTGGCCTATATTAAGCGTCAGGCTATATTGTTGGCCGAACAAGGTGCAAAGCTCATTGTTACACCTGAAAATAGCTTAGTCTTTGGAAGTCGACAGGATTATCACAAGGTTGCAGAGTCATTAGCTGAAGGGGAGCTTCAGAGTGAATTATCCCAGTTAGCAAAATCTACCGCGACCTTTCTGGTTGTTGGGAGTATGCCGATTCGCCGAGCAAAAGGAGTGACGACGACATCCTTGGTATATAATTCTCAAGGTGAGTTAATGGCACACTATGATAAATTACATATGTTTGATGTTGATGTTGAGGACTCTCACCAGCGTTATCGGGAATCTGAAACATTCACGCCAGGGGATCAAGTGGTCACGGTTAATACTCCAGTTGGTCATCTAGGTTTATCAATTTGCTATGATGTGCGTTTTCCTCATTTATACAGTGAATTGGTTCAACGAGGAGCCAATATTTTATTGGTTCCAGCAGCCTTCACGGCAGTAACTGGTGCAGCGCATTGGGAGCCCTTGCTACGTGCCCGTGCAATTGAAACTCAAAGCTGGATTATAGCGTCCAATCAAACTGGCACTCATCGATGTGGCCGAGAAACTTGGGGGCACTCAATGGTAATATCCCCATGGGGAGAGGTTATCGCTAGTTTAGATAGCCTTCCAGACAATTTAGTCGTTGACTTGGATTTAGACCGAGTTGAAGCCGTGCGATCTGCGATGCCAACACTCAAGCACATTCGCTTTGAAACCCATTTAAATGTTTAAGAGCTAACTATGACAATAAATCATGTAGAAGAGGTATTACTATCTTCAGGGGGCCTGACCGCACAGGACATAGAACAAACTTTGGCAAGTATTGCCACACGTCAGATTGATTATGCCGACATTTATTTTCAGTCGAGTTGGCATGAGTCATTAGTTCTTGAAGATAGTATTATCAAAGACGGCTCTTTTAATATCGACCGTGGTGTCGGTGTTAGAGCGGTTGCTGGTGAAAAAACAGGCTTTGCCTATTCGGATCAAATCCAGCTAGACGCACTAAAACAAAGTGCTCTCGCGGCAAGAGGCATTGCTCAGCAAGGTCAGAGCGCTCAAGTTCAGGCTTTGAAACCGAGCAGCAACCAGCAGGTATATGGTGCTGTGAATCCATTGGAAAGTTGGCAAAAACAACAAAAAACCCAGCTGCTCAAAGAATTGGATGCTTATATTCGAGCTAAAGAGCCTCTGATTAAAGAAGTATCGATAAGTCTCAGCGGTGTACATGAACAAATGCTCGTTGCTGCAACCGATGGTACATATGCAGGTGATATTCGCCCATTGGTTCGATTATCAATTAGTGTCCTAGCTCAGCGTGGTGAGCGTCGTGAACGAGGCAGCTCTGGTGGCGGTGGACGCTTCAACTATGATTTTTTCCTCACTCAAGAGAAGGGCAGTAAAGTCGCCTACCAATATGCAGATGAGGCAATCCGCATGGCACTGGTTAACCTTGACGCAGATGCAGCGCCTGCCGGAGCTATGCCAGTTGTACTGGGTGCAGGCTGGCCTGGTGTGTTATTGCATGAGGCTGTTGGACATGGGTTAGAAGGAGATTTTAACCGTAAAGAGTCGTCAGTCTTTAGTGGTAAGGTGGGTCAGAAAGTCACATCAGAGCTTTGTACTATTGTCGATGACGGGACTTTGCAAGATCTCCGTGGTTCACTCAACATTGATGATGAAGGTGTTGCTGGTCAGTACAATACCCTGATTGAAAATGGTGTATTGAAGGGCTATATGCAAGATAAACATAATGCCCGCTTGATGGGAGTAGAGCCGACAGGTAATGGACGCCGTGAGTCTTATGCGCACTTACCTATGCCTCGTATGACTAACACTTATATGCTACCCGGAAAGCACGCTCCTGAAGAAATAATTTCTACTGTAGAGAAGGGGTTGTACGCACCTAACTTTGGTGGCGGACAAGTTGATATTACCTCTGGTAAATTTGTATTCTCAACCTCAGAAGCTTATTTGATCGAAAAGGGCAAAATCACACGTCCAGTTAAGGGAGCGACTTTAATAGGCTCAGGCATCGAAGCCATGCAGCAAGTTTCCATGGTTGGTAATGATTTGAGCATAGATCGCGGAGTTGGTGTATGCGGCAAAGCGGGACAGAGTGTTCCTGTTGGAGTAGGACAGCCAACGCTTAAGTTGGATTCCTTGACGGTTGGCGGTACTGACTAGACACTCTAATATGGGTTGGCATAGTAGTCTGCCAACCCTAGAAGATATAATTGAGCTAAGTGTATAAAAAAAGCCTCATCAAATGATGAGGCTTTTTTTATAAGTGGCTCCCCCTGCGGGACTCGAACCTGCGACATACGGATTAACAGTCCGCCG
>NZ_JAYQDQ010000017.1:0-55928 GCF_038138445.1 Vibrio sp.
ACCGTTGACATATCGGTAATGTGGTTCATTTGTTCGATATAATCGATCGTGCGAGGTGACGGTTTTAAGCCTTGTATTTTGCAGTATTCGCGTTTAGCCATTTTTTAGTCCTGTACTCAACTACTTACAGCTATTCTAACGTCCCACAAGGTTATTGAAAAGACAACAAAGTAACTGAATTTATAGTGATTTTAACTAAGACGGACTAAGTAAGTGAGTGCTCGGGGTCAGGTTCTTTCATTTTGCCCTAACCAAATTAATCCAACTATTCACCAACTCTGAAAAACCAAAACACGAAACTGTCTATATTTGCTTCTCGAACACTGGAGATTAAAAGCGTCACTTTGAGCGTTTTACTAGTCAAAATAACTATTTGGTTGGTAAATGCCTCAAAACACCTTGTAAGGCGTGATAAATAACTGAAAATATTGATATGATTTGGCTTATTTTTTACTAAGGCCAACTCACATGCGGTATGAATCTTTCCCATATGCCCCAGAAGAAAGGCAAGAAACCACAAGAGAAAGAGCAGCGCGACAACGTCAAGAGCGCAGAGCGGAACTCACCTACACCGCTAAGGACGAGAAACGTTGGGCAGAAAATAGAGAGCGCGTTCTTGCAGAGCGTGAAAAAGCCGCCCGTGTGTTTGAACTTGGCTGGATGCAATCACCATGCACACAGTCTCAAGAGGCATTGTGGGCAAGCTTATTTACTGCCGACACCAAAGAAGACCAGAAACAATACATCAAAAGTTGCAATGCTCACCTAAACGAGCCTGTAAGGCAGGGTGAGATTGTACTGCTTCCCACAACAGAGCCAAAAACAGCAGAAGATAACAAGCTCCTCGATGAGTGGCTAGAGCAAGCCAAGATTGCGAGTAAGGAGTTAGGCAAGCTGCTTGATGAAGAAGTCGATACGCTAAACCGCCACTTTGACTTGTTCTCCCATCAACTCGATGAGCGAATTAGGGCTGACGGTTTACCTTCCGACTACTATGCGCAAGTTGCCACAGGCGTGGGTGCGACTTCGGCGCTGGTCGAGCAGAACCTGAAAAACATCCAAGGTGTGCTTTTAGAAATTAACGATTTGTATGCCGCTCAAGTAGCGATGGCAAGCAGAACCGGCGGGGTGAACTATGGAACTTTTGTCTCTGAACGTGCTGGCTTATTTAAAAAGCTTGATGGCTCCTTTGCTATGTTGTCTAAGCGTAGTGTACAACTCCCTATTTACACTCAAATTAAACGCAACCTGAAGTTATCGACTAAGTCAGTAATCCATAATGCAGACGAAATTCTAAAGACAGGTTTTGTTAAAGATTTAGGCAAGCGTATCGGCAACATTAGTATCGGTATTTCCGCCGCGAGAGGTCTGGGATACATTGGCTTAATGGTCGGTGCAGCGAGTGGCGTCGATAGCATCTATGAAGCTTGTAAGGTCGACGGTAAAGGGGATTGCGGGCAGACAACAGCGCGTGAAGTTGTGGGCTTTATTGGTGGTATTCTTGGGGGTGTTGTAGGTGGTTCTGCGGGAACTAGTGCTGTAGTAACCGCGGTTTCTGGCATAGCGATATTTATAGGTGTTACGGCTTCTGCACCTGTTCTAGCTGTCGCTGCTCTTGGAGGAGCAGTCGCAGGAGGGTTCGTTGGTGGTGTTGCGGGAGGCGCTGCTGGTAAGGCTACAGGTGACGTGATTTATGAATGGGCGAATGAATGATGGAATTGATAGACGTTTTTCTACTATCGGCTCGAAAGATTATCGCGATTTACACTATAGCTTGGGCTCTAACAGCAATTGTTACTTTTCCGATTATTTCACTTGGTAGCTATAAATATATAATTTTTATAGATAAAAACTTAGCTAAAGATCTAGGGAAATATTATGACCCCAATGATTATATGCGCCCCCGATATCAATTATCTTGGGAAATCGGAAGTAGATTTATCTATTACTGTATTGCCTATCCGTTTATCAGACGAAGAGCGTCAACGATCTCTACAAAATTTAGTATCTTTATGTGGTGGAATACTCTAGGGCTTTGGTTTTTTGCGGGCATATTCCTAGTTGGCGCTTTGCCCAAGCTTTGTGCTTAAAGGGTCAAACTTAAAAAATCCCCATCAACATAGCTGATGGGGATAATCAGTTTACCGGTTCTATGGCTCTAAACGATGAGCTTCACTCGTTACTTTTTCTTGGTGTGGAACTGCTCACAGGCAAGCATGGTGTTCTCGATCAGGCTCGCCACTGTCATAGGGCCGACGCCGCCAGGGACTGGGGTAATAAAGCTTGCACGCTCTTTGGCGTTGTCGTAATCCACATCACCAATTAATTTGCCCGAATCTAGGCGATTGATGCCCACATCAATGACCACGGCACCTTCTTTAATCCATTGACCTGGAATAAAGTTAGGCTTGCCGACGGCAACGACCACAATGTCTGCTTGTCGAACATGGCTTTCAAGATCTTTAGTGAATCTGTGGCACGTAGTTGTGGTACAGCCAGCAAGCAATAATTCAAGCGTCATTGGGCGGCCGACAATATTAGAGGCACCAACAACAACCGCGTGTAGGCCACGTAAATTAATGTTGTAGCGATCAAGTAATGTGATGATCCCTTTTGGTGTACATGAGCGTAACTTAGGAATTCTCTGAGCTAGGCGGCCGACATTATAAGGATGAAATCCATCAACATCTTTTTCAGGGTGAATACGCTCAAGAACATGAGTAGCATCAATACCAGCCGGCAAGGGCAGTTGGACAAGGATACCGTCTATTTGATCATCATTGTTAAGTTCATCAACCAGAGCCAGCAACTCTTGCTCGGTTGCCGTTGTGGGGAGATCATATGACTTGGATACAAAGCCAACTTCCTCACAAGCGCGGCGCTTACTCCCAACATATACTTGTGATGCTGGGTCTTCACCAACCAATATTACCGCGAGTCCAGGTGCTCTCAAGCCTGCATTAAGACGTGCTTTTACGCGCGCAGCGACTTCTGAACGGACAGTTTGAGAAATAAGAGTTCCATCAATATTTTGAGCGGTCATGACGTTCCTTTAAAACAGAATGGCTATTTTGCTGGGCGCATTGTCGCAAATTATCCAACGAACATCCATAGGCAAACGTTTGCCTTGGGTTGTTTTTAATCAAAACTCAACCTGGTGGGCTTTTTTTAGTCATTCAGTTCATAATGTTACGAAAAGGTCTTGTGTTAAGACGCTGAACTCGTATAATCCTTTCCCTGTAGCGCGCCCTTAGCTCAGTTGGATAGAGCACGTGCCTTCTAAGCATGTGGTCGCAGGTTCGAATCCTGCAGGGCGTGCCATTTATTTAGAAAACCCCAGCATCATCTGATGTTGGGGTTTTTGCTTCTTGGGCCTCAAATAATCCTAACTGACATGCATTTTCTCTCTCATCACGCTAGGCGATACGGAAAAAAACTCTTTAAAACATCGACTAAAATGGGTGGTTGAAGAAAAGCCTGTCGATGCTGCAATGGTTGAGATTGAATCCTCTGACTGGATCAGTAATTGCCTTGCATAGGTTAATCTCAGTTCTAAATAGTACTTAGAAGGCGAGGTTTGAATATGCGTCTTAAACATTCTTTCTAATTTTCTGCGCGATATCTTGAGGTAAAGGGCTATATCCTCGATATGAAGTGGCTCGTCAAGATTACTGACCATCAATAGATTGGCTTCTTTGACAATCGCTGGCGCAGAGTCGGGCAGGCAAGTTTGAAGTTGCGGTTTGGAGTTTAATGGGATGCCTCGGTCACAAGAAAGGATTTCTCTCACTGCATTAGAATTGGGCTGGCTGGTGATTTTTTGCACTATCGCTAACATCATATCGAGCGTGCTACTTGCTCCAGAAGAAGTGAAGATGTTTTCATGTCCCACATAGGAATTTGATGATAAAACGCTACGGGGAAACCTTTCTTTTGCATAGGCATGATTGTCTGGATGAAGGGCATATTGGTTTCCATCAAGAACCCCTGCATGGGCAAGAAAAATAGCCCCATTCCAAATGCCCCCTAGAATGGTGTTGTACTTACTACTTAATGCAATCAGCTTTGACAACTGAGGCTGTTCATTCAGACAAGTTCGATAGCCTCCGCAAACGATCACAGCATCGATATCTTGTAATGCCTTTACTTCGTCTAATGAGTGATCAGGTGTAAGGCCAATACCAAGATCGCTGAGCACCTCGCCATTGCCTAATCCAACCGTAGCAAAGGTGAATCGCGTCGAACCTTCCACCAAGTTTGACGTCACTAAACAATCGACCGCACAAGTAAATGACATTAGGGAAAAATGCTCTAGCACAACAAATAGCACTGAGGTTTGGTTATATGTGGTTTTTTCTTTCGCGATAAAACATTGGTTGGTATCTCTCATTGGAGCTGAGAATTTTCTTATTATTTTCATCACCATGCCTTGAGGTTTGAGTGCTATGGCAGTGTCTCAGGTAAGCGACTTGTTACAAGTATTCTCAATATAAATTTATTACTCACATCACATTATTTTCAATATCCAACGCAATGATTCGGTGATTTGTCGCAAAAGCAACAGTTCTTGACGCACACAGTCGGTCATGGAATAGGGATGCAGGATATTTTGTTAACACTATTGTTACATTAATGTGCTGAAGGAGAGACGTGTGTTCTACCAAAATGACACCATTGAAGGGTTTGATGATGAATTGCTTAGTGCTATTAACAGTGAAGATACCCGTCAGCAAGAGCATATCGAATTAATTGCCTCTGAAAACTATACCAGCAAGAGAGTGATGCAAGCGCAGGGAACACAGTTGACCAATAAGTATGCAGAGGGCTATCCAGCCAAGCGATACTATGGGGGGTGTGAACATGTTGACACTATCGAGCGGCTTGCTATTTCACGCGCAAAGAGCTTGTTTGGCGCCGATTATGCGAATGTGCAGCCTCATTCTGGTTCACAAGCGAATGCGGCCGTTTTCATGGCTTTGCTCAACCCTGGCGATACGGTTTTAGGAATGAGCCTTGCCCATGGTGGTCACCTAACTCATGGGGCTAAAGTCAGCTTTTCAGGAAAAATCTATCATTCTGTCCAGTACGGTTTAAATGACGCCACTGGTGAAATCGATTACGATCAAGTCGAGGAACTGGCCAAACAGCATCAACCTAAAATGATCATTGCTGGCTTTTCTGCCTATTCTCGTGTGGTTGATTGGCAAAAATTTAGAGATATCGCTGATTCGGTCAATGCCTATTTGTTTGTTGATATGGCACATGTCGCGGGACTGGTTGCTTCTGGTCATTATCCAAACCCACTTCCTTATGCGGACGTCGTCACGACCACAACCCATAAAACACTCAGGGGGCCAAGGGGTGGCCTTATCCTCGCCAAATCTAATCAAGAGCTTGAGAAAAAACTAGACTCAGCGGTTTTCCCTGCTGGTCAAGGTGGACCACTCATGCATGTCATTGCGGCTAAAGCCGTAGCATTTAAAGAGGCCTCATTGGCAGAATTTACTGAGTATCAAGCTCAGGTTGTGAAAAATGCCCAAGTGATGGCAAAAGGATTCATCGAACGTGGCTATGAGGTCGTATCTGGCGGAACGGATAATCATCTGTTCTTAGTGAGTCTGATAAAGCAAGGGATCACCGGAAAAGATGCGGACTTGGCCTTGGGTAAAGCTTGCATCACAGTCAATAAAAACTCTGTACCTAATGATCCTAGATCGCCGTTTGTCACCAGTGGACTTCGAATTGGTACGCCTGCTATCACTACTAGAGGTTTTAAAGAAACCGAGTCGGCCATGCTTACCGATTGGATTTGCGACATTTTAGATGACTTAGACAGTGAAGAGAAAATCAAGTCTGTGCAAGCCAAGGTAGCTGAATTGTGCGCAGAGTTTCCCGTTTATCGATGATCTCAGCCAATAGGCGCTCAACAATACTCAATTAAAAATCGATGCGCCTATAACAAGACGCTTGGACTTTAACGTTTTTTGGAAGGTAAACAATGAAGGATTACTCAGGGTTTGGCCTATTTAAGCATGCCTTAACCTATCACGAAAACTGGCAACGAATTTGGCGAAATCCCACACCCAAGAAGCACTACGATGTTGTCATTATAGGTGGCGGCGGACATGGCCTAGCCACTGCCTATTATCTGGCGAAAGAACATGGTATTACCAATATTGCTGTGGTTGAAAAAGGCTATCTAGGTGGTGGCAATACTGCGCGAAACACCACCATAGTGCGCTCCAACTACTTGTGGGATGAGGCTGCACATCTTTACGAGCACTCAATGAAATTGTGGGAAGGTTTGTCTCAAGAGCTCAATTATAACCTCATGTTTAGTCAAAGAGGTGTGTTAAACCTCGGCCACACATTACAAGACATGAGGGATATAGAAAGGCGAGTGAATGCAAATCGGCTCAATGGTATAGATAGCGAGGTGCTGAGCACCAAAGAAGTGCAAGACTTGGTGCCAATATTAAATTGCTCGCCAAATGCCAGGTATCCTGTGTTGGGAGCAAGCTGGCAACAGCGCGGTGGAACTGCCCGTCATGACGCAGTGGCTTGGGGTTATGCGCGAGCAGCCGATAAGTTAGGTGTTGATCTTATTCAGCAAAATGAAGTGACTGGCATTCGAGTAGAAAATGGCTCAGTGGTTGGTGTCGAGACCAAGAAAGGTTTTATTGGTGCAAGTAAAGTGGCTTGTGTGGCATCAGGTAACTCTGGTGAGCTAGCCAAGATGGTCAATATGAGCCTGCCATTAGAATCTCACCCGCTACAAGCTATGGTTTCTGAGCCTTTAAAACCTTGTCTAGATACCGTGGTGATGTCCAATCATGTCCATGGATACATGAGCCAATCAGATAAAGGCGATTTGGTGATTGGAGCCGGTATTGACGGCTACCTTGGCTATGGACAAAGAGGCTCTTTTCCTGTCATTGAACACACCATAGCAGCCATTATTGAGATGTTTCCCATCGTTAGCCGAGTCAGGCTCAATCGCCATTGGGGAGGCATTGTTGATACCACGCCAGATGCTTGCCCAATCATCAGTAAAACTCATATTAATGGTTTGTATTTTAACTGTGGTTGGGGAACAGGAGGCTTTAAAGCAACACCAGGATCTGGTCATGTATTTGCGCACACCATAGCGAACGATCACCCACACCCTCTCGCTGATGCCTTTAATCTCAATCGATTTGTTACTGGGCATTTAATTGATGAGCACGGCGCAGCCGGCGTTGCACACTAGTTCTAGGAGAAAGAGTAATGTTGCAAATCTATTGTCCGTATTGCGATGAAATACGAGAAGAAGATGAGTTTCACTACGCCGGAGAGGCGCATATTGTCCGGCCTCTTGAACCAGAGGCAGTGACCGATGAAGAATGGGGTAACTATCTGTTTCACCGAAAAAATAACAAAGGCTCGCATCAGGAAATGTGGTCGCACAGTGCGGGGTGCCGTAAGTTTTTTAATGTTGTTCGCAATACAGTGACTTACCAGATAGAAGAGGTGTACAAAATGAGCAGTAGCTCTGCTTTATTGAACAAAGAGGAGCAGCACAATGACTGAGCTTAACAGGCTTGAGAAAGGCGGTCGTATTGAGCGAGCACAAAGTATCACATTCTCATTCAACGGTAAGCGCTACACAGGTTGTAAAGGCGATACTATTGCGTCGGCCTTGCTAGCTAATGGCGTTGATGTAGTGGGAAGAAGTTTTAAATATTCTCGTCCAAGAGGAATTTTGGCTGCTGGGGCAGAAGAGCCCAATGCCATTTTACAGGTCGGCAGTAGCCCATCGACCACTATTCCCAACATTCGCGCTACTCAAGCTGAGTTATATCAAGGCCTGACGGCGACTTCAGTAGCGGGTTGGCCAAGTGTTGAATTGGATATGATGGCAGGGGTTGGAAAGGTAGGCGGTGCCATGATGCCGCCAGGCTTTTACTATAAAACTTTCATGCAACCTGAAAGCCTATGGCCAACTTACGAGAAATACATCAGAAAGGCCGCAGGTTTAGGCAAAGTTCCAGCAGATCAAGACCCAGATCAGTACGATAAGCTTAATCATCATGCCGATGTGCTGATTATTGGTGCGGGGCCAGCTGGACTTGCGGCCGCAAAAACGATAGTCGGTTCTGGCCTTCGTGTGATTGTTCTAGATGAGCAAAACGAATTTGGTGGCTCGTTACTGTCTAGTACTGAAAAGCTTGATGGTAAACCTTGCATGGACTGGGTTGCTGAGACTTTGGGAGTTTTGTATTCAGATCCTAACTTTACCTTGTTGGCGAGAACGACGGCTTTTGGTTACTACGACCATAATTTTGTCGGAGCGGTTGAAAGGCGCAGCGATCATTTAGGCGAAAATGTATCGGGAATTCGTCAGCGTTTGCATCGCATTCGAGCTAAGAAAGTTATCTTGGCGACGGGTGCTTTGGAAAGACCACTGGTTTTTGCCAATAACGATGTGCCAGGGTGTATGTTAGCGTCTGCGGTCTCTACTTACATTAATCGCTACGCTGTTGCTCCGGGAAGCAAACTTGTATTGATGACCACCAATGATCACGCATACCAAACGGCAATTGATTGGCATAATGCAGGACGGGAAGTCGTGGCAGTAGTTGATACTCGGCAGGAATCAAACGGCGATCTCGTTTCAAAAGCGCGCAGCTTGGGTATCAATATACTAACGGGTAAAGCGGTCATAGAGGTCTCTGGCAGCAAACGAGTGACAGGGGTTAAGGTCGCTGCCCTTAACTCTGACGGTAGCGAAATTATTGGTAAAGCAACTCAGCTGACTTGTGATACTGTGGCAAGCTCTGGTGGCTGGAGTCCTGTTGTTCACTTATCCTGCCACACGGGGAGCAAGCCTATCTGGAACCCAGATATCGCAGGTTTTGTTCCAGGCCCTGCCTCTCAAAACCAACTCTTTGTTGGCGGCGCAGTGGGAACCTACTCATTAGGCGCTGTCTTAGAGCAAGGTGCTGGGGCAGGGCTCGTCAGTGGTGAGGAGTTGGGCGGAGCGCTAATCGAGTCCAACTTCATTACCCCTAAAGCTCATAAATACAATGAGTCACAGCCAATGGCGCTCTACCATGTTCCTCATATCAAACCAACCAGTCGAGCGCCTAAGCAATTTGTTGATTTTCAAAATGATGTAACCGCAGCGGGTATCGAGCTTGCCACAAGAGAAGGCTTTGAGTCGATTGAGCATGTAAAACGTTATACCGCGATGGGATTTGGTACCGATCAAGGGAAAACGTCCAATATCAATGGGATGGCTATCGTAGCCAAAGCGTTAAATCAAACCATCCAAGAGACAGGCACAACCATTTTTCGCCCTATGTATACACCAGTAACCTTTGGTGCGTTAGCTGGAAGAGATACGGGCAAATTGTTTGACCCTGCAAGGTTTACCGCAATTCATGAGTGGCATGTTGCTCACGGGGCAAAGTTTGAAGATGTGGGGCAATGGAAGAGACCTTGGTATTTTCCAAAGCAAGACGAGAGCATGCAGGATGCACTCACGCGAGAGTGCATGGCAACTCGCCATAGCATAGGTATTTTAGATGCGTCTACGCTTGGAAAAATTGATATTCAAGGTAAGGATGCAAGAGAGTTCCTCAACCGAATTTATACCAACCCTTGGTCAAAGCTTGCTCCAGGCCGCTGCCGATATGGCGTTATGTGTAAAGAAGATGGCATGATCTTCGATGATGGCGTGACTTCTTGTATCAATGACAATCACTTTATTATGACCACTACGTCAGGCGGAGCTGCGGCTGTACTCGAATGGTTAGAGCTATGGCATCAGACAGAGTGGCCAGAGCTAGAAGTATATTTTACCAGTGTGACAGATCATTGGGCGACGATGACAATATCTGGTCCGAATAGCCGATTTTTGCTCGAAAAGTTGGTTGATGGTCATGATGTGTCAAATGACGCGTTTCCCTATATGAGTTGGCAGTCATTTAAGGTAGCTGGCGTAGATGCACGAGTCTTTCGCATCAGTTTTACTGGTGAGCTGTCTTTTGAAATTAACGTGCCAGCCAATTATGGCTTATATGTTTGGGAACAAGTGATGGATGCTGGTGAGGAGTTTGGTATCACGCCTTATGGCACCGAAACCATGCACATTCTTCGTGCCGAGAAAGGCTTTATTATTGCAGGGCAGGACACGGATGGTTCGGTATCTCCGCAAGATATGGATATGAACTGGATCGTCGGTAAAAACAAGACGTTTAGTTATATCGGTAGGCGCTCATGGGAGCGTGAAGACAACCAGCGGCAAGATAGAAAACAGTTTGTTGGACTACTAACTAAAGATCCAAGTGTCGTGTTACCTGAAGGTGCCCAAGCTGTCTTTGACCCGAGTGAGCCAATCCCAATGACAATGGTTGGGCATGTCACATCAAGTTATTACAGCCCAGTATTAGATCGCTCTATTGCATTGGGCGTTATCAAAGGCGGTTTGTCTCGGGTAGGCGAAAAGGTTTATTTCCCGTTGCCTGATGGAACATCAGTAGAAGCTGAAATTACCACCTCTGTATTTTATGATCCAAAAGGAGAGCGCCAAAATGTCTGATATCACTCTTGAAGCTAGGGCCGACAACAAAGTCGCCTCTCCCAGCCCTATAGAGCAATGGATGCCCCGAGAGGCTTCACCTCTCTCCCATGTGGAATTTATAACACCTGACCAATTATATCAGGAGACGAGCGTTGACATCCGTGAGATAAAAGGTTTAACCCACTTTATCTTGAGGGGAAAAACAGAGAACCCCGCTTTTACTTCTGGGGTTGAAAAGGCGCTTGGCGTAGCGCTTCCTATTGCACCGAGAACGTCTGTTCAAACCGATAGTCTGCGTGTTTTCTGGCAATCTCCTGATGAATGGTTGATTATTGGAGAGCCTAATTCAGCGACGGCAATCGAATTAGCTTTGCATCAGCATTTAGAGGGGCATTATGCGGTCACTGAAGTAAGTAGTGGTCAAACTCTTCTGAGTCTGAGCGGGGCAAATGCTGAAAACGTAATAAAAAAATCAACCTTGTATGATGTCCATATTCGTCAGTTCCCGATAGGTCATGTGGCTGGAACTACGTTTGCCAAATCACAAATTCAAATTCGGCGTATTGGTGAACAGGCATTTGAGCTTGTGGTTCGTCGAAGTTTCGCCGATTACATATGGATGTGGCTAATGGATGCAGGGCGTGAGTATGGTGTGGTCTTTCATAAAGACTAGCCAGGCAACCAGTCGCCAAACCGATCTGGTATTGGCGACTTATAATAACAGTCTTAAGGTGACTTAATGAATCAATCAAATTCCAACTACATTTTAACCGCAAGCTGTCCAAGCCGTATTGGGACAGTGGATGTAGTGACCCGCTTTTTATGTGAATCTGGATGTTATATATCTGAGTTAAACTCTTTTGATGATGAGTTGAACCAGCGCTTTTTTATCCGAGTCGAGTTTGCTCAAGAGGGCAGTGGAAAGTTTGATGAGCAAGCTTTTAAGCAAGGTTTTGGTGAACGCAGCAAAGCCTTTGATATGGAATGGGAATTGACCGATAAGAGTTACAGACCATCTGTGGTGATCATGGTGTCTAAATATGATCATTGTTTGAACGATTTACTCTATCGCTATCGCACCCATAATCTGCCTGTTGATATCAAAGCCGTGATTTCTAATCATGAAGATCTGAGATCACTGGCAGAATGGCATGATATTCCTTACCACTGCTTTCCTATTTCCCATGAAACTAAGTCACAACAAGAAGCACAGGTGCAAAAAGTATTGGATGATGTTGGCTGCGAGTTATTGATTCTTGCCCGATACATGCAAGTTTTGTCTGATGAAATGTGTGAACAATGGTCACGAAAAGCCATTAACATTCATCACTCTTTGTTACCCGGTTTTAAAGGCGCAAAACCTTATCATCAAGCTTATGACAAAGGCGTAAAACTCGTCGGAGCCACAGCCCACTATGTCAGTAGCGATCTAGATGAAGGGCCAATTATTACTCAAGGTATGGCAAACGTTAATCATACCTATTACCCCAAAGATCTGATCAAAAAAGGTAAGGATATTGAAGCGCTAACGCTCGCCAAAGCCATTCAATATCATATTGAAAAGCGTGTATTTTTATTTAACGACAAAACGATAGTTTTTGAACGTTCCTAACTTGTTTTATCGTCTATTCGGCTAAGGCCGGTATTTTCGCACTGTAAGTTCAAGAAAAACTAAAGCAAACGATAGCTCGACCTGTCACCTCAGTGACAACAAAAGTCGAGCTAGGCTTTTTGCACCCCAAATTTCGCATTCAAACGAGAAATAAGGAAGATTCGGTATGACGAAAATAGATAAAACCTCTAAGCCTAGCTTAGCCATGGCGATAGCACCTATCGCCATTACTCTTTGTATTTTGGCGATACAACTTTTTGTTTTTAATGATTTTACGCCTCATATACCACTGATTGTTGGTATTAGCGTTACCGCTTTTTTGGCTTGGTTTAGAGGTTATCGTTGGCATGATATTGAAGATGGTATTTTGCATACGGTTCGTCTTGCGATGCAATCTCTCGCTATCTTAATGCTGGTCGGTATGATAGTTGGTATCTGGATTGCCAGTGGCACTGTGCCTTTATTGATACAATACGGTCTGACTATGCTGAATCCGCAGATATTTTTGGCAGCAAGTATGGTGTTGTGTTCAATCGTTTCTTTGTCTCTTGGCACCTCTTGGGGGACGGTTAGTACAGTTGGATTAGCCTTGGTGGGTATTGGCGCTGGCTTTGATATTCCGATTTATTGGACGGCTGGAGCGGTGGTTTCAGGTGCGTTTTTTGGCGACAAAATGTCTCCCTTATCGGACACAACGAATTTAGCCCCTGCTGTAATAGGCGTAGACCTCTTTCAACATATAAAAAACATGTTGCCCACTACAGTTCCTGCCATGTTAATTGCATTTGGTATTTATCTATTCGTTGGTCTCAATAATGGTCCTTTGGGAGACGATGCATTAAGTCAGATACACCTGATTAACACCAATATTGAAGCCAATTTCAATTTATCTGCTTGGCTTTTAATTCCGCCTTTTTTAGTGCTCGCGTGTTCTTTCTTTAAGCTACCTACATTACCTTCTTTGTTTGCTGGTGTGGTGAGTGGCGCTGTCATTGCACACTTTATGCAGAGTGTGTCTTTGCATGAGTTATTTCAATATGCACAGAGCGGGTATCAAATACAAACAGGGGTATCAGAACTTGATAGCCTGCTTGCAAGAGGGGGCATTCAGTCAATGGCATGGGTGATCACTTTGATCATGATATCGCTTGGTTTTGGTGGTGCACTGGAAAGAACCCGCTGCTTGGAAACTATCGTTGAGGCGATACTGAGCAAAAGCTGTTCATTCTTTCGGCTCCAAGCCTCAGCACTGGGTACATCAGTGGCAACCAATTTAGTGGCTGGTGATCCATATCTATCCATTAGTTTACCTGGGCGGATGTTTGTGCCTGTGTATGAGGCAAAAGGTTACTCTAAGCTGAATTTGTCTCGGGCAGTGGAAGAAGGAGGAACGCTTATTTCGCCGCTTGTCCCTTGGAATGCTGGTGGTGCTGTGGTGATCAGCGCGTTAGGGCTCGGGATTGCCGAGGGAAATATAGAAAACTTACTCTACATACCTCTCGCGTTTGCATGTTGGGTATCGCCAGTCATTAGCCTGATATACGCGTCGACGGAGCGATTTGTTATGCGAGAAGCAAGTTATAGCTGATTATATTTAGCTCTACTATCTATACTTAAATAAATTTTTAAAGCGCTTGACCTTACCCTTAGGGGAAGGTCTATATTCAACCTTCAAACCGAAGGTATACTATGCAGCACTCACTTAAACACACATTGATTACGTTACTCAGTATCTTAGCGATGCTGATGACAAGTTATGTGTCTAGTACGCGTGCAATGGCTGGAAATAGTATACCTTCTGCTTTGATGCCATCGAGCGACATGCCTTGTTATACACAAAAAATTGACGCTTTGGACACATCAACCGAAAGCACTCAAACAAGTCCCAATGAGAACTGCCATTCAATGGTTAACTCGCCATTTGGTGGCTCTGATAAAGCAATCTCAGATACCATGACTCATTGTCAGGGAGCAAACTCAAGCATTGATAACTGCTGTCCTTCTGTTTGTTCCGGTGTGCCATACCCAATAGGTACGCTTGGTTCGCTGGGTATAGTGCCTATCTCATTAGCTCTTCATCAATCACTCAAGTCGGAACTGGCTGTCGCACATATCGATGGCTTACTGCGTCCACCCTCCTTGTAGTTCAATCCTCATTTTTGTCGTTCTCAAGCATTCTCGCTACAGGAGCTGTGTTTGAGGTAGTCCATATTTTTCCATGGATAAACATTGTGATTATTGAATTTTATCGCCTTGGTTTTCCTAAAACCTTGAGCATTACGATTGCAACTCTCGTTTCTACTGCGCCTTTATTGTCTAGCGCTAAGACGCAGAGTTTGCCAAGTGATCTTGCTGCTGGTCAGAAACTGACCTTAATGATTGAAACAGCGCTGGTAAATGATACCAGCCGTGCACAATATGCCGCACAGTCTAAAGCGATGCGAGAGACCGCAGTCGCGAGCGCTACTTTAATGGATCCCAAGCTAAAAGTAGGGTTTGGTGGCTTGCCAGTGGACTCTTTCGAGTTTGATCAAGACCCTATGACTAACGTCTCTCTTGGTTTGATGCAGCAATTCGAACGGGGCTCGACATTAGATTTAAACCGACAAGGTGCTAATCAAAAAGCTGATGCTGTTGCCTATCAAATCAAGGTGCGCGAAAGAGAAGTTGCCAACAGCATTACTCAGCTTTGGTTGGAGCTGGGATATTTACAATATACAGCGTCTCTTATTCATCAAAACCAAAAACTTATGCAAGAGATGGAGCAGTACATGCAAACAAACTACTCCATAGGTAAAAGTGAAGCTCAAGATCTACTCAATACCCAAATCCAAGTGGGTAAATTGGATGAAAAGCTGCAGTTAAATCGCCAAAAACAAAATAGGCTGATCGCGCAGTTATCCGAATGGCTTGGCGCAGATTGGCAAACGGAAGGCTTGCTCAATAGCGTTAGTTATCAGCTACCTTGGACTCAGTTAGAGTCAATTTTGAGCAATGCTGGTAGCCAAAGCCAGTATTATCCTCTGCTTAATCAACATCCTTTGGTGCAAGTGGCCGAAAGTAATATATCTGTGAATCGCACCCAAGTAGAGGTGGCAGAACAAGCTTTTACTCCTCAGTTTGGTGTGGAAGTTATGTACGCTTATCGTCAAGCAAACAACATGATGGGAGAGCCCGCCTCCGACTTGGTCAGTGCTTATCTCACCATGGACATTCCTCTATTTATAGGCAATAGACAAGACAAGAATCTTGCCGCAGCTCAATATCAGGTTGGAGCGTCACAATATCAAAAAGACACTTTACTAGCGCAGATGTCCGCTCAAGTGAGTGCTTTATTAAATGACAGAACCAATATGACCGAGCGCATAGAGCGTTACCAAGAGCGGTTACTACCTCAAGCAAAAGCCCGAATTGAAGCTGTTGAGAGAGGGTATCAGAACAATACAACCGAATTTGGTGAAGTGATAACGGCTTCAACTGACGAGCTTGCATTAAAAATCGAGCTTACACGCCTAATTACAGACTTAAACCAAACTAATAGCCAGCTTGCCTCTTTGCTGGGTGGTTTTGAATATCAAGTTGCGGCTCCTACTGCCAAATACCAATAACAATAAAGGATAAATCTATGAATTCATATAGAGTTGCTTGCTTCGCTTTACTGATTGGCGGGGTCTTGGGCTTTGGTATTAAAAGTGTGGTGACTGGAATAAACCATCCTATGTCAGAAACAAAAGACGGGGGCTCCAGCTCAGCTAATGAGCCATTGTATTGGGTAGCCCCTATGGACCCAAATTATCAAAGAGATAAACCAGGCAAATCACCCATGGGGATGGATCTGATTCCAGTTTATGCGGATGACCTAAATAGTAATAATGACAAGCCGGGAACAGTGAAAATCGATCCTGCTGTTGAGAACAACTTAGGGGTTAAAACAGCTGTTGCTGAATATGAAGTGTTAGCGCCCAGAATAGAAACGGTTGGCTATATTACTTTCGATGAGAGCCTACTTTGGCAAACCAATGTGCGCGTTTCCGGTTGGGTTGAAAAGCTCTACATTAATGCGGTGGGCGAGAAAGTAAAACAAGGCGAAATCTTGTTTACTTTATATTCTCCTGAGCTGGTTAAGGCTCAAGAAGAATTGCTCAATGCCTACCAAACAAAACGAAAGGGAATGATAAAAGCGGCGACCGAGCGGTTGGTCACCTTAGGTGTTGATGTCGAACAGGTGAAACAGATCGCGAGTCGTGGTAAAGCGTCTCATACCATTGAAGTAAAAGCGCCTGCTGATGGTGTTATTGCTAGCCTTAGCATTCGAGAAGGAGGTTATTTATCTCCTGCTCAAGCGGTTATCAGTGCTGGTCCTCTTGATGATGTTTGGGTCGATGCTGAAGTGTTCGAACGTCAATCGCAGTGGATTAAACAGGGTAGTCAAGCCGCTATGACGCTGGATGCCCTTCCTGGAGGTAAATGGAAAGGTGAAGTCGATTATGTCTATCCAATTTTAGATCCTAGTACTCGCACTTTACGCGTTCGTTTACGCTTCCCTAATCCTAAAGGGGAATTAAAGCCGAACATGTTCGCCAACGTGACCTTAAAGCCAGTCACTAGCGAAAAAGTGCTCACCATTCCACGTAACTCTGTCATTCATTCAGGAGGGATGACTAGGGTTGTCCTTGCCCAAGGTAAAGGAAAATATCGTTCTGCTCGAATTGAAACGGGTCGTGAGGCCGCAGATAAAGTCGAAGTCATAAGTGGTCTAACGCAAGGGGAGCGTATCGTGACCTCCGCACACTTTATGCTCGACTCTGAATCGAGTCAATCAGCTGATCTATCAAGAATCAATGGTTTGGAAGTCATCGAGGAGACTGCATGGGCCAAAGGTGAAATTACCAATGTGATGGCTGATCATCGTATGTTAACCATCAACCACCAACCTGTTCTAGAGTGGGATTGGCCGGGTATGGTGATGAATTTTAACCTTGCGGAAAATCTTGATACCCAGTCATTTAAAAATGGTCAGCAGCTTGAATTTAAGATGAAAAAAGCAGAGTCAGGCCAGTATGAAATTGTTGATTACAAACTGTCTCAGGAGAAAGTAGCTAAGGAACTCTGGATAAGTGGGGATATTACCATGCTTATGTCTGACTTTGGCATGATCACTCTAGATCATCAACCCGTATCCCAGTGGAATTGGCAGGCGGGAGAAATGAATTTTTCGGTCGAAGAGAAAGCCAAGCTGGTTGGTTTTGAAGAAGGCCAGAGAGTTGATTTCTTAATCGAAAAGAAGGGAAGTGAATTTGTCTTGAAGCAGATAAAAATGAGTGAGGGTAAATAATGATTAACACCATCATTCGTTGGTCGATAAGCAATCGCTTTTTAGTGCTTGTTGCGACATTTGCTTTGATTGTTTCAGGTGTCTATAGCATTAAGAATACCCCTGTGGACGCCATTCCAGATTTATCTGATGTTCAAGTTATCATCAAAACCAGCTATCCGGGACAAGCGCCTCAGGTTGTAGAAGATCAGGTCACTTATCCTTTGACCACCGCCATGCTTGCGGTCCCCGGCGCTGAAACGGTGAGGGGATATTCATTTTTTGGTGACTCATACGTTTATATCATTTTTAACGATGACACAGATATGTATTGGGCAAGATCTCGAGTATTGGAGTATTTGAGTCAGGTCTCATCCAAACTTCCACCAAGTGCTAAGCCAACCCTAGGTCCAGATGCGACAGGCGTTGGCTGGATATTCAGCTATGTTCTACAAGACAAAACAGGTCAGCATGATTTGGCGCAGCTGCGCAGTTTGCAAGACTGGTTTTTAAAATATGAATTGCAAACGCTTGACGGGGTCTCGGAAGTTGCCACTGTGGGAGGAATGGTTAAACAGTATCAAGTACAAATTGATCCTGCCAAGCTCAGAGCCTACGACCTTACCTTACAACAAGTGAATACGGCTATTCAAAATGGCAATCAAGAATCAGGGGCATCCGTTGTTGAAGTTGCTGAAGCAGAGCATATGGTCCGCACCACTGGCTACTTATCGGGGATAGAAGATATAAAGGCATTACCTCTCAAGGTGACTGGCAAAGGCATACCTCTGTTACTTGGTGATATCGCCGATATTAATCTTGGCCCACAAATGAGGCGCGGAATTTCAGAGCTTAATGGCGAAGGTGAAGCGGTTGGCGGTGTGATAGTGATGCGTTTTGGAGAAAATGCTAGCAAGGTAATTTCTGAAGTCAAAGAGAAGCTATCACAGTTGCAAAACAGCCTTCCAGAAGGGGTAGAAATAGTCACTACCTATGACCGCTCTACTTTGATTAATGCAGCGGTTGATAACTTATGGAATAAGCTTGCAGAGGAATTTATCGTCGTTGCGATAGTATGCGCTTTATTCTTGTTCCATATTCGCTCTTCTCTGGTTATCGCTTTTAGCCTTCCTGTGGGCATTCTTGCTGCCTTTATTGTCATGCACTGGCAAGGAATTAATGCCAATATCATGTCTCTAGGGGGCATTGCCATTGCCATTGGGGCCATGGTTGATGGTGCCATTGTCATGATAGAAAATGTGCATAAGCACATAGAGCGAACCCCCTTAACGGATAAAAACCGCTGGCAAGTCATAGGTAATGCTGCGCAAGAAGTGGGAGCGCCACTCTTCTTCTCACTCCTGATTATCACCTTGAGCTTTGTGCCTGTCTTTGCGTTAGAAGGGCAAGAAGGGAAGATGTTCTCACCTTTGGCATTTACTAAAACTTACGCAATGGCAGCATCGGCAGGTCTTGCGATTACCCTTGTTCCTGTACTTATGGGTTATTTGATAAGAGGCAGAGTGCTTCCAGAGCACAAAAACCCTATCAACAAAGGCTTAGTTAATTTGTACAAGCCATTATTGAACTTTAGCTTGAAGTACCCTAAATCCATACTAGCTTTGGCTATTGTGCTGATGGGCTCTGCTTATTATCCCACAACTCGGCTTGGTAGTGAGTTTATTCCTCCTTTAGATGAAGGGGACCTAATGTACATGCCCACTACTTATCCTGGTATATCGATTGGTAAAGCAAGAGAGCTACTTCAACAGACCAATAAACTCATTATGACTGTGCCTGAAGTTGAAACGGCGTGGGGAAAAATAGGTCGAGCAGAAACCGCAACCGATCCAGCTCCTTTGACCATGATAGAAACTGTCATACAACTTAAACCAAGGGAGCAATGGCGAGAGGGGCTAACCCCCGAAATGCTGCGCAAAGAGTTTGATGATCTGGTTCAATTTCCGGGCTTAACGAACGCTTGGGTCATGCCAATCAAAACACGAATTGATATGTTGGCAACTGGGATTAAAACCCCTATCGGAATCAAGATTGCGGGTCCTGATCTCAAAGAAATAGAGAAAATAGGTGCAGAGCTAGAGCCCATTTTAAATGGCATTGAGGGTACAGCATCAGTTTACGCTGAACGTGTAGCGGGTGGCCGTTATGTCACTATCGATATTAACCGTAAAGCGGCAGCACGTTATGGATTAAGTATTAAGGATGTGCAGCAAGTTATCTCTACTGCGGTCGGGGGGCTTAATGTCGGTGAAACGGTAGAAGGGCTTGAGCGCTATCCAATTAATGTCCGATACCCTCAAAACTATCGCGATTCTGTGGTCAAGTTAAATAACTTGCCTTTGGTAACAGCAAATGGTGCTCGTATTGCCTTGGCTGATGTTGCTGATGTGCGTTATGAAGATGGTCCTCCAATGATAAAAACAGAAAACGCTAGGCCTAATGGGTGGGTGTTTGTTGATATTGATGGGAGAGACTTAGGTTCATACGTCGACGAAGCGAAGCAGGCTGTCACGCAGCAACTTAGTTTACCTGCAGGGTATTCATTGGCATGGTCAGGGCAAGATGAATATATGGAAAGAGCAAAGCAGCGACTTGGAGTTGTGGTTCCTATCACTATTACCATCATCATGCTGCTGCTTTATTTTAGTTTCCGCAGAGTTGGTGAAGTTGCAGTGATTATGCTGACTTTGCCTCTGGCTATGGTGGGTGGATTGTGGCTGATGCATTTGCTCAATTACAACTTCTCCATTGCTGTTGGCGTGGGCTTTATTGCTCTTGCGGGGGTAGCTGTAGAAATTGGTGTGATTATGTTGGTTTATCTTAATCAAGCATGGCATCACACTAAAATTGATGCCGCATCTCAAGACAGAATGCTTCAAGAATCAGATCTAATCGATGCTATTCGAGAAGGAGCGGGGCTTAGAGTTCGTCCTGTCATGATGACTGTGTTGACCGTCATTATTGGTTTGATCCCCATTATGTATGGTGAAGGCACTGGCTCTGAGGTGATGCAGCGCATTGCCGCGCCCATGATAGGAGGTATGGCATCTGCACTGCTTCTCACTCTCTTGGTCATACCAGCAATCTTCAAGCTTTGGAAATTGCATGAGACTCGCCAAGAGCCAAGAAAACCAACGTATTAAGGTCATGTAAGCAAGGGAGAAGTCTTAGCCTCTCCCCATTGATTTTAACCGTCAATCTAGTAAGGAAAAATGATGAATAAGATATTAATGGCAATACTTCTATCAGCGACTGCGACTTCGGTATTTGCAAGTATGGATCATTCAAACATGAACCAAAACAAAATGGATCATTCAATGATGAATATGGACGGTATGTCTGAAGTTGGTATGCCAGCAAAGGGGGCTCAGCCAGACAAAGTCATTCATGTTGTGCTGAATGATGATATGACGATTCAATTTAAAAAAGAGGTCAATATAGAGCCTAATGATGTGGTCCAGTTTGTGGTGATGAATGTTGGAAAAATTGACCACGAGCTCACTATTGGCTCAGCGAAAGAGCAGTTAGAGCATAGAGAAATGATGAAGTCCATGCCTCACCACATGCATGACTCAGGTAGCGCTGTCACTGTTAAGCCAGGGGAAGCAAAACAGCTACTTTGGCACTTTCATGGGGACAACAAGGTGGAGTTTGCTTGTAATATTCCAGGACATGCTGAGGCGGGTATGGTGAAAAAAGTCACCTTGTAGCGGTATAAGCTATGTTTTGGTTCGCCAGTGACTTGGAGATCTGGCGAATTCATCAGTTAGCAATCTTACTATCAAAATCAAACTAGCTTTCAATAACACGAATGATGTAAGTCAACGAATAACAGTGTTATTGCCAGTTACAATGGAAAACGGTTCACAGTGTGATCACCAAAATCTATATGGGTAATGGTGACTCGGGCTGTCTATTCCCATAATTAGTCCAAACTTGAAGTTGTGATATGTACTGGCGAAACAGGGCAAAAAAGTATGATGTGTGGCTAAGGCAGCGATTGATAACCTTAGCGGCGCCATGGTTTGACTACCGGAGTGGTTTACACGCCCTAAGAACGACAACGGCATGTGTGATTGCTTATGGTATTACTCGCGTTTTTGATATTCCGCACTCGAGTTGGGCGCTGGTCACTATTATTGTGGTCATGGGGCCTGCTTCCTATTTTCGCACCACGCTTTCGAAGGCAAACCAGCGCTTAGTAGGGACGCTGATTGGAGCTCTCGCAGGTTTATCACTTCATCTTATTCCAGCAGAAAATAGCGTAACTCATGGAACACTACTAATAGGATTACTGGCTCTTGCATCCTATTTTTTCTGGAGCCGCTATTCCTACGCCGCTATTTTGGCGGCTGTGACTCTTGCTATTGTTTCAGATGTTCCAATTGGTGATCTTTCTGCTTTAGAGTGGAGAGTATTCAATGTAATCCTAGGTACGAGCATTATATGGGTTTGTAGCAGATATGTGTTTCCTGAGCGTGCTTTGAACCATTTTCAATTGATGGTTTCCCAGTTTTTACAGCTCACAGCAGATTACTATTTACTGCACTTGCCCGAGCATCATAGCTCTAGTCCTAACCTTGATTTGAATATGGACGTGTTGAGTCAAAATTTAGCCCAGCAAAGGGCAATTGCGACTCATGTAAAAACCGAGTCAAACGGACAAGCAGACAAAATCTCTGAAATATTGACTTTAGAGCATCGTATAATAGGTTTGGTTGAAAGTTTGTTAACCGAAAAATGGCCACAATCAATGCCAACTATGTCGGATCATAGTCATCAACTGCTTGAATCCATGAATCTTCTCAGCTTGGAGCTAGCTGGAGGGCGGGTCAGCCGCTATCCACATTTCAACTTTCTTCAGCATTATCAAAATCTAGATCTGCAATATTTAAACCAGTGCACTTATGTATGGCTTAATCACCAACTCAGTCAGCAGATAAGCCGCTTATCAGTTGCACTAGGGCAAATATACGATAACGCTGATTGAAGATCTGACTCACGACAAGGCATTAATTATCTATACATTGAATAGAAGAGACCCTTGTTCAGAGAAAAGCTGTGATACGCAACCTTTTTTCTAACTGTACATAAGCTGCGCTTTTCGGTAGCATGTCGCTCCTTCTTAATTTCCCTAACTGACAAGGCTTGGACGGCATATAAACGTTCGGACATCATGCGTAGTATTCACACCAACATAAAACCCGAGTTTGAGCCTTTATTGTCTGAGTTAGCGATACATGCTTTACTTCATCTAAGAACCAATTACAGCGCTAAAGCATTAGCGCACAAATCTCGACCTGAAATTAATGATATTCTTTCTGCTTGGCTTAATAAGGCAGGGAATAGCAAGAAATACAAACCCTTTAAGAAGAAAATACGTTCTCTAGTGACTCATGCTCGTTCACAGCGCTTAGATATGGAGTCGATGCTAGATAATTTATTATCACCTTTGTACGGTGATGAACTTCCTCATTTGGATAGTTTCCTTCTGCTTATTAATATGCTTGAAAAAGAACTCAACACGACGGTATTGGTATCAAGCCCGGAGAGTGTTGATTTATCCTATAACTCAACGAGCTGTTTACTTTGTGTTTTATCATCAGATCTTAATGTGCATTTTGATAACAGAAATCGCTTGGCCAAGGGTATTTCAATGTTATTTCGTGGTTCTCGAGGGGAGAAACACGCCATATTACGTATCATATACGCATCTTCGATATTTGAGCATAACGTCGATTATGAAGATGATAACTTTCTACGCTTCTGTTTAACCCTTAAGTAACCTATTGTTACCATTAAATAATGTAAAGTGAAAGTAGTGTGTTTTAGTGCGCCGAAAAAGCGCTCGCTTGTTTTGGTCTGATTAGCCTAACTACGGATCACTGCTCTCTTAAGTGATAAATAAAACAATAGAGTCTATGCTTGTTATATCGACATGGAGTATTTTGTGTAATCCATGTTTGCGCTTGGGAATGAAAGGCAGTTCTGTCTCCTTTATGACTTTCACTTCCCACCTTATAAAACGGCAGCCATTAGCTGCCGTTTGTTTTGCTCAATTATGTAGCGATTTTTGTAAGTGTTAATTTCCCGATATTCTCTTTACCCTTCAAATTTTCACCTATTTATTAACCTTTGTGTAACTAGATGTGGTTTTTGCTCATTTGTCGCACTAAAGAGACAGTAATTGTTATCTGCTCGGACCACTTTTTGTTTATTTTCGTATCTAATACCACGTCCTTAACAAATTGTTGACATCAATCTGATTGGGGCGCTCAGAGGCGTTTAATCCTTCTAGAGAGCAATGTGATTATAGTTTTGTTACTAGCGTGACTATTTCCTATTGAATCCGTCATTTTGATAATAAATCTTGAGGTGATTAAGCGTAAAAACGCATCACCAATTTATGTCTAACTCTATCCATATAAAGAGGCAAGAATGAACACAAAGCAGTGCTCCTTGTTAGCAGTGTCCATCCTACTCGCCAGCCAAGCACACTCGGCAGGCTTTCAAGTGGCGGAGCATTCCGCATCCGGTTTAGGTCGAGCATTTTCAGGCGAAGGCGCTATTGCCGATAATGCTAGTGTGTTGGCTCGAAACCCTGCAGCCATGATGAGGTTTGAGCAAGCAGCCTTTTCAGGCGCGATCTCTTTTATCGATCCCGAAATTGATGTCAAAGATGTCAGCAATAATGAGCAATCCAATGATATCGCGCCTTTTCAGGTTGTGCCTGCGAGTTACTACATAGCGCCAATTAATCAAAGCTGGGCCTGGGGTCTTGGCTTATTTACCAATTATGGTGTTGCAACCGACTACCCAACCGATATCTCGGCGGGTGATATGGCGGGTAATACCTCACTGCGCTCGGTCAATCTAAACCCTAATATTGCCTATCGCTTGAATGAATCTTGGAGCTTTGGTGCCGGTCTAAATTTGGTATATGCCGAAGCTGAATTAACCCGCTATAAAGGCGAAACCACGACCGCGACTGGTGGTAATGCTAATGATAAATTAATCGGCATGACGGGTGAGACGTTTGGCTATGGTTGGAATATCGGCACCTTATATGAGCTTGATGAGGATCATCGCTTTTCTTTAGCTTATCGATCTGCGGTCAAACTAGATTTTGATGAGGGTAAATTTAGTTCTTATAGTTCAGGGATTGCCACAGAGCCTACCGTGACTGGGCGTCTTAAAGTTGAATTACCAGCGATTATTGAGCTGTCTGGTTTTCATCAGTTGAACTCCCAGTGGGCTGTGCATTATAGCTGGCAGCGCACGGATTGGAGCACCTTTACTAAGCTTGAAGCCACGAGCCCTAAATGTACAAACCCTACAACGAACACGCAAGGTCAGTGCTTCTATAAAGCGGAAGACTATAACGATAATGATCGTCTATCACTCGGCGCAACATACCAACTCAACAAAGAATGGACCTTAAGAGCAGGCTACGCCTTTGATGAGCAAGCCGGTAAAGCGACACTAAGCATTCCTGACAGTGACCGTCATTGGTATAGCACAGGTTTCACCTACCAATGGAGCCCAGCTTTATCCTTTGATGCCGGTTTTGCGCTGGTATTAAGTGATGATGGTTCGTTTAAAGAAACGAATGGTTTAGGCTATGAGCGAACTTTTGAATCACAAGGCCGCGCCTTTATCTCCTCAATACAAATCAATTATCTATTTAACTAAGGTCAGTGGAATGATAAGTAAGAAACATATTCTTAGCTTGGCTGTGCTGTTGGCGACAGCTGCTCTAACCGCTTGTGGTGATGACAAAGGCAGCTCTGGAACAGGGCCAGAGGCGTATATCGCTGAATCGTTATCTCATAGTACCACGGTTAAGATGAACCTTGATCCCAATAAGCCATCTGTGCCTCTAAACAATAATCTGTTTTTTGATCCAAATACAGGTAGGTTAAATTTTTTATCTGACGAAGAGAGAGAGAATAGCGATATTAGCGATCCTCGATTTGCTCTTGGCTATGCCGATGGGTTTTCTACATCTATGCCACTCTATATTTCTGTTGATGGCAGAGGATTTGGTGACGACCTAGGACAGATCGCAGAGGGAGCCAGTCTATTTAATGTTAACACTTCTAGTAAGCTAACTTATGGCGTTGATTTCGTAGCTTCAACTTTGGATGATAAAATTATCGTCATTCCGCTTAAGCCTTTTAAACCCAGTACGAACTATGTGTTGGTACTAACCAATCAAATCAAAGATGTACAAAACGAGCCGATTGGTATGTCTAGGTCTTATGCTGGGCTGAATTCTCACCCCTACAATGACGGTAAGTTAGGCTATTTGCAAGCCATGCTTAAAGGTCAAAAAGCGATCGCTGAGAAGTTCGGCATTGATCCTAAAACCATGGTGTACTCTTCTACTTTTACCACTGGCTCAGTTGGCGATGTGATGACTGAAACCGCGAAAGAGCTGTTAAAGTTAAAAACTGCGAACAATGCTAACTTTAGACCTAACCCAGATAATTTAGATCTCACAGATGCTTACTCACTGACGCTAACAGGAGATAGTGATGGTAAGAATGTGCAACCATTTAGTGTTGGGTTGGAAGCTGTAGAGGCTTTTAAAAATCCTGCTAGAGAGGGTAATTCAGATACGAATAATGAAGTTAATGCAGTCACGACTGAGGAGACCAGTACTGCATCTGATTCCAAAGAGGTTGATAAACCTCATTTAGGAGAGTTGTTCAAAGCTGTATTTAAAAATTATTATGACCGCACCGGTTCTACTACAGACCTAGAGCGAGTTAATGTCACTAAAGGTACAGTCAAGCTGCCTTACTTTTTGGAAACGGGTGCTAAGTTCGACACCACACCTTTTGAGCCCGCCAATCCAGAGGCTTCAGCGGTTACTCGCTATAGTCCGATTCCTAAAATAAAATCATTGCAAGATGTGGAATTTATTTTATTTACGCCAAAGTATAGTGAGCTCGATGAAGATAAACCTAAAGGCTTAGTTATTTATCAGCATGGGGTTACCTCGATAAAAGAGGATGCGTACTCTTTTGCTGCTGACCTCGTTGCTAAAGGATTAGCGGTTATTGCTATTGACCACCCTATTCATGGCGAAAGAATGGTTAATGGCGCGGTGAAAGCGCATACGGATGATGCTACGCCTTACCTTAATCTAGCGGCATTACCCGTAGCCAGAGATAATATGCGGCAAAGTGTTCTTGATATTCTTGGCCTGCGTTTAGCTTTGGAAGGACAGTATCTTGACATATTGCCTGATGGAGTAGCCCTTAGTTCGGGCGATAATGTTAATACCGACAGCGCTCTAAAACTTGAGTCTGCCAGCATTAAGTTCCTCGGCCACTCACTGGGCGGCATTTTAGGTAATACGGCGATGGCTATTGCCAATAATACAGGTGCCTCAGAATATCAGTTTAGCTCGGCGGTATTTGCCAAATCGGGTGGGCATATTGCTGAATTGTTATTTGCTTCAGAAACGTTTGGCCCCCTTATCAAGCACAAGTTAAATCAATCAAATCCTGATTATCAAGGTTATGTTAGTGGTGTCTGTGAGAAGGAGAAGCCTACTCCCCTTAAAGAAGGAAAATGTTATAATCATTTTGCAACTGCAAACAAAGAAGCTGCTAAGTTGATTGAGAAAAAACTTGTACCATATAAAATTATTGCTCAAACCTTAATTGATACCGTGGATCCTCATTCAGTGGTTAGTGCAGGTCTTTATCCGAAAGACTTGCCGACTCTTCTGATTCAAGTAAAGGATGATAAAACTGTGCCTAACAATGGTTCAGGCTCCACATTACCTATACCAACAAGTGATTTTGTTGGGACGGAAGGTTTACGCAGTGTTCTAGAAGGTCCAGATGTTAGTGTTAATAGCCGCTTCGCCGAGTATGCAACAGGAGATCATAAATCACTGTTAATTCCCGACATTGGGAAGAGGTGTCTAAATGTTGTGGGCGATGCAGAAAGTGGTTTTGACTTACAATGTGTAATGAAGCAATACGCCAATACAGAGTCAATGCGAAAATTAGTGGTGGATTTTCTATCGAATGATGGTAAAGAACTTAAAAATATAGATTCAGACCTTGTAACGTTGTCAGCCTTAAAGACGGGAAATAGCCCACTGACTTTAAGTGATTAACCACAGTGCGACTTAGCATTCACTCAATTGATCTATAATAACACTACAGGCGGCGGAAACGTCGCCTTATTTTTAGTCAATATATTGAGTGAGGCGGATATGGAAATGCACCAGCACTCGATGCCCGATTTGTTTATGCAGCTTGGACTCGAGAGCTCAGATGACAACATACGTGAGTTTGTAAAAACACACAGCGGTTTGGTGGTTGGCACCGTACTTCATGAAGCTTTTTTTTGGTCTCCTTCTCAGGCGGCTTTTTTAAAACAGGCCATAGATGAAGATGCCGACTGGGCTGAGCTTGTTGACCAGCTTGACGCCATGCTAAGAGGCTAGGCTCTGTTTACAAGCTAGCCAAGGACTTGCTTTGTCCAAATCATTTTAGGCTTACTAGGTTGTGTAGTAAGCCTTTTTTATATCTTTCTATGCGCTTTTCTGTGCCAGTTTTGGATGTTAACCCCTAAACTTCTGCGAATTGCTCCTGATTGTTCATATTAACTCTTAAGATGAAAAATCCGACTTAGATCGTGTTTTACCACTTCTTTAAGAAAATAATTGTCTCTGACTTGAAAACGTGATTAAAGGCCCCATTTCAAATACTGTTGTCTGATTGATTGACGTTTTTTTTAGCGGTTAGTGGAGTTTTTAGGTCAGAAGGCGAAGTGATGTTGGGTATAGGCTCGACAGTGACCGAACAGGTCGGTAGAATGCGGCGTCTGAATTTTATCCTGAGGCTAATCGGAGATAGCTTTTGAGATTAAGTCGATAAAGATATCACTAATTAGTCCGGTGACTGACTCGTTTAGTTATCGATTCTCGATTTACAAGTAGTGCTCTTTGAGTACCAATAAAGATGAACTTTTTACTGGGTTCATATGCTCAGTTTCAATTCTGAGCCAGTTTTGAGGTTAATGAATAATGCAAGTTACTGTTGAAACGCTAGAAGGCCTAGAGCGCCGTCTTAACATTACTGTTCCAGCTGCCAACATCGAAGATGCTGTGACAGCTGAACTGCGCAACATCGCTAAAAACCGTCGTTTCGATGGTTTCCGTAAAGGTAAAGTGCCATTGAAAATGGTTGCTAAGATGTACGGCAAAGCGGTACGTCAAGACGTGATGGGTGAAGTGATGCAGCGTCACTTTATCGAAGCGATTGTTAAAGAAAAGATCAACCCAGCGGGTGCACCTGCGTTCGCACCTGTAGAAAATAAAGAAGGTGAAGATCTTGTTTTCAACGCAACTTTCGAAGTTTACCCAGAGGTTGAACTGAAAGGTCTAGAAAATATTTCAGTTGAAAAACCAACCACAGAAGTTCAAGACTCAGATGTTGAAGAAATGATTGAAACTCTTCGTAAGCAGCAAGCTGCTTGGGTTGAAGTTGAAGAAGCGGCTGAAGAAGGTAAGCGCGCGACTATCGACTTTGTTGGTTCTATCGACGGTGAAGAGTTCGAAGGTGGTAAAGCTGAGAACTTCCCACTAGAAATGGGCGCAGGTCGTATGATCCCTGGTTTTGAAGATGGTATCACAGGTAAAACTGCGGGTATGGAATTCGAAATCGATGTGACTTTCCCTGAAGACTACCACGCTGAAAACTTGAAAGGTAAAGCGGCTAAGTTTGCTATCAAAGTTATTAAAGTTGAAGGTCGTGAACTTCCTAAAGTTGATGATGAGTTTGTTGCTAAGTTCGGTGTTTCTGAGGGTGGCATTGACGCACTGAAAGCTGAAGTACGCAAGAACATGGAGCGTGAGCTTAAGCAAGCGGTTAAAAATCGTATCAAAGAGCAAGCTCTAGAAGGTCTAGTTCAAGAAAACGAAATCCAAGTGCCAGCAGCTTTGATTGACCAAGAAATTGGCACTTTACGTCAGCAAGCAGCCCAGCGTTTTGGCGGTAACCCTGATGCAGCAGCCCAGCTTCCACGCGAGCTGTTTGAAGAGCAAGCTAAGCGTCGTGTTATGGTTGGTCTACTTCTTGGTGAAGTGATCAAGTCTGAAGAGCTAAAAGCTGACGACGACAAAGTGAAAGCACTGATCGAAGAAATGGCAACAGCTTACGAAGACCCTTCAGAAGTGATTGCTTACTACGAGCAGAACACTCAGATGATGGATAACATGCGCAATGTAGCTCTTGAAGAGCAAGCTATTGATGCCATTATCTCTAAAGCTCAGGTATCTGAGAAAGCGGTGAGCTTTAACGAGCTAATGAACCAACAGCAGCCAGCTTAATAAGCAATATATTGCCTATAAGGTTGACGGAACGTTAACTCTTCTGCTAACAATGGTCCGTGTGGTATTTATCATCCGGACCATTTATTTTAGGGACATAACAATATGAGCTACCAAGAAAAAAATGCAATGTCACCCATTCTAGACGCACTGGTACCCATGGTGGTCGAACAGACCTCTCGTGGTGAGCGCTCTTACGATATTTATTCTCGCTTGCTAAAAGAGCGTGTGATTTTCCTAACGGGTCAAGTAGAAGACCACATGGCAAACCTTGTGGTGGCGCAGTTACTTTTCTTAGAATCAGAAAATCCTGATAAAGATATTTTCCTCTACATCAACTCGCCTGGTGGTAGTGTTACAGCTGGTATGTCTATCTATGACACTATGCAGTTTATCAAGCCAAATGTGAGCACTGTATGTATGGGACAAGCATGTTCTATGGGGGCGTTTTTGCTTGCAGGTGGCGCACCTGGCAAGCGTTATGTACTGCCTAATTCACGGGTAATGATTCACCAGCCACTTGGTGGTTTCCAAGGGCAGGCATCAGATATTCAGATCCATGCTCAAGAGATACTGACCATCAAGCAAAAGCTCAACAAGTTGCTTGCCGAGCATACAGGTCAGCCTCTTGATATCATTGAACGTGATACCGACCGAGATAACTTTATGGCAGCAGATCAAGCTGTTGATTACGGTTTGGTTGACGCTGTACTGACTCATCGCAGCGAACAATAATTGCCAGAGCATTTTGGCTATAATTGATATACACTCAAATCATAATGAGTAAAGGCTAAGAGGTTAGCGAATGACAGATAAAAGCAAAGAGAGCGGTAGTAGTAAACTTCTTTACTGTTCTTTCTGCGGCAAAAGCCAGCACGAAGTTCGCAAGCTAATCGCCGGCCCATCCGTATACATCTGTGACGAATGTGTTGACTTGTGTAACGATATCATCCGAGAAGAAATTAAAGATGTGTTACCGAAGAAACAGTCTGAAGCACTGCCTGTGCCGAGGGAAATTCGTGACCATCTTGATGATTATGTGATTGGCCAAGATTACGCTAAGAAAGTGCTTGCAGTGGCCGTATATAACCACTATAAGCGTTTACGTAATGGAGATACGACCAGTGAAGGAGTAGAACTCGGTAAGAGTAATATTCTTCTCATTGGCCCAACTGGTAGCGGTAAGACTCTGCTGGCCGAAACGCTAGCTCGTTTCCTTGATGTACCGTTTACCATGGCTGATGCTACAACGCTTACTGAAGCAGGTTATGTTGGTGAAGATGTAGAAAACATCATCCAAAAACTGCTGCAAAAGTGTGATTACGACGTAGCTAAAGCCGAGCGCGGCATTGTCTATATTGATGAAATCGATAAAATTTCACGCAAAGCTGAAAATCCTTCAATTACCCGAGATGTTTCTGGGGAAGGCGTTCAGCAAGCATTACTAAAATTGATCGAGGGAACGGTAGCTTCTGTTCCACCTCAGGGTGGTCGTAAGCATCCTCAGCAAGAGTTTCTTCAAGTAGACACCTCTAAGATCCTCTTCATCTGCGGCGGCGCATTTGCCGGTTTAGATAAAGTGATTGAACAGCGTGTTGCTACGGGGACGGGTATTGGCTTTGGTGCTGAAGTCCGTTCTAAAGACGAAACTAAGACCGTTGGTGAGCTCTTCACTCAAGTCGAGCCAGAAGATTTGGTTAAATATGGCTTAATACCAGAGTTTATCGGCCGTTTACCAGTGACTACAACGCTGACAGAGCTGGATGAAGAAGCACTTATCCAAATCTTGTGTGAACCTAAAAATGCACTAACGAAACAATACGCAGCATTGTTTGAGTTAGAAGATTCTGAGTTAGAGTTCCGTGAAGATGCACTGCGTGCGATAGCGAAAAAAGCTATGGAGCGTAAAACAGGTGCGCGCGGTTTGCGTTCTATCTTGGAAGGGGTTTTACTTGAAACCATGTATGAACTGCCATCAATGACTGAAGTAAGTAAAGTCGTTATTGATGAGTCAGTTATCAATGGTGAGTCTGAGCCTTTGCTTATTTACAGCAACGCTGACAATCAAGCAGCAGGTGCAGAATCTTAAGTGAGATTCACATAAATTTAGGATTAAATTGAGGAGGTAGTGATTTACCTCCTTTTTTTTGTTCTTTCGTTGAATCCAACCAATTAGCCCCCATATAATCCTCATAAGACTAAGCGGAAGAGAGAAGAAGAAGAATATGAACTTGGAACGTTCCGAACGTATCGAGATCCCTGTACTACCTCTAAGAGACGTAGTCGTTTACCCGCACATGGTAATTCCTTTGTTTGTTGGACGTGAAAAGTCAATCGCTTGCCTAGAAGCTGCGATGGATAACAACAAGCAAATACTGCTGGTTGCACAAAAACAAGCTGAAACCGATGAACCAACTAAAGATGATTTATTTAGTGTTGGTACGGTTGCGACCATTCTTCAATTACTCAAACTCCCTGACGGAACCGTTAAGGTGTTGGTTGAAGGCCAGCAACGCGCAAAAATACACAAATTTGCTGAGGAAGAATTCTTTACAGCAGATGCGCAATATTTAATGACGTCTGAACTTGATGAGCGGGAAGAAGAGGTCATTGTTCGTAGCGCGATCAATCAGTTTGAAGGCTTTATTAAACTGAATAAAAAGATCCCTCCAGAAGTGTTGACATCACTCAATGGTATTGATGAAGCAGCTCGTCTTGCTGATACCATTGCAGCCCATATGCCTCTCAAACTTTCGGATAAACAAATTGTTCTAGAAACTCTTGATATTACAGAACGTTTAGAGTTTTTAATGGGGCAGATGGAATCTGAGATTGACTTACTGCAAGTTGAAAAACGCATCCGAACTCGGGTGAAAAAGCAGATGGAGAAATCTCAACGAGAGTACTACCTCAATGAGCAAATGAAGGCCATCCAGAAGGAACTTGGTGAAACAGAGGATGGTGTTGATGAGTTTGAGACACTCAAACAAAAAATCATTGACTCAAAAATGCCTCAGGAAGCTAGAGAGAAAACTGAGCAAGAATTGCAAAAGCTTAAGATGATGTCTCCAATGTCTGCTGAAGCGACAGTAGTACGTGGTTACATTGACTGGATGCTGGGAGTTCCTTGGTTCAAACGTTCGAAAGTGAAAAAGAATCTGGCTAAGGCTGAAGATGTTTTAAACGAAGATCATTATGGTCTAGAACGAGTAAAAGAACGTATTCTTGAGTACCTCGCCGTGCAAAACCGCATCAATAAGCTAAAAGGACCAATTCTGTGTTTGGTTGGGCCTCCAGGAGTGGGGAAAACTTCTCTAGGACGCTCTATTGCTGCTGCAACAGGTCGTAAGTACACACGTATGGCGTTAGGTGGAGTACGCGACGAAGCTGAGATACGTGGCCACCGTAGAACTTACATTGGCTCAATGCCGGGTAAGCTCATCCAGAAGATGTCAAAAGTTGGGGTGAAAAACCCACTGTTTCTACTCGATGAAATCGATAAGATGTCTTCGGATATGCGTGGAGATCCGTCATCAGCACTACTTGAAGTGCTTGACCCCGAGCAGAACAATGCATTCAACGATCATTATCTTGAAGTCGATTATGACCTATCGGATGTGATGTTTGTGGCAACCTCTAACTCAATGAATATTCCAGGGCCTCTGTTAGATCGTATGGAAGTGATTCGTTTGTCTGGTTATACAGAAGATGAAAAGCTTAATATCGCTAAGCGTCACCTTGTCGATAAGCAGATCAAACGTAATGGCCTTAAGCCAAGTGAGCTTGAAATCGCCGATTCGGCTATTATTGGAATCATCCGCTACTACACTCGTGAAGCGGGTGTGCGTAACTTAGAGCGTGAAATTTCAAAAATTTGCCGTAAAGCAGTGAAAAATATTTTGCTCGATACTAGTTTGAAAACCGTCATAGTGACCATGGAGAACCTAAAGGATTATTTAGGTGTTCAACGTCATGACTTTGGAAAAGCTGATGACAGTAATCGTATCGGACAAGTGACAGGGCTTGCTTGGACAGAAGTTGGTGGTGATCTACTAACGATTGAAACAGAAGCAATGCCAGGCAAAGGAAAGCTGACTCAAACGGGCTCTTTAGGGGACGTTATGCAGGAGTCTATACAGGCCGCAATGACGGTTGTTCGCTCGCGAGCTAATAGACTAGGCATTAATACGGACTTCTATGAGAAACGTGATATCCATGTTCATGTACCTGAAGGTGCAACACCGAAAGATGGTCCAAGTGCAGGTATTGCTATGTGTACTGCGCTAGTTTCTAGCCTGACAGGAAATCCTGTGAAAGCCGATGTAGCGATGACAGGCGAAATCACTCTTAGGGGCGAAGTCTTACCTATTGGTGGTTTAAAAGAAAAGCTTCTAGCAGCGCATAGAGGGGGCATAAAAACAGTCCTTATACCTAAAGATAATGAGCGCGATTTGGAAGAAATCCCAGATAACGTCATTGCTGATCTTAGGGTTGTACCTGTGCAATGGATTGATGATGTTCTTAAGGTCGCGCTAGAAAAAGACCCGTCAGGTGTCGAAATTGCTGCTGTAAAATAGTGATGTGCAGCAAAAATAAATAAAAGATTAGGCTGATAAGCACAAAAAGGCTTGTCAGCTTTTTTTTTGAGAGCTAACGTTACCCACATAGCCTCAGGCCTTGTTGGGTAAGGGTTGAGGTTAGTTTTAAATTGGAATGGAACGAAAGCTGCCTTTAAAAATTACCATTGGTGGCGCAAAGGGGAATTACAGTGAATAAAACACAATTAGTAGAAAAAATTGCACAGAACGCTGACCTTTCAAAAGCGTCAGCAGGTCGCGCTCTAGACGCATTTATAGAAGCAGTGGGCGATACACTTCAGTCAGGTGATCAGGTCGCTTTGGTGGGTTTTGGTACGTTCAGTGTACGCACTCGAGCTGCACGTACTGGTCGTAACCCAAAGACTGGTGAAGAAATTAAAATTGCAGCGGCGAACGTACCCGCTTTCAAAGCAGGTAAAGCGCTGAAGGATTCTTGTAACTAAAGCCTGCTGGTTGGTTTAAGGCAGATTATTAGTTGAAAAATAGCCAATATCGGCAGTTCTATCGAACCTTTTTAAAATATGCGCATCATACTGATGCGCATTTCTTTTTCTGATATCATCGCGCTATCTGATTTTTATTTGTAACGTATGTCGTGATAGTTTGTCATCGAACTAAAACGGACTGCACGTGGAGAGTGTTTAAATTATGATGGATCGATTACGCGAGGGCTCAAGCAGCATCGCGGTTAAAATTATCCTTGGGGTTATTATCCTATCTTTTGTGTTTGCTGGTGTAGGCAGTTATATCGTAGGTGGCGGCAACAACTCTGCTGCGAAAGTCGGTAATGCAGAAATTGGTCGTGGTGAGTTTGAACAAGCTTACCAAAATGAGAGAAACCGCATGCAAGCTCAGCTTGGCGACTATTTCTCAAATCTGTTAGCAGATCCTAGTTATGTTGCGTCTTTCCGTAAGTCTGTACTCGATCGTATGGTCAATGACCTACTTCTTGAACAGCATGCTCAATCGCTAGGTTTACGTGTCAGTGACCAACAAGTTAGAAACATGATTGTAGATATGCCGCAATTTCAGGTCGACGGCAAGTTCGATCAGGAGGTGTATCAAGCCACTTTACGCCGTGCCGGATTCAGTCCTGATAGTTTTGCTGAATATTTACGTCGTGACTTAGTAAGAAACCAATTACTGAGCGCCATTCAGGGTAGCGACTTTTCTCTTGAGGGTGAAGTTGAAGCTCAAAGTAAATTATTGACTCAAACGCGTGAGATTAAGAAAGTTACTCTTTCTCTTGCAGATTTTGCTGCTAAAGCAGAATTATCTGAAGACGAAATTAATGATTACTACACGCAAAACTCAGACAAATACACTCGTCCTGAACAAGTCAAACTTTCTTACATTGAATTGTCTGCTCAGCAATTAAAAAATGCGATTAAGATTTCTGACCAGCAGGCAGAAGAGTACTATCAAGAACACCTAGATAAGTACTCTTCTGAAGAAAAGCGCCGCGTAAGCCATATTCTAGTTGAAGGCGATGACAAGGCAAAAGCGCAGGCAATCCTTGATAAGATAAATTCAGGTAATGACTTTGCCACATTGGCTGAAGAAAGCTCTGACGATATAGGTAGTGCTTCAGAAGGCGGTTCTTTAGGTTGGATAGAGCGTGATGTCATGGACCCAGCTTTTGAAAAAGCAGCATTTGCTTTGAAAAAGGTGGGCGATGTGACGGGTTTGGTTAAATCAGACTTCGGTTACCACATCATAAAACTCGATGAACTCAAGGGCTCAGTTACCAAGCCATATAAAGAAGTAGCCGAAGACATAAAGCAAGAACTGCAAGATCAAGAAGCGATTGACCAATTTTATGCATTGCAAAGCAAACTGGAAAAAGTAGCCTTTGAATATCCTGATGCTCTTGATGATGCTGCTAAAACGATTGATGCGAAGATACACACCACAGATTTTGTCTCTGAGTCGGATGTTCCTGAACTATTGAAAGGACCTGAGGTTATTCAAGCGATTCAAAGTCCTGAAGTCAAAGAGGATGGCCTCAACTCAGAAGTTATCGAAGTGGCGCCAGAGCATGTGGTGGTTGTTCGTGTAGAAGACACTCGTGAAGAGAAAGTCTTGCCTCTCGATGAGGTTCGTGAACAAGTTGTCGCCTCTTTATCTAAAGTCAAAGGGGAGCAAAGCGCTATTGAGCTGGCTGATAGTCTTGTTGCTGAACTTAAGAAAGGTAGTCAAGATTTAATGAAAACAAATGGTCTTGCATTTGGTGATTCAGAAAGTATTGATCGCAGTTCTCCTCTTGCTGAAGTTGTCTTTGCAATGAAGAAACCAGAACAAGGTCAAGTTGAATTTGGTCAAGCAAAAGACTTTAATGGTGACATCATTGTCGTAGAATTGACTGAGGTGAAATCTGATGTGGATGAGCAATATAGTCAACAGATTGGTACTCAACTGACTCAGATGAACGCTCAGCAAGATTTATCTGGGCTAATCAGTATTCTGCGTAAAACAACAGACATCAAGTATTATGCGGTTACCCAGTAATATTGATAGATGAAACTGATAATATTGATATGAAGGGCTGCTTGCGCAGCCCTTTTCAATTTAGTGAAATGCTCCTTTTGTCCTGTTTTATTTGACATATCGTATCTAAGGCTCGATTAAATCTAAGGAGAAAGCGCTATGATACGTAACTTTATGACGACTATTTTGGTGATGTTGGCTTGCTACAGTTCAATTGGGTACTCACAGAACTCGCCGGTAAATGAAAAATACTCGCAGATAGAAATCACCGTAAATATTAATACAGCCCAAGCAGATGAACTTGCGACCCTTCTCAGTGGAGTAGGTTTGAAAAAAGCGCAGGCAATCGTTGAGTACCGAGATGAAAATGGACCATTTCAACAAGTGGAAGATTTAGCTCAAGTGAAAGGGATAGGTGACTCTCTGGTAGATAAAAACCGAACTCGTATACAATTGTGAGAAACTGGAGCGCTCAGCGCTCCTTTTTATTGAATTACTTTTATTAGCTCTGGTACACCCAGATGATAACCACTATAATTTTACGCCAAATGATGAGCTGCACTGATGCAGTTGTTTTCAATTAATGTGGAGTAATACATGTCGTCTCATACGCCAGTCGTCACTGTTGATGGACCAAGTGGTGCGGGTAAAGGTACTCTTTGTATGCTGTTAGCAAATAAGCTAGGCTTCCAACTACTGGATTCGGGCGCTATCTACCGAGTTTTAGCACTAGCAGCAATCCATCATGGTGTTGATCTTGAATCAGAGGATGCATTGGTTCCCTTAGCTACTCACTTAGATGTTCAGTTTGTTGCTGAGGGTGAATTAGTGAAGGTCATTCTTGAGGGAGAAGACGTATCTGGTGAGCTACGTAAAGAAGAGACAGGGATGGCGGCGTCGAAAGTTGCTGCATTTCCAAGAGTTCGCGAAGCTTTACTTCGTCGCCAAAGGTCATTTGCAGGTGGTCAAGGCTTGATTGCTGATGGTCGAGACATGGGCACGGTCGTATTTCCGCACGCTGAAGCCAAGATATTCTTAGATGCGAGCGCTGAAGAACGCGCACATCGCAGGCTCAAACAGTTGCAAGATAAAGGTTTAAATGTTAAATTTGGCGACCTTTTGTGCGAAATACAAGAGCGTGATGACCGCGATCGTAATCGCCCTGTGGCGCCATTGCGGCCTGCAGATGATGCGCTCTTGCTTGATTCTACTACTATGAGTATCGACGAAGTGGTAGGAAAAGCGCTACAATATATCGAATCTAAGTTGGCAGTATAAACTGCCAAGTAAGGACGTTGGTCGCACGGATGATGATCAGCGAAGCTAATAACCCCATGTGGTAGGATACCCGTGGACGTTTAATTTATTGAAGATTAAATAAATGACTGAATCTTTTGCTCAACTCTTTGAAGAGTTTCTAAATGAAACTGAATTTCAACAAGGTACTATTGTTAAAGGTACTGTAGTCGCTATCGAGAACGGTTTTGTTCTTGTTGATGCTGGTCTTAAATCTGAGTCTGCAATTCCTGCAGAGCAGTTCAAGAACGCAGCTGGCGAACTTGAAGTTGAAGTTGGTTCTGAAGTAGACGTAGCGCTAGACGCTGTTGAAGACGGCTTTGGCGAAACTCAACTTTCTCGCGAGAAAGCTAAGCGTCACGAAGCGTGGATTGTTCTTGAGAAAGCTTACGAAGAAGCTGAAACTGTTGTTGGTATCATCAACGGTAAAGTTAAAGGTGGCTTCACTGTTGAACTAAACGGTATTCGTGCTTTCCTACCAGGTTCACTAGTAGACGTTCGTCCAATTCGCGACACAGCTCATTTAGAAAACAAAGAGCTAGAGTTCAAAGTTATCAAACTTGATCAGAAGCGTAACAACGTTGTTGTTTCTCGTCGTGCAGTTATTGAATCTGAGAACAGCGTTGAGCGTGATGAGCTTCTTGAATCACTACAAGAAGGTGCGGAAGTTAAAGGTATCGTTAAGAACCTAACTGACTACGGTGCGTTCGTAGATCTAGGTGGTGTTGACGGTCTTCTACACATTACAGATATGGCTTGGAAGCGTGTTAAGCACCCTTCAGAGATCGTAAATGTTGGTGATGAAATCCAAGTTAAAGTTCTTAAGTTCGATCGTGACCGTACTCGCGTTTCTCTAGGTCTTAAGCAGCTAGGTGAAGATCCATGGGTTGCAATCGCTAAGCGTTACCCAGAAGGTCACAAGCTATCTGGCCGTGTAACTAACCTAACAGACTACGGGTGCTTCGTTGAAATCGAAGAAGGTGTAGAAGGTCTAGTTCACGTTTCTGAAATGGATTGGACTAACAAGAACATCCACCCATCTAAAGTTGTTAACGTTGGTGATGAAGTTGAAGTTATGGTTCTTGAGATCGACGAAGAGCGTCGTCGTATTTCTCTAGGCCTAAAACAATGTAAAGCTAACCCTTGGCAATCTTTCGCTGAAGCACAAGCTAAAGGCGATAAAGTGACTGGTAAGATCAAGTCTATCACTGACTTCGGTATCTTCATCGGTCTAGACGGTGGCATCGATGGTCTAGTTCACCTATCTGATATTTCATGGAATGTTGCTGGTGAAGAAGCAGTACGTGAATACAAGAAGGGTGACGAAATTTCAGCAGTAGTACTAGCTGTAGATGCAGAGCGTGAGCGTATCTCTCTAGGCGTTAAGCAAATGGAAAATGACCCATTCAATGCTTATGTTGCTGACAACAAGAAAGGCGCACTAGTTAACGGTACTGTTACTGCAGTAGATGCTAAAGGTGCAACTATCGAGCTTGAAGAAGGTGTAGAAGGTTATATCCGTGCCTCTGAAGTTTCTCGTGACCGTGTAGAAGATGCTTCTCTAATCCTTAGCGTTGGCGATAGTGTTGAAGCGAAGTTTACTGGTGTAGACCGTAAGAATCGCGTAATTAACCTATCTGTTAAAGCGAAAGATGAAGCAGAAGAGCAAGAAGCGATGGCAACTCTAAACAAAGCAGATGAAGCTTCGTTTGGTAATGCAATGGCTGATGCTTTCAAAGCGGCTAAAGGCGAGTAATAACTCTCCTTTATGAAAAAAGGAGCCATAAGGCTCCTTTTTTATCAATTGAGCTAAAATAGTTTTAATACCAATCTCATCAAGTGACTCAAAAAATACGATTCTTCACTAAGCAAAGCGTCGTTTTTATGTCTAGAATAGTTACCAAGTGTTTGTTGGAATTGGTATTACTTACTATAATAAGTGATAAAATACTCTACGAGGGAAACTATGACAAAGTCTAAACTGATAGAAAGGCTCTGCGCCGAGCAAACCCATCTTTCAGCTAAAGAGATAGAAGACGCTGTGAAAGACATTTTGGAACACATGGCTTCGACACTAGAAACTGGCGATAGAATTGAAATCCGTGGATTTGGTAGTTTTTCTCTTCATTATCGTGAGCCTCGTGTAGGCCGTAATCCTAAGACTGGAGCAAAAGTCGAGCTAGATGGAAAACATGTTCCTCACTTTAAACCAGGTAAAGAACTGCGTGAACGAGTTAATATCGGCTAAATGCCCCTCTATTTCATAAAAACGGCATACATAAGTATGCCGTTTTTTTATTCTGCTATCACGGATCAGACACACTTTCTTAAAGCTGAGAAGAGCATAAGAGCCATTACCGTAATTTTGCGGTATATATGAATATTAAGAGAGGAAATTCCATAATAGGCATGGTTTGTTTACGGGATTTACTGCATAATCATATCGGCAGATACTCACCTAGGTGATCCGATATGAAAATTGTAAAAATTGTTATAATGCTGGCCTTGTTTCTTATTGCTTTGGCTTTAGGTTCTCAAAATCAAGAAGTGGTCAACTTCAACTATTTACTCGCCCAAGGTGAATTCCATCTTTCGACTCTTTTGGGTGTGATATTTGTTAGTGGATTTGTGTTGGCTTGGGTGATGTTTGGTAGTATTCATTTGCGTTCCCAACTGCAGATACGTAAGCTAAAAAAACAGGTGAAGAAACTATCACCTCCAGATAATCAACCTGAACAGGTTAAGGCAGAATAAAGTTTTACAGGTAAGCTTTTAACTCAATGTTAGAAATACTCTTCTTGCTTTTACCAATAGCCGCAGCATACGGCTGGTATATGGGTAATCGTAGTGCCCAGCAAGACAAGCAGAAACACTCTAATCAGATTTCTCGTCAATATGTGACGGGTTTGAATCTGCTTTTGTCTGATCAATCTGACAAGGCAGTGGACCACTTTATCGAATTACTTCAGGTCGACAACGAAACGATTGATACCCATTTGGCTCTTGGTAACTTGTTCCGTTCAAGAGGCGAGGTTGATCGAGCAATACGAATTCACCAAAATCTAATCTCACGCTCTGGCTTAACGATCGAGCAAAAAAACATAGCCCTTCAGCAGCTTGCCAAAGATTATATGGCATCAGGTTTTCTCGACCGCGCAGAGAAAATTTTCGAACAATTAGTTGATGAACCAGACCATAAAGAGGCGGCTTTGCAACAGTTGGTTGCAATTTATCAGCAAACAAGGGAATGGTCGAAAGCGATTCAATATGCGTCTCAACTGGTTAAGTTAGGCCGTAAGCGGATGCGAAGCAGCATTGCCCACTTTTGGTGTGAACTCGCCATGCAAGAGCAAGCAGAAGGTGACGGTAATCGCGCTATTTTGCACTTTAAAAGGGCCCTATCTGAAGATCCTAAGTGTGTTCGGGCGAGTATTGCACTAGGCAAGTTGTACTTGGAAAATGAAGACTATACCAAAACCATCAAGTACATGGAGATGGTCCTTGAACAAGACACCGACTTTGTAAGTGAAGTTTTGCCCACACTTGCAGAGTGTTACCATCACCTTGGTCAAGAAGAAGAATTATTGGACTTTTTGCGTCAGTGTATAGCAGCAAAAGCGGGAGTATCTGCTGAGCTGATGCTTGCTCAGATGGTCGCTCAACATGAAAGTTCAGGTTCAGCACAGGAGCTTCTTACGCGCCAATTAGTTAAGAATCCTACCATGAAGGGTTTTTATCGTTTGATGGATTATCATCTAACCGAAGCCGAAGAGGGACGGGCTAAGGCCAGTCTGCAAACTTTACAAAGGTTGGTGGGCGAACAATTAAAGATTAAACCTCATTACCGATGCCGTAAATGCGGATTTTCAACGCACTCTATGTATTGGCATTGCCCTTCTTGCAAAGGGTGGGGGACGATTAAACCAATCCGAGGATTGGATGGAGAATGATTCTAATGCAGCTGACAGGTAATTCTGTCAGCTGCATTTTTTTAGCAACAAGAAAAACTAGGTAGGAGATGAAATGATCGACCAAAAAGTAATTGTCGCACTGGATTATGACAACCAAGCAGATGCGCTTGAGTTTATAGATAGAATTGATCCTGCGTCATGTCGCCTCAAAGTTGGTAAGGAGATGTTTACGCTCTTTGGTCCTGATTTTGTCAAGCAGTTGCATCAAAGAGGCTTTTCGGTTTTCTTAGACCTTAAGTTTCATGATATACCGAACACTTGTTCTAAAGCAGTGCGTGCTGCTGCGGAACTTGGAGTGTGGATGGTGAATGTGCATGCGAGTGGTGGCGAGCGCATGATGCAGGCTTCAAGAGATATTCTCGAACCATACGGGAAGGAACGTCCACTGCTAATAGGGGTCACTGTGTTAACTAGTATGGAGCAAAATGACTTATTGGGTATTGGTGTTAATGTCGCCCCACAAGAACATGTTGTTCGCCTGGCTACTCTTGCGAAAAATTCAGGTTTAGACGGTGTAGTGTGTTCTGCACAAGAATCTCGTATGCTCAAAAATACATTGGGTCAGTCGTTTAAACTAGTAACGCCTGGTATTCGTCCTATAGGTTCAGATGTTGGCGATCAGAAGCGCATTATGACGCCAGTTGAAGCCATAGAGGCGGGGTCTGATTATTTGGTTATTGGTCGCCCTATAACCCAGTCTCAGCACCCCGCAGACGTTCTGGCAGAGATTAATCGAACGCTTGGATATTAAGCTTCTTGCTTATCCTACTAACGGCGCACCACTGTGAAATTTAAAGTCATTATCGGGGCTGGAAATTAAATCAGCCTCTAATTGACCAAAATATGCGATCCTTTGCGAGATATCTTCTCCTGCTATGTCCTCTGCTAAAGCTAGATAGTCTTGGTAATGACGAGCTTCTGAACGCAGTAATGAGATGTAAAACTTTGCAATGTCCTCTTCCATATGTGGGGCGAGTTTGGCAAAGCGTTCACAAGAACGAGCTTCAATGTAGGCACCAATGATTAGCTTATCGGTTAACGCTTGGGGTTCATGAGTTGCCATATGAGAAAGTAGCCCTTTAGCGTAGCGGCTCGCTTGGACTGGCTCATAAGTAATATTGCGCTGCTCCATAATTTCAAGTACTTGGTAAAAGTGGTGCAGCTCTTCTTTGATTAGCATGACCATTTTATCTATCAGATCTTGGCTATAGGGTGAAGTTGACTTTGCAATGATAGCTTTAGAAATACTGCTTTTACCTTTGAGCGTTTCTAGGTTGCCAATTTTTCGGTAGGCAAAGTCTTCATAAGGCTTAAACCAATCTAGTAAGTTTTGGGTACTTTGTTTGTCTACGGCATACCTTCGAATCAGATACATAGCTGATTGCCCAGCCTTTAGCTCACGCAAATCATGGGAATATTGAAACTATCGAAAAACAGACAGAAAACTTACCAGAATGAACTTTTATCAAACTAAATTCTTTAATTAAAACAGTGTGATATGGATTTTCTGGAAAAGTCAAATTTTGGCAAAAAAGCAATATGCACGACTTGGCCTTTAGAGAGTTACCGTGCATATTGCTACCTATATTGTTGCTTTTTTATGCTACGCAGCCAGTTTTGGTGCGCCAGAATGGAAGCGAAATTCTGAATCGTCAGAGGTAATTAATTCAGCTTCAACATTAGCGAAGTGTTCAATACGCTCTGAAATATCCTCACCTGCAATTTGCTCTGCGAGTTCCAAGTAGTCTTGGTAGTGTCGTGCTTCTGAGCGTAGCAATGAGATGTAGAATTTTTGAATTGGCTCATCAAGGAATGGTGCGAGTTTAGCAAATCGTTCACAAGAGCGAGCTTCAATGAACGCACCAATAATCAGCTTATCGATAAGCGCTGCTGGCTCAAAAGTACGGATATGCTTAATCATTCCCTTAGCGTAACGACTTGCTGTAATAGGGCGGTATTCTAAGCCTTGCTCTTCAATGATCTCCAACACTTGATAGAAGTGATGTAGCTCTTCTCTAATCAGTAGAACCATTTTATCAATCATATCCTGTCCGTAGGCACAGCCATCTTTGGGCTTGATTGATTTAGAAATATTGCTTTTACCTTTTAGCGTTTCAAGGCTGCCAATACCTTTGTAAGCAAAGTGCTCATATGGCTCAACCAATTGAGTAATTTGCTCTTTACCTTCATCGGTTAATACATAGCGCTTAAGAAGGAAAACGGCACTCTGCGAAGCTTTCAACTCGCATAGTAAATGATCCCGCAAAATCACGGAAAGGTTCTCTGGCTTACGAGCTTCTTCAATCCAAGAGTCAGGAGTTGAGCATTTTAGGAAGTTATTTATAGGAGCTAACAATTCTTGATACATCTTTGTCTTAGGCTGTCATTATTTTAGCGAGATTTTAGCATGTTACGGTTGTTTTTTGATCCTGATATTTGCTGAGTGATGGAGTGTACTGTAAATTGAACAAAATCATTAAGGATATGGAAATGGATGCATTTATAACTTGGATCGAAGCGAAAGCTGATGTGCTATTTTCTGGGCTGGGCGTTTATGTAATTGAGCTTTTGATTACAGGTCTTGGCCTACTATTAGCTTTTCTATTTTTTAGGAAAAAGTCTTCTACAAATCAAGTAACCATAAGCAATGTCAGCGCTGGGGGAGATGTTGTGGGCAGAGATAAAAAAGGGAAATAGGTGTCAGTATTAAACTCCAATAGGGCATCGTTAGATAATGTTCATGCAGAACGAAATGTTGCAGGGCGTGATCTATACGACCAATCAACAACTCACAATAATGTGACAAATAACTACGCTGCTCCAGTTATGTATAGGCAAGACTATAGATTAAGAGAGCTTGTAGATGAACATGAACAAGAAATTCAGAATGACCCGAACTACAAGGAATTTTCTGAGAAGTTAAATGACTTCTTACAGCGGAAGGTTGAAGGAAAGTTACGTGACTTAGAAGAAAAGCTAGTTGATGGAGGTCGTGAGTTTGTTGTTGGGTACGCTCTAGAGGTGAAGGAGAGTGTTTCTAAAAAGATAATGAAGTACTCACACTACAAGTCTGCTCAAGAATTATACACCTATATGCTTGCTAATATTCGAAGTACTTTTTTGCATGAGATCTCGCCAAGAATTAAGTCTGGTGATTTTAAGATGTACGATATAAATGACTTCGTTGAGGATAAGATTATCCAGCCAATGCTGATAAGTGTAGCAGGTTGTAGCCTTCAAATTGACAAGGATGAGCTATACGGACTACTGTATATAATTACAGGTAATTAATATATAGAGTGGGATTAACAAGTGATCATTTATCATCCAAGAAACGACCTATATCACTGCATGTTTAGGTTTATACATATTGCTAGTCTTCAAGACCTTGAGGAATTTGACTGGCTAAGATTACGGATATACGACTTGTTTTACCTTTTCCCTCATCTAGTTAGTGAGATTCAATTTCCGAGGGTGAAAGGTAAGGCTGCACTGATTAAAGACTTTAGCAAGCTTCCTTCGCCTTATGAGAGCTTACCTGATAAGAAAAGACTATTTTCTGAAATGGGCGATTATCACATCCAAGCACTTCAGATCTTGAAAGCTAAAGGTGTATTTAAAGAGGTTGGTGGAAAGCTAAGACTTGATGAGTCCTTTCACTCTCAGCAGGTACACAAATTAATTGAAAACAATTCAAATGGTTCTGAACAACTGTTTTGTCGGCTCTTCCAAGTCCTCAATGGTATCGAGTTGGTTGGAGACAAAGGACTTAAACAAAGAACAGGCTTAATGGAATTTAGATATGACGCAGTTTAACCCTTTCCTAATGGTCAAAAGGCTAGTTATTACTAAAGGTAATAGCATCGCATATGATGAAACATTTTCAGTAGGCGTGAATATCATACGAGGAATGAATAGTTCAGGTAAATCAACTATTTCTGATTTTTTGTTCTATGGACTAGGTGGAGATGTAACTAAGCTAAAAGAAGAAGCTAAAACATGTAGCTTTATTTTTGTGGAGGTTGGATTAAGCGGAAAGACCTTTACGTTAAAAAGAGTTATAGCTGAAGGTGGTCGCAAAGGAATGGACATCTTTAGTGGTGATTATGAGTCAGCGTCTGTTGCTCCAGTTACGGAGTGGAGCCGACATCCGTATAGTGCAGACACTAAAGAAAGTTTTTACCAAGTATTATTTAAAGAACTTGGTATGCCATATTCGAAATCAGAAGATAAAAATAGCATAACAATGCATCAGTTGCTGCGTATGCTGTATGTCGATCAAATGACTTCTCCTGACCGATTGTTTAAGTTTGACAAGTTTGATTCACCTAATAAAAGACAAGCAATAGGCGAATTGCTAATTGGACTGTCTGATTTTGATCTCTATGAGAAAAGGGTGAGACTCCAGAGATTGAATCTCGCTCTGGACAGCCGAGTGAAAGAAATTAAAACAATTCATAGTTTCCTCGGGGCATCAATCAGGTCGGTGGAGGAAATCGATGAAGAGATCGCAGAAAAACGAAAGAGCATTGATGTCATAGAAGCACAGATTGAGGCTATGTCTGCCGATAGTGGTGGTGAGGATAGTAAAGAAGATGATTTATTGAAAAAGCTACTTTCTGACATACAGATTGCTAGAGAGCAATATGTTGAAAATCAGCAAAGTATAGCTAAAACATCATTTGAAATTAATGACTCCAGACAGTTTATAGATTCTTTAACTCGAAGAGTTCAAGCTCTGAAGGAAACTCAAGATACAATCAGTGCTCTATCTGATATTGGATTTAATCATTGTCCTGCATGTCAAACTCAAGTGGTTCAGAAACTATCTGGTTGTTCGCTTTGTGGTACAGAAAGTACTGAATCACAAAGCGATATTGATCCTACGTTTAAAGTTCGCAAAGAGATTGAGTTTCAAATTGCAGAGTCAACGATTTTGATTGAAAGAAAGCAAAGAAGACTTGAAGAGCAACAAGTTAGTTTGAATCAGCTTGAAACTAAATTGGGTGAACTTCAGAGAGATCTTGACGTGATTCGAAAACCTCAAAGAGTTGTGAATGTTCAGTTGCGTCAAAAGCTTAGCGAAATCGGTGCTCTTCGAAATGAAATAAAAGCTCTTAATGGCAGTAAGCAAAAGTTTTCTAAGTTGTATGGCTTTTATGATGAAAGAAACTCTTTACAAAATGAAGTTAACAACTTGAATGATGATATCACTAGACTTCGCAAACGAATGGAAGGAGAGCTAAGAACTAAAAAATCGAAGCTTTCTGGTGCGACTCTTGAAATCTTACAAGCCGATACAGGTCATGAAGAGATTTTTGTCGATGGACGAAATGTAGAGTTTGATTTTGCTGAAGATAGAGTGACTATCGATGAAAGAGCATTGTTTTCTGCTAGTTCAATGGTTTATCTAAAAAATGCTTTTAGGTTGGCAATGCTTAAGTGTTCTTGTGAGGACCCAAGTTATCTATATCCTCGATTTTTATTAATGGACAATATCGAGGATAAAGGAATGGAAGAAGACCGAAGCCAGCTATTTCAACGAGAGATAGTTAAATTGTCTGAAAGCTTAACAGTTGATCATCAGATTATCTTTACAACATCGATGATTGATCAGGAGTTGAATACAAGTGACTATTGTGTTGGAGATTATTACCATAAAGACAATAAAACGCTAAAAGTTTGATTTCAGTAAAGCTCCATCTAAAAACAGCCTAAGTTTTACTTAGGCTGTTTTTGTATATCTTTGAGCGGCTTGCACACCTATGCCTTTAGCTCGCACATTAGGTGATCGATTAGTATGGTATTTAGGTTCTTAGGTCTTTTGGCTTCATCTATCCACGACTCAGGTGTAGGGCACTTAAGAAACCCATATATAGGTTCCAGTAAATCATTGTAGCTATTTAAATCGGTCATCGCTTTTTCAAAAATAAAAAAGGCCGCTTAAGCGGCCTTCGGCAAACTAAGTTTGGCAATTATATTACCATTTTTTCTTTTCTCCAAAGAGCTCATCCATGTCGCTTTTGCGGTCGTCTTCCATCTGGTGGAGGTCTTCAGCGCTTTTAGACTGGCGTTTTTGCTCTAGGTCGTCGTGCATTTGTTGAAGCTTTTCACGGGCTTGATTGGAGTAATTGTCATTCTTTGTGCTGAGCGCATCTAACCCCTTTTTCACCAATTGAAGGGCCGTGCCTGGTTGGCCACGCACAATCGCATCATTAGCGCGTTTAAGAACGTTTTCAATATTAATACGGACCTGAATTGTTTCTAAGCGGCCATTTTCAGCGACATAGGCTTGTGTGTCAAAGCGCCCTTTATTGTGCTCACTACGAATCGTATCTCGCAAACGCTTGACCAGCTTTAACATCACGATGGCTTGTTTATCGCTGCTCGGTGTTTTAAAAGCAGTACTTTCTCCACCGCTTTTGTCATTTTTCAGCTGGGTGATTTGCTGTTTAACGTGAACAAGTCTCTGCTCAAGTTGTTTATTCTTGGGGTCTAGCTCGTACATGCTTTGGACCGAATCTAGTATTCGGGTATTGAGACAAACCAATAAGTCTTTGCTGTACGGCAAGTGATTTGCGTGACCGATGAGCTCTTCTGTCGCGTCTATGATAGCTAAGTATCTCACGCTTTCTTGCTTTTTGGCCGATTCAACTTTGACCTTGTACTGGAGCATGATGTTATAGCCAAGTACTAAGACCAATAAGATGGCGACTAAAGCTATGATTAACCCAATATTCATAAATTCCGTATCTTTTGTTGGCTAGCATTTAAGGATACACGATTCTTATGAACCACTGCATCTATTTTATATTAATACGTTTCTTAGGCTAATTATTAACGAAAACTCTGATCTATGGGTAATTTTTGAGTTATTGATTGCAAAAAAATTCGTCCAATTCAGAAATTGCTCATTAGAAGCCATCCAAATGCCTCCTTGGGCTATCAATTTATATCAAGAGGCGTTATAACTAAATATTATAATCTATGTTTGTCCATCGTGGGGCATTGGGTAAGGGATTACAGGAATAAAAATGAAGTTACAGCAACTGAAGTACATTGTTGAAGTCGTTAACCACAATCTGAATGTATCGGCAACTGCAGAAAGCTTATACACTTCGCAGCCAGGTATCAGTAAGCAGGTACGCCTGCTAGAAGACGAATTGGGGATTCAGATTTTTGAACGTAGTGGTAAGCACTTAACTCAAGTTACTTCGGCTGGTGAAGATATCATACGTATTTCACAAGAAATCCTTGCTCGTGTAGAAAGTATCAAGGCGGTCGCTGGTGAACATACCCATCCTGAGATGGGAACGTTAAACATTTCGACGACTCATACCCAAGCGCGTTATGCACTGCCGGATGTTATCAAGGGATTTACCGCTCGTTATCCCAAAGTGTCTTTGCATATGCATCAAGGAACGCCTTCGCAAATGTCCGAAGCTATTGCCAAGGGCACTGCGAACTTTGCGATTGCAACAGAAGCACTCCACTTGTATCAAGATGCAATTATGCTGCCTTGCTACCATTGGAACCGATCTATAGTGGTACCCAAAGATCATTTGTTAGCGCAAAAGTCGAAGATAACTATTGAGGATTTGGCTTCTTACCCGCTTGTTACCTATGTGTTTGGATTTACTGGCCGCTCTGAATTAGACACAGCTTTTAACAAGGTCGGACTGACTCCTAAGGTTGTGTTTACTGCTACGGATGCAGATGTTATTAAAACCTATGTTCGTATGGGGATTGGAGTTGGAGTGATTGCCAGTATGGCTATGGATAATGACCAAGATGAAGACTTAGTGGCTATCGATGCCAGTCACTTGTTTGGTGCAAGCACCACCAGCATAGGGTTTAGAAGGGGAACTTTCCTTCGTACTTATATGTACGACTTCATGGAGCGCTTTGCGCCTCATCTGACGCGTCCTGTTGTAGAGCAAGCTTTATCTCTAAAATCTAATTCTGAGATTGAAGAGATGTTTCAAGGTATACAATTACCGATTCGATAATTTGGAAGCTTCTTTCTTCCTGTTAGTCCTCTCGATGGTTTAAGGTGAGTTGGTAAAGTATGCACGCAAGGTTTTTACAACTAGATTCATTTCTTACCACTCACCAAGAGTTTTGGCGGTTTGAACCATTTTTAGTCAGTTGCTATGGGGTATCTCTATGGCATGAAAAACATTCTAAACTTTCATGTTTTCTTGACGATTTAACCAATGCGCAAGTAGAAGAGCTTAAATCTGATCCACAGCAATTAAATCAATGCTTGAGTGACTTTATCCCCAAGCTGGAATCCACACATAAACTGAATCAAATAGAGAGGCTTCATCTTGACGGTCTGAGACTCGATCCTTCGGTGAAAAGTGGAGTCCCTGGCAGAAAGTTAGAACAGATAACATCGCTAGGAGAAGCTGCATTAAAATGTCACTATGGAAGTGAATGGCTAGAGTGGTGTTCAGGAAAGGGTTTTTTAGGCAGAGTTCTTGCTGGTTATAGTGGTCAGCCTGTGACGAGCTTTGAGTATCAAAAAAATCTTTGTGAATTAGGTCAAAGAGAAGCGGATAACCTCAAGTTGCCGATGACCTTTGTTCAAGGTGATGCTTTATCCAATGAGGCTCAATCTATATTAACTCAGAACCAACATGCTGTTGCGCTACATGCTTGTGGGGATTTGCATGTTTCTTTGATTGAAAAAGCGGTTGCTGTAGGTTTGCCAGCACTGACCTTGTCACCTTGTTGTTACCATCTTACTCAAGATGAAAATTATCAAGCCTTGTCTTCATATGGGCAGTCATCTGAGCTAAAACTCTCGCGATCTGAGTTACGGATTCCATTGCAGGAGACTGTAACAGGGGGGAAAAGAGTTAAAAGGCATCGCTTTCTGGAAATGAGTTACCGATTGGGGTTGGACTTGATATTAAGAGAGATCTTGGGCCATAAAGACTATGTACCGATTCCCAGTATTAAGAAATCCATGTTATCGGAGGGATTCGCTGCTTTTTGCCAATGGGCGGCTGAGTTAAAACAACTTCCCCTACCAAAACATATAGCCTATGATGATTTTTATGCTCGAGGAGTTAAGCGCTACTGGCAGATGGAGCGTTTGAACTTGGTTCAACAGCCTTTTCGTCGCAGTTTAGAATTGTGGCTGGTGCATGATAAAGCGCTTTATCTTAGAGAGCGTGGCTACCAAGTCTCACTTGCGACTTTTTGCTCTGAGGAAGTGAGTCCTAGAAATATTTTTATTCATGCCGTGAAACCATAATTTCCCTGTACACGACACCTCTTGCTCACAATGTTAACAGGCTTATATTCTTGGGTGTCGCAGCCCGTGGACTCATCATGTTGCAGCATTTTTTATAGTGAGCGGATGACTGCAGGAGCCAAGCCCTATTTGCTGAAGTAGATCCAGCCCATGCCTAAAAAGGCTTTTAGCTAAGCAACCGTGCTTTTTCACTTTGATTCCGTCGCCTTGTTCGCTGCGCCATTCTCCCGTTTTGTAAGCCCAACAATAGTTCAACGCCAATATTGCGACCACCTTGCTCACCCTCGCGGGTTCCGTCAGACTCGCCCTTTCAGGCATTCAAATAAGGTTCCCATCTCCCAAAGCTTCGCGTAAATCATGATACTGTCAGGCCAAGGGGCACTCGTGGCGATTATGAGTAATTCGCCATCATCCAAACGTGCTCCTGCCAAATAAACCGACTCGTCCCATAATTTGTGTGCCCCTGATAGAGTCTGCTCTTCTCCCGGTTTCAGGTAATAGAAGAGTCCATCGACATCGAGTCCTCGACTATTTGTGGTGATAGTGTTTTTCTTGATGCGGATGTTAAAGGGAATGTTGTGCTCTCTAAGCCAGCGAAACCAATCACCACCAACAAACTCACGATCCGCAAGTAATATATCAATACGTCCTGTGCCAAATATCCTGATAAACCGAGAAACTAAGCCAATACGCTCTTTTTCGTTAGAGTTCCCTTTCTTTTCAAGGAGTGTCCAACATACAGAGATAGCTCGCTTCTTGTAACAAATACCAAGCATCAGAATGTTTATATTGGCTCGTCCGTACTGCTAGTTGGTTCTGTCCATCGTCAGGGTCCAATGAGCTGATTCACTGAAAAAGAGCCGGACAATGAACTGTGCGAGACCGTCAAATCGAAATGTATGATCAGTCTTATGTTTGAGACTAAGTAGCAATTTTTAATAAGAAACGAAAAGTTTAACCAGTGGCGCGTGTACTAAAACTATAATTTGCTAGTTAACAGTGCTTAATGGTGGACCTTATGATGTACCGTATTTCCATAAGTCTTGTTCTCCTTTTCTGTGTTGGCTTACAGGCGAAGCCTCTTACATTTGCAACGGGTGATTGGCGACCATACATATTTGAAAAGAACGACACGTTGGATGTTAACCACCCCGGTTTTAGTATCGAGATTGTTGATAGAGTGTTTGCAAAATTGGGATACCAAATAACCTATAAAACACCGCCATTTAGCAGACAATTAGTTGATACTGAACGTGGTGTATATGCTGCTTTAGTCGGGTTGATCGTTAGTGATGCACCTGATTTTATTTACCCAACAGAAAGCGTCGGTCAAATAAATAATTGTTTCTATACACGGAATGGCAACGAGTGGAAGTTCAATGGGATACCTTCTTTGGATGCGGTAAATTTAGGAGTAATCAATAGTTATTCATACGGTGTAATTGATGATTATGTTGGGCAGAATCGTACTGGTAATGTAATCGCTATTTCAGGTAGTGAAGAAAATATGCTTGAGCGCCTTTTTAGTATGCTGGAAGCTGGACGAATTGATGTCGTTATAGATGATAGTTCTGTTGTAACCCACTATTTGAAAAGTGCTAGTCTAACTGATCAATTTCAAGTCGTAGGGTGTTTAGGAGCAGTGCCTGCAATGATAGGTTTTTCTCCAGCACTACCTGAGTCAAAGGAGCTAGCCCAGAAATTCAGCCTAGGGGTACAGGAACTGCGTCATTCAGGAGAGCTTCAAGAGATTCTCAATAAATACGGTATAGTTGATTGGAAGAGCAGCAATGAGTGAAATTTGAGTTTCTATATGCTTTATACGAAAGCAATATTTGTGAGAAACTCAACACTCCAAACCTTAATTACGATTTCCATATCGGCTTTTGGCTAAGCGACCGTGCTTTGTCACTTTGATTCCGTCGCCTTGTTCGCTGCGCCATTCATCCGTTTTGTAAGCCCAACAATAGTTCAACGCCAATATTGCGATCACCTTGCTCACCCTCGCGGGTTCCGTCAGACTCGCCCTTTCAGGCATTCAAATAAGGTTTCTATCTCCCAAGGCTTCGCGTAAATCATGATACTGTCAGGTCAAGGGGCACTCGTGGCGATTATGAGCAATTCGCCATCATCCAAACGTGCTCCTGCCAAATATACCGACTCGTCCCATAATTTACTGTTACTGAAATTAATTGCTGCAATTGCTATCTCAATCTTTTAGTTTTTCTAACTTATTGCCAATAATGAATGGTGTGTATAACTCGCTATGAGTTGTAGCGCATGCCAAGTTGGCAATGCTTAGATCAAGGAGCAGAGATGAAAGCAGCAAAGGTTATATGTAGTGTATTAGTGCTAGGCGCAACACTAATCCTTCCCATAAACAGTATGGCAAAGACAGCAAAAGTCGCTGTCTCTCAAATCGTTGAACACCCAGCATTAGATTCAGCACGTCAGGGCTTGTTAGATGGTCTTAAAGCAAAAGGTTACATACAAGGAAAAAACCTAGACTTTGACTATAAAACCGCCCAGGGCAACCCAGCGATAGCAGTGCAAATCGCACGTCAGTATGTAGGGGAAAAGCCGGATGTATTAGTGGGGATTGCAACACCGACGGCTCAGGCTTTGGTTGCTGCGACTCGCACTATCCCAGTCGTTTTCACTGCAGTTACGGATCCTGTTGGCGCTAAATTGGTCAAAAGTATGATTCAGCTAGGAAAAAATGTAACGGGACTTTCTGACCTTTCTCCTGTGAATCAGCAGCTGAGAAATCAGATATTCTCTATGCACCAACGGATAATACGGTCGCTAGTGCGATTGAAGGTATGTTGGTTGCAGCAAATCAGGCCAATACACCAGTATTTGGTGGTGCGACTTCCTATGTGGATAAAGGCGCTATTGCGAGTATAGGATTTGATTACTATCAGATTGGTATTCAAACAGCAGAGTATGTTGCTGCGATATTGGAAGGCTCCGAACCCGGAGTACTGGATGTGAAAGTCGCTAATGGTTCAGATTTGGTTGTGAATACCGCCGCGTCAAAACGGTTGGGTATTAGCATCCCTGATTCTGTCATCGAGCGTGCAACTCAAGTTAAACAATAAAAATAGCGATACCCTTTGTTAGCGATTAACTCCAAAAGGAGTGAAGATGTCAGCGTTTGCATTTTTCGGAGCTCTTGAAATTGGCCTACTGTACGGTCTAGTTGCACTTGGTGTATTTATTACTTTTCGGGTACTCGACTTCCCTGATCTGAGTGTGGATGGTAGTTTCCCTATGGGAGCCGCTGTGGCTGCCACAGCAATTTTGGCTGGCTTAAATCCATGGTTAGCGACAGGAATGGCTATCATGGCAGGGGCTGCAACAGGTTGGGTGACAGCTTTTCTGGCTGTCAGATGCGGCATATTGCACCTTCTCGCCTCCATCCTAACCATGATTGCAGCCTTCTCGATTAACATTCGCATTATGGGTAGACCCAACATAGCACTTCTTGGTGAAGAGACTATCCTTACGTCTTTTGAAAATCTTGCTGCCCCTATGCTAATCAGACCACTTATTGTTGGTGCGCTGGTGCTTTTGTCCGCACTTTTTACTATTCGTCTCCTTAGCAGTGATTTTGGTTTAGGTTTGCGTGCAACCGGAGTGAATGCTCGCATGCTCTCAGCTCAAGGGGGCAGCACCTCATTTTATATTTACTTTGGTCTCGCGCTATCTAACGGTTTTGTCGGTTTTGCAGGTGCTTTGTTTGCGCAGACCAATAGCTTTGCTGATGTAACCTCTGGTGTAGGGACCATAGTTGTGGGTCTCGCCGCTGTGATCCTAGGTCAAACACTTATGCCCGGGCGCAGTATATGGGTGTCTGTCATCGCTGTGATTCTTGGCTCAGTATTGTATCGTCTTGCTGTCGCTTTTGCGCTTAGTTCAGGGTTATTTGGCCTTCAAGCTTCTGATCTCAACCTTGTGACTGCTGTGCTGGTGGCGATAGCCTTAATTGCTCCCAAACTCAAAGCGAATATTCGTGCGAAAAAATTGGACTCTATGTCCAAGTAACAAAAGGCTAAAGTAGCCTTGAGGATCTGGAGGCGGTGTATGATAGAGCTAAATAATATCAACGTCATATTTAACCGTGGAACTATATTAGAAAACCCCGCGATTAAGGGGGTGTCACTTTTGGTTGAAAAGGGCCAATTTCTAACAGTGATTGGCTCTAATGGGGCGGGGAAATCGACTTTACTTGGCGCTGTGACTGGTGAGACACCAATTATCCAAGGAAATGTTGTCCTTAATGGTTTAGATGTGACTAAACAAGAGGTTCATCAAAGAGCAAGGCAGTGCGCGAGAGTATTTCAAGATCCTTTAGCGGGGACTTGTGCTGAGTTATCGATTGAAGAAAAGTAAGCTGGCGGTAAACCCCATCTAATCATTTCCTTTTAAATTCGGTATTG
>NZ_JAYQDQ010000018.1:0-54903 GCF_038138445.1 Vibrio sp.
AAGCCGATACCCCAGAAAAAACAATGCCGCTCACCTTAAGTGAACGGCATTAGTGTTAAAGACTGCGTTTTTTGCTTTAATTCGTTATAATTTTCTACCTTTACGTGCACGAGATATCACTTTGCATCAAAACGTCTATCTACCTGAAGAATTCCTGAACGAAATGCAGGCAATTATGCCTAGCGGGCTGGATATTTCAGGCTTCACGGCCGCCTGCAAGCGCCCACTTCGTAAAAGCATCCGTGTTAACACACTAAAAATCTCTATTGATGATTTCGTTCAGCGTGCAACTGAAAAAGGCTGGCAATTGTCTCCTATCCCATGGTGTAAAGAGGGGTTTTGGATTGAGGCCGATGAATCTATCACACCGCTTGGTAATACTGCTGAACATATGTGTGGTCTATTTTATATTCAGGAAGCCAGCTCTATGATGCCTGTATCGGCACTATTCGATGGCTTACAAGATGAGTTTAGCGCCGTTCTTGATATGGCTGCTGCTCCAGGTTCTAAAACCACACAAATCGCTGCAAGAATGAACAATAAGGGTGTGCTGGTTGCAAATGAGTTTTCATCCAGTCGCGTTAAAGTTCTACATGCCAATATCGAACGATGTGGTGTACGTAACTCGGCTCTTAGCAATTATGATGGCCGTGTCTTTGGGGGGTGGCTCCCTGAAAGCTTCGACGCTGTCCTTATTGATGCACCGTGCTCTGGCGAAGGGACTGTGCGCAAAGACCCTGATGCGATGAAAAACTGGAGCAAAGAGGCTGTACAGACTATCTCTCAGACCCAGAAAGACTTAATCGAAAGCGCCTTTCATGCGTTAAAACCAGGTGGTGTTATGGTCTATTCGACTTGTACGCTGAGTGTTGAAGAAAATCAAGAGGTTTGCCTTCATTTGGAGGATGAATACCCTGGTTTAGTCTCTTTTGAATCACTAAACTCGTTATTTTCGGGCGCAGATAAAGCCATTACTGAACATGGCTTTTTGCACATTTTCCCACAAATATATGATTGTGAGGGTTTTTTTGTTGCAAAAATCAGGAAACTTGGAACGGCAGTACCACCTAAGGTAAAGAAACGACTGGGTAAGTTTCCATTTGAAAAAGCATCAAGTAAGGTAAAACAACAGATTGCGCATAACCTTTATGAAAGCTTAAATATAGAGCTACCTTGCCAATCAGACATATGGTTAAGAGATAAAGATGTCTGGTTATTCCCAAGCGCTTTGGAGCCACTTATTGGCCAATTTAAGTTTTCAAGAATGGGGGTTAAGATTGCTGAATCTCACAAAAACGGCTACCGATGGCAACATCAGGTTGCGACTGCATTAGCATCAGGGTCAGAGCCTAACTGTATTCAATTGACGATGCCCGAAGCAAGAGAATGGTTCATGGGCAGAGACATTAGGCCACAAAATCAGTCAGGGAAAGGTGAGGTTATAGTTAAACTCGGTGATGATGTCATAGGCTTAGGAAAGTGGGTCGGAAATCGAATAAAGAATGGTCTACCTAGAGAGCTGGTACGAGACAAAAACCTGTTTTAAAGCGCTCTTCCCCACTAGGCTGTTTCCAAGGCCTAGTGGGTTTTATTATAAACCGATAGTTTAAGAAATTAGATGAATTCCTTGTTCATCGATCGATATTTTCCCCTGTTTATATAAACCACCGATAGTTTTCTTAAATGTCCCTTTGCTTGTTCGAAAAGTGGAGAAGATACTTTCTGGTGAAGACTTGTCATTTAACGGCAAGAAACCACCTTTCTTTTCCAATAAGTCAAGAACCTTTTCGCTTAGGTCATCCATTTTAGCAACCCCGACTTTCTGTAAAGTAAGGTCAATTTTCCCATCCTCACGAACGGATTTAATATACCCTTTCAATCGTTTACCAATGAACAATTTGCCAAAGACATCCGATTTGAAAATCATGCCCCAATGTTGGCCTTCAACGATCGCTTTAAAGCCCAACTCACTGCGCTCAGCAATAATCAAATCAACTTGTTGATTGCGTTGGTAGTTTGCTGGTGTTTTATCTAGCCACTTATTAAACTTAGTGGTTCCAACAATACGCCCCGAAGCCTTATCTGTGTAGACATAAACAAGAATGTTTTGCCCTGCTGAAAATCGAGTTCGCTGCTCACTAAATGGAATGAGTAGATCTTTACCTTTAATTCCCCAATCGACAAACGCTCCGATATTATTGACACCTTCAATTCTCATCAGCCCAAACTCTCCGACTTGAGCTACAGGCGATTCAGTGGTAGCAACAAGTTGATTGTCCGAGTCAAAGTACAAAAAAACATCTAAAAATTGACCAATCTCAGCACTTGATGGAGCAAATTTATTTGGCAGTAAGCTCGTGCCATAATCACCTGCATCAAGGAATAGTCCGAAATCTGTTTTTTTGACGATTTCCAAGTGATTTATCCGTCCAACTCTAATCATTTCAATGGTCTCTTACTAAATTTGAGGTCATTATAGCGAAACTCTGTTATGCTTTCGCGAGATAAAGAGAATTTTTTCAGGAGTATATTCTTTGATCACCGTTGATAAGCAGGACGGCATCACTCTTAAGATTTCCCACTCAATGGCTTCATCAAAAAAGTCAGACCTTGACCTCTATTTTTTCGTTCCTGGAGAACTTGGCCTAACACCTAATGTGTTAAAGGAAAATGAAATCTATTATGAATCCATAATCCAAAAGCGTGCTTATTTTAGTGACAAAACACTCCTACCTTTAGTACATAGCCGACTGGCAAAACGAGGTCGACTTTCTTCTACCCAATATCGTGTCAGTATCAGTTTGTTTGCTTACCAGTATGTTATCGCTCTGGATAATGCGGTTAATGAGCTGAACAAACATAACAGCGAAGTCGTAACCACTGAAGAAGTCGATGAAGTGATCGAGCTTGCACTCGATATTTTAAAAAAACTTAGGCGAAGTATTCCATATGAAGAAAGCCAAAAACGCTACTACGCGAATATAGATAATTATTTATCTTGGTATACAGGTCAACGTTTCATGTCTTTGATTGCCCATATGCCTCGGGATGCAGATTATAAAACGATTAAAGAAAGGCTACTCGCCATAGTAGAGAAGGAAGCTGCTCATCGAAAGCTGAATAATTACAACTCAAAAAGTGTACGTGACGACGTAACAAGGCTAAGTAATAAAATGCGTCTACTGCGTCGTTTGATTGAACACCCTGTCGTTTTAAAAGCAAAAACTCAGTCACTCGGCAAAAACATGAAACGTGTGGTTAAGGGCTCTGCCACAGGTTTTGTCATGGTGTTCGTTACTATTACGGCAATCCTTGCGAGAGACTATTGGGGAGAAATTACTGTCTCCTTTATTATTTGGATGTCTTTTGTATATGCACTTCGTGAAATATTCAAAGATGATCTTCGAGACGTTCTGTGGCGATGGATTAGGAAAGGACGTCCTAAGTGGAGAAAATACTATCTCGATCCCACCACAAACAAAGCCGTTGGCCAGAAATTGGAATGGCTAGACTATAAAAATTTGCAAAAACTTCCAGACCGCATACAAACCATACGAAAAAAACGCGTTGTGCAAAGGGAAGAGCAGGTTCTGCATTATCGAAGTGAAACAGAAATGTCCACATCAAAGTTTATGAGTGGTTACGAAGAGACAAAAGAGTCTATGATTCTCAGCATGCGCCCTTTGATGCGTCTCATGGACAAAGGGTCAAACAAGGTTTATACCCTCAGCAACAACCAAGTGAGTCAAGAATCCGTAGAAAAACGTCATTTGATCAACCTTATCGCTAAAGAAGATAACCATAATGACGAACCGACGTATTATCGATGGAAGATTGTATTAAATAGAAACAAAATTGTCGCTATTGAGCAAGTGGATCTCGACACTACTAGCCTCCCACTTTCTTCAGCGATAGAGTGAGAAAGAACTCCGCCATTGGTTCATCACCATGAAGCTTGGGACAAATGGCGGTTATTTTGACTTGTTGGTTTACTCGCTGCCCTGTTGCCACCGTCTCATCTAACATTGCGTCAATTAACTCCCCATCATGGCATAAAAAATGGACATCACCTTCTGGCCTTTTAAGAAATTGCCCGTCTACCGCTTTAAATGCCAATGAAACCCTATGCCCTCTTGCCTGTGCTTTGCTCATTGCCATAAAACCGCCAGCCACATCAGCCCCTACAGCCAACACACCAAAATACATGCTATTGAGGTGGTTTTTTGTTTTTCTTCTCAGCGGTATTTTTATTTCCACACTTTTGTCATTGAGCTGCAAAATCTTTGGACCACATAACCAAATAAGTGGAACTTTAAAGAAACCAAACATTTTTAGATATATATTGGCTTTAGCAAGAGAAGAAATCATTGACTGGTCCGATGTCATTTTTGATTCTGCCTAGTTGATAACGAATTTAAGTCAATGTCAACAAAATGTTAACGTTACATATTTTGATTATGGTAAACAGAGCACCAAAAGCTGACCATAGACTAGTACAACATCAAGAATATTATGCTAAAGGTTTATTAGTCTTGTGGTTTCCGTTATCTTTAACCCTTCGCGATAAAAATAACAGGCGAGTTTATGCCAATTAAAACCGATGAGTTAAGAACCCAACCATTAGGCCCAATGCCAACACCCTCAGAACTTGGCAGCGCACACCCAATTACGGAAGATGTTGCAGAGCGCGTCGCTGAATCTCGCCGCCAAATCGAAAGGATTTTAACAGGTGAAGACAAACGACTGCTAGTAATAGTTGGCCCCTGTTCTGTACACGATACGGATGCAGCACTTGACTATGCCAAACGTTTGGTTGAGGTTAAGGAAGAGTACCAAGACGAACTGTTTATCGTTATGCGTACCTATTTTGAAAAACCACGCACTGTAGTTGGCTGGAAAGGCCTGATCACAGATCCAAACCTTGATGGCTCATATGCATTAGAAGCAGGACTAAACAAAGCACGCAAGCTTTTGCTTGATATAAACAAGCTTGGTTTGGCAACTGCGACTGAATTCCTTGATATGATTACAGGCCAGTACATCGCTGATTTAATCTCATGGGGAGCCATTGGTGCGCGGACTACAGAGTCTCAAATACACAGAGAAATGGCCTCTGCTTTATCTTGCCCTGTAGGGTTTAAGAACGGAACCAATGGCAACGTAAAAATTTCTATCGATGCTATCCGCGCATCCAAAGCTTCTCACTACTTTTACTCACCCGATAAAAATGGACGTATGACAGTGTATCGTACCTGTGGTAATCCATATGGGCATGTCATTCTTAGAGGCGGCGATAAAGGACCTAACTACGATAGCGACTCTGTAAACTCAGCATGCCAACAACTAGCAAGCTTCGATCTCCCAGCTCGCCTAGTGGTTGACTTTAGTCACGCAAACTGCCTAAAACAACACAGGAAGCAATTAGACGTCGCGCAAGATATTTGTGATCAGATTCTATCAGGGAAAAATCAAATTGCTGGTATCATGGCGGAAAGTTTTATTATTGAAGGCAATCAGCCCATGAACGACATTGATAACTTAGTATATGGCCAGTCCATTACCGATCCATGTCTGAGCTGGGAAGACACAGTCAAGATGTTGGATTTGCTAGCTAATGCAGTTAAATCACGCGGCTAAATATAGAGGAATAAGTAATGCCATCTTTTGATATCGTATCTGAAATCGATACTGTTGAACTTAGAAATGCAGTCGATAATGCCTCTCGCGAGTTATCTACTCGTTTTGATTTTCGTGGCGTCGAAGCCTCGTTTGAAATGCAAAAAGATGAATCGGTAAAGTTGAATGCTGAGGGTGATTTTCAGCTAAAACAAATGCGCGATATATTACGCTCTCATCTTACTAAAAGAGGCGTTGATGTAAATGCTATGGAAGCCAAAGGCGAAGAAGCGACGGGCAAAAAGTGGCATCAAATCGTTATTTTTAAACAGGGAATCGAGACGCCAATGGCAAAGAAAGTCGTCAAAGCGATTAAAGATGCCAAACTGAAAGTACAAGCATCGATACAAGGTGAGAAAGTTCGGGTAACGGGTAAAAAAAGGGATGACCTTCAGGCTACCATTACAATGATCCGAGAAGCCGATCTTGGCCAACCTTTTCAGTACGAAAACTTCCGAGACTAAACACGACTAATTAGAACACTCCAAGTCCTTATCGAAAAACTTGGAGTGTTCATTTTCAAATTCGTCCCAATCGGATATGCAAATCCCCATTAATAAGAAACTTATATTCAGGTGCTTCAGAAGGGATAAGAACAACTAGGCGAAGATTTTTTTTCCGACCATCAATTAGCTTTTCAGATAAGTCAACTTCATCTTCATACATATGCCTCTCAGCATCTCTTCGACTGATATCTAGGAACTCAACAGGGCACTTCGGAGTATACAGGACTTGTTCCGATTGCTGCATTAATCGTAATGCTTTGATCGGTAATAACTCGACATCATTACCAAATTCTACCCATGTAACAGAGCCTTGAAATTCAATGTCACTATCTAATAGCTTTAAATACTCTGCTTCCAATTGTGAACGTTCAGTTGCGTTTTGAACATGAGCGCTGGCAAAAAACACTTCCCAAAACTTTCGCCGTTGGTCAACCGAAGGTAGACGCTGCTTAATATCCCCTCTTTTGGACAAACCAAAGTCTGCTAACAAAGAGAGGTTAAACGCCAAATTTGATTCTAGCTGCTCTCTAATATTGCGAATAAGAACAGGTGATGCTCCTCCACTTGATATCGCGATTTGAATTCTGCCACGAGTGATCATTGAAGGTGTAATAAAATCACAATAAGGTTGATCATCAACCACATTAACCAGAATCCCCAGGGCTTTGGCATCATCATACACTCGGTGATTGAGTTCAGGGTTATCCGTTGTGGCCCAAACTTGGAGGTATTTCTTATCAAGTAACACTTTAGAGTAGAAATTTTGGATCCAGTGACATTCGTTACGTTCAACTAAATGTTGTAAATGCGGATCAATGTGCGGAGAGACAATGGATACAATTGCACCAGCTCGAACTAGGCTATCAACCTTACGACAAGCCACTTCTCCTCCTCCAACAACCAAAACAGGCCGGTCTCTAAGATTCATGAACAGTGGAAAATATTGCATTTCAATCCTTAAGCAAACTTACAAGCTATTACACAAGATACTATCAAAAGTGTGATACATAAATACAGCGGTTACTCATGAGGGCAATATTTAGTGCTAAATAAATTCAAAATAACAAGGTTATCTTTTGGCAATATTTCGTTCGGTAAACTTTATTACTGTCAAATTAGTATATTGGTGAAATAGTTTACCTTTGAACTATTAATGTGAGGTTTCACACTACACCCTTTTGTTTAATATTTAATCATTAAATTAGGTCTGAGATAAGTGACTTCACATAATAATCGCTTTTAAATGATATATTTGAGAATTTGCTAATCCTTACCTATTCTTATAAATGGTTGATTTATATACAAGTCGTTTTTTTGAATGATTTTACAATAACCATTGATAAACAACACATTTTTCATTCGTTGTGATAAGTGGTACCTAATTTAACATGGATCATATAGGAAGGATTCAAATGGCAAACAAACTCACATTTATTGCTTCATTAGTAGCGGCTTCGACTGCTCTGATGTCTACGGGCGTCTCAGCTGCAGACACTACCCTAGCCAAAGTGACGAAACAGGGTTTCCTAACTTGTGGTGTCAGTACAGGGCTACCTGGGTTTTCCAACCCTAACTCAAAAGGCGAATGGGAAGGTATTGACGTCGAATATTGTCAAGCATTAGCCGCAGCCGTTCTGGGCGACAAGAAAAAAGTTAAGTATGTCCCCTTAACAGCGAAGGAACGCTTTACCGCCCTACAATCTGGTGAAATTGATGTGCTATCGCGCAACACCACTTGGACATTGCACCGAGATACAGCGCTTGGCCTCAACTTTGTCGGAGTTAATTACTATGATGGTCAAGGCTTTATGGTAAAAAAAGATCTTGGTATCAAAAGTGCGAAAGAGCTTAATGGCGCTTCTGTTTGTGTTCAGTCTGGTACCACTACAGAGCTCAATTTAGCGGATTACTTCAGAAATAGTGGTATGTCTTACAAGCCTGTCGTTTTCGACACTGCAGCACAAACTTCTAAGGGTTTTGATGCTGGGCGCTGTGACGCGTTAACAACCGACCAATCAGGACTCTATGCGCTGCGCTTAAATCTCCAAGATCCTGCCTCTGCAGTAGTTTTACCAGAGATCATTTCTAAAGAACCACTAGGCCCTGTAGTTCGCCAAGGTGATGACCAATGGTTTAATATCGGAAAATGGACATTAGCAGCCATGGTCAATGCCGAGGAATATGGCATTACCTCCAAAAATGCCGAAGAGATGTTAAAGTCGAAAGATCCTAATGTAAAAAGAATCTTGGGTATTGAAGGACCAAAAGGAAAAGGTCTTGGCATACGTGACGACTGGGGGTATCAAATTGTAAAACAGGTCGGGAATTACGGGGAAAGCTTCGAGCGCACCGTTGGTAGCGGCTCTCCACTACAAATTTCTCGTGGTGTTAATTCGCTATGGAATGCTGGTGGGTTTATGTATGCACCACCTATTCGCTAGCAGGCTTAACCAAAATGGGCGGTATTGCCGCCCTTTTTATAAACAAGGGATTGAGGCCATAGCGAGATGAAACATACTAATGCCCATGAGCCTAGCGCACAAAGCCAGAACTCTAAAAGTAGCCTTTTTTATAACCCCACATTTCGATCAGTTGTTTTTCAGATCATCGCCATACTCGCGTTGTTTTTTTTCTTTTACACAATCGTCAATAATGCTCTTACCAACCTTGAAGCTCGTGGTATAGCAACGGGATTTGGTTTCTTATCCCAAGAAGCAGGGTTTGGGATAGGATTGTCGCTGATTGAGTACAACGAAACATTTTCATATGGCCGGACTTTTGTCGTCGGACTTTTAAATACAGCACTTGTCTCTGTGCTCGGTATCATTTTGGCCACAGTTATTGGTTTTATCATGGGCATTGCTCGCTTATCCTCTAACTGGTTAGTGAGCCGTTTAGCTGCTGTGTACATAGAAATTTTTCGTAATGTCCCATTACTTTTGCAAATCTTTTTTTGGTATTTCGCAGTACTACAAGCACTGCCTTCCGCTAGACAAAGCCTCAGTCTTGGTGAAGCAATATTTTTAAACGTTCGTGGCCTATATTTTCCGGCACCTGTCTTTGAACAAGGAGCATCCATCGTTGGCATCTGTTTTGTTTTAGGCATTGTGGCTTGTATTTTAATCAATGTATGGGCAAATAATAAACAGAGACTGACAGGGCAACAGACGCCAATGGGCCGTATTGTGTTTGGTTTGGTTTTTGTGTTTCCTATCGCTGTGTACTTTCTAATGGGAGCCCCCATCTCCGCAGACTACCCAAAACTGCAAGGGTTTAATTTCCAAGGCGGTATCAGCATTATCCCAGAACTTGCTGCCCTGTTATTGGCTTTAAGTATCTACACTGCATCATTTATTGCTGAAATTGTTCGTTCTGGTATTAATGCCGTTAGTCATGGTCAAACAGAAGCCGCCATGTCTCTTGGGCTTCCTCGTTCTAGAACGCTTAAGCTTGTCATAGTACCGCAAGCACTAAGAATCATCATACCGCCATTAACCAGTCAATATCTTAACCTGACCAAAAACTCATCATTGGCAATGGCGATTGGCTACCCGGATTTAGTATCAGTATTCGCAGGAACAACCCTCAACCAGACAGGACAAGCGATAGAAATTATTACTATGACTATGGCTGTCTACTTGTCGCTAAGTCTACTGACATCTGCACTGATGAATATTTATAACCGTAAAGTTGCTTTGGTGGAGAGATGATATGAAGATACATCAATTTCAGCCAGATTTACCACCTCCTGCCAATACTGTGGGGCCAATAGGGTGGATGCGCAAAAACCTGTTCAATGGTCCAGTGAATTCTATTGTTACTCTTATCCTTGCTTACATTGCGTTCACCTTAATTTGGAACATTTTCAACTGGGCAATTTTGCAAGCCGACTGGATAGGTACAACCCGAGATGACTGTTCACGAGAAGGGGCCTGCTGGGTGTTTATCAGCGTGCGTTGGGAGCAATTTATGTATGGCTTCTACCCCCAAGAAGAATTATGGCGCCCGCGTTTATTTTACGCAACACTGGCCATCTTCACCGTTCTGCTAGCTTATGAAAAAACACCTAAACGGCTTTGGATATGGTTATTTTTTGTTAACATTTATCCTTTTATTATTGCTGCCCTACTGTATGGCGGTGTATTTGGTCTTGAAGTCGTTGAAACTCACAAGTGGGGAGGACTTTTAGTCACATTAATCATCGCTTTAGTTGGAATCGTAGTATCATTACCCATTGGTGTTGCTCTGGCCCTTGGCCGGCGTTCAGAGATGCCTATTATTCGAAGTATTTGTACTGTTTACATTGAAATTTGGCGCGGAGTTCCTCTTATCACAGTGCTCTTTATGGCGTCTGTCATGTTACCACTCTTTCTTGCTCAAGGTTCAGAAACGGACAAACTCATACGAGCGCTGATAGGGGTAGTCATGTTTAGCGCGGCTTATATGGCAGAAGTGGTAAGAGGCGGATTACAAGCCATCCCGAAAGGTCAGTATGAAGCGGCTGATGCACTTGGGCTCAGTTATTGGAAGAAAATGGGCTTAATTGTATTACCCCAAGCATTGAAGATCACTATCCCATCAATTGTGAATACTTTTATTGGGCTGTTCAAAGATACCAGCTTAGTTCTCATTATTGGAATGTTTGATGTTTTGGGTATAGGCCAAGCAGCTAATACTGATCCACAATGGTTAGGATTCGCGACTGAAAGCTATGTATTTGTCGCATTGGTTTTCTGGATATTTTGTTTTGGCATGTCTCGATACTCTATTTGGCTCGAAAACAAACTCCATACTGGCCACAAACGATAATTTAACGCTCAAGGATATGTTATGACACAGCAAGATTTGATGATTGAGATTAAGGACATGAACAAGTGGTACGGGGAGTTTCACGTACTAAAAAACATTAATCTTAGTGTTAAAAAAGGCGAAAAAATCGTGATATGTGGTCCATCCGGCTCGGGAAAATCCACCATGATACGGTGTATCAATCGGCTTGAAGAACATCAAAAAGGCCAAATTATTGTATCAGGCAACGAAATCACCGAAGACCTTAAAAATATCGAGGCCGTGCGCAGAGATGTAGGCATGTGTTTTCAGCATTTCAATCTATTTCCGCACCTAACCGTACTCGAAAATTGCACCTTAGCCCCCATCTGGGTTAAGAAAATGCCCAAAGATGAAGCCAAGCAAGTCGCCATGAAGTACTTGGAGCGAGTAAAGATTCCTGACCAAGCAGAGAAATACCCTGGCCAGTTATCGGGCGGCCAACAACAGCGAGTAGCGATTGCACGCTCATTATGCATGAACCCGCAGGTGATGCTATTTGACGAGCCCACTTCTGCACTCGACCCTGAAATGGTTCGTGAGGTGCTTGACGTTATGGTTGAACTAGCAGAAGAAGGTATGACCATGCTTTGCGTCACTCACGAAATGGGCTTTGCTAAAGAAGTCGCTGATCGCGTTATATTTATGGATGCCGGTGAGATCATTGAAGAGAACAACCCAGTGGATTTCTTTGAGAACCCTCAGTCTGATCGTACTCAAAACTTCTTAGCCCAGATTTTAAGCCACTAGATTTATTTGAAAAAGATAATCACAGAGCATAGAATTATTAAAAATCAATTTGTTATATTGTGTTACATCTTTCTTGATACATTTTTATGTAATTCATATAGAATTTGTTGTAATACACATATAGTTAAGGCTTGATCTTTTCATAGCTTGCCCCCATAAATGTAGCTATAAGCATAACCCTTACGAGGACTATTATGAACAGCCCTATGTTTACACATTCTACAAGTGCAACCAATACACTTGAGATCAACAAAACTCTGAAGAACACTTATTTTCTTCTATCCATGACATTGGTAACCAGTGCCATTGCAGCGCTTGCAACCATGGCAATGGGTCTTTCTCCTATGATGGCTCTTGTTATGCAGGTTGCCGCTATTGGTATTCTTTTCTTCGCTTTGCCAAGAAGTATCAATTCATCTATGGGTATAGTTTGGACGTTTGTCTTTACTACATTGATGGGTGGCGCTCTTGGACCAATGCTCAACCACTATGCGTCAATTCCTAATGGACCATCAATTATTGCTCAGGCATTGGGTCTAACGGGTATGGTGTTCCTTGGATTGTCTGCTTATACAATTAGCAGCAAGAAAGATTTTTCTTTCATGCGTAATTTCCTTATCGCAGGATTGATTATTGTCATCGTTGCGGCAGTCATTAATATCTTTGTTGGCTCTACCCTAGGCCAGCTTGCAATCAGCAGTATGTCAGCGCTTGTGTTCTCCGGCTTTATTTTGTATGACACAAGCCGAATCGTTCGCGGTGAAGAAACTAACTATGTTAGCGCAACAATTTCTATGTATCTTAACATTTTGAACTTGTTCACTAGCTTGCTCACAATTCTTGGCATTATGAATGATGACTAAATACTAGCCACATATCGCTTAGATATAGCCCAGAAGAATAGTCTTCTGGGCTTTTTCTTTTTAACGTGTTGCGATAGGTCGCAGAGCTGAGCTACCCTATCAGTTCTACTATATAAAGAAATGAATGACATGTTTGAGTACAAAGGCAAAACCGTTCACACCGACAACGAAGGATACCTTCTTAACCACACAGATTGGGAAGAAGGCATGATTGCGTTGCTCGCAGAGCAGGAAGGTATCGAGCTGACAGAAGCACATATAGAAGTAGTTCACTTTGTCCGTGCCTTTTATGAAGAGTTTAATACTTCACCTGCGGTAAGGATGCTGGTTAAAGCAATGGAAAAAGCGCATGGGCCAGATAAAGGTAACAGTAAGTACTTATTTAAGCTCTTTAAACAAGGCCCTGCCAAACAAGCGACAAAATTGGCAGGTTTACCCAAACCCGCAAAGTGCCTATAAAATATCAAAGTCTGTCATTAGCTGGTAAGACATGCATTCCGACTCGACGGATTCTACCAACGAAGTCTTAGGCCCGTTTTGTAACCACTGTTCCATCTTGACCATGTTCTGGCTATGCCCACAAATCAACACCTCGACCTGTCCACTTGCGAGGTTTTTCGCATAGCCAGTTAACCCAAGTTTCATAGCTTGCTGAGATGTGTGATAACGAAACCCCACTCCCTGCACGCAACCACTAATGAGAAATCTTTTGCACTCAAGATCCATAATGATATACCTATACAATGTGCTGTGATAGTTAATCGACCTTATAACTTTCTAGCAAAAATATAAAAGGCTTTATTCACAAAACACATTAAAATTCTAACTTGTGGTTTTGTTTGATTTTCTTATAGACTTCCACCACAATACCAGCCCTTTAATATTCAAGTGAGCAACATAATGACCCCAACTATTTATCTAGAAAAAGGCCGAGAAAAGTCGCTAAAGCGCAGACATCCTTGGGTTTTCTCTCGAGGTATAAAAAAAATAGAGGGTGAACCTTCGTTAGGTGAAACAGTGGATGTTTTTGCTCATGATGGCACTTGGCTAGCAAAAGCTGCTTACTCTCCACATTCGCAAATTCGTGCTAGAATTTGGAGCTTCGAGAACCAAGAAATAGATTTAGATTTTTTTGTTCAGCGGATCCAGCAAGCACTAATACTACGTCAGGATATTATTGAACGTGACGGCCTTACGGGCTATCGCTTAATTGCCGCTGAATCTGACGGGTTACCGGGCATTACCGTCGATAAGTACCAAAACTACTTGGTATGTCAGCTATTAAGTGCAGGTGCCGAATACCAAAAAGATACCCTGATCCGCGCTCTATTAAAGGTGTTCCCAGACCATAACATTTATGAACGCTCAGATGTTGCGGTGAGAAATAAAGAGGGACTAAGTGAGCGCATGGGCGTGTTGCATGGTGAAGAGCCGCCAGAGTCCGTTGTGATTGAAGAAAATGGCATTAAGATAAGCGTAAATATTAAGGCTGGCCATAAAACAGGATTCTACCTCGACCAGCGCGATAGCCGCCAACAGGCCATCAAATATTGTAAAGACAAAGAAGTGCTCAACTGCTTTTCTTACACAGGTGGCTTTGGTTTATATGCATTGAAAGGTGAGGCAAAACGCGTTATCAACGCTGATGTATCTCAGCCCGCATTGGATACAGCAAAACAAAATGCCGAAATTAACCAGTTTGATATTTCGAAAAAGCGTGCCGTTTTCCTCAACGCGGACGTATTTAAGTTACTGCGTGAATATAGAGATCAGGGAACAAAATTCGATGTCGTGATCATGGACCCGCCCAAATTTGCCGAGAGCAAAGCACAACTCAATGGAGCATGTCGAGGCTATAAAGACATTAATATGCTTGCTATGCAAATCTTAAGGACTGGTGGAACACTGCTAACTTATTCTTGTTCTGGGTTAATGGACCAAGTACTTTTTCAAAAGATCATTGCTGATGCCGCCGTTGACGCAGGTCGCCAGGTCAAGTTTGTTGAACGCTTTGAACAGGCTGCCGACCATCCAACAGACACTGCCTATCCAGAAGGGTTTTATCTAAAAGGTTTTGCCTGCAAGGTTATCTAGATAGAAAATCTGGTTTTTTATTTAGCTTTAGCGATAACAGTGCTACCCTGATCCATAATTACCATGAAGAGAAAAACGCAATGAGCAACTTAACTTCTGACATTCAAGCTAACCTAGAGCTTTTTGTAGCGGACACTAAACAAAACAATTTAGTTTGGGGGCTTCGTAACGAAGAAGGATGGCTATCATGCGATTCTACTGAGTTTGAGAATAGCGAAGTTATGCCTTTTTGGTCGGCAAAGGAAGATGCGCAAGCGCACAATGTCGAAGAGTGGGCCGATTTTGAAGTATTAGAAATCCCACTCGATATTTTCGTCGAAGATTGGTTACTCACCTTGTCAGAAGATGGCGTTTTAGTTGGTACCAACTGGAACGCTCAATTGGAAGGAAAAGAAGTAGAACCTGATGAATTAGCGAAAATGTATTTAGGTTAATAAGCCATTTTAATATGCCCTCCTAGACCTTATGAGGGCATTTTTATATCGTTTTTAGACAGGCTGCTGTTTTTTAACCAAAGAAGCCATCATAGCCTCACGGTCATTTAGGTAATCCTCTAGCCCTGCTTTTCTGAGCCCACACGCAGGGCAGTCTCCACAACCGTCACCAATGACACCGTTATAACAAGTTAACGTTTTGTCTTTCACCAAATCGAGAGCCTGGTACTGATCGGCAAGCGCCCAAGTTTCAGCCTTATTAAGCCACATTAAAGGAGTGGAAATCTCCAACTGGTATTCCATCCCTTGAGCAAGAGCCGTATTCATAGCTTTGACAAAGCTATCACGACAGTCAGGGTAACCAGAAAAGTCGGTTTCACATACACCCGTAATGATGGTGGTTGCGCCAATTTGGTATGCGTAAATACCCGCAAGTGTTAAGAATAAAATATTTCGACCGGGTACGAAGGAGTTTGGTAAACCATTGCCCTGCAGCTCATGAGAGACTGGAATGTCATCTCGAGTTAGCGAGCTAATCGCCAATTCATTAAGCAGACCGACATCCATAACTTTATGAGCCGTGACCCCCAACTCTTTAGCTAAACTTTGGGCGACTTCGATTTCTAACCTATGCCTTTGTCCGTAATCGAAAGTAATAGCATGAACTTCATCAAATTCATTGAGTGCTTGAACTAAGCAAGTAGTAGAGTCTTGCCCTCCACTGAATACGACTACAGCTTTTTTCATTCTTCTTATGTCCTTTAAGCAATGTTCAAATATTTGTGGGATTGAATTGAAAGTCGCCAGTTACGCTCGATACAGGTATTAATACAAAGTTGAGTTGCTCGAGGTTTCTGGCTAATGGGTTGCAGTGCGATCACTGTGCTCTCTGGCACGCTGGCTCGCTCTATTAGCTCATCTAAGTGATCAATATCTTTGGTTGTCCCTACCGGATGTTTGATCTCATTTGCTCGTAGTAATGCATTATCCAGCACAGGGAGCTTTCCTTTCATCGCCACTTTTGGTGACACTGTCACCCATGTCTTCTCACTGGTTAATACCTCGGATGTACCACTGGTCTCCACTTGGCAACTACACCCAATATTTTCAAAGGCTTCAGTGAGTGGTTGCAAATCATAAATGCATGGCTCTCCGCCTGTAATCACGATGTGTTTAGCTTGGTAACCCAATTGATGATATTGATTAATAATGTCAGAACTCTCGGCACTGCACCATGTAGACGAGTCCTTTGTTTTAGTCAGAATTTCATTTAAAGGACGCTCGTCTTGAGGGGTTGCATCCCAAGTATGCTTAGTATCACACCAAGAGCAACCGACAGCGCATTCCTGTAGGCGAATGAATACAGATGGCACCCCCGTAAAGACACCTTCACCCTGTATGGTTTCAAACATTTCGTTAATTTTGTACAACTTTATCTCAGCCTAAATCATCATCTGTGCAATGCCGGACCGAGACCTTAAATGACTGCAACACGAAGGTCAACTAAATCAGAATGAGAAAAAACCACAATCTTTTTGTGCTGGGTTTGTCTCGTATCGCCAACAAATTGATTGGCCAAGAAAAAGCAACGCTAACTGATTGATTTGCGTAACCAGTGAATATGATTTTGGAACGCTAAACCCTTGTATAAATCGAGTGCGACATGGTTAAAGTCCCATACCTCGACAAACACTTGTTTGACACCATACTCGTCAAAACGATGTTCTAGATCGTGATATAGCTGTGTCGCAATACCAAACTTTCGCATTTCAGGCACAACATAAAGTTCATCAATACTTCCCATTTGAACCGGCTTACTCACACTTGAAATGAGCTCACAAAAATGTCCGGTAATAAAACCAAGGATATAATCGCCGTCGCAAGCAACCAACACTAAACAATCTGGCGAGTTGATATAACGAGTAATGCTTTTTTCCTGCTCTATCTCTTGAGCAGGTTTAAAATGTTCAGGGCATTGGTGATGGTGCTCATCATGAAGCCTAAACATTAATTCATCGAGCTGCTCTACATCCTGAGTTTGTGCAACTCGAATTGTGATGTTTTTCATAGCCCACCCTATATGTAAAATAATCACAGAGCTTAGTACACCAAGTAGCTCAATATACTAAAGGCTATTTGGCGGATGTTCAATGCGTTAGTCTAGCGCTCTAGTATTTTTTCTATTTCCCTTAAACTGCTTGGATCGTCAATTGTAGAAGGAACAGTATACTCTTCCCCATCGGCTATCTGTCGAATGGTCTTTCGTAAAATTTTACCCGATCGAGTCTTTGGTAAACGCTCAACCACCAAAGCTTGCTTAAAACAGGCAACCGCGCCAATTTTGTCTCGCACAACATCAACAATTTCGCCCTCTAGTTGATTGTCATCCACCTTAACCCCATCCTTGAGCACCACAAGCCCCAGAGGCAACTGTCCTTTTAATTCATCGCTGATCCCCACTACGGCACATTCGGCAATAGCTGGATGTGCAGCAACGACCTCCTCCATTTCCCCTGTTGATAACCTATGCCCTGCGACATTAATTACGTCATCAACCCGGCCCATAATGTACAAATATCCATCACTATCAAAATAGCCGCCATCGCCACATATATAGTAACCGGGAAATACATTTAGGTAACTAGATTCGAACCTTTCATGATTGCGCCATATCGTAGGCAAACAACTTGGGGGTAAAGGACGTTTAATGGCAATAAAGCCCTGCTGATTAGGCCCTAAAACCTCCCCTTGTTCATTAAGTATTTCTATGTTGTAGCCGGGTACAGGTTTGGTTGATGATCCTGCCTTAACTGGCATGGGCTCAAGTCCAATAGGATTTGCTACCATGGGCCAGCCCGTCTCGGTTTGCCACCAATTATCAATGATAGATTTACATGTTTTTTCCTGTGCCCAGGCTAAAGTTGGAGGGTCAAGCCGCTCGCCAGCCATGAAAATTGTGTGTAATTTGGATAAGTCATACTTGCCAATTTCGACACCGTCAAAGTCTTCTTTCTTTATTGCACGAAAAGCGGTGGGAGCAGCAAATAAAACGTTCACTTGATGTTCTGCACAAACACGCCAAAATGCGCCAGCATCGGGCGTTTTTATTGGTTTCCCCTCATATAAGACACTTTTACAGCCATGGATCAAAGGTGCATAAACAATGTATGAATGGCCTAATACCCAACCAACATCAGAGACGGCCCAATAAACGCCATCTTCAGCAACGTTATAAATCGCGCTCATAGAGTACTTGAGCGCAACAGCATGACCACCATTGTCCCTTACAACCCCTTTAGGTTTACCTGTCGTTCCGGATGTATAGAGTATATATAAAGGGTCAGTAGCCAAAACGGGAACGCATGAGTGAGGTTGAGCTTTCTCAACTTCTTGCTGCCAATCTAAGTCATAAGGTTGAGCTAACTCTGCTTGACACTCAGGGCGCTGGAACACAAATACTTTTTCAGGTTTCCAATGACTTTGTTTGATAGCTTTATCGACAAGAGGCTTATAAGGAATCACTGTTGTAAATTCAATACCACAAGAAGCCGTCATAATGGCTTTGGGCTGCGCATCATCAATTCGAACCGCAAGTTCATGGGGAGCAAAGCCACCAAACACCACGGAGTGAATAGCACCTAGTCTTGCGCATGCCAGCATAGCCATTGCGGCCTCAGGAATCATAGGCATGTAAATAATCACACGATCGCCTTTTTCTACCCCTTGACTAGCAAGCATGCCTGCAACTTTCGATACTTGGTCTCGTAACTGATGATAAGTGTATTGGCTTTTATTTCCTGTAACCGGAGAGTCATAAATTAGAGCGACATTGTCACCCCGCCCCTGCTCACAGTGATAATCTAGCGCCAACCAACATGTATTGAGAACACCATCGGTAAACCAGCGTTCAATGCCATTATTATCAAGCTCTAAAATCTTGGTCGGTTTTTTAAACCAATCAATATTGTCCGCTTGGCTCTGCCAAAACTGTTTAGGATCTTCCTTGGCCAATAAATATTCTTTCTGATAGGCAGACATAACGCATCCTCCCGCATGCCTAGATAGGATTAAGGCCTGTAATGACTTTACAGGCTTGCTCTAAAAAATATTGGAAGGAACTCGAACAAAACCTTCCATAATGATTCTTGCACTTCGGCTCATCACTGCTTTTTCAACAACCCAACCTTTTTCCTTGTGACTGGCAATAGCACCAACTTTTAGTACACCAGACGGGTGTCCAAATGTGATTGAGTGCTTTTCACCGCCACCAGCGGCCAAATTAACAAGTGTTCCTGGGACACATGAGGCTGAAGCAATGGCTACCGCTGCAGTCCCCATCATGGCGTGGTGCAGCTTCCCCATAGATAGAGCTCTAACAAGTAAATCCACATCGTTTTCAGAAATGTATTTACCATTTGATGCGTGGTAGCTTTTAGGCTTAGAAACAAACGCTATTTTAGGTGTGTGCTGATGGTTTTCGGCTTCCTCAATATTGCTTATGAGCCCCATCTTCAATGCCCCATAAGCTCGGATCTTCTCAAACTTATCCAAAGCACTTAGGTCATTGTTGATGTCATCTTGAAGTTCGGTCCCCGTATAACCAAGGGAGTCGGCTTGCATAAATATGGTTGGTATGCCTGCGTTTATAAACGTAGCATTGAATGTACCAACCTCTGGAACATCGAGATCATCGATTAAGTTTCCCGTCGGAAACATATTACTTTTTCCATCTGCAGGCGACATAAAATCAACAGGAATTTCTGCCGCAGGAAACGTAACTCCATCTAACTCAAAGTCGCCAGTTTCTTGTACTACTCCATCTCTAATAGGAACATGAATGACGATAGTTTTTTTTATGTTGGCTTGCCAGACCCTGACTTCGGCGGTTCCGTTTTCAGGGATGCGTTCGGATGGCATTAAACCAGTGTGTATAGCAAAAGGGCCTACCGCAGCAGAGAGATTTCCACAATTGCCACCCCAATCGACCAATGCCTTATCAATAGAAATTTGGCCAAACAAGTAATCTACATCATGATCAGATTGAGTACTTGGGGAGAGAATGACAACTTTGCTAGTACTTGACGTTGCTCCTCCCATACCGTCAATATGTTTTGCATAGGGATCAGGGCTGCCAATCACCCGCAATAAAAATGCATCACGCGCTTTTCCGGGCACTTTCGCTTCAGGAGGTAAGTCGTTTATATTGAAAAAAACGCCCTTACTCGTCCCGCCGCGCATGTAAGTTGCCGCAACCTTTATTTGATTGGTTTGAAGATTCGCCATTATTCCTCCTACTTAGCAAGAAAATCTTGAGCAAAACGCTGCAACACACCACCAGCCTCGTATACCGAGACTTCATCTTGCGTATCCAAACGGCATGTCACCAAAGTCTCCATGCGTTCACCGCTTTTGCGTGTAATGATTAAGCTAAGATCTACACCTGCCTGAATGTTTCCAACTATGTCGTAAACTTCGCTACCATCAAGTTTGAGTGTTTTTCGGTTTTCTCCCTGTTTAAACTCAAGGGGTAGCACTCCCATCCCTACAAGGTTTGTTCTGTGGATCCTTTCAAATCCTTCGGCAACAATCACCTCAACGCCAGCTAAGCGAACTCCTTTCGCAGCCCAGTCCCTTGAAGAGCCTTGACCATAGTCTGCGCCAGCAATAATGATTAAAGGTTGCTTGCGACTCATATAACTTTCAATTGCTTCCCACATACGCGATATTTCACCCTCAGGCTCAATACGAGTGAGAGAACCTTGCACCACCTCGCCATTTTCGCGAACCATCTCATTGAAAAGTTTAGGGTTAGCGAACGTAGCTCGCTGAGCAGTAAGGTGATCCCCTCTATGTGTTGCGTAGGAGTTAAAGTCTTGCTCGGGGACCCCCATGGTTGAAAGGTACTCTCCAGCTGCGCTTGAAGCGAGTATGGCATTGGAAGGTGATAAATGATCTGTGGTGATGTTATCCCCTAATACGGCTAACGGCCTCATTGAAGATAGTGTTCGTTTACCGGCTAACGCACCTTCCCAGTATGGGGGTCGGCGTATATAGGTACTCATCGGGCGCCAATCATACAGAGGGTTGCTATTTGCTTGTTGATCACCAAGTTTAAACATCTGTATGTAGACTTGTTTAAACTGCTCTGGCTTAACGTATTCAGCGACAGTGTGGTCAATTTCTTCATCACTAGGCCAAAGATCACTAAGATAAATCGGTTGCCCGTCAGAGCTGTATCCTAGCGCATCGCGCTCAATATCAAATCGAATTGTCCCCGCAAGGGCATAAGCAACTACTAAAGGGGGAGACGCTAAAAACGCTTGTTTAGCGTAAGGGTGAATACGGCCATCGAAATTTCGATTACCAGACAGAACTGCGGTGGAATATAAGTCTCTGTCGATAATCTCTTGCTGAATGTCAGAGTCCAAAGCACCACTCATACCGTTACAGGTTGTACAAGCGTAGCCGACTATTCCGAAGCCCAACTTCTCCATTTCTGGCAATAGCCCTGCTTCTTCAAGGTAGATTTTAGCCACTTTTGAGCCGGGCGCAAAAGAGGTTTTTACCCAAGGTTTTCGCTCAAGTCCTAACTGATTTGCCTTTTTGGCGACAAGTCCAGCAGCAACAACATTTCTCGGGTTACTTGTATTCGTACACGAAGTGATCGCAGCAATAATAACTGCTCCATCGGGTAATCGACCTTCTGAATCATCCCATTTCCCAGCAATACCTTTTGCACTGAGCTCTGAGGTCGGTAAACGGCGATGAGGGTTTGAGGGACCCGCTAAGTTCCGTGTCACTGAAGAAAGATCAAACTCCAACACACGTTCGTATTCAGCTTCCTGCAAATCGCTCGCCCAAAGCCCTGTTTGCTTAGCGTATCTTTCAACCAATTCGACTTGTTGTGAGTCACGTCCTGTTAGTTTGAGATATTGGAGTGTTTGCTCATCAATATAAAACATACCTGCCGTTGCACCATACTCAGGCGTCATATTAGAAATCGTTGCCCTATCACCGATTGTTAAGCTACTTGCGCCTTCGCCAAAAAATTCGAGGTAAGATGAGACCACCTTAGCTCCACGCAAAAATTCCGTAATGGCCAAAACGATGTCTGTCGCGGTAACTCCAGGGCTGCGTTTACCCACCAGTTTTACACCAACTATCTCTGGTAACCTCATCATCGAAGGGCGACCTAACATGACTGTCTCTGCTTCTAGGCCCCCTACACCAATTGCTATCACGCCAAGCGCATCGACATGAGGAGTATGGCTATCCGTACCAACACATGTGTCGGGGAATGCTATACCATCTTGGGCTTGAATGACGGGTGACATTTTTTCTAGATTTATCTGGTGCATAATGCCGTTGCCTGCAGGAATAACGCTGACATTTTCAAACGCCGTTTTACACCATTCAATGAAATGAAAGCGGTCTTCATTTCTGCGCTCTTCAATGGCTCGGTTTTTTTCGAAAGCATCAGGGTCAAAACCACCATGTTCCACCGCCAATGAGTGATCAACAATCAATTGAGTCTCGACAACTGGATTAACTTTCGCAGGGTCACCGCCCTGCTCAGCGATGGCATCGCGTAACCCGGCTAAATCTACCAAAGCAGTTTGACCAAGAATGTCATGACACACCACCCGAGCGGGATACCATGGGAAGTCCAAATCTCTCTTGCGTTCGATTAACTGTTTTAGTGATTCGGCTAAGGTTGTTGGATTACACCGGCGCACTAGTTGCTCGGCAAGAACACGGGAGGTATATGGTAGGCGATCATAAGCTCCGGGAGAAATATCGTTGATGGCTTGGCGCGCGTCAAAAAAATCCAAGTCGGATCCCGAAAGCGGCTTACGATAATCAGTGTTAACAGTACAGCTCATTGTATTACTTCCATCTGAATATCACTCTGGATAGTCGTATAATTGCCTCAAAGTGATAGAAATTATGTTGTTGGGTGATTTTGATTACAGCTGTGAACAGGTTAAACGGTCAGCAGATAAAAGGCCTAAGCCTGGAATGTATGACTCGATATAAACCCACAAATATAAAAAGGCTTGATACAGAAACACAAGCCTTGGCAACACAGTAAGATTTCCTATCTTCTATCGATAGGTAGCCATTCTTGTGCGTCTGGCCCTGTATAATCTGCGCTAGGGCGAATAATACGATTGTTTGCGCGCTGTTCAAACACGTGAGCAGCCCAGCCAGTTAAACGGCTCATAACAAATATTGGTGTGAACAATTTAGTGGGGATATCCATAAAGTGGTAAGCTGAAGCATGGAAAAAGTCAGCGTTACAGAATAATCCTTTTTCACGTTTCATAACGGTCTCTACTCGTTCAGAAACAGCGTATAAGTGCTTATCGCCAACCTGTTCTGACAACTCTTTGGACCAACGTTTAATTAATGCGTTTCTTGGATCACTTTCTCTATAAATCGCATGGCCAAAACCCATTATTTTATCTTTGTTGGCCAACATTCGCATGATATTAGACTCAGCTTCTTCGGGAGTTTGCCAGTCTTGGATCATATCCATTGCCGCTTCATTGGCACCTCCATGCAAAGGCCCTCTTAACGTGCCAATTGCGGCCGTAATACATGAATGAATATCAGAAAGGGTTGATGCGCATACTCTCGCAGCAAAAGTCGACGCGTTAAACTCATGTTCTGCGTATAAAATCAGCGAGCAATGCATGACTTGTTTGTGCAGTTCTGTTGGCTCTTTATCTGTCAGCATTTTCAGAAAATAGCCACCAATACAGTTTTGAGATTGATCTTGAGTATCAATTTTTACTCCATCATGACTAAACCTGTACCAGTAACAAATAATTGCAGGAAACAAAGCTAACATTCTCTCTGTCGCATTAAGTTGCCCAGAAAAGTCAGACTCTTGTTCAATGTTTCCTAAAACAGAACACCCAGTACGCATCACATCCATAGGATGTGCGCCGCGTGGGAGAAGCTCAAGCGCTTTTTTAACTTCTTCTGGTAAACCACGAAGGCTTATCAGACGTGTTTTATAAGCATCTAGTTCTTGCTGAGTCGGGAGGTGCCCACGCAATAACAGATGTGCAACCTCCTCAAACTGTGCATTGTTCGCGAGGTCATGAATATCATACCCTCGGTAGGTAAGACCGGTTCCTGTTTTACCTACTGTACATAAAGCGGTGCTTCCAGCACTTTGGCCTCTCAATCCTGCGCCACCTAACTGTTTAGTTGACATATCGAACTCCTTTTCTGTTTAGCAATTTAAATGTACCTACTGCTCACCTAACTCATTTAACGTTATTGAATATAAGAACTTTTACACCATACTAATTGCTTTCTTGCGAGAAAAGCGTATCTAATTTTTGCTCATAATCATGATAATTGAGATGATCATACAATTCGCTTCGCGTCTGCATCATACCAATGAGTTCTTCCTGATTGCCTTCTTTTAAAAGGTGAGAATAGACAGTTTCTGCAGCCTTGTTCATGGCACGAAATGCACTGAGTGGATACAACACCATATCAACTCCCACTTCTGCTAGCTGCTGGGTGTTGAATAGAGGGGTTTGACCAAATTCAGTAATGTTAGCCAATATTGGGACATCTTTACCTATGGCCTGATAAAGGGCTTTGGAGAATTGTGCATACTGCTCGAGTTTGTTCATTGCTTCAGGAAATACCATATCAGCCCCAGCTTCAACGCAAGCTATCGCTCTATCTATTGCTTTGTCCATCCCTTCAACGGCAAGCGCATCTGTTCTGGCCATAATGACAAAATTTGAATCTTGACGGGCATCGACAGCCGCTTTAATGCGATCAACCATTTCTTGCTGACTGACTATCGCCTTATTAGGCCTGTGACCACAACGTTTTTGTGCAACTTGATCTTCCATATGTATTGCAGCCGCACCTGCTTTTTCCATTGCTTTGATTGTACGCGCAATATTAAACGCCCCACCAAACCCTGTATCAATATCGACCAAAAGAGGAAGGTCACACGCGTTGCTGATACGTTCTACGTCCACTAAAACATCATTAAGGGTAGTAATACCGAGATCCGGTAACCCATAAGAAGCATTGGCCACACCACCGCCAGATAAGTAGACGGCTTGATGCCCCAAATTTTTTGCCATCATTGCGCAGTAAGGATTGATAGCTCCAACAATTTGTAATGGAGTATTTTTTTCTACTGCGGCCCTAAACTTTGCACCTTGAGATAAACCCATGATCATTTCCTTCTAATCATTTTGAGTTACTATTATTTGCTGCTCGATTAATTTTCTACTACCTGAAATATGTCGCCTCATTAGAATCTCGGCTAATTCTTCGTCACGATTTTCTACCGCTTTCAATATCAATTTGTGTTCGTTTAATGCTTCATGAGGCCTAGATTGAGAACGGGGAGATTGATATCTGTACATGCGAAGTAAATGGTATAACTCATCACATAATAAGGAGATAAGTTTGCTATTTCGACTGGCTAATATTACACGATAATGAAAATCGAAATCACCCTGCTGGTGAAAGTATGAGCTTCCCTCAACTTCATCAATATGCTTAGAGTGTTTGGCGAGCAATGTCTCCAAGCCCAATATCTCGCTTTCTGATATGTGCCTAGCCGCTAACCTAGCTGCCATACCTTCCAGTGCCTCTCTAACTGAATACACTTCCACTAATTTTTTAGCGGACAACTTAACTACCCTAGCTCCCACATGAGGAATTCGTTCGATTAACCCCAACCCTTCAATCCGCATTAAAGCTTCTCTCAAAGGCCCTCGACTCACATTTAACCGCTTGGCCAATTCAGGCTCAGAAATCTTGCTGCCAGAATGTATTGCTCCAGTAACAATTGCCTCTATTAAAAGCTCGGTTAAATTTTCAGACTTAGTGCTTTCTCTCTCTGCAAGTTTTATTTTAATTCGAGATACGAGTTCATCATTCATGATTAACGAGTGATTATGTCTAATTGTCTACAATAATATGTTTCACTTGCCAAATATCCAAAAACTCAGACCTATTTCCAAGAGTATTGTCGACAATCAAACCAGCCAAATGTCAGATATCCATCATTAATCATGTTTCCTAGAGCAATGATGGAATCATTACATTGATTTTTGTGACTAGATTAAGATTTAGCGCATTAAGTTATATGAACTTAAATGAGCATCTCGCTAATATCTCTTTTAAGTGCAGTAAGGAGAAAGTAGTCGAATGTATACCCCTATTATCAGAGCGGTAACCCTGACTGTTGCAAGTATTAGCCTTAGTTCATGCTCCTTTTTTACTTCAAGCGACATAGATCCATATTACCCTCTCTTAACCGATAGCGTTTATTCTGATGAAAGTCTTGCCCTGATAGAGACAAACAACATAGTAATCAAAGCTTTAAAATCAAATCGTTACGTCGATGTTTCCAATTATCAACAGGTTAATAATGTCGCTGCAATAGTGTTCAATGAAGCCGAAGCAAGCTCAAGTGTGTCTATAGCTGATATTCAAACAAGCCACTTTCATCGTATGCTTGAATCAATAATCAAACAGTTTGCCTGTGAAGTATATGCCAGCCAGCAATTGGAAAATTCCGTTCAGTTTTGTCCATTATCAAAACAAATTGTCGACAAAAACTTGAATAGCCTTCCATTTATTGATGGGTTTAGGTTACATCATCGTTTGAGCACAACAATGACCAGTAAGCCAGGCGAACTCGAATTTGAACTTTTCTTAAGAAGTGTCCAAGAAAGATCGCTTGATACACTTTGGGGGGCAGTGCACGAATTGGGAAAAGTCCCTAACTCAGAGCTAGCCCAAGATAGCCTTGTTCTTACCATCAATATGAATATACACAAGAAAAACGACTTAGATCGGCGTTGGCGTTCTCTTCACCATGAACCGTTAGTGTTTTTCGTGATATTGCCACCTGTTGAGTCTATTTGGCAGAGTAAAAATGAAATCGAAAGTATGAGTTTTGCCTACAAAAAAGCTGTTTTGCTCGTAGTGGACAGCAGATAAATTTGCAAAATACAAAGATAGCTCACACATTAGTTTACTTTGAATGAGAGTTATCGAGTATCCCAGCAAGCTAGATTTATTAACTATGAATTAACTGCTACTTTGTATTAATCCGGTTAGATTTACACATATCAATATAATTTATAAAGACTTTTTAAGATAAGGATATTCTATGCCTGATAAGTATTCAGCATCGGCAGGGTTAATGTCTGCGAAAGATTATAAAAGCCAAGAACACTTAATTAGCGATTTTATCGTCACTCAGGCCCTGTCTATTCCATTTGAAATCACTGCAACGATCGTCTCTTCAACGTTTGATGCTCAAGACCAGTTAGGTCAACTCCTAACTATCAATCGATATAGCAACGAATCTGGCAGCAACAAACTACAAAGGACATTCAATGGTGTTATAACTCGCATTGAACAAATGGGGTTGGATGCCAATTTCCAGTTCATGCAATTTCGCGTCATACTCAAGCCTTGGTTTTGGCTACTTACACATACCCACTCTTTTCGTGTTTATCAAACCCAAACGACTAAAGACATAATCAGTGATATTTTTGATAATGCTGGTTTTAAGGGTAAATATAAGCTTTCAAGTTTGCCCTCCACCAAAAGAGAATATTGCCTTCAGTACGACGAATCAGACTATGACTTCGTTATTCGATTGCTTGCAGAAGAGGGGTTGCACTTCTATTTTGAGCATCAATCCGGCGAGCATACAATGGTGATTCAAGACGCCACTTCTCCATATACCAAAGCAGATGTGGCTAAGTTTGATATGCAAGAAACACCATCAGGAAGCCTACCACTCATAGAATCCTGGGTTCCTGTTATGGACTTTCATGGAGCCAGCATTGAGTTAACAGCTTATGATTACTCGCAATCCAAGCTAGTGACAAGTAAAGCCAAAACTAGTAGCAATACCGTTGCAAACAATACCAAATTGACCTCCGTTTATTATCCTGAGCTAGGCATCAGTGGCGACATGACTGACCTTTCAAGCAATCTTGCTAAAAGACGTATCGAATATGTTGAGCAAGACTATCAATCCGTCATAGCTCACGCCAAACACGATATGTTTGATATTGCTACCTGGTTTTCACTAAGTAGCCACTTGGACAAATCACAACTGGGGGATTTCTCCGTGGTTGGCATATCAACACATTACAAAGATGATGTTCAGTGCACTACGGAAGTTAGACTTGTACCCAAAGCGACATCTACCTACCCCAAGCCAAGAGGGAAGCAATCAGTAAAAGGTCTGCAAAGTGCAACGGTTGCTGGAAATACCGCTGGAGAGATAAACCAAGATGAACAAGGCCGAGTGAGAATTAAATTCCATTGGGATACAGAAGCCAGTGGAGATAAAACCAGTTGCTATGTTCGTGTCGTCCAAATGATGGCCGGTAATGGCTATGGTGCGCAGTTTATCCCTAGAGTAGGTCAGGAAGTTTTGGTGTCATTCATTGATGGGGATCCGGATCAACCTATTATTACTGGGAGTGTGTATAACAGCGATAATGCTCCCCCTTATAAGGAAGCGAATACAACCAAAAGTGGTATAAAAACTAAACTAACTGCTGAGGCAAATGAACTCTATTTTGATGACAAAAAAGATAATGAACTGATTTATCTTCATGCTGCTAAAGATATCTCACAAGAAATTGAAAATAATCATACAGAAAGCGTTAAGGGAGAACTGAGCCAAACCGTTACTAAATCCATGATGATAAAAACGGAAGATACCTATACTTTATCTGTTACTAAGGATATGAGTGGTTCAGCCAAGACCATTACGCTAGAGGCCGATGACACCATTGATTTGAAGGTTGGTTCCAGCAAAATATCGATGTCTTCTTCTTCAATATCAATAGAAGCCACCAACATAGACATAAAAGCAAGCAGTGCGCTGGATTTAGAAGGCACCAATGTTACCAGTAAAGCGACATCCGCAAACAAAATATCAGGCACGACTACAGCACTTGAAGCAACCACTTCAAATACTATAAAAGGACTAAGCATAGAGATGAAAGCAGACACCACATTAAGTGCTGAAGGTTCGTTAAGCGCTGAATTCAAATCAGGTCTAAAAGGAACTTTCGACGGCGGTGTATTAGGTGAGTTGAAAGGTGCGATTGTTAAGGTTAACTAAAACTATGTATAAAAAAATCCCCTACCAAAGCAGTTCTCAAATTATGCCAAGGTTTCAAGCTTCTGATGAAGCTAAGGAATGTATCAATGACGAACTTCCGATAGATCAAGTGATAGTTAGTTTGCAAAAGTCAGAACTTTATAATGATCTAGTACAGTTTCTCGCCCATGCGTTACCTGTCAGAGAAAGTATTTGGTGGGCACTATGTTGTCTATATTCACGCAATGATGTTTGGAATGACGCTCAAAAAATGGCATTGGATACTACAAAGCACTGGGCATTGTCTCCGTCTGAAGAGCTGCGCAGAAAGTCTGAGCTATTGGCCAATCGATTGGAACTCAATTGTGGACCATCTTGGGTTAGCCAGGCGGTATTTTGGAACGGCTCTGGGAGTATAGTGGCGCCAGACTTACCCACCGTATTACCTGATCCATACTTGTACGCTAAAGCGGTCGCGGGAGCCATTAATCACGCCGCTGCACTACCAGTTTGGGATAAAACCTCCACCTACTATGAAAATGCAATTGCAGCAGCAATTGATATTGCTCAAGGTGGAAATGGAGGCTTAGTATGACTCTACCCGCTGCAAGACTAACGGATATGCATGTATGTCCAATGCAAACACCGGCGGTACCTCCCATACCTCATGTTGGAGGGCCAATTACTGGTCCTGGGGCTCCTACTGTTCTTATAGGGAATATGCCCGCAGCAACTCTAGGGGATATAGTGGTATGCGTAGGCCCACCGGATTCCATCGTTAAGGGGAGTGCTACCGTGTTGATCAATAGTAAGCCAGCAGCAAGAATGGGAGATACTACAGCACATGGTGGGTCAATTGTTTTAGGAATGCCAACCGTCCTTATCGGTGGTTAAGCTTTTATTATGTGATCGGTATGCTATTGAGAAAAGAGTTATTTATTAGCATATTAAAGGATTAAAGATACGTAACCTCTTCTTACTACTTCACAAATTAACGACATTGACATGATATGCCACCCATTTTTTTAGAAAGCGATCACCCTTTTAATAAAATAATGAAATCAATGAAGTTTTTTGCGAAAAACCGTCTAAAATCTGATATGCACATTGGTGTTTATAACTAATAAATAGCTGAATAATTTACATTTTTCTTGTCAGAGACTAAAGATGGACTGTATATGGTAGATGTTGATGCATTATTAAAACCTATATCTGAAGAGCAACCATCAGGTACCTATCTCAAGTTGGATCGTAGCGCTTATCGTACTCTGAGAAATCACTACAATACTGCGCAGTCATCGTTTCGGCAGTTAGTTGAGACACCGGATGCTTCTAGTGATGAAGCACTTATTGAAGCCAATGATACTAACTGGAATTTGGTACGCACTACTACATTTGACGCTTTAACATCACAAACAAAGGATACTGAACTACTCGGATGGTTTATTACCAGCCAATTGTTTACCGCTTCCCCTTACGCAAACCTCGCTGAGGCAACAAAAGCTTTGGTAGAAATTATCCAAAAATTTTGGGATACCCTCCATCCTCAGCCTCCTGAAGATAAACTAAAAAGTAATGACGAAGATGGACGTAATAAAGAGCTGACTGAGTTTAGAATAAAACCGCTACTTCAGCTCGTCGGTGAAACCCAAGACTCAACCGCGCTTTTCATGCCACTGCAAATGACCGACCTTGTAGGACACGTTACATTTGGTGATTTTTTAAGAGCAGAGCGAAGCGGAACCCTATCTGAGCTAAAAGAGTCAGCGTACTCACTATATTCAAACGAGATGGAAGATGTGGTACGCGATCTTGCTACTGCATATCAGAACTTCGATACAGCCGAAAAACTTATCGCGCAGGCGTGCCAGAAAATAAACGTGTCTCCGATAAGCTTTAAATTTGCCAAAGCCAATATTTCGGAGCTTCTCAAGGCAATACAATACTTAGTTGGTGATAGGTTCGCACCTTGGCCATTAGACAATAATTTTAAAATGGTCACTTATGAGTCAACACAAAGCGAAGTAAGTGTTGAAAGCTCAGAAACTCCGGCTGAGAGCTCTAGCGTAACTCAGCCTCCAAAAGCAAGTGCTCAAAGCGCAACATCTGGACGGGGTAATAACAGTCAATCTGCTTCTGCTGCAAATGTCATTTCAAGTCGCGATCAAGCGTTTCACGAACTGCGTAAAATTTCACGTTTTTTTCAAAAAACCGAGCCTCATAGCCCTATTCCATTTTTACTTGAACGAGCAATTCGCTGGGGCTACATGAGCTTACCTGAATTATTAAACGAGATGACAGGCGGTAACTCAGGAGCTATTACCCACATCAACCAGGTTTCTGGTATGGATAATTTAGAACCCGCAAAGCTTAGCAGTATTCCCCCATCACCACACAAAACATTCACCCAACCGTCTGGGCTTGTAGAGACAGATGTAAACACACAACCACTGAAAGATTCAGACTCATCTGAGACTGTAACACACAGTGAAAGTCCCTCTCACAATGACACTGATACTCAGTCTGATAGTGGGATTAGTAATTTCGAGTGGTAACACACTACATGCTAATTAGCAAAGGAGAACACAATGGCTTCTATTTTTATGAGAATTGATGGAACTACCCCAAAGGGCGCAGCGACAGTAGACAAAATCGGTGGTAAAGACGGGTTCTTCGCTATTGATTCTGTCACTTGGAATGCTGTACGCGGTGTGGGAATTGACGTCGGTAATGCCAATAACGCTGACCAAGGAATGGTTGCACTAGGTGAAATCAATGTTACTCGAGGGTGTGATGGTGCTACCCCTTATCTAACTACATTCCTTTACGCTCCTGGTCCAGAAGGGAAAGTCATTGAAATTGTCATGACTAAACCAAACCGAGAAGGCTCTGGTGCTGATCCTTATCTCATCCTTACTCTTCAGGCAGCACGTATGTCTAGCTACAACATGGTTGGCTCTGACGGCAGTCTACCAAATGAGTCTTTCTCTTTAACCTATACCCAAATTTCCAAAGCTTACTACATTGAAGCCGATGGCGGTAAGATTGAGAAAGGGCCAGAAGTTGGATTTGATGCAACAACAGCCAAAGTCACCTCAACTGCTAACTAACTAAGTAAGGAGGCCCACTGTGGCACTGAATTCCCAACACAAACGAGTAAGTAAAAACCGAGTTAGTATTACTTACGATGTGGAAACTAATGGCGCCGTAGAAACCAAAGAACTCCCATTTGTGGTTGGGGTAATTGGTGACTACTCAGGCCATAAGCAAGACAAAGAAGACGTTGAAGACCGTACTTTTTACAACGTTGATAAAGATAATTTTGATACTGTTATGAAACGTGTAGGACCAGAATTGTCCTTAAAAGTCGACAACGTCCTTGCTGATGATGATAGTCAGTTCGAAGCTGCACTGAAATTTAATTCCATGAAAGACTTTGAACCTGAAGCAATTGTAGAGCAGGTAGAGCCTCTTAAGAAGCTAGTTGAAACCCGAAACCAACTGAAAGTACTTCTTTCAAAAGCGGATCGCTCGCGGGATTTAGAGAAGCTGCTTAAAGAAGTCCTACAGAGTGCAGATACGATCAACGCGTTATCTGAAGAACTGGGTGTAAGTAAAGAAGGAGGCGAATAATGAGTACAGAAGCTGAAAATCAACCTCAAGCGGAAGCAGCCGAAGGCTCCCTGAGTTTTCTCGACCGAGCGATAGAAGCAACCACTCAGACCCCCGCCGACACAACTAAGGAGCTTTTTTCAGTTCTTGCTGAACAAGCGCTTTCAGGGACAGTAACATGGGATAAAAATGTTACTAAAACTATTGAAAATGCAATTTCAGAAATTGATAAACAACTCTCCAAGCAATTATCCGAGGTAATGCAGCAGAAGGACTTCCAAAAGCTTGAGGGGTCATGGCGAGGTCTACAGAAACTGGTAAAAGAAAGTGAACTCGGTAGAGACCTAAAAATAAAAATGGTTGATTTCACTCAGGAAGAGTTACTCGACCAATTTGAGGATGCACCTGCAATCGATCGCAGCCCATTATTTAATGCGGTTTATCAAGGTGAGTTTGGTACTGCTGGTGGAGAGCCCTACGGAACCTTCATTGGCGATTACGAATTCAGTGCTAAAGACGAGGATGTTGCTCTCCTTCGCTACATGGGTGAAGTTGCGGCTGCCTGTCATGCCCCCTTTGTTGCAGCAGCCAATGCACAAATGTTCGAATTTAACGACTTCACCACATTTGATGAAGGTAAACCCGTTGCTGCGGGTTTTGACTCCCCTGCTTATGCAGCATGGAATGCATTTCGCGAAAGTGACGACGCAAGGTATGTAACCCTTACTTTGCCTAGAACCTTGGCACGTTTACCTTATGGTAACAAAGGCCTTGGCACAGAGTTGTTCGACTACGAAGAGCTTGGCACTGATATGGATGGTAATCCAAATCCATCAAGCAACGACCAATTGGTTTGGTCTAACGCTGCCTATGATCTCGGTTTAAAAATGACTCAGGCCTACACAGCGTCAGGTTGGTGTACATCAATACGAGGCTTGGACAATGGAGGGAAAGTCGAAAACCTTCCTAATCTAACCTACAAAACTGAAGCTGGAGATCTTGTACAACAATGCCCCACAGAGGTGAATCTTACTGACGAGAGAGAAAAAGAACTTAGTGATTTAGGTTTCTTGCCTCTCGTTCATTACAAGAACTCTAATTACGGCGTGTTTATTGGTGGTCAGACAGCACAAAAGCCTAAGACGTATACTGATCCGGATGCAACGGCAAACGCAGCAATTTCAGCGCGTCTTCCTTACATTATGGCCAGTAGCCGCATTGCGCATTACCTAAAAGTAATGGGGCGTGACAAACTTGGCTCAAATTTGGAAGCTCCGGACATTCAGCGAGAACTTCAACTTTGGATCGATCAGTACACCAATGCTGGCGCCATTGGTAATGAACAGCGAGCTAAAACTCCACTGTGTGAATCAAGAATAGAGGTGGTTGAACAACCTGGCCGCCCAGGTTCTTATTCTGCTGTCGCTCACCTTAGACCTTGGTTACAACTTGAAGAACTGACTACCTCAGTTCGTATGGTTGCCAAAATACCAGGCTAATCTAATCATAGGCCGGATAACCCCGGCCTTGTTTATATGTTTTTATAACTCAGGAATAATATGCAACTAGCTTTCAATCTTGATTGGCAAAAAAAGTTTTTGGAGATAGACAGTACAGACAGCGACTTTCTCAGAAAGGCGCTGTCTGTACTGTTTGAAATTCAACCTGATGCTTTAGATAACCAGTTTTCTCTAGTCGATTTCGTCGCCAAGATGATTTCTCTCTTAGACAGGAAACTTTCGAGCCAAATGGACAAGATCATTCATCATGATGAGTTTAAAAGCTTGCATAGCAGTTGGTTGGGGGTACACGGGCTTGTAAGCTTGCCCATCAATAACCAAAGGGTGAAAGTCAAAGTCCTAGATATGCATTGGCACGAGGTCTCTTCTGATGTCAACCAAGCATACAATATCAAAGCGTCAAATTTGTTTAATAAAATAGGTAACAAGGAGCTTAACACCCTCGGTGGTCAGCCGTTTGGTTGCATATTGTTTACTCACCCTGTGTCAGTTGATATGGATTTCGACGCTGACTACGACGACCTCTTTACTGTTGAGCTACTGAGTAAACTCGGTGAGTCCACATTGTGCCCAATGATTTTTTCCCCTAATAAAAATTTTTTTGTAGAGTCCGGAGCGGACTGGCTCTCTGACATCGACAGAATTGAAAAAATATTAGCTGGGCCAGATTTTCATGCATGGCAATCGCTTCGTAGTAAGCAAAGTTGTCGTTTTATAGGTTTCGCAATGCCTTTAATACGCATGAGATATCAATACAAAAATATGAAGGTAGGCTTCATATACAATGAGCTTGGTAGTGGACTTTGGGGTAATGCGGGGTTTGCGCTAATGTCGACAATAATGCGCGAATACCATAGGGTTAATTGGTTTGGTTTTCTAAAATCTCGCTGGAATGATAAATCTCAGGGAGCAGTCATTAATATCGATCAGCACGACTGTTTATTCATCAGAGAACCGCAAACCAATGTGGTTTTATTTGGTAAGATATCAACATTTTACGCCCAACACGGATTTATCCCTCTTACCAAAAGCCCATTGACAGACAAATACTTTTTCAACGGTAATAATTCCATCTGGCAAAGTGGAACATCAGATAATGATAAAGTACTGACCCAGATCCAAACTAGCTTGATGTCATGCCGCATCGCGCACTACCTAAAAGTACAGGTGCGGGAAATGCTGGGAAGTTTCAACACCGCTTCCGAATGTGAACGTTTTTTAACTCAATGGATTGAAAAATTTTCTAGTAATGTCACCTATGCAAACGAAGAAACACTAGCTAAATATCCGCTTAGTTTCGCGAAAATATCAGTATCCGAGTCTGACACTCAAGCGGGAAGCTTTATTTGCACACTTAGGATTGTACCTCAATATCAATACGACCACTTCACTGGCGAAGTAATATTGACCACAGAGCTTGATGAGGTTAGCTAATGGGATTTTGGAAAGCGTTTATTGATTCAAAAGGTTCCAGTCAAACCGAAGAAGTTGAAGATATAAAATATCACCTAACCAAGCTACTTGAGTCAGAATCTTCTTTGCTTAGTATCGACGATAGGTTTATCGAACTTCAGCGTTCAAATCTCAGGTTTGGAATTGAAGATGTTCAACTACTTAGTGCCAGTTTAGACCAAGCCCAACTAGCGATTCGCCTTGAAAGCTATATTCGCTATTTTGAACCACGCCTGTCTCAAGTGATGGTTGAACTGTTGGAGCGTAACGAGAGTGAAAACGCTTTGGTGTTTAATATTGTGGCTAAAGCCAATACGTCGAGGGGAGAACAAGAGCTTATCTTTGATTCTAAAATATCTCTCAATGATCTTACGACAATTATGACGGAAGATAGCTATGACTGATCCTTTAATGCGTTACTTTGAGCAAGAGCTAACGTTTGTAAGAAGAGCACTCGGGCAATTTGGCCACCAGCATTCAGAATATGCTGAACGTCTCAATATACATCAAGGACAAATTGAAGACCCGAGTCTTGCTAGGCTTCTTGATGGGGTTTCACTGTTAAATGCCACAGTCGAAAAACAATTGTCTGAACAATTGCCGCAAGTTGTCGAAGGCCTGCTAAATGTCATTTATCCTAGCTACACTCAAACCATACCTAGCGTTGCCTACATGCACTTGTCTGCCGAAGGTGATGCTCCAGAGTCAACCATTATTCCAAAGGGCTCACATTTTACTTCAGATGCTAAAGGTCGAACATGTCAATTTACGACTGTAGATACACTGGTTACAGCTCCATTTCAATTAGTTGATACCACAGCATCAAGTGCCCCTTTTAAATTTAATCGTCCACTCGGTACTGAACAGGCAACAGCAGTCATTCAGCTATCACTCTCAACAGGCGATCCTAGTATTCAATTCTCCCAGCTTAATCATCAGGACCTAGATCTGTTTGTACAAGGTTTTGAAAATAATGCCGACTCAATTGTTGAGCTTCTGTTGGGACAAACGAAAGCTGTATCAATTTCTGATGTGAGCTGTAATAAACATATCGTGATGCCAGCAGAAAAACTTAAAAGTAGAATTAGCGACTTAAATTTTTTATTCCTTCCCCAAAAAGGCAATCAATTCTCTGGCTTTCAACTAATCAGTGAGTTTTTCTTTTTCAAAGAAAAGCGTCAGTTTTTCCGCCTTAAAGATTTTGCAACGGCGGCTAAGAAATTTGATAGTTCAGAAATCAAGCTCAACCTGTTTATGCATGCAATTCCTGCTGAGTTCATGCGCTTATTTGACAACCATGTGTTTAAGCTTGATGTGATACCTGCGGTAAATTTGTTCGAGCAAACTGGAGAGCCTACCAGTTATGATCAAAGGTCTCTGACTATACCTGTCAATGCTGATGCACACAGTGATAGCGATATAGAAGTTGTTGAGGTAAAAGACGTATTTGAAATCACTCCTCAAGGAGAGAAGCCATTAATACCCTTGTTTCGTGATAGCTATCAATCTGACGACAATGCAGATTACTGGCAAAGCTCAAGAGATTTATCTGGACAATTTAGACTGGCAATTAGTCTCAAACCAACACATGAATTGGAATTTAGCAAGTTGTATGGCACTTACCTACTTTGTACTAATGGTAAACAAGCCTGTGGTATTGACGGCGAAATGGAATGCTCAGAAAGCATCGATATTCCGGGCACATTCAGCGCCATATATCCCCCCACCGCTCCAATTGAGCGCGAACAAAATTTGAATCTTCATTGGCAATTTGTTGGGCTGTTAAATGGTAACTTTTCGTCACTATTGCATGCAGATAACCCTACCGAAACCCTTAAACAGATGCTTCAGCTATGTAGCAGAGAACAACTGTCTGCCGAAGAAATACAGACTATACATAGCGTATCAGTAAAATCACAAGTATCAGCCATACGAATCATGGGAAAAAACGTATTTTCACCAGGTAGTGAGATCGAACTGACACTCGATACCCAGAGCGGCTTTCTCGCTTTTTGCGATGTGCTTAATCGATTTTTCCAGCAATTTTGTAGTTTTGATCGATATATACAGCTATCCGTCAGGGTTTATGGCAGAGATGGAGTCGTAAAGCAGTATCCAAAAATCCACGGGAGTCAGTTAGCCATGTAGCGGCTAACTGGAAAACTGATGTCATTGATAAAGGATCTAAGCCAATACCCACAACAATATGACTTCGCTCAAGCGATGAGATTACTCACGCATTGGATGAACCAAAGCCCAAATAGGATCAAGCTTGAATTAAAAGCAGAAGCCATGCCCACCGGCGATGCTAGTGAGATCCAATACTTTTCTTTAAAGAATAACCGGCTTAAGTTACGGCTTGCAAAACAAGCTTTATCGGGAGTCAAGGGAGTTATCCCTAACTACATCTATGAAGAACTGCTGTCCGCTTTACACAGAGATGAACATGCTTTAAAAGATTTCCTTGATGTGTTTAACCAAAGGTATTTTGAATTAGTCAGTCACTTAGAAACGGGCTCTTGGCTAGTTATTCAAAATGAAATTCAGCCCGAGAAAACTGCCTTACTGAACAATCTGGCTGCACTAAACCGAAAACATTCGAAGTATTTCCAATACTCTATCTTGCTCAGTCAAGGGCAAAGGAATTTGCGCACTCTTTCACAATTACTCAATGACTATTTTCCTTTTGAGATGAAGGTATCAACAAAAATAAACGAAAGACGCCAGCTTCCTAACGACTCCCTCACACGATTAGGTAAATACACACATTATAACAACCGAGTAGGTCATGGCTTTTTGCTTGGAAAAACATGCTTGACACATTTCAGTCATCTTTTGGTGTATATCACTCCTAAAACTGAAAGCGAACTCATCACCATACAATCCGATCCCCTACTTGCAAGAAACATGAAGGAGTTGATTCAGCATTATCTTGGCGATAATACCCCAATTTCGGTTTATCTAAATGTGAAGAGGGAATATTTAAATCGCCCCAGGCTTTCAAGTAACAGATACAACGCGGCGAAGTTAGGCGAAGTGGACTGCCTTGCGCCAGAGCGAAAACCTCAACAAATAGTAAGTATCCTTCTGAAGTGATTCACTTCAGGTAAAACAATCAGCTAGGTAATCACTGCCTTTGAGATGAAAGGAAAACGGTATGACGCAAGTTACACTAACAAATTTAGTCGCTAAGCTTTCACCCGAGCTAAAACAAGCACTAGAAGTTTCAGCTGGCGCAGCAATGAATCAAAATGTCCCTTCTATTGAGACTGAACATTGGATATTGCAGCTACTGTCCCAACAAGACCAACACCTAGCTAATCTTATTCAGTCCCAAAATTTATCCCAAGATAATATCATCAATGAGCTATCTTCGAAGATAGCTCGCTTTCCAAAAGGCAATGAGGGACAGCCAACGCTAAGTCAGGCACTGACCGAAATAGTAAAAGATGCTTGGATGATAGCATCCGTCAACTATGGCCATGGCGAAATCATTAGCCTTCACCTTATTCAAGCCATGTTGCAGCAGAATGTACTGGGCATGAATACACTTCAACTTGAAAGCCTACAAAATGTTTCTTTAGAAGCTCTGCAAGGGTTAATAAATAAAACCGCCGTCGCCAAAGCCAAAATCGGCGCTAACACTACGTCAAGTGGCGGCTCAGCCCCTACTGGTAATGATGCATTGAGTAAATACACCACGAATCTTACTCAACAAGCTATTGATGGAAATATTGATCCAATATCAGGCCGTAACAGTGAAGTTCGCAAAGCCATTGATATTCTGTGTCGAAAAAGACAAAACAACCCAATAATGGTAGGCGAACCCGGCGTTGGTAAAACGGCAGTTGTCGAAGGGTTGGCACTACGAATTGCAGCAAATGAAGTCCCTAGCGCCCTTCAAGGCGTTCAAATACATTCTCTAGACTTGGGGTTACTACAAGCTGGCGCTAGTGTGAAAGGTGAGTTTGAAAATCGCCTTAAAGACGTCATTAATGAAGTAAAAAATAGCGATACTCCTATTATCGTGTTCATCGATGAAGCTCACACCCTAATTGGAGCGGGTGGCGCTGCAGGCCAAAATGACGCTGCAAATTTGCTTAAGCCAGCCTTAGCTCGTGGTGAATTTAAGACAATCGCCGCGACTACTTGGGCTGAATACAAGAAATACTTTGAAAAAGATCCCGCACTAACTCGACGCTTCCAAGTCGTCTCTATTGAAGAGCCTAACGCGGAAGATGCCAAGCAAATGTTACGAGGAATTGCAGCATCGTTACAGAGCCATCATGGCGCCTTTATCACTGAATCAGCCATTGATGCATCCGTTCATTTGTCTATTCGCTACCTTCCCAGCCGTCAGCTCCCTGACAAAGCAATCAGCCTTTTAGATACTGCAAGTGCTCGTATCGCTTTAACACAAGGCGCAAAACCAGAAATCATTGAAGCGCTTGAGCAAACCATTCGCTACCAGAAGAATGAAAAATCTGCACTCGAAAAAGAAAATGCACTGTTTGCTACCTCTGAAGATGAGATTGAGCAATTAGCATCTCAAATTACCGATAATGAAAAGAAACTCAGTGACTACCAATCACGCTGGGAACAAGAAGTTGAACTTGTTGATGACATCAAGCAGCTACAGCAAGAAATCAGCGATGCACAAACCGGTGACCAAATCGATAAATCAAAGCAAGACAGACTGAATGATCTTATTGACAAACTTACTGCATTGCAGGGAGAAGAACCTCTAGTTAATGCAATGGTTGATGAGAATACTATCGCTCAAGTTATCGCCAATTGGACCGGAATTCCGGTCGGAAACATGATGAGTGACGAAATCGCTCGTTTATTATCACTTGAAGAGGAGCTAGATAAACGGGTAATTGGACAAAATGTCGCTAAACAAGAATTGGCCAAAGCAATTCGTATCTCACGCGCAGGATTAACCGATAACCGTAAACCGATCGGCGTATTCTTAATGTGTGGACCAAGTGGTGTTGGAAAAACAGAAACCGCAATGGCTCTTGCAGAGCAACTATATGGTGGAAATAACGACCTAACCATAATTAATATGACCGAGTTTAAGGAAGAGCATAAAATTTCAATGCTACTTGGGTCACCTGCAGGTTATGTCGGCTTTGGAGAAGGCGGTGTATTAACCGAAGCTATCCGTCGAAATCCATACTCTGTTCTTTTATTAGATGAAATGGAGAAAGCTCATCCAGGAGTTCACGACCTGTTCTATCAGATTTTTGATAAGGGACATATTAAAGACAGTGAAGGTCGTAATGTTGACTTTAAAAACACGATTATAATCATGACATCCAATGCCGCAGATCAAGCCATTTGTGATGCGTGTGCTAATAGCACTGAGCGCCTCAGTAATGAAGAGCTACTTGAGTCTATCCGCCCTGATTTACAGCACTATTTTAAGCCAGCATTTTTAGGTCGAACAACCATAGTTCCCTACTACCCCCTAAACGATGAGGAGCTGTCAAAAATTACTGAGATATCTCTCAATCGTATCAAGAAAAAGCTGGCTGAGCAGTATCAGGCTTCGTTTACATGGGACAAAGGTTTTGTTGATTATGTCGTTGCAAAAAATACCGACCCAACAACGGGAGGCCGGGCTGTTGAACAAATCATCAACCGTTCTTTAATGCCTAAGCTCGCAGAAGAATGTATCAACAGATTGAGCCAACAACAGCCTATATCCCAGGTATCTGTTGTAGCAGCAAATTCTGAAATGGGCTTCGAACTCACCATTCAATAAATATGGGGTTGAGCAGCAAGATGGACACTCAAAGCACTGATAATTCAAAACGATTTATCTCGCTAAGGTTTAAACTAATCTTAGCTATTGTTGCTGTCTTGCTGTTCTCTAATGGATTAAATACAACGCTAAATTATCTGAATTTTGAAAAGAGATTAACTCAAACCAGTGATTCAACGTATCAAGTTGTAGTTGACGAGACGGATAGTGATATCCGACAAGCTATAAGCCTTGGTTTGCCTTTAGCTTCAATTTCAAATATTCAGTCTCTCATTGAAAGACGATCTGAACTCGTTGACGGGATCAACAAAATTCAAGTGGTCGACAATGACGATGAGGTCATATTTACCACAGGAGTAGCTAAATTTGACACCGATCGGCTAATTACCACAGATATTATAAATACATTCAATGTTAAACAAGGAGAACTTAGGCTTTATTACTCTCCTCTATACCTAGAAAAAATCAAACAAGGTTTACTTGCGCAGCAAATTATTTACACCCTACTTTGGGTCTTAGTTACCTCGGTTCTGGGGTACGTAGTCGTTAACCTTTTACTGGATTTCCTTCTCAACAAAATTCAATCTGCTACTAATTTAACCAATGCTGGCGATCTGCCTGATAGGCAAGTCCTACATTCCATAAAAGAGCTCATTATTCTCAATAAAGCTCAATCCGGCTGGGAGCGAATTCGTGCTAAGTACTTCCCACTACTAATCATTATCTTGGCTATTCTTTTGACAATCGCCTCAAATGTTGGAAATTCTTATAATTCATTGGCTAGATTTTCCAGTGTTTACCAAGACCAGTTGGAGCAGAAATCAAACCTTATCGGCGATACCCTATCTAATATGATTAGTCGCCTAGTTGAAGAAGGCGTACCTCTGGATAAATTAACAGGCCTGGAGCAGGAATTTGCTTCTTATATTGGTCATCATCCTGAGCTGTTGTCTATTAGAATCGAGAAAAATGAGGAATCTATTTATCAATATCCGGATGTTTTTCCGAATTATGAAGATGCAAGTCTGCTATCCATCCCAATTGACAAGACTGGTATCATCCAACTTCAAATGATGGCAGACACCAATATTATCCCACAGCTGATTAAAGACAGCCTTATGGATATGTTGACAGTGCTGATTGCCTCAAGCCTATTTGTTATCGAAATCATCTTATTTGTTTGCAATGCTATGATAATTAAGCCGTGGAAGCAGATAAAGCAGCTAGTTACTATCGATGAAAACCAGCAAGAACCTCGCCTTGTACAAGTTCAATCCAACGACGAACTTGGCATCTTGTTGAAAAAACTTAACCAACTGGTTCAAAAAACATTCGATGACAAAGTATTTTCAAATAAAAACATCCAAGACTATCGTTTTGTTAGACTGCCAATGTTTATGCTAATTTTTGCCGAGGCCATGTCTTTGGCTTTTTTTCCTAATTTTGTCAGTAATATCCCAAGTAGTCTCAACTTGATACCACAAGATTTGGTCACGGGCGTTTCTATTTCGTTATTTATGCTTTGTTGGGCGTTATCCCTACCTTTCGCTGGACACTGGTCAGATAGAGTCGGTAGAAGAAAATCACTAATTGTCGGTGGTAGTATTATCGCGGTAGGACTTATTGCGACAGCAGTGAGTCCAAACTTAGAGTCTTTGTTATTCACGAGAATCTTTACAGCAATAGGTTATGGTATCGTTTTTATCTCTGCTCAGGGGTATATCACTGACACTACAACAGCCGAAAATCGAACCAAAGGAATGTCGACTTTCTCCTCAGCATTTTTCTCTGGTTCATTATGCGGGGCCGCAATTGGAGGCATTTTAGCCGATAAACTCGGCTATTCTATGACATTTGCTTTATCTTCAGTATTAGCTTTTATTGGAGTCGTACTGATTTTTAGCGCATTTGATCGCAGCAACACGAATTTCACTAGCCAGCCAGTAAAGCTTTCCGACTTTAACGTACTGCTCAAAAACAAGTATTTTACACTTGTCGCTTTCTTTAGCGCTATTCCTGCTAAGATTATTTTAACTGGCTTCCTTTATTATATTTGTCCTGTGTACCTACAGTCTCTTGGTGAGAGTAATGCTGTTTCAGGACGCATCATGATGACTTATGGTTTGGCTATCGTACTTATCGCTCCACTTTCAGCGATCCTAATAGACAAATGGAACAACAAAATGGCTTTCATTTTCACTGGAGGAATTTTATCGGCTGTGGCATTGATCAATATTACTGCTTTGCCAGGCACTCTCGGTCTACTTCTTATCGTCGTATTAGTTGGCATCGCTCACGGTATTAGTGTTTCCCCTCAAGTACCACTTGTGATTGAGCGGTTAGGCGAGTCAAATTTAGATAAAGGGAAAACCATTGGAATATTCCGTTTGATTGAGCGAATCGGAAATATATCAGGGCCTTTAATTGCGGGGCTATGTTTGAGCATTTTTAGCTTTGAAAGCACCATTATGCTTTTCGGTGTTGCGTTATTGATAAGCTCTACCTTTTTCTTGAGCTTGTACAACGTGTTTGTCCGCCGAGACAAGAAAGAAATGGAGGTAGTGAAATGAGAGTTTGGCTTATTGCTATACTGGCTATCCTGCCGTTTGAAGCACCAGCAAAGCCGTCTGAAGATGATAAGCATATTGTCATGGTACTTTGGAGAGGAATTACAGATGCTGAACGGGGGTTTATGGATTATCTCTCCGGTAAAGTTTCGGCGCACTATACTATTCTGGATGCCAAACGAGACAAAGAATTATTAGCTAACCACTTAAAAACGGTAGATAGGTTAAACCCAGATTTAATTTATACCTTCGGTACAACCATTACACTTGGACTGCTCGGGACTGAAAGTTACCCCAGTTCGTTTAGAAAAGAAAGTGATACCCCCGTTGTGTTTAGTATTGTTACCGACCCGGTCGGCTCAAAGATAGTCAGTTCACTTCAAGCTCAACATCGCAACTTCACAGGGGTCAGCCATATCGTACCCCACAATGTTCAACTTAAAGCAATCAGCCAACTAAAAGGACTTGAAACTATCGGCATTATTTTTAATCCTCTTGAGAACAACTCAGTGGTAACCGCAAGAAATATTCAAGCACTCTCTTCCGAGTTCGAAAAAGACGTATTCCTTTATCCTCTGAGAACAAGAGGCGACAAACCTGATTCAGATTCAATAGACAAAACTGTTGCCATGATGCAAGAGGATGGTATTCAATTGGCCTATCTGCCACCGGATTCGTACATTATTAGTAAAGGCCAAAATATCGTAGATAATCTGCATACGCATGGTATTGCTACATTTTCTGCCACAGAGTCGCCTATACGTAACAATGACGCTCTGTTCGGGATTGTTAGCCGTTACTACAATGCTGGCCAATTCGCAGGTTATAAAGCAGAGCAAATTCTTACTAACCAGTTCCCTGTGAGTGAAATTCCTATTGAGTCTTTAACTCAGTACTCTTACATTGTAAACGTTGGAGCCGCTCAAACCCTAGACTATTACCCCCCAGTTTCCATATTGAAAATCTCCGAATTAATTGGAGGAGCTGAATGATAAGAATCATGAGGTATTTTACTTGTATCATCCTACCTTTTTTCTGCATTGTGACTTTCACTTCTGTGTCAGCGCAGCCAGTATTCGGCCCTGCTCGGCTTCAACTTACTACTCAGAATTGGCCACCATATCAAGATTATGTAGACGGAGAGATGCAAGGTTTAGCACTCGACAAAGTAAAATGTGCACTCAATAAGATGGGGCAACCTTACCAAATTACGATGACCGCATGGTCAGATGCTCAATTGAGGGTACAAAGCGGCCTGCAACACGGATTTTTTATCGCAACACAAACGGCAGAACGAGATGAATATGCCACACTTTCATCAGCCATTGCCCAGCAAGAATTACGCTGGTATTTTGGTCCCGGCGTTAAACCAAAAATCAACGAACTTACCAAGGTCAACCTCAATTTTTCAGCAAAATTTGGTTCGAGTAAATGGTTTTGGCTTAAACGTAATGGATTTAGAGTGGTTAAGCAGCCCAGAGACGCCAAAGTTCTACTCAAGCTCTTAAAACAAAGAGAAATTGATGTTGTATTGGAAGACGAAAAAGTATTTCAACGCGAATTAAAGAGTGCAGAGCTACCTGCAAATTTCTTTCAATCTCAACTTAAAGACTCCAAACCTATGGGAGTCTACTTTTCTAACCATTTCCTAAAAAAATACACTGGGTTTTTAACAGCATTTAACTCAGCAATTATAAAGTGTGAGGGGTAAACAAGTGACGATTAGTATTCATTTGATCTCTGTACCCTCTGATGAAGTAGTCACTTCCAGAGTCATATACCTACCCGAAGCTGGAGGCGAGTTTGGTCGCTCAACTTCATGCGATATTGCCCTACCCGATCAAAGTAAACGTATATCTAGAGTTCATGGCAGCATTCGGCGCACAGATTTAGGATACAGCGTTAAAAGTACTGGTCAAAATGCAGCCTCGCTCAATGACAAAGTCATGGTAAGAGAAAAGGATTACCCACTTAACGACGGAGATATACTTAAAGTTGAGGGTTATACCATGCTGGTTTCTACTTTGGTATCAACGAAACCAGCCCAAGAGGAAGATGATGATAATCCGATGTTTACAGAACCCTTTTCATTGCAGATAGATAACGATGATACTGATTTTCTAGATGAAGCGCCCCCTTCCATATCGAATGAAAGCAAAGCTAGTTTTACACAAGAAGGTGTGCTGACCGATGACCCATTTGCAGCAGACCCCTTCGAAGACCTAGATGATGTTCTTATTTCTCAGCACATTGAAAAAGATGAACCCAGTTCTGAACAAGTTCATCAAACCAGCGATCCGGAATTGTTGCCAGCCAGCACCAAACCCGACACTCCGATAGAGACATCATTGGAGAAAATACTTTCAATAACAGAGAAGAACCAAAAATACTTGGCCAATCCAACTCTGCATCATGAGCTTTTGTTTAAAACGCTCGATCAAACGGTTGATCAGTTCTTGAATGATTTTTCACCAAGCCAATTGGAACGGCAGTTTGATGACTATATTTCAGGTGGGATTTTTACAAGTAAAGAGAAAAAGTATTGGAGAATCTATCGTAAACACTTTCAACATCGTCAGGAAAACGGTGACTTTAGACGTCAGTTCAAAGCCCTCTTCATGGAAAATATGCAAAAAAATAGAGAGGAAAAATAATGGCTAAGTGGTGTTTGGTATGGGCCTTGTTTATGCTGGGATGTTCATCCGATCCTGCGCCCGCAGTTACACAATACTCGTTAGCAATAAAGTCAGACAAATCAGCTAACCCCTCAGAGTCAAATTCGTCAAACCCTGTGGTGGTGAGGTTATATCAACTGACTGATGCTCAGATGTTTAAGCAGCAACCGTTTATTGATTTATATAGTAATGATGTTCAATTACTTAGTGCCAACCTAATATCCAAACAGATATTGCCTGTGGTTATACCTGATAATGATGTCAAACTCACTTTAGACATAAATAACCAAACTCAGTATGTGGCAATACTGGTTGAGTTTATCGATTATCAACACAGCCAGCCCAAAGCCGTCTCTGTGCTACCCAAGAGCTCTGATGGTTATTTGCAATTGAGTATTTCGGGCGATAAAGCCGAGTTAATCGTTATCACACCAGATTCACCTTGGTGGAAATTGTTTTAATCAGATTTGAGGGAAAATACGTGGACGCATTCAAAAAAGTAGTATGGCAAGAAGGCATGTTTATTGCCCCACAGCATTTTCAGCAACAAGATCGTTATGTCCAAAACTATGTTCGCCAAAACATTGAAACATTAGCTGGGTTTTCTCCGTTTTATGGTGTGACGGAACTCACTATTAACCATAGCTTGCTTAAAATTGGTAAACTCTCGATATCTTCTTCTGCTGGTATATTTCCAGACGGGACCCAATTTGAGTTAAAAGAAGAGATTGCACGAGATATTCCGCAAGGAACGATAGAAACCATTGCATATTTAGCTTTGCCCATTTCTCTGCAAGGTAACAACGACTATGGCAGTGATGAGTCCGAGCAAAGCAGATACGTGACACAATCTATCAATGTATTTGATACCTCGACATCAGAAAATGCCAGCGTTGAAATAGACGTTGCCCAATTAAATGTTTCGATAAAACTTGAAGGGGAAGATACCTCTGGTTTTACTTTGATTCCTATAGCCAAAGTGTTAGAAAGTATTGAGTCAGGAGAAGTTGTACTGGATCGCTCTTTTATACCAGCATGCCTTCATTATGGTGCCTCTGTATTATTAACTGAAAGAATGAAGGAGATTCATGCCCTTTCAGCAAATAGAGCCCAAAATCTCCTCAAACGGATTGAAGCAGGACAAGGACAAAAAAGTCCCCAGTCCATGATGCAGGACTATTTATGGCTGCAAACGTTAAATACTTGGCTCCCCTGGTTTGATCTGACCATTAATAATCCTAAGTTTCAAACTCACGAGTTATATCTAGAACTTAGAAAGTTCGAAGCCCAAATCATGGCTTTAACTCCTGCTATACCAGAGCCTTGTTATAGCCTCCAGTATCAAAAACTCTATGAGAGCTTCAACCCACTTTTTGCTAATCTAAGAAATATGTTGACTTTGGTCCAACAGGATTCTGTTGTCGAATTCAGTTGGGATTCCACCTTGTTCGAAAGACGCCGCTTACTGCGAACACTCATCAAAGACACCGCCAGTGTCGCAAATCGCCGATTTGTATTGGCAGTCAAATCTAACATCAGTAGCGCAGAGCTTAATGAACTGTTCCCCGTCGCGGCAAAGCTTGGCAATAATGCAAGGATTGTTGAGCTTGTTAGGAATAGCCTTTCGGGCATTGCCCTTTCTCCGTTACCAGTGGCTCCGAGTGAACTCAAACCAATGCAAGGGGTAGCTTATTTTGAGGTAGATACATCAGACCGAATGTGGCTAGAAATGTTGGAAAACCGTGATGCCATTGCTTTACATGTTGATACTCGCATCGGCGAATTAGACGTTATGCTATATGCATTGAGGTAACATCAATGGATTACTTAGACGAAGAAACCCTCGTATGGAATGCTGAGAAATCAGAATTTGCAGACAAAAGTAGTGAAGATAGTGCATCAAAATGGACGCCTGTTAACGATTCACAGAATAAGCATGGTTTGCTCGATCATTTCAATAAAGCGGAAAATCAGTTGCTCAATATCAGTAGCGAGTTATTAGCAATAACGCTTAAAATCTCAACCCTTCCTGAACCGCAAGACGTCACGACTCTGCGGCATCAACTTGCCAATAGCATTAATGAGATAAAGGCTCGAGGTTCAGAACTCACTTACCCTGTCGCAGTAATCGATAAATTGTGCTTTTTATATGCGGTCGTATTAGACGAACTTATCATATACAGCGAATGGGGTGAAAAACGTTGTTGGGAAAATAAAACTCTGCTTAGCGAGCTCTTCGGCATGCGTAATGGCGGTGAACTATTTTTTACCGTCGCAGAAAAAGCGATTCGACAACCTCACAAGTTGATTGATTTACTCGAAGTTATTTATATCTTTTTAAATATAGGCTTCAAAGGGCAATTCCGAGAAACAGGCAGCGAACAGATCAAAGGGTTTACCCATCAACTGGAACAAGCGATTGCTCAATATAGACCTAGTAACAATATCCACTGCCGAACACGAGTAAAACAACCCAAAACTCGCAAACCAACAAGGCGTAAACGCTATTTTCTAACCACATTATTTTTCGCCACATTAATCGCGTTAAGTATTGGACTCACACATTTTTGGTACAAAGAAACACTTCCTCCTAGATCTAGAGACTTTACGACACTACCCACCTTTAGTGACCGTTATATTCTATCTGGAGAGGTAAAAGACATCGTTTTTATAAGCCAAGATGACGACTTGGCTTCCCCTCCTCAAAAAGCCAGTAAGGTGGAGATGGTGGATACAGCACCTCCCCCGAGCATGAAAACGAGTAACACTGGCTGGCTAGTACAATTAGCAACCTTTTCTTCACAACAAAATGCAGATTCATTTATAAAAACTTTGTCACCATCAGCCTATTCACCAACTGTAGAGAAAGTTCGTTCTTACTATCGTGTCATTGTACGCAGTGATTCTCTTCGGCAGGCAGAACAAATAAAAGGTTGGTACTTAGAAAAAGACTCAATCAAAGCAATCGTTGTGCAGAGTAAAACCACAAGAAATAGCACTAAGAACACTTCAGAGGCTCTTTAGTAATGGCAGAACAAAATTCATCTCAATCACAAACTAACAGGCTCAGTAGTCTAGTTTGGACTTTCATTTTGGTCATCACTATTTTTGCTTTGGGTGGATTCTTAACATGGAAATTCGCCTACCCAATGCATACCATAGCAGGCATATTGTTAACTTTGCTCACAGCTTTAATTTTTGGTTTGCTTTGCTATTGGCTGTTATCAAAAAGACGGATACAGTCCAAAACTCCCAACCAAGAAAAATTGCTCATCAATAAGCGTTGTAAACTGCTAACCAAGCATTTCAAAGCAATGCTGAGCATCCAGAAACGAAAAAAACGCTTATCGAGCCGCTACGACCTGCCTTTCTACATTCTGCTCAGTGATGCTCCCATAAAAGACAAAAGTGTCATTACTCAAATGGGCTACGAGGCATACAAAGTAGACGATTTTGGAAATGATATTGAGTTTCCTATTTTATTTTGGTTGAGCGAACATTCAATTTTAATCTCTGTTAGTTTGGGAGACGACCAGCACCCAGATTATGTCAAAACACTATGCCAAAGCTTAAACAAATGGCGCTCCCGTCAGGCTGTTAATGGCATTATCTTAACTACCGACGTAAAAGAAATTTTAAAGTCTACCGAGATTGTTACGCAAAAAGCTGACCAAATTAAATCGCAAATAAAAAGCTTCAATCACATATTTGGTCTTAATCTACCCGTTTACAATATCATCACTCAAATGGGCCAAATTAATGACTTTTGCCAATTTTTCTCTGCATTTGATGAGACCAAAAGAAATGATGTATTTGGAGTTACCTCTCCAATCATGAAGCATGGGGGAATAGACGCAGATTGGTATAACACTGAGTACGATAGTCTGGTTACTCAACTGCTATCTAACATGAGTAATGCCTTAGCTTCACAACTCAACCAAGATTATCGCAATGCCATTTGTGCAGCGCCCTATCAGTTTGCCCTCCTAAAAGAGAACCTATGGGAGTTTCTCTATCGTTTATATCGCGGCGAACAATTACATGATGGTCTTAACTTTCGCGGTTTTTATTTTACCCATAGTGGTCAAGTCCAAAACCAACATGACGTTTTGGCGAATGTGGTCAATCAAGCGCTAGGGTATGAGCAATTTCAGCAGCACCAACAGATCCCAGTGCAACAAACTCTTTTCGCTCAATATCTAATGACCCACACTATTCTCAATGAACACGAGTTAGTCGGGGTTAATCGACGCAAAGAAAATCTATTGTTAACGATGCAAACAGCTTATACCCTCTTCTGGCTAAGTTTGTTTGCCTTTGTTCTTATCGACATAAAGCTCGACTTTGATTATCAGAGTAAACTGGAAGCAGAAGCGGATAGCATGCTAGAACGTTACAAAGAAGCAATATCTGCTCAACCATACAATATCGAAAATATGGCAGACAATATTCCCAATTTATATTCTCTCAATCGCATTTATGCCCTATATCGAGAACCCAAACCATGGTATAGCTTTTCGTTCATGCCAACATCAAGCATCGTCAATGATGTTGAATCGGCTTATTTTGATGAATTGCAACGAGTCCTTATTCCTTCGATGGAGAACACGCTCGAAAAGGATTTGTTTGTCTATGTGAACTTAGAAGATCAAGCAAAAACTTTGTCGCTACTTAATAATTACCGATTACTATTCAATACTGACCGTAGCAATATTGGTGCATTAAAAAGGTATTTTGTCACGACTTTGGAAGAGCAAGGTGAAGCGGACAGCGTTAATATTGCACAGCTTGAAATACTCCTTGATGATGTGTTCGACCAAGGGCTCGTCCCAATAAAGGCCAACCTAGGACTCGAACATTTGGCTAAAAAAGTCATCAGCCAAACCGGTGTTGAAACGCTACTTTATCAACATATCCTCAATTCAGAGACCTATTCAAATCGTATCGATATAAGACATGAGCTAGGAAGTAATTTCCAAAAACTGATGTCTTTCTCTCCAAACTATGCGGGTTATATGGTGCCTTACTTGTATACACCGTCAGGGTTTAATGAGCTCGATTTATCAATTAACTCACCGATTTTGGAAGAGGCGTTAAGAGCGTACGAGGGTGTGGCAGGTGCATCACCCAGTGCTTCTGAAATGTATCGTATTAGCCGAGATTTAAAACAAAGATATCAAAATGACTACATTAACTATTGGCGTGACTTTGTCTCTCAAATTCAAACTATAAATATCCGCAACGCTGATGACCTTAAACGAACCATGGCACTGCTTACCAATGCATCAAATAACCCTCTAGCTATGCTGTATAACACGGTGAGCAAATACACGTCGGTCGAATTGCCCAAAGCTCCCTCTAAAGATAAAAACACTCAGCCACAAGAGCAGGATATGGATAAAAAAGAATCCGCACGGCAAATACAACTAGCCTTTGAGCGATTCCACAATCAGGTTGCTGCTGATGAACAAGGTAATAAGCCCATTGATTCCTTGCTAGGTAAAGTTACTCAGGCAGAAATTTGGCTAGATAAATTTTACCAAGCAGAAGACCCTCAAAAAGTCGCCTATCAGGCCCTTACCGCATCCATAAAAACCAGCAACCCTATATCTGAACTTGCTCAACAAGAAGGCGCTCAACCATCAATATCACAGCAAATTTTGACCCAAGTAACACGACAGTCAAACGAGTTAGTAATGAGTCTTGCGCATGATTATTTGAACAATACCTGGAGAGCTGAGGTTTACCAGCCGTATAAAACAACTATTGCTGGCTATTATCCATTTAATAAGGCAGCTAGTTCAGATGCTAGCACCGCCGATGTTGCTGCTTTTTTTAAGTCTGATGGCACGCTAGAACAATATTACCAGTCTAAATTGAAGAATTTTTCCAATGACGAACGCTCTCCCTACCTCTATGGCTTGCTGCCAAATACAGGGTTTGCTTTGGACCCTTCAGTATGGCAGATGATTTCAAAAGCACGTGACATTCGCAATGCCCTATTCTTGGCCGATCCGCAAAACATGTCGCTCCAGTTTCAACTAAGGGCAAAAGAAATGAGTTCTGATGTGACGGAGTTTATTATCCAAGGCGAAAAGCCACTCTTTACATACCAGCATGGGCCTCGCCTTTGGACTAAACAAAGTTGGAGTGCGGCAGCTATCGAACAAGATTCTGTAGGTTTTCAAATCAAAGCACAAAAAAGTAACATTGCTTCTGAAAGTTTCCAAGGAAACTGGGCATGGTTTAAGTTTATTGAGCCAAGGGTTGCCTCAGCGACATCTCAAGAAACCGAAATAGCGATTAAGTATGGTGATAGCCAAGTCCAGTTAAGTATAAAAACTCAAGGGCAAAATAACCCATTTGTTCCCAATTTTTTCTCGGCTTTCTCACTGCCATCTAGTATTTAGCATGAACGTACACACTGGGTTTAGCGATAAAATAGCCACTGTTTTCAGAGTGCTGGGGATATCTCAGTACTCTTTACTTAAACAGCAAACCTATTTAGCAACTCACCCACATCATGGCTCATGTATAGTTAAGTTTGCCTCTACGGTCACAACTAAGCAACAGCTCAACATCGAAGCTGAATTTCTCCATAAGCATACTGACTGCTATTGGCCTAAATATATAGATTACGGCTCAAGCATGGGCGTAGATTGGTTAATCATAGAGTTTTTTGATTCCTTATGTGACAGTACATCGAACCTTAATATTGTCGAAAAGCAAAAAGTTACAAAGAGTGCAGAACAGGCATTACATACCCTTCATACCTATGGATATATACATGGGGATATCAAGCCCTCTAATCTTATTGTGACCTTATATAACGAGGTGAGACTAATCGATTTAGGGAGTATTGTTCCGATTGAGTCTGACTATAAGTTTTGTTCTCCATCGTCTTTAACGCCTAAATTTTGCGCTCTAAATCCATATCTACGAGTTGGATATGCATCGCCTCAACACGACTTTTTCTCACTGGCAGTATCGTTACAAACTATGTGGAAGGAGCACCCGTTTGGCGATCTATCCTTGCTAGATTTTGCTAAAACCAATGGCAAACCTGAAATAGATGACCTCTTTAGTCGCTATCAAATATTGATTTCCAAACAAATCAAACACGCCAAACTGTCAACTTATCCTCATCTTTAAAATGAAAACTCAGGCCAACACCTGATAAAACAATCAATAAAAGTTATTTACTCTTGAAAAGGCAGACTTTTTTGGGTCGTAGGTCGCCACTTGCTATTAAGGCCCATATTCTTTGTTCATAGAGTTAGATATGAAAAAATTTAAAATTTTATTGTTTATGCTGATGTTTAATCATCTAGGATTTGCCTTCTCAGAAACCTTACCTAATGAAACCTCTCCCACATTGCTAGATGATGGTAATGGCATAGTCAAAAACCGTAATCCACTGATTATTGCTCACCGGGGAGGCACCGCAGATGGCCCAGAAAATACCATCCCAACCATACGGTCATCGATACAGCGCGGCGCTCATATTATTTGGATAACGGTTCAATTATCAAAAGATGGTGTTCCTGTATTGTACAGGCCAAGTGATCTTTCGGTGCTAACAGAATTAACCAAACAGACCAAAGTATCTGAAATGACGGTTAAAGACCTAGCTACTTTAGATGCGGGCTACAGTTTTTTCGAAGGTCAAGCCTCTGACACAGAGAACTCATACAAGATACCAACACTAAAGGACGTTTTAGTTAAATTCCCACACACAGAGTTTTTTATCGATTTAAAATCTCCCGATGCTGAAGCTAAGCAATATATAGAGAGTGTGGCAGATGTTATTGAACAAACAGACTCTGTTGATCGCACAAGAATTTACTCTACATCTGAAGCATACATAGGCGCAACCAAGAAATATTCGTCCCTCAATGTGTTTAAAAGTCGAGCTGAGACAAGAGATATTTTATTTGGTAGTAAACTATCCAACCAGTGTAAGGCTACTGTACTGGTCAAGTCCAACAGGACACTTTTTTTAGAGAGTTTTCGAACTCTATTG
>NZ_JAYQDQ010000019.1:0-54250 GCF_038138445.1 Vibrio sp.
AGGTTTTTAGCTGGTGCCAGCTTTCAGTTAAATGGGGTTTACCGCCAGCTTACAATCAAAGCGGCAACGGCAGCAAAACTGTATGCGCTGGTGACAATTCTTCTTTTCATTCCATGCTCATGAAGTAGGCTGTCAATGTCAGTGTGGTGTACATGCTCATAAGCCATTATTGCATGAGGCTTGGCGCAATATTGTTCAAGAGTTTTCGGTGGCGTCTGCTTATCTGGGTTGAAAAAGCAAACATCTTGATCAGTCAATATTTTGGTTTGAATCAAATCAGACTCGTTACTGGTGAGTTCTGGAGTCAAAACTAAATCAACATCCCCCGCTCTTAGTAACGAAGCCCACTTTTTCTGGGTACGAGCTGGTGCAATATGTAAATGACTTAAAGGCGCCTGCGTTTGAAACTGGTCAAACATGGGTTTGATGATGGTCTCAATTTCGTAATCATTGGCGGCGACAATAAAGCCTTTCTCATCGTGGGAGGGATCATAAGTTTGTGGGCATGAGAACTCCTGCATTGCAAGGATAATCGCTCTTGCTTGCCCAACTAGGTCATTGGCTTTTGGTGTCGGTGCGATACTGCGTCCACAGGCAACAAACAACTCATCGTTAACGATCTTACGTAATTGATTGAGTCCATGACTCACCGTCGATTGCGTTACTCCCATACTTGCTGCTGCCTTAGTAACGGATTGGTGCTCGTAAACGCAAATAAACATACGAAGTAGCCGTCCATCAAGTGAAGAGTAATCGAAAGTGTTCATAGGTAATAGAGAACTAATGAAATTTGTTGTTGAATCTGTTATAGCATGATTTTCTGAAATCAGACAAGTAGGCTTTTCTTTAATAATCTTTTAAGGGCTTGATTAGGTTCTGTTGAGCATAGAGTTGTCGTGTATATGTTCTATGATTTCAATCCATTTACAAAAATAATGATTTAATCCATTCGTTTAACTCTGCAATAGTCAATAGTGCGAGTGTGAGTAGGCTTGCTTATGGAGGCGCTTTTTATCTTCTAGTTGATTTTTCAAAAGCTTTAGTAGGTGTTAGTTATGAAATGGTCTTTGGTAATACTCTCTCATTTTTTCGTTGCTTGTTTTACTATGCCGGTACCTTATGCAGGTTCCCACGACTCAGAATCCGCAAGTCTAGACGAACAAGGTATTGAACTCATCGATGTTGAAGATATCGATTTCGAACAGCAGAATGAGGCTTCTTCTGAAGCATACAAAACAACTACGACATACGTAAGGTGTTGGTATCGAGCATCTGACAGCCTAGAAAAGCCTAAAACTAAATGGAAATGGGCATTAGATGACAAGGGTAAGTACTTTCGTTTAGAGGGCTATTGGTGGTCTTCATATAGCCCCAAAAATATGTTTTACACGAATACAACTCAAGAAGAGATAAGAGAAGTTTGTGAAAATACTCTAGAAGACAAAGTACGAGGGTATGAGCACGCGGATATTCGTTTCTATGCCTCTGATCACAGAGGATCATACAACCACACAATATGGACTAACGATAAGAAAATTAACTCAGCATCCTTTAATCGTATTGTCGCTTTTGGCGATAGCATATCCGAGACAGGGAACATTTATAATGCTTCACAGTGGCTTTTCCCCAACTCTAATTCATGGTTTGGAGGGAATTTCTCCAATGGTTTTGTCTGGACAGAGTATCTTGCTGCAAATATGGGTATTCCCCTCTATAATTGGGCTATTGGAGGAGCAGCTGGTTCTGATCAATATAAGGAGTTGAAAGGTGTTTCATCACAAGTCGATTCTTATGTATCTTATATGAAAAAAGCCAAGAATTATGATCCTGAGTATACTCTCTTTACACTTGAGTTCGGCTTAAATGATTTAATGAACTACAGAAGGGATGTCTATAAAATAAAAGCGGATCTGAGCCGGGCCCTAACTAAGCTTACTGAAAATGGTGCGAAAAATATTCTTATGCTGCGATTGCCTGATGTGTCTAATGCACCTCTGTTTAAAAAAGCACCGGATGAGCGTAAGATGCAGTTAGCCAAAGATATCGGTGAACTCAATGAATTTTTTATTCAGCACACAGGGCACTATTTGGCTGATAGGGTGAATGTTATGCTCTTTGCTGCTGATGAGGTTATGAATGATCTGTTAAAGAATCCTACCAACTATGGCTTTGAAAATTCGAGTGATGCATGTCTTGATCTAAAAGGAGACTCTCCAACAGGCTATTTTTTTAATCATAAATTAACTAAAGACTGCATGGAAAAGGGTTCTGATAAATATGTCTTTTGGGATGTAACCCATCCAACCACTGCAGTGCACGAGTTTCTTGCCAAAGAAGTCCTCGATCGATATCAGCTCATACAAAATTAAAATATGTAATATCAGTTCAATGTAATTCTTTTAACTCTAGAATATCAGGGCTTTGGTAAATACCAAGCCTTGTTATCTATCGTGCCAATTTTCAAATAAAAGTGGTGCTATAGGAGAAGCATCTATGTATAGTATTAAGCAGTTGAACATTGGGTAATATGGTAGATAAGTATGATTAACTGCATTGTATTTGACTTTGATGGAACCTTAGTTGACAGCGAATATATAAATAACTTCGCACTAATGAAAATTTTCCAACGTTATGGTATTGAATATGATGTGTCTGTATCTGCTCAACGTTATAAGGGCTATAAGTTAGCAAAAATTATTACAGAGGTTGAAGAAAGAAGCGGTGTGGCTGTTGATACGGATTTTATTGATCATTATCGGGAACTGGTGGAAACATATTATAGTGAACGTTTAGAGGCTATGCCGGGCGTAAAATGTTTTCTTGATGCGAATGATCTTCCCTTATGTATTGCTTCAAGTGCCCCAAAGAAAAAAATCTTACATGGCCTTGAAGTGACTGGCTTATCGAATTATTTCAGTGAACAGACAATATTTAGCTCATATGAAATCAATAGTTGGAAGCCGGAGCCAAAAATTTTTTCTCATGCAGCTTTTTCGATGGGCGTTGAGTGTAACCACTGTATTGCAGTTGATGATGCAGATATTGGTATTAAAGCAGCGGTCGCGGCTGGAATGAAGGCTTGTTATTACAACGTTGATGGCCAAGTACATGATGATGATAATGTCATTTCGATTTCACATATGTCGGAGCTTTTTAAATTATTGTCTTAAGTTTTCACATTATACTTTTAGATGTCGTTCAAATATAAAATAAAGTATATTTTTATAGTTAATACGGCGGATAAATATCTAGCTAATCATGTTTACAAATAGCCATTGATGGATCAGATTGCTATTTCTATATCAAGTAATACAATTCCCTTTATTTCATCTAGGAAATGTAATGTCATTGATAAAGGTTGAACATTTGGTAAGTAAGTTAGGTCTCAAACCTCATCCAGAAGGTGGGTATTTCAGTGAATCTTATCGCTCTAATGAAATTATAAAATGCCAACCCGAGAGGTTTATGGGTGAACATGTCTATACCACCTCGATATATTATCTTTTGCAGCAAGACAATGTGTCTATGTTTCACCGACTTAAACAAGATGAGCTTTGGCATCATTATGTAGGAAGTAGTGTCGTGATACATATTTTGCACCCAGAGGAGGGGTATCAGAAACGAATTCTAGGCTGTACTTTTGAAGACGAGTTGGCTGATTATCAAGTAGTAGTTCCGCAAAACACATGGTTTGCTGCAGAGGTGAAAGATAAAACGCACTTTTCTCTGGTCGGGTGTACGACAGCACCTGGTTTTGACTTTTCCGACTGGGAGTTAGCCAATCCAGAAGAATTGACTCAGCAATATCCACAACATCGCAGTTTAATAGAAAGAATCATGATCACTCATGAATGTTCCCTTGCGTAATAGAAAAAACCCGTACAATGGGCAGACTGTACGGGTAAATAAGGGCAACAATTTTTATTTAATTTTGTTCGTTTGGAGGTTGTTGGCTAAATATCCATATCCAAACTGTTATAAAGTATTCGTGACTCTTTGGAATAACTTCGTACCAGTGTAACCAACGTTAACTAAAGTAACACTTCTGTTACTTTTGGTTAAATGATAAATATGAAATTATAAATTTCATTTGTGAAAGCAATATTTGGTAGACAGCTCTCTAAGAACAGTCTAATTTCCTGTCCTTACGTCAGTTTACCTAAAACCGCGTTTACAACTTTTTTTGAATAACCGAGAACAAGGGCGATGATTGGTACTGGATTGGGTCTGGTTCGCCTTTTTCCTGCGCTTTCCAGTAATCCCAACCTACAGCCTTTGTTGCGCCTAGCTTATAATTCATGCCATCCCACTCATCTTCACGAAAGGAGTAAAATGCCCAGTGTAGGTTATTTTTGTCCAAAGCCTTGATGTCATCATCCAAGTAAGTTGCGCAATTGTTGAGTTTTCTTACGCACCCAAATTCACCCGCTAACAGCCTGTTCGTCGGAATTCCATGCGCTTTTGCCCAGCTAACAGGGCTATGTAAATATTCGCTTACCTTATCTGCGTTCCACATTACTTTGGGCTGATTAGCAAACGGTACTAGCCCAGGATATTGATATGGTTTTTTTCTCCTGAGGTTATACGAGCTCGTTGCTTGGTAAGGTTCGTACATATGGAAACTGTATAAAACCTTGTCATCACTGAGCGCTTTATTCCAATAGGTAAAACTGTCTGCTGTAGCGTACCAGCCAGCATCAACCATAATGGGCGTGGCGGGGTCGACCTTTCTTATTGCCTCGATAACTTTTTCGTAGAAAAGAGGTAAATCACGACTTCCTCCTTGATTTATCCTGTACCAAGTCTGCATTTCTTGATGAGATGCATGTTCTTGTAATCCACCATTTTTCTCTGGGGCAGGCTCGTTAACGATATTATAAGCGGCGATGTAAGGGTTATCTTTTAGCTTTGAAGCAAGATCGACCCAAAACTCTATCGCCTTATTCCAATTATGTTGATCTTCGAATAAGCGACCATCATAGCGACGTCCATTATTTTGTGACCAGCGCATGAAAGGCAATGATAAAGGTGTAATAACGACTTTGAGTCCTGCTTTCCCAGCCTTATTTATCTCGTTTACCAATACATTGAGATCTTGCTGGACTAAGCCCTGATAATCGTCGGCATTACCTATTAGGAAATCACGGTGATCTGATTTCCATTTGTCATACGCTAGGCGAACCCAAGTCGCATTATATGCTTTAAGGTCTGGATACAATTTTTCGGTTGCCGGCATTCGATTGAACACATTGGCACCGTGTTGCGGGGTGTCCCAAAAACTTATCAAATCCCCCGCTGTAGTGGATTGAACCGAAAGGCAGCTTAGTGCTAGTGCCATAGACTTAATTACATTTTTTAACATAGATAAACCATAGTGAGTGGTAGGAACAAGCCCAATATTAGAGAGTTGGTGGCAGGGTTTGTCCCCTATATGTCACTATTGGAATACAAGTTTATTGTTCTATAACGTAACCACCAGAAAACAACCGTTTCATGTTTAATTTTTTCTTTCCAAGGTTATTGGAGAAAAAGGTATAGATATTCTTTGCACGTACCCAACTTTAATGCCTTGCTGATATTCGTATACCGATACAGAAGCGCTTAGATGCTTTGCTTTTTGGTATTGACTTACTGGTATTGGCGCTATCTTAGCATCAATAGGTATTTTACTGCCTAGCATGGCGTAAGTCGTATCAAACCATTGCCACGATGAGAGTGCTTGACTGCAGCTGTCAATTGATTTTGGGGGAAGAGTATGAACCGTATTTGCTGTGCTGTCATAGGTAATCCAGCTTTTATTGTTTGGCATTGTGATGAGCAGCAAGTAAGGCTTTTGATTGATATTTAATGTGTAGATACCAGCCATGGGTTTATTCAGCATTTCTTCTGTTTCAAATTCCTGATATTCAGTCTTTTTAGATAAACTGGTATGCAGGAGTATTTTAGAAGAGGGAGATATTAGTTCGACTATGCTGTCTCTTGTGGTACCTTCGGCCGATAATTTAATCTGAAATCCCTGTGATGATAGGCCCGAACGTCGTATGAAGGTGACACTGATCTCTGCGGGAAGAGACTTATCACGGTTAAAAAGCTCCTGACCACAAGACGTTTGTTTGAGGATCTCTTGCTTTGCTGGTAGCCAATATTGACTATCAATATTGTTATTGCTTATGGCTAAGATAAGCTCCTGCCATGCGAGTTGAGGCTGCTGGTTGACAAGCGCTTGATACACTGGTTGAAGAGGCGTGTCCGCAAACCAGCTCGCTTGTGCACTATGGATTTGGCTAAAAGTAGAAAGCGCAATTAATAGGGTTTTTCTCATCATAATGCTTTATTAAGCCGATAGCCGACTCCACGGTGAGTTTCAATATTGAGCACAGGTAGTTTTTGCCTCAAGCGCAAAATATGATTATCTACTGTCCGAGTACTTGGGAATGCTTGATAGCCCCATACTTTGTTAAGTAATTCATCTCGATGGAATACTCGTCCTTGATTCTGGATAAGTAAGACCAATAGCTGAAATTCTTTTGGTTTGAGAGAAACGGCTTGATCCTCAAATATGGCTTGTCTTTTGGCGAGGTGTATTTCGATACTGGAATAATATATATAACTTTCACCCAAAGGCCTTAGCTGGCTTGCAATTCGCGCCAAAAGCTCTTGGTTTGAAAAAGGCTTAGTGACATAGTCTTTTGCACCCGTCATTAGTCCTTCTATTTTTTGCTGTGTTTCAACTTGAGCGGTGAGTATGATGACGGGTAGAGCTTTTAACAATAACCAAGTAGGAAGATGCTTTAAGCTGTCTCCATCACTGAGTTGCCTGTCAAGGATAACGAGATCGGCTTTATACCAGTATTTCTCTGCCTTACTCGATTCTTGAGCCCACAAGCACTGGTATCCATTAGACTCGAAAAAAGCCACCAGACCTTGGCCAAGTAAGATGTCATCTTCAATTAAAAGTAATGTTTTCATAGTGGTAGGACCAAAATACAGCGAGTTGGGTGACGATAAATTTTTAGTTTACCACCCATCATAGTTATTAAATGCCTTACAATACTTAACCCAATTCCCATGTTGTCTGAATTTGGTTTGGTCATAGCTCCGTTGATAAAGCGTGATATAACGCTAGGAAAGTCTCCTTGGTCTGATACCTCTATTTTAAGTTTGTCAGTCAAAGTGACTGCAACCAAAATGTCTCCTTTTCCATGTTGCTTGGCATTTCTCACTAAGTTATCGAGGCAAATTGAAAGCCAGTAAAAGGGTAAACTTAGCTCTCTATTCTGGTTAAGTTGATAAGCCACGCCATGTTTCTCGCACATATGATCTAGCCAATCCATGATATAGGCACTTTGTTCTAACAATTGATGGGAGCTGTGTGTGCTTAAGTAGACTTTACTGTTTTCTGTGAGTTGGGTCAGTCTTTGGTGATCAGAGACTAGCCTCCATACTACTTGTTGAGTTTCTTCTGTTAACTGTTCAAATTGATCACGCAGCATTTCAACAGTCAACCCTAAGCTGGTAATCGGTGTACGAAGTTCATGAGTGAGTAGCTGCAAAATAAAGCGTTTCTCTCGGTTTTGTTGTCGTTTTGAGTATACACCTTTACCAAATAAAAATAGCAGCATGAGTGAAATGTAGACCGTTAGAAAACGTTGTAGCAACAGGGTATTGTTTTGCTGACTGATGCAGAGGTTACTATATCTAAGCTCACAACTTGGACCTGTAAATGTGATATTTAATTCATGGGCAATAGGGCGCCATGTTTTACTGGGTATTGCTTTCCAGCCTTGTTCTGCGATCAGCCACAGTGTGTCATCTTCCATCCAAGCTCGATACCCATTAAGCAATGCTTCTCTTCCCTCAACAGAGAGGGTTGAAAGAGATTTATATAGGGGATGTCTTGAGTCATAGAGAGTTAAATAGCGCCTTAGGTTATCATCTAGAACATTTTTTGATTTCATAGACAGATAGCGCTCTAAAAAGCTACCACCAGCGGGATGTCTAGATTCATGTTTGACGAACCATGTATCATCAAGAGGCTGGTTGTTACAAAGGGCAAGCTCAAACTCGGTCGCAGTTGACAGATGTGTTTGGATAGGGCCGATAGCTTTACAAGTTTTTGAAACCTCGTATAAAAACTGGATATCCTTCCAAGAGTAGTGTTCAAAATCAGGATAACGGGCGCTTGCTCTAAGTAGTTTCTGCGAAAAAAGATTGAATTGCTCAGCGGTTACGACGAGCGAACCTGCTTGCCAATTACGCTGATAAAACGATTGCCACTGCTCTTGTACACTTGTAGCTAAACAAACACAAGGAAATAAAGCCGTGAACAAAATCGTTAGATGGAAGGCACGCATTCCTATACTCGATTGAGGAGAAGTTAATAGATTTTATAGGATAAAGAATAAAAATTGTAACCTATGTGTCAACAATGGTTCGTTTACACACTCTCTATATCAGTCGAGTTCAGTTTTTACGTGGTGTGATAATCTATAGTATTTATAGACAGTCAGATAGCTACCGATAGAAAAATCGGTAGCTATACAGAGTTTCAACATTGATACACCAAGCAATTTAATCTTGGCGATTGTTGTTTTGCTGTCTACTGATACTGACTCTTAATTTTATCTAATTCACCCGATTGCGCGATTTGGTCAAGGCCTTTTTGTAACTTGTTGACATATTCATCTGGAGTGTCTGGACTCAAACTATAGTAAAGCTGTCCTTCACTGAGAGTGTATGCAACATTAAACTTACCTGGATCAACGTTTGCAGACTTCATTAGATAAGTTGCGACACTCTGTTCATAGGCCAACATGTCAATTCTACCTGCGGCAAGTTGTTTTATTAACAAGTCGGCGCCTGGTGATACTTTCATCGCAGAAGCTGGGACACCTGCTTTTTTCAAAAGTGCTTCTCCAACATCGTCCCTAACCACGCCGATTTTGTATTTACTTAACTCCGATGGGTCGCTAATGGTGACATTTTTATTTGAAAAAACGACAACTTTTGTTGCGATAATTGGACCTACCCACTTAAACTTAGACTCTCTTTCTTCTGTTCGGGTTGTAGCAAAAAGCGCGACCTTCGGACCTTTCAGCGCAGCGTCATACCCACGGGCCCATGGTTGAAGTTTTACTTTACTGCGTGATACTGGCTCGCCTACTGCTTTAGTTGCCGCCTCTAGAACATCAACAGAAAGTCCTTTTAACTCTCTGTTTTCATTATAGTTAAATGGAGGATAGGATTCGGTAATATAGTTAAGATCATCTAGGTTATTTGCAAAGATAGATGCAGAAAAAAACGTACAAATAAACAGCAGAACTCTCATGGTTGAACCTCATTTATTGGTTAGTACACAATGCAGTATAGTTGCTTTTTATAAAACCAAGTGGGGTGATGAAATATCTGAGGGTAATTTAAAAGAATTGACTGATACTATTTCATTGTTTATTCGTAGTGTGTCGTTCATCTACTGCTACTGAAAGTATTAAGAGTATTATTGTGGATTAAACATCGGCGGATCAATACCCATTATCTCCTTATATTCTCCTGACTCAACCAAAGCTTCTAATCCTTGGGTGAAGGCTTCATTTAATAGCTTACTTCTTTCTGCGTCTTGCAGAGAGTACATTATAAACATCTCGGTCTCCATAATGGGTTTAGGGTGAATATGTAGATGTTCTGTTTGGTCGTGGGTAAGTAGAGTGGCGAGCATGTAGCTCCCGCGCTTTGACGCTGCTGGGTAGGCATCGATTCTGTACTTAGCTAGTTTGATATAGTTGGTTTCATCGGAGTTGGCAATTTCTAGGTTAACATTCTCAGATAGAAGATAATCTGTAACCGTAAATGCTTGAGTAGCTCCAACCCTGTAGTTGTTTAAATCATCTATGTCTTGCCAATCAAATTTGCTTTCCTCATGGTAGATAAACATCACTTTCTCTAAAAATAGAGGGGGAGAGAACATAAAAGATGATTCACGCTCCACTGTTCTAAACCAAGGAAATGTTCCATCATATCGTCCCGATTGAACATAGCGATATGCTCGAGCCCATGGATGGTGATCTATGGTGACCCTATACCCTTGGGTTTGATAAGCTGCTCTGACTAACTCTTCAGATATTTTGTATTTTGGGTTACTAAAGCTACTTGTATAGGGCTCCCATTCACCAACAACTAACCTGACAGACTTGTTTGTCTGACTAGCTGCGATCATATCTGAGGACAAGAAAAGTAGAAGTGTAACAAGTAACTTAAGCATATAGTGTGTCTCTGTCGCCCTTAACTTCAAAGTTAGCTGAAAAAAGAAGCTCAAGTGAGTTTGATTATGTTTATTGTTTTATTTTTATAAAAAACAATACATTATATTTTTCTAGAGGATGGTCCAAATAGGCGTAATCCATCAATCGATGCATACTAGGAATGTCAATTAGACAGTCTGCATCACTAATTTAGGCTAATTTCAAAGACTTGGTTCATAATTATACAATCTTTCATATAAATAGGTTCGACAGTGGGGCGTTGGAGAATTTGGCTGGTAGTTTATGCTCCAGCACTAGCATGGGCAGGTTTGTCACTTCTTGAATTTAATTGGTGGGTAGAGAATATTGTTTCCTATCCTGGATTGTTTTTGATTGTATATTCACTATTGACGCTGCTAATGATGTTAGGCCAAAGATGGGCTCCAAGTGCAATATGTATTGTTTTGGCTGGTGCGTTTGGGTTAATGTCCCCTAAGCCATACGAACATCTCGTTTCACAGTGTGCTAATTCTGTATCTATTATTCAGTACAATCTTTACTACGAGAACCCAAGTATCAACTCTTTTATTAATTACTTGTTGACCAAGCCTGCGGATTTGGTGGTAATGCAAGAAGTTGCTCCGGAAGTTGGGGAAAAGTTGAAGCTACTAGATGATGTTTACCCCTATTCTTATGGGGGACAGGAAGGTGTGGGCTATCCTTCGAGTCAAATGATTCTTAGTGTTTCCCCTTTAAAAAATATGTCGGTATTCAAAACTCCCGACTCTCAGAGCATTATTCGCGGCACTTGGCATCCGAACCGTCAGGCTCCCATTTCTCTCATCGTAGCTCATCCACCATCCCCACGGACAGAGGAGTTATGGTATCGACGTAATGCTCTCATCAAAACTATTGAATCTTTACTTGCTGTATACCCAAGTGATGAAGCTCTTGTGGTTGGAGACTTCAATTTGTCTGCAACAAGTTTACGCTTTGCTAGGATGCTTCCAACTTTTCAGAAAGCACCTGTGGCGAGTTGGCCGAACTGGATTGCGTCATTTAGAGCACCGACTGCCTCCATGATAGCCATTGATCACCTATGGCTGCAGTCGGTTAACGCTGGCAGGAAGATATGTCAGCGGCGCAGTTTGCCAAGGCCAACGGGGTCCGATCATTTGTTAGTCAAGACTGAAGTTGGCTATTGAAATCTCGAGTAACTATTTGCCGGCCTCCTATTATCGATTACCTTGGGGCTGGCCTATACAAAAAGCTACACCGGCGAAATCTTAATATAGTCCCTAGCTGTTTTTTATACTTGTTATTCAGCGACACCGCCCTGAGTTAGTTTAACTGGATCAAGTAAGCGCTCAAGAGTTGCTCGGTCGAGTTCAGTTTCTTGTTCCGCCACATCAATAATTGCTTGCCCATTCTGATATGCTTTTTTAGCGATCTCTGCTGCCCTCAGGTAACCTATCACTGGGTTTAATGCGGTAACAAGGATTGGATTTTTTGCCAAAGCAACTTGTAAGTTGTCCTCACGGACAGTGAAAGAAGAAATGGCTTTGTCTGCTAACGCTAAAGCACTGTTAGCAAGCAATTGGATACTTTCTAATATATTATGTGCAATAACAGGCAGCATTACATTAAGTTGAAAATTGCCTGACTGACCAGCGATGGTAATAGTTGTGTCATTACCTATTATCTGCGCTGCTGACATTGCAACGGCTTCAGGGATCACTGGGTTTACCTTGCCTGGCATAATTGAAGATCCTGGCTGAAGGCCTTGAAGTTCAATCTCACCTAAACCCGCTAATGGGCCTGAATTCATCCAGCGAAGATCATTTGAAATTTTCATCATCGACACAGCAGCGGTTTTGAGTTGCCCTGAAAGCGCGACAATAGCGTCTTGACTGCTGAGATTATAAAAAAAGTTGCTGCTTGATGTGAAGTGTAAACGTGTCGCTTGAGATAAGTTATCAGCAAATGCAGAGGCAAACCTTGGATCTGCGTTAATCCCTGTGCCTACGGCGGTACCACCTTGTGCTAGGGCCTTTACATTAATAAGGCTTTGCTCAATACCTACTTTCGCTTGCTCAAGTTGATACTGCCAGCCACCAAGTTCTTGATCAAACGTGACGGGCATTGCGTCCATTAGGTGAGTTCGGCCTGTTTTGGCAAGGTGTCCAATCTCATTTCGTTTGCTTTTTAATGCGGCAATGAGGTGATTTAACGCTGGAATAAGCTGTGCTTCGACAGACAGTGCACAACTGAGTTGGATCGCGGTGGGGATAACATCATTACTGCTTTGCCCCATATTAACATGGTCGTTTGGATTCACATCTCCGCCAAGTGTTTCACTTGCTAAGGTTGCAATCACTTCATTGGCGTTCATGTTGGAACTGGTTCCTGAACCAGTTTGAAATACATCGATAGGAAACTGGTCTAGATATTGACCATCAATAATATTTTGAGCAGCGTTTGCAATTGCATTGGCAATATCACCTTCCATCAAGCCAAGTTGTGCGTTAGTCAGAGCCGCAGACTGTTTGATGTAGGCTAGTGACTGGATAAAAGAGTTTGGCATGGTGTGACTACTAAAATGGAAGTTGTCTACAGCTCGCTGTGTTTGTGCTTGATAAAGTGCATTGGCGGGTACTTTTACGTCACCCATACTGTCTTTTTCAATACGAAATTCTGATTGAGAGGAGGTTTGTGTCATGAGAGATCCTATAAATTTAGTCAAGCGGCATGCGAATACGCTGCAAGTTTTGCTGTAGTTGTAGAAACTTTTTATCACCATCTTCTAATTGGTGGTAATAACGTTTTAAGCATAAAAGAGGTGTATGGATGGCATCTAAGCAGACTCGACGAAATACTTTACCTCTACACGGATCTTGAATAGCATCAATCAGGTGAAAGTAGACTTGGCGCAGATAGAATTCGCAGAGCAAAGTATTTTCGTGTTCAGTGCCTTGCTCATAGAAGGATGAAAGAGTTATTGCTGAATGTATATATTCATGAACGATATCGGGTTCAAACCCATAAGGGGTATAGTTATCTACAAACTTGTCTTGAGCTTTAAAGAATGCATTGTAAAGCGGTTTTTGTGAATCCATACTGACCTCTATTTTTTGTAATGATAATTATTATCGTTTTGGTGGTTATAATCAACCTTGTTTGTTATATCTATATCACAAGAGTGTGACTGAGCGCATTTAACCGATACATAACTATCTAATAAATCAGGACTTACTATACAGTTTGAGCACTAAATATAGACGCTATTTTTGGTATCTAGGTTTGTTTTGAATCATTGAAAAATCGAATTTTTGGCATGACTTACGGTAAGCAGGGATTAAGGTCTTTGGAATACTATCGATGGCAATCGGTTTGGTTAACCGACAATAGGTTAAACTATAACATAGCTTAGAGCAGTAAATTGATGTGTTAGAAGCTCACTTGTTAAGCAAAGATTCGTGTGAGTTTTAGTAAATGATTGAGGAAAGTCTGTGCTTACGAATAAAAAACTGACATTTGCGACGGCTAATCTTTTTAATTTTATTGAGCCACCTGGTGCGTTTTATGATTTTGAGAATATTTATACTGAGCAAGAGTGGAAAAATAAATATCGCTGGACAATGGAGGCCATCAAAACCTTAGATGCTGACATCATCGCCGTTCAAGAAGTGTTTAGTATAGACTGTATCAGAGCCATGTTGTTGAAGTTGGGGTTTAATTATTTTGTGAGTGTCGATGAGGCGCATGTAGAAAATGAGTATATCCATAGCCATCCAGTTGTTGCTTTGGCCTCGAAATACCCAGTGTTACATTATCATGCTGTGACGACCCCAATTAGCATGCTTGAAGGGTATGGCATTCAAGATTTAGCATTTAGCCGTCAGCCTATCTATGCAGTGGTTGATATCCCAGATATTGGACAAGTGGCTGTATACGTTTGTCACTTAAAATCACAGCGAGAAACACAGGCAAAACCAGACGCAAAAACTCATTCTATTCTGGGGCAATGGCTGTCGAGCCAACAGCGAGGTTGGGAGGCTTTGATGATTAGGATAGCCATGGAGCAGACCTATAGTAAAAAGCCTATGCCCACAGTGCTTATGGGAGATCTCAATCAGTCTATAAATAGTGAGATGGTGGGTTTGCTGACTAAACCAATAGAATGTGAAAGTCACCATTTAATATTGCGAGATAGTTGGGACATTATTAATCCAGACCTTTCCAGTACTTCTCGCCCAGCAACACACTATCATTTCTCCACTGGTAAGGTACTAGATTACGTACTGCTTTCTCAAGAGTTTCAGGCAAGCTCACACTGCTCCATGGCCGATATCATCCAGTACCGAACCTTAGATTCTCATCTCATTAGCCCTTGTTTTGAGAAAGATAATCAAGCCAGCGACCACGCTTTTATTGCGGTCACTGTGCAGTTCGTTCTATGACAGCCTATAAGGTTATGGCAGAAGAGACAATATCTTCTGCCTATATTGCATTTAGTTAGTGAACTCTGTTTCCAGCTCTTGTTCTGCTAATGCGAGCATCTCAAACTCTTCCTTTGCAGTTGAAGCTACAAGATTGTGCCTGCTATAAAGCAAGTAATAAGCTATGCCAATGATATATAGGCCCAGTGTCATGAAAAAAGCTGGCGGGGAAAAGGCATAGACACCCGTCATAGCGACCAAAGATAAAAACAGAGCAATACTTGGTGTCACTACACCTCCTGGGGTTTTATATGGGCGTACCAGATTTGGCTGCTTGTAACGCAGGAGTATATGACTTAGTGACATGAGGGCATATGACACTGTGGCACCGACTACGGCCATTGCGAGTATAAGATCGCCTTCACCTGAAAGTGATACGGCAAGTCCCAAAATACCCGGTAGGACTAATGCTTGAGCAGGCACTTTGTTTTTATTGGTCAAGGATAAGCCTTTGGGGAGGTAACCTGCTCGAGATAGAGCAAAGACTAAACGGCTATAGCCATAGATAATAGAAAAGAAAGAAGCGATAAGCCCGGCAAGGCCGAGTAAGTTGACTAAGGTCGCTATAGATGAATAACCACTTATATTAAGAGCGTCGACTAATGGAACTGGGCTATCTCCTATCACTTTGGCACCGACTGCACCGGCAAGTAGAAACACAACGAGTGCTGCTGTAAACAACAGAAACACCATGGCGCCTATGATGCCCTTGGGAACATCCTTTGCTGGATTCTTAGCCTCTTCGGCAGCAAGCGGTACTCCTTCAACTGCCAAAAATAGCCACATTGCGAATGGAAGTGCGGCCCATACTCCATACCATCCCATAGGTAAGATTTGTGTTGCTTCATAATTTTCTGGTGAGATATCAAAAAGATTATTGACGTCGAATTGCCCAATCAGGGCGACAGCGGTCAGTAAGATGGCAATAACGGCAAGAGCGCTGATTACCATCATAACTTTTAGAGCTTGGCCGATACCAGAGAGATGAATAGCAATAAAGATAGAGTAGAAACAAGCGTAGACAATAGGGCCATCAATACCGATCAGTTCGTTGACTGCGGAGCCGATAAAAATCACTATCGCTGCCGGCGCTAAAGCATATTCAATTAATACGGAGAGCCCGGTTATATAGCCGCCCAAAGGCCCCATTGCTTGCCGAGCAAAACTATAGCCACCACCTGCTGTTGGTATTGCAGCGGACATTTCAGCGAGGGACAACACAAGAGTGAAGTACATCAAAGCCATAGCTATGGCGGCAATCAGAAATCCTACCCAGCCAGCTTGAGCAATGCCAAAGTTCCACCCGGCAAAGTCGCCGGAAATAACATACGAAACACCTAGACCTGCAAGTAAAATCCATCCTGCAGAACCACGCTTAAGCTGTCTCTTAGCGAGATAATTCTGACGTTCATCAGACATGATAATTCCCTCTATCATTATTTTTTGGGTGAAGTTAAAAAGTTGGTTGAAGACTGGTTTTCGAGTGTTTGGCTGTTATCATCGCCACTACGATCTTTTAAATCTATGCCTGATACTTGTCTCTTAAGTGACTCATTGAGCAAATAATAGGCCTTCTGGCAGGCTTCTTCATATCCAAGGCCTTCAGGCCTTATGTTTGAGATACAGTTACGGCTCGAGTCTTGTTTTCCTCTAACCGGTTGCCAAGTAATATAAAGGCCCATGCTATCGGGCGAAGTTAAACCGGGGCGCTCACCAATAAGAATTAAGGTGATTTTTGCTTTAAAGCACTCTCCAACATCGTCTCCACAAGCCACTCGTCCTTGGCTAACAATTGTTATCGGAGCCAGAGTCCAATTGTGTTTGGGGTCTACACAAAGAAGGGAGATCAATCGATCAATCACAGGCGCTGCATGGTTTTGTATCGCGATAGATGAGAGACCGTCAGCGATTACAATTGATAAGTCGTAGTTGGTTTTATTCGTATCGTGGTAGTTTTGGATTTTTTCCCATGACTCTTCATCGAGTTGGCGACCTAAGTCGGGTCGCTGTAAATACATGAATCGATTAGAAACCTTACTGCTTACGACCATGGGTAAATCAGGTGTGTGTTCGTTAATATTTTCTTTCGTGCCAAGTTGTTTCACCAAGTCTTCTATATTAAGTGCCCTATGTACTGCGTCTTTCGCTCGTGCGTGATCAAGCTGAAATGCGAGCATTTCATGAGTGGGTATGCTAGTTCCTGCTCGCCCAAGTGCTATCCTAGCAGAAGTAAACTGGCGCAAAGATTGCCAAGGGTTATCTGTGACTTGTGGTGATGCTTTATCATTTTGGGTAGGGTTGTTAGCCATTTGCCTAATCCTTACTTAAAGTAGGAAGCGAGGCGGAAAAAGGTTTCGCTATACCTTGGGTGAGAACAACTTTATCTATGTCATCAAAAATGTGCATCTTGATGAGCCACTGCTCGAACTCGGGGGCGGGTTTTAGGCCAAGAACTTTCCTCGCGTACAATGCATCATGAAAAGAAGTCGTTTGGTAGTTAAGCATGATATCGTCAGAGCCGGGTATCCCCATGATAAAAGAACAGCCCGCGACACCAAGTAATGTCAGAAGATTGTCCATGTCGTTCTGATCAGCGTAAGCATGATTGGTATAACAAACATCGCATCCCATTGGCAGACCAAGCATCTTGGCACAAAAATGGTCTTCTAAACCTGCACGTATAATTTGTTTTCCATCGAATAAGTATTCGGGGCCAATGAAGCCAACTACGGTATTAACTAAAAGTGGGTCAAAATGTCTTGCAACGGCATATGCTCTCGTCTCGCAAGTTTGTTGATCTACACCAAAATAGGCATTAGCGGACAGGGCTGTCCCTTGACCAGTTTCAAAATACATGCAGTTGTTACCTACCGTGCCACGGTTTAGAGAAAGGGCGGCTTCATGGGCTTCTTTAAGGATACTAAGATTAACTCCAAATGCTTGATTAGTGCCTTCTGTTCCACCAATAGATTGGAATACAAGATCAACCGGTGCGCCTTTATCTATTGCTTCGATAGTGTTCGTCACATGGGTAAGCACGCATGATTGAGTCGGTATTTGATAGTGTTGAATCACTTCATCTAGCATTCCAAGCAATCTGATGGTCTGTGGAACATTATCTGTCGCTGGATTGATACCTATTACAGCGTCACCATTGCCATACATCAAGCCGTCAAAAATAGTGGCGGCTATGCCATCCAGAGAGTCTGTTGGATGGTTGGGCTGCAATCGAGTTGATAGTTTACCGGGCAGGCCTATAGTGTTACGAAAAGCTGTCTTCACATGGCATTTTTTAGAGATCGCGATAAGATCTTGGTTGCGCATTATTTTACTAACAGCTGCGACCATTTCTGGTGTTAGACCGAGACGGATTTTACAGAGTGTATTGTGATCGGCTTTGTCACTTAGTAACCAGTCACGAAAATCTCCCACTGTTAAATGAGAAATGGGGGCAAAGGCTTCCTTGTCATGAGTATCGACAATGAGGCGTGTAATTTCATCATCTTCATAAGGGATAACCGATTGTTGCAGAAATGCTTTGAGCGGCAGTTCTGCTAGTGTCATTTGAGCAGCAACACGTTCTGTTTCTGAGTTAGCACTCACACCAGCTAAAGCATCCCCTGATCGTTCTGGAGTCGCTTTGGCCATTAAGTCGGCCAAAGAACGGAATTGGTATATCTGGTCTCCTTGCTGCCAGCGATACCTTGATGTCATTATGCTCTCCTTTACCTCTGCGCGGTTGTGTATTTGTGCTTGATGCGAATGATTCGATCTGCGTAGTAAACAACTGGTGCAGTTAATGAACCAACCATAGATTTTTTAGAGTTACAACCAATTAAAAACTATAAATATCAATAACTTATAAGAATGCCATGCATGGCCGTTAAGAATAAAAAAGTGGTGACATAAAAACTGAGATAAGTCTCTTATTTTTCTTATCTCAGTTGCCATTGCATGCTGTTTGTTACAAGAAGTGTATGATTGAATTGTTTTAGCGGGATTTATGGCGGTTTATCAGTTCTTCTTATTTACGGTTAACAAATATTGGACTATCTGGTTGCAGCGTTTTCTGGATAGCTTAGTGCTATCGGACAGGTAGTAAGATTTTCGCTGTAATAGTTGATCTGCAATAAGCTTTATCTCGACTGGAAGGTGCTGTGTCGTTCTAAAGTAGAGGTCATCTATAATCGCAGGTGTAGCATCAAAGTCCCTCAAGCAGTAGATCATTTTCTGATTGATGACACTACGTTTTAAAAGCTGATTGTGCAGCTGCGTTTCAATTTTGTGGTCAAAACTTGAGACTGGCAAGTCAAACAAACGAGCAAGCCACTGTTTATTCTCCATCCCTTTGCTATATGAAGATACATTTGTATTAAGCCCCTGATACCATGAGTGTAATACTTGATTTAACATGTAGTGCTTAACCCATATTTCACATTCCTCGGGGGATAGTTTGCGGATAAAACGCCACACAGAGGCTTTAATAACACGAGGAGCTTTTTTGGTGTGCCAAATCTTTTCACTAAGGTATTGAGTATCATGCTGAATGATTAAGGTGTTATTGGGGGAGAGCTTTGATAGCCAGGGTCCAGGCCTTTGATAAGATTTGCTAGTATTCATTACAACTTTTATTGACTTGTCTAATGGAAGCGAAAAGTGAGAATGTCGACCTAAAGAGTCAGACATTGCAGTAATTGAGATAATCTGCATCTTTGTATTATTTTGATATAGAGATGGCATCAGTAAACCATGCAAAGCATAGTCTTGGTAAATGAAAAGTCTTGAATTATTGAAGAAATTTACGTTTGATAAAAATATGCCATAAATGCAACTATTATGTATGCGAGTGTTCGATGATTGAGCAAACAGGCTAAATCATGGAGGTCTATAATTTGATTTAATTATTTTTCTACAGTTCAGTGGGAACAAAAAAAGATAGCTTCATCATAATTCATGTTTTTTCTTGAAAATAAGTCGCTATTTTGAAACAAGGCTCTTTTTTTAATGGCGCCTTTTTTGGGGAAAGCTCTATATTTTGATATGTGTAGCGTATTTATATGTCTCTAGCAATATTACTTGTCATATGTTCCTGATATCATAAATAAATGTGGTTGGGTTATGTTTGCCTAAAATTTGATCGGGGGGGGCATATGAAAAGCAACAGTGAGCAACTGGCTATATTAAGAGATAATATCCAGTTTGGTTTGCATCAAGGGAAAGAAACTAAAGCATCATTAAGCAGAAAAACGGGTATTACTCGCTCTACAATATATAAAATATTGGATGGTAAAGTAGAACGCGTGCAAGCTGCGACGGTTGAGAAAATTGCAGATTTTTTTGGGACTACTTGCTACATCATTCAGAATGAGTCCCTTGAATCGCACTTTATTGGCTCTCCTTTAATGTCTATTGATGGCAATAAAAATCCTATCGCTGTCCCTATATTGACCGAGCATGAGTTTGTGCTGAAAGGAGACCATTTTATTAGTGAAATGGTCACTGATTACCCATTAACTTACCATTTTTCTCAGAGCAAGAATGTTGTGGCTATTCAAATAGGAACCTCACTATCTCGATATTACACAAGAGGTAATCTATTGATCATCGATCGCTCAAATCGTCATGTAGAACTGTCTAACAAATTGATTGTTCGTAACGGTTATTTATGTTCAATACCCTCTGATGAACCATTAGAGCGCAATGATTACTTTTTTGGCAGTATTCTTGAGGAGCGCTACTGTGTTTAACAGCAAGTACAAGTTAATTGGCTTTAGCGAAAACCCTAGTATGACTGCAAGCATTATGATAAAAGGTACGGGTAAAGTTGTTGATATACCACCTGCTGAACTATTAAAAAGTGATGTTGCAGATGATCTCAATCGTAATGAGTTGGTTGAGGTTTGTAAGAAAGCATACTCAAAATCGAGCTTTGAAGGCGCTTATGAATTAGAAGACCGCCATGAAAACTACTGGATGAGTTATTCATTTTTGGTTTTATGCCTTTGCTCGCTTTTTACTCTATCGAATCTTACAGGTATCAAACCGATAGAAATTTTCAACACAGGTTTAGTTGTACCGATAGCTATTTTTCTTTACCCAATATCATTTATTTTTGTTGATATTTTAAACGAATTTTATGGTCTTCGGTTAGCAAGAAGAGCGATTATTAAGTCAACAACGGTTAACGCTGTCATTCTGGCATTTATTTATTTGTCAACGCTTGTTCCTAGTATCGAGCCATGGAGAGTGATGGATGAACAATACTTAACACTTGTTGCGAGTATGATGTCAGTTTTTGTCGCATCACTTAGCTCATATTTTATTTCTGAGAATGTTAATGCATATATTTTGAACAAAATTAAGCGGATAACAAATTCTAGATGGTTAGCGGTTAGGGTTATTACAAGTACGAGTATAGCTTCAGTAGTAGATAGTGCTTTGTTTATTGGCATTGCGTTTTATAATGTGATACCTAATGATGTGTTATTGGTTATGTTTTTTAGCCAAGTATCCATTAAGGTACTTTATGCCTTAGTTAGCGTAGGGCCTATATACTATGCCAGAAAGTTGTTTGCTCGGTTAATCAATGTCAAGGAGTCATAATCAATGGCAATCTATAATAAGAATCTAGGCAAAAAGACAGAGTATGTCTCTCAATATAAACCAGAATTGCTTGATCCAATTCCGAGAGCAAGAGGGCGTGCTGAGATTAAGGAGCGCATTCAGGCTAACCATGTTGGGTTCGATTTGTGGACAGCTTTTGAGATTTCTTGGCTCAATAACAAAGGTAAACCAGTGGTAGCTATTGGAGAATTCGTCATTCCCCATACATCGGATAACTTGATTGAATCTAAGTCTTTTAAACTGTACCTCAACAGCTACAACCAAACTCGATTTGATTCTCAAGATCAGGTTATGCAGCAAATGAAACAGGATCTCAGTGAGGCTGCAGAAGCCGAAGTATTGGTATCTTTTGTTTCTGTTGATGTACCTCAAGAGACGTACGTTGATAAAAATGTATGTTGTATTGATGGACTGGATATTACAGTAGACTCATTTGATTACAATGAGGACTCTTTGTTAGGGTGTACGGAAGATCAATATGTTACAGAGTCTCTTTGCTCTCACCTCCTTAAATCTAATTGCTTGGTAACCAACCAACCAGATTGGGGCAGTGTTTATATCCGCTATACAGGAGCAAAAATTGATCACGAGGCATTACTGCGTTATTTAATATCATTCCGTGAACATAATGAATTTCATGAGCAATGTGTAGAGCGTATCTACTCCGATATTAAACGCTGCTGTAAGCCGGAGAAACTCACCGTTTTTGCTAGATATACAAGGCGAGGTGGGCTTGATATCAATCCTTACCGGAGCGATTTTGAAAGCGAGATATGTTCAGCAAGAAACCCTAGACAATAAATAAGCTCATACTGCTTTATTGTCTATAACATGGAAGTCAAGCCAACTGACTTCCATACAGCCATGGAGTGGAGTATCGCTGTCACCGCATGCATCACTCTTTCTAAAGTAACTCAGAAATTAAAATGAATGATAAGGCTGCAGACTAGGTTTAAATCAGCTCTTTTTTCGTTTATGTCTGATGTTGCCTATACTTAACACAGGACAAACTGGGCAAACCTGTCGTGAGGCGGGGACGCAAAGTGACAGCACAGCATTAGCTTTAGGGGAACCTGACTATGCTTACACTACCCACTTCATTAACTAATCAATTCAAACAGTGCATCCTAACGACTCGGATTTTGAAAAAAGAGTCGGTGCCATTTCATCAGCTAATTAATGGCCTAAATGGCTATTCAGGCCTTTTGGCTATGACTAATGAACATCTTTTATGCTGCTGTGATAAAGCGACACTGAACGAATTTCGTGAGACAGGAGTACTCTTCAGTGGCCATTTGTTTAAACTCAATGAGCTTGACGCATTGACTATTACGGAGGCTCCAGTGTTTGCTAATGCTACTAAAGGCATCAAATAGTGTAGTCAATGAGTATTCTACTACTTTCTAACTTTTAGCTTCTTTGAGCTGAATATGGCAGTTAGGGAGGGTGTTGTACCATAGAGTAAATATTCTGAATATTTTGAGCAATAGCTTGAATTTTTGTTTTAACCATCTGATTATAAAGGCTTTAAATCTGAAATTTGCTGAATTTATGTGATGGGGCCGCATCTGCTTTGGACTAGTCCAGCTGAGTTTTTGGTGGGTAGATAAAAAAGCGAAAAACAAAACTTCACATGTATTCATGTCACAATATTCCATCAAGCGTTTATATTGATGGAGTCTAATTCAGCTAGGAAAATAAATATGATAACAATAGAGCGTAATGAGTCCTTGTTTCAGAACATGGTAAGCCACACTGATAAAGATGATTCAACAGTTGGTGTGACTATATTTATGGGAGAGAAAATTTTAACAGGAGAACTCATATCTGAACGCCGGTACTTTGAGCTAGTTAATGAACACCTTTGTGATAGTACAGAAAATCTGGCTTTTGATTGCCAACTGGCATTGAACACCAATAATTCCGGTGACAGCCAATACTTTCACCTAAAGAATGCGATTTATATCGATTCTAATGGTCGTTCTATGCCAGCAGAAGGATGCCTCCTTCGAGGAAGAGTGTCGGGTGTGCAGGCTGTTTCTATTGGGTCATGGTTGTTGCCAAAGGGATAAGTGTACATAGCCGCATTGGTGTCGTATCGAGTCCGTATACGAGCTGAGGTTTATCTTAGTATATTTGATTCAAACGGTCGTATTCTTTTGGTGCTTAAAGCCGTTAAAAACTATTATAAAAATCGACTACTGAATACAGGTACTCTTAACCCCAAGAAACGAACTTTATTTAGAGCTTAGACCTGCTCAATTGCTGATAAACAAATGGTTTGAGTAATAAATTGAAAATAAGCAAGTAGCCCTCTTTTTGAGGGCTACTTGAGTATAAAAGTTATCTGTAGTAATTCAGGAATTACTTAGATTTTCTTTGTTGTTCCTTACGTGCAAGTTTTTCTTGTCTACGCTTCATTATTATTTGATCAGCATCTCCACCAACGTGGGATTCGCCGCGTGTCTTTGCCAACTGAACTTGTTTTTCACGTTCGCGGAACCGTGCTTTTTGCTCATCTGTATGCTCAGCAGCACATTTAGGGCAGCTTACTCCTTTTTCGTATAATGGTGACATTATATCCTGTGGAGTTATAGGTAGACGGCATGCATTACACATTTCGTAACCGCTTTTTTCTAACTGATGATTAACCGCAACTCGTCCATCAAAAACGTAGCAATCACCCTGCCACATACTTTCCTCTACTGGGATTTCTTCTAGGTATTTTAGAATACCTCCTTCGAGGTGATAAACTTCTTCAAAACCTTGCTCTTTCATATAGGCCGTCGACTTTTCACAGCGAATGCCCCCAGTACAGAACATGGCGACTTTCTTGTGCTTTGATGGGTCCATATTTGCCGCAACATAGTCGGGGAATTCACGGAAAGTATCTGTGTTAGGATTAACCGCATTTTCAAACGTTCCAATTTCTATTTCGTAGTTATTACGAGTATCGACGACAAATACTTCTGGATCTGATATTAACTCATTCCATTCATTGGGTTTGACATAGGTTCCAACTACATGGCGAGGATCTATCCCTTCGACACCTAAGGTGACAATTTCTTTTTTCAATTTGACTTTGGTACGGTGAAAAGGCTGGTTTTGGTCGTACGATTCTTTATAGACGATGTCAGCCAGACGTGAGTCTTGTTTAAACCAGGCCAAAAGCGCGTTAATCCCATCTCGATCAGAAGCTACTGTGCCATTAATCCCCTCGTTGGCTAGTAGCAAGGTTCCTCTAACCTGATGCTTTTCCATAAGCAGTTTTAACGGTTCTTGAAGGTTTTTGTAATCTTCCAAGCGCACAAATTTATACAGTGCGCATACTACGTAGTTAGTCATGGTTTTCCCCATTTAGCGAGCTGGATCGTAAATCCAGAGCCGTTGTTTAAATCCAATGAAGTATATCGAAGTGTTTGGTAAATAAATACGTATATTTATTAAGGGAAAAGAGGACTTGGGGATATAAAGGCAACCTGCCATACATTCCATATGACAGGTTTACAAAGACTATGGTTTCAGATTCAATACTTTATCAATGTCTTGAGCAGAGTGCCGCTCTGGAGCTTGTTCCCAGCTTTCTCCCCAAGTACGGTTCACAATACGCCCTTGTTGAACTGCAGGACGACTCTCAATCTTTTCAGCCCAGCGCTTAAGGTGTCTGTAGCTACCCACATCCAGGAATTCAGCAGCGTCGTATAGCTTGCCTAGTACAAGGTTCCCGTACCAAGGCCAAATTGCTATGTCGGCTATGCTGTAGCTATCGCCAGCAATAAAATCATACTTTGCAAGCTGTTTATCCAATACGTCGAGTTGGCGTTTTGCTTCCATAGAAAAGCGATTGATAGGATATTCGAATTTTTCTGGTGCATAGGAGTAGAAGTGTCCAAAGCCCCCTCCAAGATAAGGTGCAGAGCCTTGAAGCCAAAACAACCAGTTCATCACTTGGGTTCTTGCTTCTATTTGTTTGGGAAGGAAATGGCCAAATTTATCGGCGAGATAGAGAAGAATGTTTCCAGATTCGAAAACCTTGATTTCACTACCATTTGAACCATCAACCAGTGCAGGGATTTTTGAGTTAGGGTTAACGTCAACGAAGCCTGAGCCAAACTGATCTCCTTCACCAATTCTGATCAAATGAGCATCGTACTCAGCATCTTTTATGCCAATTGCGAGTAATTCTTCTAGCATAATCGTTACTTTTTGACCGTTTGGTGTTCCCATAGAATATAACTGCAGCGGATGCTTACCCTTAGGTAAGACTTGCTGATGGCGGGAGCCAGAATTAGGACGATTAATACTCGACCATTGGCCACTATCACTATTCTCCATTTTCCAGACGGCAGGTGGTACATATTTATCAGTCATTGTCATTCCTTATGTAATATGATTATGCCAGTAATAGAAGAAGTTGGGGCTGATGGTATGAATCCAAGCCTTCAGTGGAAATTTTGTTATATCTATGAGTTACTGGTCTAAATATTCTGAGTATAAAGAGTCTTATAATCTTATGTTTATTCGTTTGACTTGAGATAATCCATGACATGTAGGAGTGATGGAAAAACATTATGTCCGAATGATCTAACTTCATCACAAGGCTCGACCAAATCAGGGATTTGAAAGGTCGTCATCTGGGCTGAGATAGCACTACGAACACCATTATTGGAGTCTTCAAATGCCAGACAGTGCTGACTTTTAACCCCTAATCGCTCAGCGGCTAGCAGGTAGATTTCTGGATCTGGCTTTCCTTTTGAGACCTCACAACCGCAAGTCAGACTATTGAAGAATTTATCTAATCCCGACAATTTAAGTTTAATTTTAGCCACATCCCGCTGAGTAGAGGTTGCAACAGAAGTAGGGATACCATTTTCTTTTAGCCAAGCCAAAAGCTCCACAACCCCTTGCTTAATTGGAATAGGTTGATGTTTGACGATTGCATCATAGTTGCGCCGCCATTCATCATGGAGTTTATCCAGATTATTTCCGTAAGCTCGGCGAAGAATTTTGTCTATACCTGCCGAATTTCTACCGATAATTGACAGATAAGTATCCTCATAAAAAGGTAGATTAACGGTTGAGCACGCCTGTTTAAAAACATGCATGCTTACTTTTTCGGTGTCGAGTAGTAAACCATCCATATCGAAGATGGCTGCTTGGAACTTCATTGAAATGTCTTAATCAATTTTTAATGGTGCTCATTTTTACACACTACACAATATGAGTAAATTCATCCATGTTAATGACTATTACTTGTCGGACTATGGATTTGGCAGGTGCTGATTTTTGATTGGTTTAGACGTGCGTTGAATTGTATTAACACCCAACGCACGTTTCGTTCACTAGGTTAGTAAAATATGAACAGCTCTTGTGTATCAAATAGCTTAAAAAACTCGAACCCTTTCATCGCCAACTCTCCTTATTGACCCACCTTTGGTGGACAGGTTGTATAACGCTTTATGAGCTTGGTTTTATATTGGCTGCTACTTTATTAAACCTAGCTTATTTTTGTGAACTTGCCAGAAAGGCAGGCATAATTGATGGCATAGCCCCGTGGTCATGCCCACGGGGCTGGTTTATTACTGATTGAGGTCAAAGCGATCGGCATTCATGACTTTTGTCCAAGCTTTAACAAAGTCTTGCACAAATTTCTCTCTGTTGTCATTTTGTGCATATACCTCAGCATAGGCCCTTAATATTGAATTAGAGCCAAATACTAGATCCACCCTAGTTGCTGCCCATTTCTCATTACCACTTTTTCGATCGACAATTGAATATGAATTGCGTCCAGTTGGCATCCATGTGTAGCGCATATCGGTTAAGTTAATGAAAAAGTCATTACTTAACACACCAACCTTATCAGTAAACACGCCATGTTGTGTGTTTGAATGGTTTGTTCCAAGTACGCGCATCCCTCCGACCAGCACAGTCATTTCTGGAGCAGTTAATCCTAATAATTGAGCGTGATTTAGCATTAGCTCTTCAGGTCCTACCGCGTAATCCTGTTTTTGCCAGTTGCGAAACCCATCTGCAAGTGGTTCTAACACGCTAAACGACTCAACATCTGTCTGTGCTAACGTTGCATCGCCGCGACCAGAGGAAAATGGCACAGTGATATTTACACCAGCAGCTTTGGCCGCTTGTTCAATACCAATATTTCCGGCTAATACAATCGCATCGGCAATACTCATTTTGAATTCACTTGCGATGGTTTCAAGTACACTTAGAACTCTCGATAACCTCTCTGGCTCGTTGCCTTGCCATTGGTTTAGTGGAGCTAAGCGTATACGAGCACCGTTTGCTCCACCGCGCTTATCAGAGTTGCGGAAAGTTCGCGCACTATCCCATGCAGTAGCTACCATATCCCCAATGCTTAATCCGCTAGCTTCTATCTTGGCTTTCACCGCAGCAACGTCGTAACTTGTACTGCCTTTTGGTACGGGATCTTGCCAAAGCAAATCTTCAGTAGGTATATCTGGGCCATAATAACGCGATTTCGGTCCCATATCGCGGTGAGTCAGTTTGAACCAAGCTCTTGCAAAGGTTTCTGAGAAGTATGCTTGATCTTTATGGAAGCGCTCTGAGATCTTATGGTACTCAGGGTCAATTCTCAGCGCCATATCTGCATCGGTCATGATTGGGTTAACACGCACATTTGGATCTTCCACATCGACAGGTTTATCTTCATCATTTATATCAGAAGGCTCCCACTGCCATGCACCTGCAGGGCTCTTTTTTAAATCCCAATCATATTCAAGTAGAAGACGGAAGTATCCGTTATCCCACTGTGTCGGGTGTGTTGTCCATGCTCCTTCAAGACCACTTGTCATGGTATCTCGACCAATCCCTCTTGAATTATGATTATTCCAGCCTAGACCTTGTTCCTCTATTTTTGCTCTTTCTGGCTCAGGGCCAACATTTGATTCACTACCATTACCATGCGCTTTACCTACGGTGTGACCACCCGCAGTTAGTGCAACCGTTTCCTCATCGTTCATGCCCATGCGCTCGAATGTAGCTCGCATATCATGCGCAGTTTTAAGTGGGTCTGGCTTACCATCTACACCTTCAGGGTTGACATAGATAAGGCCCATCATTACAGCGGCTAGTGGATTTTCCAAGTCTCGTTTACCTGAGTAGCGGCTGTTTTCTGATCCGCTTGGCGCAAGCCACTCTTGCTCTGCTCCCCAATATATGTCTTTCTCTGGGTGCCAGATATCTTCGCGGCCAAAAGCAAAACCAAAGGTTTTGAGTCCCATTGATTCATAAGCCATATTACCAGCCAAGATCATAAGATCTGCCCAACTGATCTTATTACCGTATTTTTGTTTGATTGGCCATAATAAGCGACGAGCCTTGTCTAGGTTTGCATTATCTGGCCAAGAGTTGAGAGGAGCAAAACGCAGATTACCAGTATCCGCACCGCCTCTACCATCACCTATACGATATGTACCAGCTGAGTGCCAAGCCATTCGAATCATAAGACCGCCATAATGTCCCCAATCAGCTGGCCACCAGTCTTGGCTGTCTGTCATGAGTGCTTTCAAATCGTTCTTCAGGGATTGGACATCAAGTGTTTTAAGCTGTTCACGATAATTAAAATCTGCTCCTAATGGATTCGACTTTTGGTCGTGTTGGTGAAGAATATCTAGATTTAGGGCTTTGGGCCACCAGGCCACATTCGATGAGTCGGAGGAAGTCGCGCCGCCGTGCATGACAGGGCATTGACCACCAGATTTCGAGTGTTTATGTTCCATGACTTACTCCTTTGTGTCATGTCTTTTCTTTGGCCATCTGATATGGCTAAGAAATCCAAGCATTTTATGTTTAACCAGTCGCTCGATAGTTGCGTACCTAGCATTGAGCATAGTTGGCATGCTGGCGTATAGAAAACAGTTTATGACTATATTATTAATAGATGTTCTCTATTTCGCCGATTAATCACTTCTTTAAGCTTTTGAGGTGTTAGAGCTAGGCTTTCAATAAAGCTCTAGTTGTATGCGAATTGGATTAAATGGGGTTTATTCTGTTAAGTATGAAAAAAATCAGGCGATATTCTCTGAGAATATTACTATTAACACTAGGGAAAACAAAAAATCACACCACGTGTGTGCGTTTATACCCTTTTTAGTGTGCCCACTGCAAAACGCAATGAGCCTTTTGGAGGAGTCTGGATGACAAAAATGCGAGTGTTTATACTCATATGCGCCTTGCTCGCTATTAGGCCCGCTGTGGCAGAACCAGTAGAATTGGTGACGCTTGAATACCCTCCCTATATTGAAACAAGAAACGGTCAGGTGTCTGGTGTGGCGGTTTTGCTTGTCAGCTATATTTTCCACCAACTTGAAACACCCGTTAATATTACCGTTTTGCCTTGGGCACGGGCATTAGCCTTAGTGCAACGAGGCAAAGCCGATGGTATTTTTACGGCTTTTAAGAATGCTGAGCGTGAGAAGTTCGCAGACTACAGTAAAAATATACTTTTTGTCCAAAACATAAGCTTGATGGCCCTTCGAGGTAGCGGCTATCGTCCAGAAGAAATTTTGGTCGGTGACGTTTCAGATATCGCTTTGTGCGTGGTAAATGGGGTTAGCTATGGTAAGCGAATGGATTCAAAAATTGAGCAGGGCGGTTTTAGGGCAGTCTTTCAAAGAAACAGTGCTAAAGAGTGTGCTCATTTAATTCGGACCAAGCGGGCAGATATATGGGTTAATAATGAGTTCGGTGCACGTAGCATATTGGTACAAGAGAGTTTAGACAAAGCGATTGAAATTCTATCGCCTGCTATTGAGGCTACACCGAGTTATATCGCATTCTCTAAAAAGCGTGATCGTAAAGCGCTTTTGAACCGTTTTGATGAGGTATTAGCTGAAATGAGGCAAGATGGACGATATGAGACTATCATTTATGGCTATTTTGAAAGTATGAGAATCAAATGTGAATCTACTTTTGAGTAAGGATAATGAACCGCTATTTGAATAGCGGTTTTTTATTAAATCAATGGAGTAATTCGAAAGTGATGACATACAAGTCATCGTCATTAGGGTAAATATTACGTATCAACTGCTTTAACTTTGGCAATGGAAGGGACTCCTGCTGCGCATGGTGTTGATTGATGTCGTTAAATCGAAGGGGTTCTACTGAGACAATCTTGATGTCGCACACTTTCTTGTCTGTCTCCAAAATAAACACTTCAACTTGGCTACCGGGTACATAGTAGGACTCGGACTTGTCACGAATGGTGATGGTCTTTTTACCAGAGGTAATAAGTGGCGTTAACGACTCAAAAAAGGTAATCTTGGGTGGTACTTTCACTGGTTCCCCTTGCCTTGACGTTTATTTTTGGGAACATAGTTGAGAATAGATACAGGTACGGGCTTACGTGGTTCAAATCCTTCGATTTCGCGACGCTCAAGCAGATGCCCTAAGCGAGACTCAATCATACACAAGTTCTTGAAGTTATCTTTGGATACAAACGAGATGGCTTCACCTAAAGCATCGGCACGACCAGTTCGGCCTATGCGGTGTATATATTCATCAGCCGGAAAAGGAAGATCATAATTGACTACACGAGTCAGCCCTTCAATGTCAATACCACGAGCTCCAACTCCCGTTGCAACCATATACTTAATGCTCCCAGTCTTGAAGTCTTCCAATAACTGAGTTCGAACTACTTGACTTCGGCCACTGTGGAAGGCCTCTGCTTCTATTCCTCGTTTTTCGAGTTGTTGTACAAGTTTAGCCGCGCCATGCTTCGTCTCGATGAAGATCAATGCCTGATCCCAGTTATTGGTTTTTATTAAGTGGCTAAGAAGTGCCGATTTTTTATCTTTATCAACAGTAATCAACCACTGTTCGATATTCTTCTTTGATGCCTGGTTTGCGGTGATTGAAATCTCAACAGGGTTATAGACAGCGGTTTTGGCTAGGTCACGTACCTTGTGAGACAGTGTGGCCGAAAACAATAGGGTTTGGATATCTTTGGGTAAGAGACTTAAAATTTTGTTGATATCGTCGATAAAGCCCATATCAAGCATACGATCGGCTTCATCAAGTACCAACATTTCGACTTCATCAAAATGTATTGCACGCTGACCATACATATCGAGCAGTCGTCCGGGTGTTGCAACCAAAATATCAACGCCTTCAATCAGTGCTTGCTTTTGACTTTTATCATCCACACCACCATACATAGCCAGTGATGTGAGTGAAAGATTTTTGCCGTATGTTTTTACTTTATCGTCAATTTGAATTGCTAACTCACGAGTGGGCGATAGTATCAGGCCTCGAACACGTTTTTTTCTTTGCGTCGCCCCTTGGCTTAGCTTCTCAAGCATTGGGAGTACAAAGCTTGCCGTTTTACCTGTGCCTGTTTGAGCGGCTGCGATGAGGTCTACACCTTGTAAAATTTCAGGTATAGCTCTGGTTTGGATATTGGTTGGTTTATTATAACCCTCTTTTTCAATAGCTTGGGATATAGGTTGGCTTAAGCCAAGATTCGCGAATGGCATTGATACACTCATAAATGTTAGTCGATATGGTAAGTGTTTAACTGCGAGTTTAGCACGTTGAAAGCTGTTTAGGGTTGATTATTTGAAGATGTATTATTGAATGTGGATATCAACCGGAACGTAGGAGTACTGGTTCCTTCCATCACTTTTACTTTGGTAGATTTGTTCATCAACTTTACTGAGTAAACCTTCCTCATCTTCTTCTATTCTGGTGATGGCGCCAAGACTTAGGGAAATAGAAATTTCTTTTTCTTCAAATTCAAGTGGGGAATTACTCATGGTTAACATAATCGCATCGAGGAAGCTTGTCACTTCTACAGGTTTAATTCGCTCAACCATAATGAAAAACTCATCGCCACCGAGACGATAAAATCCGTCTGTTTCGTGTAGAAAGGGCGCGATGACAGATACTATGTGTTGTAGAGCTTTATCTCCAGCAGTATGGCCAAAATTATCGTTGATCCCTTTAAATCTATCAACATCGAAACCAATCAAAGTAAAGACTTCATCATTTAAGACCCTACGTTTCATTGTCTCATTAAATGCTCTACGATTTTCAACACCGGTTAAACTGTCATGATAAGCCATGTAAGACAGCTTTCGTGTTTTGTTGGCAATGAGAGTTTTTAATCGTTGCCTATCCCTAGCTTGTTTGAAAGCAAGGTAACTGACAAGCAGCGCGGCGAGGTTGCCGAGTGTGAATGTTGTGGTGAGTGTCATTAGTTGGTTATATTCTAACTCTCCACTTACGTGAGTGCGGATATCCCAGTTACGGTTGGCAATGTTAACAGAATCGACGTAGACTCGGCCTTTGGACTCTAGCCACATCTCACTTTCATACACTACCGGTGCATCATGAGAGTAATGGCCTTTATCAACGATTTGAAATTCAAATCGTTTAGTGGGAAGTAAGGAAGCTAGCGTATTAAAATATCGATTCAGGTCGATGGCTCCTATTACTATTCCAGATAGTTGGCTTGGATTCGTACGATTAAAAACAGGGTAATAAACTAAAGCACTTTTTTTGTCCTTGTCCACTGTAGGGTCATGTTGCAGTAGGTGAAGCTTATCGGAAATAAAGGCTTCCCGTGTTGATGTGATAATTTTGAGTGCATGGGAAAATCTTTGGTTTTTGTCTCTGGTTAATGGTTTAAAATCCAATATTTTTTGCGTTTCTTGGTTGTCTGGAAACACTTGGGTAACAACAAACTCGTCGGGCTGCGGAGGTGAGTTGCTATTTGAGGATGTGATAGTTCTTGGCATCCATTGTAATGATGCGAGAGAGCCTATGTCGTCTTTCAATGCGTTTTGGACAAATAAGGAAAAGTTGTGCCATTGCTCTGGGCTGGTTGCGTAAAAAAAATGCACACTAGAGCCTATGATTTGGATGTCCTTTCTGAGTAGGTTGATCAGAGTAGCATTTTGGTCTTTTGCAAAACTTACCTCCAGTTCATAACGGCTATCTTTTTGAACCCGGTATAGAGAGTACGTAAATAGGTTGATGATAAGTAGCATCAATCCCAAAATGGCTAGGGAGTATCCATATAAGCCGATAAACCGGCTCAGCATACTTTTTTCAATGGTATCGCCTTCAGTGCTCATCCAATCGTCGTTTTTAAGAAATCTACTCAATTAACTATAGAATAACTTGTGTCTATTTTTGACCTTAGTCACCTTATTTGCTTGTATGCCAGATATATTATCGATTTAACTAATTGAGTAAACCAGCTAGGCTAAAATGAAGGCCTAGCTATTATATTTTTGAATGGAACATGGGCAAACACATCCCTGCTGTTTTGGTCAGCCTCTGCTTTACTTTTAGCATTCAAGCGGCAGGCTTTGCCGATATGGTATTAACTAAAGCACAGATATATAAGCATCCAATGGCTGATTCGATAGCGATTAGTAAAGGAAATATAATCGCAATAGGAAATCGTGAGGAACTCAACTATCTAACTGAATCATCGACCCGGCTAGTTGATCTCGATGAAGGCTTTATTTTGCCTGGTTTTATTGATAACCATAATCATGTATTTGAGGCTGCCTCGCAGGTTGGTGGAGACTGTGAGCTAGATAGATACGCAAACCTTGAACAGCAATTGCCTAATTTGAAACTATGTAGACAAGAAATGACAGGAAAAAACTGGTTAATTGGCTACGGCTATTCCATTGACTTATTGTTATCAGAGGAGAATAAACGTACGCCTCTAGAAGTGATTGATTCTATTTTTCCTGATGTTCCTGTCGTTATTATGGAGCAAACTTCACATTCGATGTGGGTAAACTCAGTTGCGCTCGGTTTGGCGGGTATAAACGATCGAACTCCTGACCCTGTAGGTGGAAAATTTCTCAGAAATGCCAAGACAGGTAGTTTGAATGGCATATTGCTTGATAATGCGGGTGATATATTGATGGAGCTTGCTTGGAATAGTAGTGAGGAACAGTTCGACAAGAGCTATCAAGGTTTAATGACAGGTTTGCTCGAAGCGCGTCGCCATGGTATCACAACCATTGGAGACGGTCGCCTTTATTGGCGGCGTGGCTGGTATGAAATATGGAAAGAGGCAGAACGCAAAGGGGATTTGACGGCAAGAGTGTCGCTTCGACCATGGATTTATCCAGAACATCCGATCGAGCCTCAGTTGTCGTTTTTGAAAAAAATAGTCTCTGCAGATAAAACAAAATTACTTTGGTCTGATCAAGTTAAAATATACAGTGATGGCATATTGATTAACGGAACAGCAAAGCTTCTCCAACCGTACCGGAAAACTTATCTTCCATCACATCCGCTCGGCATTAATTACATCGACCCTAAAGCTATGAAACAATGGCTTGAAGCTCTTGATAAGATTGGATATGGTGCTCATATTCATGCAATCGGTGATGGCGCTATTCGAGAATCACTTGATGCTATTGAAGCTTTGCGAGAGCAAGGAAATCAAAACAACTACACACTGACTCATGTAGAGATGGCAAATCCTAGCGATACTGAGCGTTTCTTTAAACTGGGAGTCAGTGCCGATTTTCAAGTCGGGTCAGATTATATTGCTTACAATGACCACAAGTGGGCTGAAGCCTTCATAGGAGCGAAACGAGCTCGTACAATGATGAACCTAAGAGTTTTCTTTGATTCTGGGGTTAACGTGTCTTTAAGCAGTGATTGGAATGTCCATGATATTAACCCGCTAGTTGGTATTGCAAATAGCGTGATGATGGGAAAAACGGGTTTACCTAGTATTGAAGATGCAATAGACAGTTATACGATTAATGCCGCCATTAGCCTTGGTATTGCTGAGCTGACTGGTTCAATTGAGGTTGGAAAAGCAGCCGATTTTGTGGTTTTATCCCATGATATTACTAAAAGAGCAACGCAGGATATTGTGCAAACAGAGGTATGGATGACCTTAGTTGGTGGTCGTATTGTTTTTGATATTGCCACAGCTAATTAAAACCACAGGTACCACTAGAATCGAGATAAGAATATTTTTAATAAAAATGTAGTAGATAGGTTCATAATGATTATGCTTTTATTCAATTTATAGAATAAAAATCCTTATATCGTTATTTTTAAAAAATAATATTAAAAATTATCAATTTATTATAATAACTATCTTGGGATATGAATGATAATATTGTTGGTTTTACTTGAGTATAACATCTTATTAGCTTAGGTTTATCGTTTGGATAATTATAATCATTGATTATTTCATTTATTTTCTGTTAGAGGAGGTGTGTTATAAACCCAATAATATGTGACGTTTTTGTCAGTAATACCGCTGTTGGCAACCCTGCTGCAGTAGTTGAACTTGATGCATGGCTAAGTGATGACGAACTGCTAAATATCACTAAGGACCTTGACCAACCTATTACTGCTTTTGTCGTGAACGATCTCGATAATTACCATATTCGATGGTTCTCTTTGTCAGGAGAAATTAATCTTTGTGGTCATGGTAGTTTGGCTGCGGGGGCAGTTATGCTTGCTCATTACTCAATACAGGAGATTAGTTTTCAAAGTCAGTATGGGCAAGTCTTCATTTCTAGAGTAAATAATAGTTATAGCCTTACCTTGCCAAGTTGGTCTGCAGTTTTCCCAGCCAAACATGATGAAGTAACTGAATCCATATTGGAATCTATTGATTTATTTTCTACTCGCGACTTAGTTGTTGTTTTGCCTTCTGTTGAATCCGTGAAGGACTTCAAACCAGACTATAAGAAAGTAGCTCGAATGAACAATCATCATGCCTTAATAGTGACAGCTCAAGATGGTGATAGTGGATATGTACTCAGATATTTTGCCCCAAAAATTGGTATTGATGAAGATATTGCAACAGGCTCAGCGCAATGTTCACTTGCTCCATACTGGTTTGTCAAGCTTGGTAGAAATAGGCTTCAAGTGAATCAGTTATCCCATATTGGCGGTTATTTTGAAGTTGAAAGGCTATCAGAACATGAGATTAAGCTGTTAGCGCAAGTTGAATTTCGATAATTGATACACCTAATGATAGTTATCTATACTTTAATAAAATTAAATTGGCAGGAATATTTTTAATGTATAATGTTTTTGTTAATTTTAATATCTATTCTAATTTTATATTTACAAATAACCCCAGAGAATTGAGCTGCTATTAAAGGCGTGTTCACGTATCCCTTTTTTAGAGATTTACAGATAAATAATGCTTGCCTATATTCCTATAGCCTTAGATTGATGCTCTAACAAAATATTAACAAAGAAATTGTATATGACGAAAAAAGCATTAATTTTATCAGCAATATTGATGGGTTTGACATTATCTCCAGTTGCTTTAGCAACCAATGATGTTGTAACCGCTAGATAAAATAATCCCATAACAAATAGTGCAGCAATGATTACTAACGAAGTACTAGTAAAAACATCTGAAAATGAGTACATCTATCAATTTAATTACAAAGGGCAGTCAGTCGAAAGCTATGCCAAAAAAAGGGGTGATACTGTTTCCTACCAAGTTTATTTTGATGGTAATTTTCTATTTGAGCAAGAATATAGTGTTAACAACCAAGCAAAAGCTTTGGCAAATTACAGTATCGTTCCGTCAAGTAGTTCGACTGATACAATGCTAGTAAATGAGACCTCTTGGTTTGATGGGCTGCAACATGTTAAATCTCGCAGTGCTACTTATAAACACCCTGATAAAGAAAAGTACGATCTCGATATTTTTGAAACTGTATATGTGAATGGAACGGATTATATTCACTTGCAAATAGGAAAAACAGCGAGTGGTATACTGGTTAATGCACCAACGTGGATGGTAGGTTCCATGATAGGAGCTGGTGCAGGAGTTGTCATTGGGTCTTTGATTGGGCCTCCTGGAGCCGTTACTGCAGCTGCGGGGGAGTTGCTGTTGGTGCCGAAATTGGTGCTCTAATTTCTGTTGTAGCTGGTGAAATTTTGAGTGAACATTTCAGAGACGAAGATGGTAATATATGGCTAGTCGTTGATCCGTATAATGAGAATGATTATCTCCGTATTGATGAAGAATCTGATTGGTTTGGGACAAGCTATTACCTTAGAGGTAGGAAATTATTCAGACATCTGTCAATTGGAAAGTATAGTATCCAAAATTTCAGCATTGAAGTTGACCAGAAACTATAAATATATATTTTAGGTCGTTATATAATCAGTTTGTTAATAAAATGAATGGGCTACTAACATTACTCATTAGTATCCCTATTTCTACGAGAAATTTAATTGAATCCAATGTCGCACTGAGATTAACTCACTTTTAATCTTATCGCATTGAAGTTAATATAAATTGTTTTAAAACTAAAATATTCTTATAGTTGTGAATAATTTAAATTTTTTGCTTCCATCTCGAATCGGTCTGCTGGATTTACCTGATACGATTGAAGTTCAACATACTGGCTTTGATGTTAATGAATATCATCAAAGTTTGTTTGGCTACCATCAAGTTGATTTCCCAGCCAATCTAGGCAAGGCAGTTGATAAGCGATGTGCGGAATATCTTGCAGGACGTATTGTTGCTCGAAAGGCAATAGAGCGAATTAATGGCACTACGCCGCAAATTGGTACACATAAAGACCGCTCTCCTATATGGCCACAGGGATTAATTGGTTCGATTACTCACTCTGATGGAGTTGTGATAGCTGCCGTGGCAGAGCAAAAGCACCATAGATTGCTTGGTATCGACTTTGAACATTGGATGAGCGCACAGCTCGCTGATGAGCTTTGCGATCAGCTATTAGATCAATCCGAAAAACAGCTGCTTTTGCAAAGTGACTTGGCATTTGAGCGTGGCGTCACCTTGATTTTTTCGCTGAAGGAAAGCCTTTATAAGGCGCTCTATCCTCATGTGAACACTTTTTTTGGTTTTGATGAGGCAAGAGTTCGCAGTATAGATACCACCAATGGAGCTTTTATTATCGAGCTTTTGACCTGCTTTGACAAAGACTATCAGCAAGGCTGGTCAACAGAAGGTTACTTTAAGGTGCTGCCCGATGGCGTACTCACCTATATCTATGAATAAACTCAGACGTCTATGTATTTGATTTATGAAAGGGTAATTTTATAAAAATAAGCGCATACTGTTTTTATGGGCAGTTCTGTGGTGTATCCTTCTCACTTCATCTAGAGGGATACAATGCATGAATTTGATTTATAAAGAAACTCCACCAAGTCCAAGTGAATTTTGCGATTTGCGTGTCAAGGCTGGGCTGTCGGCCAAATCACTAAAAGCCGCTACTATCGCACTCCCAAATAGCTTGTACGCTATTTCAATTCGAGATGGTGAGTTGCTTGTTGCTATGGGAAGAGTAGTCGGAGATGGGGCCTGTAATTTTGAAGTGGTGGATGTTGCGGTTGATCCAGAGTACCAAGGAAAGGGGCTAGGTAGAAAGGTAATGGAATATATTGATGGGTATTTAGCATCAGTGGCGTTAGAAGGCTCTTATGTGTCAATGATTGCTGATGAGCCTGAATTTTACCAAAAATTGGGTTATCGCTTGGTATCTCCAGCATGCCAAGGAATGACAAAGAAGTTTAAGCCAGCAGAACAATAATATGATTCAAAAATGTCGATATGATTTTTTGCCTGCCATCGCAGGCCCATATGTACACGCAGCAAGACACAACCAGACACTTTACATTTCCGGACTGACAGCACTTGGCACAAATGCTCAGTCAGGTGGACTGATTGAACAAACTGAGGAAATATTGTCCCAGATATCACGAATACTTGAGGCTGAAGCCTGTGCTATATCTGACTTAATCAAGTTAACCATATTTGTTACCGATATTAGTTTACTCGCATTGATAAGAGAGCAGTTATTTGATTTTTACCAAGGGCACTTACCTGCTTGTTCTTTGGTGGAAGTTTCAGCATTGATTCACCCTGATTTGCAGATAGAAATTGAGGCCATTGCTGGGCTTTAGTATACCCACGGGGTGTAACACCCAAACCTAAACTCTTTTTTAGAAGGATGTTGGCTGATGGCCAAAAGGATTATTTTTGTGCACGGCCGTGCGCAAAAACCATCGAAAGATGATTTACAACAGCTATGGTATGAAGCAATCAACCACGGATTATTAAGAGATGTTGGCTTGCAAGCCATGGAACGATTTCAGGAGATCAACAAAGATTTCATTTATTATGGTGATTTGTCGAATGATTTTTTGGATCAGCCAACGGAAGACATAGGGTTACGTTATCAATCTCTGGAAAGACTTAAAAGTTACACCAAGCAGCAGTTTAATAAAGTGTCATATCATGCACTAACTCAAGCAGGTTTTCTTAAAGAGGCGCTGGCAGATATTTTTTCTGCTCCGCTAGGAAAGCTTGGTGTCGCCACTCCCTTAATAAAACTTGTCGCTCCGGACATGGCTCATTATTGGAATGGTGACTCCTATTTCGCGAGTGATGTAAGAAGTCGCCTAACACCTGTACTTAAGAAGGCGTTAGACAGAGGGGATGATATTATGCTTGTCGGGCACAGTTTAGGCTCTATGATTTGCTTTGATAATCTATGGAAGCTCTCACACTATGGTGAATATCGTCGGCTGTATGGGTCTGATAAAAAAGTAAACCTGTTTGTAACCTTGGGATCCCCTTTGGCGGATGAAAACGTCAAACAGCAGCTTAAGGGAAGCAGAAACCGAGGATTTAAAAAGTACCCAACCAATATAAAAAGATGGTGTAACTTTGCCGCAGAAGATGACTTTATTTCTCATGATACTCGGGTAAGTAATGATTATGACGAGATGTCTAAGTTAGGTCTGCTTAAAGCCCCTATTGAAGATTTTCACATCTACAACCTGACCGTTATGGAAGGGCGGTCCAATCCTCATGCATCGATTGGGTATTTAATTCATCCAGACTTCATCTCTGTGGTTAATCATTGGATTAATAATTAGACGATATAGAGCTCTGGTTGAGAAAAATTACCAATAGAGATAGAGAAAATGGCGATGAAATTGAGATGTATGTAAAAGTTTGTAATTAATAACTTGATCTATCACTTATATCTATAAATCAGGTATTTATCATTGGGCTCTGATCACCTAATTTGTGTTGCAAATTTGTTAACAATAAAGGTGTCGCAGTGATCTTACCGTTTAAAAAATACGCTTATCTATCAGGTCTATTGACCTCATGTTTGCTTGCTCAAGCTAATGCCTCACTAGATAATATACAGCCTAGAGGTGAGGCCTTTGAACAAGCGATGGGTGCTTGCTCGGATTACAATGTCACCTTGAGTCTCAATACTGACGATTATGGAGCAGAGACAAGCTGGAAGATTAGAAATAACCAAGAGAAGACTCTGTATACAGGATCGGGTTATGACAATAACCAGAGCTACCAAAAGTTAATGTGTCTAGAGGCTGGTCAGTACACGCTTGAATTTTTGGATTCAGAGGGGGATGGTATCTGTTGTCAATTTGGCGAAGGTGCTTACAGTTTGAGGGTGAATGATCAGCCACTCGCCTCTGGAGGAAGATTTAACGACTCTATTGACCACCATTTTGTTCTGGGTGAGAAGAGTGGTGAAGGCAAAGATTATTATCAGTCAGCACAGGGAAAATCAGGTTATGAGCTGAAAACCGCATTACACAATATTATCAAAAATCATCAGCGGCAAAGTTATTCGGCAGTATGGAGTTTGGTCAAATCAGCAGATATTGATCGCTACTATGAGAATGACGGCAGTATCCTTGATATTTACTCCGAAAATGTATCGGGGCCCGATTCAATCAATTATGTCGCTAGAGTTGACCAGTGCGGTAACTACCGCCGTGAGGGAGACTGCTATAATCGAGAGCACTCTTTTCCTAAGAGCTGGTTTGGCGGTAAGGTGGCGCCGATGAATACTGACGGCCATCATCTTTTTGCTTCAGATGGCTATGTGAATGCAAAGCGGGGTAATTGGCCTTTTGGAGAGGTCGGTATGGCGACTTATCAATCATCAAATGGATCCAAGCTTGGTTATGCGACGAGTGATTTAAACTACTCTGGAACAGTATTTGAGCCAGTTGATCAATTTAAAGGCGATCTTGCGCGTGTTTATTTCTATATGGCAACACGCTACGAGCATGACATTGCCTACTGGGAAGGAAACACCAGTAGCTCTGATGCAGTACTTAATGGAACCTCGGATCAAGTTTTTGAAACATGGGCACTTGAGATGTTCAAACGCTGGCACCTAAGCGATCCTGTTGACCAAAAAGAGCGAGATCGAAATGAAGCTGTGTTTCAATTTCAGAACAACCGTAATCCTTTTGTCGATCACCCAGAATTTGTTGAGCAAATTTGGGGCCATTAACTGACTATGATTTCACAGTGATTGAATTGGCAGATGGAACTCCTTTATAAAGTCATTCTGGGGTTCTGTCTGTTTAAACCCAAGCTTAGATAGCACGGCGATACTGCTTTTATTCCAAGTGTGGACGCCTGCCCAAATACTGCCTTTGTAGCCTATATCTATGGTGTATCTGAGTACTTCTCTGCACATGGTTGTCGCATAGCCACGCCCCCTTTTTTCTGGTGCCACCCAATAGGCGAGCGCAACATCTTTAAGCCTGGGAAGCAGTGTGACTTGCCCAACAAGTGATAAGTCCACCCGATGTCGGCATGTCCAGACAAAACATTGATTCGTTTGCCAGTCTCTAGATCGATCCCCACACCATTGCCTTGCTTTATTGAGCGTATCAAGTTTTGAAAGGACTAAGTCTGGATGAAATGCATTAGCACTGAAGGCATCAAATAACTCCTTACCATCAGAAGCGGAAACTGGCTTAAATATCAGGTTTGAGGTGGTAAAAAAACTGTTTTGTATCGTTATATTGGGTAATTCAATCTGCATAATAAAACAATATTATCATTAGTGCTCTAACTATTGGTTCTTGAGTGATTCCTAGGCGCAAGCGAAAGCTACTAAACCTTAAGTTAAGCTAGTACTGGCTTTTTTCGATTAACTATACGTTTATCAGCTTTTTATAGGTAATTACAAGTAAATAATTGTTGGAAAGATATGAGTTTTCCCCGTTTTGTATCACTTATGAACGGGCATATGTATCATTTTTGTGATAATTGATTTGAACTCTAATTAATAATCAGGCATTTTATTTTTAATCGAACGTTCAATTAAAAAAAGGAAAAGGGCTAATGCCTAAGGTAGGGATGCCTGATATTAGAAAGCCTCAGTTGGTTCATGCGACTATGTCTGTGATAGACAGAGTGGGTTTGCACGGTGCAAGTGTTGCGTTAATTAGCAAAGAAGCGGGCGTATCGACGGGAATCATTAATCACTATTTCGGAGGTAAGCAAGGTTTATTGCAAGAGACAATGCGAGAGGTCCTTCGTCAGCTGTCTCACACGGTAAAATCACGTCTTAGCCAACTACCGAAGAATGAACACCACCAGAGAATAAACGCCATTATAGATGGTAACTTCGTAGGCTATCAGGCAGAAAATAAAGTGGCAAAAACATGGCTGGCATTTTGGTCGCATTCTATCCACGATCCTCAGCTGAAAAGACTTCAAAGAGTCAATGAAAAACGCCTTTTATCTCACCTGAAAACCGAACTTAAAGCCTTGTTTGATAGTGAGCAAGCAGAGATTGTTGCCCATGGAATTGCGGCATTAATCGACGGCATTTGGCTACGAGGAACACTCAACCCTGGTGGTATTGATGCCAGTAAAGCTCGATTGATTATTAATGACTATTTAGACAACCAACTGAACCACTGTTCAAGAAAATAACTAGAGTGCTAAACATAACATGAAAATGAAATCTCAGTATATCGATGGTTGTGCATGCTATGCCACATCAAACGAAACTTTTTTCACCTACAACCCTGCAAACGGCGAGCCATTGGCAGAGATAGGCCAATCAAATGTTGACGATTTACACATGGCAATCGAGTCTGCTAAGAAAGGCTTTCAAATATGGTCTGCGATGACGCCTACCGAGCGCAGCCGCATTTTATTGAAAGCGGTCGAGATCCTTCGCCAGCGAAATGATGAGCTTGCTGCACTGGAAGTTGCAGATACTGGAAAGCCTTTGCAAGAAGCCATTGCAGTCGATATTACAACAGGTGTAGATGTCATAGAATATTATGCTGGACTTGCTGTTGGCTTGCAGGGCGAGCAGCAACCGCTAAACGAAAGTCAGTTTTTTTATACTCGACGTGAACCGCTTGGAATATGTGCTGGGATAGGGGCTTGGAATTATCCGATCCAAATTGCAATGTGGAAATCTGCGCCTGCTCTAGCCGCGGGTAATGTAATGATATTTAAACCCTCTGAAGAAACGCCGCTTTCCGTTTTAAAACTGGCGGAAATCTTTACACAGGCTGGTTTGCCGGATGGTGTATTTAATGTGGTTCAAGGTGATTATCGAGTAGGACAAATGCTGACAGCACACCCTGATATTGCCAAAGTATCATTTACTGGTGAATCGGGTACGGGCAAGGCTGTAATGGCCGATAGCTCAGCAACGCTCAAACATGTGACTATGGAGCTTGGCGGTAAATCACCTATGGTTGTGTTTGAGGATGCCAAACTCGATGATGCGGTATCGGCAGCCATGGTCGCAAATTTCTACACTCAAGGTGAAGTGTGCACTCATGGAACCAGAGTCTATGTGCATGAATCACTGTATGAGGCTTTTTTGAGCCAATTAAAACAAAGAAGCGAAAAACTGATTGTGGGCGATCCTATGGATATGGATACCCAAATTGGTTCGCTAATTTCACGTCAGCATCTTGATAAAGTATTAGAAGCGATTGAAATGGCCAAACAAAGCGGTGCCAAACTGTTGATTGGCGGTAATCAAGTGACTGATAATGGGCTGTCTAATGGTAATTTTGTCGCTCCTACCGTCTTTTTTGATTGTTCAGATGACATGCCTCATGTCACAAATGAAATCTTTGGCCCTGTGATGTCCGTGCTTAAGTTCTCCGATGAACAAGAGGTGATTCGACGTGCCAATGATACTGACTATGGTTTAGCGGCTGGGGTGTTTACTCAAGATCTGGCCAAAGCTCATCGAGTGATTCACCAGTTAGAAGCAGGGATCTGCTGGGTGAATACTTGGGGTGATTCTCCCGCTCAAATGCCAGTTGGTGGCTACAAGCATTCAGGTCTTGGCCGAGAAAATGGCCCGGAAACTTTGCGTCATTACACTCAGACCAAAAGCATATTCGTTGAGCTGGGCCCTTACCAAAGCCCCTATGCCTAAGCCATTATGACCTGAGAGGTGAGATATGAAACAGAGCTACGATTATATCATCATAGGTGCGGGTTCTGCGGGTTGCGTGCTAGCGGACAGACTGACAGAAAGCGGTCAACATCAGGTGTTGCTGCTTGAAGCCGGCGGCAGTGATAAAAGCATTTTTATTCAAATGCCAACCGCATTGTCGTACCCGATGAATAGCGAAAAATACGCTTGGCAGTTTGAGACGGTCTCGGAACAAAGTTTAGATGGTCGCAAACTTCATTGTCCGCGAGGTAAAGTATTGGGTGGCAGCTCTTCTATTAATGGCATGGTGTATGTCCGAGGTCATGCCTGTGATTTTGATGAATGGGAAGAGCAGGGCGCTAAAGGTTGGAATTATCAAGCTTGTTTACCTTACTTTCGGCGCGCAGAAGCATGGATTGGAGGGGAAGATGACTATCGTGGTGGCGCTGGTCCATTAGGTACATGCAGCGGCAATAACATGACGCTAAACCCATTATATCAAGCCTTTATCAAAGCAGGTGAGGAAGCTGGATATCCGACGACATCTGATTACAACGGCTATCAACAAGAAGGCTTTGGCACCATGCACATGACGGTTGATAAAGGGGTAAGAGCATCAACCTCTAACGCTTACCTAAGGCGTGCCTTGAAGCGTTCTAATTTGACCTTATTGAAAGGTCTACAGGCTCATAAAGTATTGCTTGAGAATAGAAAAGCAATCGGTGTTGAATTTGAGCACAGAGGTAAGTTGGTACAATGCCTTGCCAACAAAGAAGTGCTACTCAGCTCTGGCCCTATCGGGTCTGTACAGCTTTTACAGCTTTCTGGTATCGGCCCCAAGGCGGTGCTTGAAAAAGCGGGGGTAAAAGTTGAGCACGATTTACCGGGTGTTGGTGAAAACCTTCAAGATCATCTTGAGGTGTATTTTCAGTATCAGTGTCATAAGCCAATAACACTCAACAGTAAGCTTGGCTTAGTCAGTAAAGGAATGATTGGCGCTGAATGGATTTTGACCCGTAAAGGTTTGGGTGCGACCAATCATTTTGAGTCGTGCGCGTTTATTCGCTCTCGTAAAGGACTCAAATGGCCCAACATCCAGTACCACTTCTTGCCAGCGGCGATGCGTTATGACGGGCAAGTCGCTTTTGATGGTCATGGTTTTCAAGTACATGTGGGCCCAAATAAGCCGCAAAGTCGTGGCCGAGTGGCAATTAGGTCTAGCAATCCTAAAGAGAAGCCAGAAATCCAGTTCAACTACATTTCAACTGAGCAGGATCGCCAAGACTGGCGTGATTGTATTCGTTTAACTCGTGAGATCTTGGGCCAGCCTGCGATGGACGAATATCGAGCCAATGAAATTCAGCCTGGTGAGCACATCACCAGTGACCAAGCGATTGATGGATGGGTTAAGCAAAACGTAGAGAGTGCGTATCACCCTTCATGTAGCTGTAAGATGGGCTCTGACGAGGATCCTATGGCGGTCTTAGACTCACAATGTCGAGTGCGAGGTGTAGAGGGCTTAAGGGTTGTCGACTCTTCTGTATTTCCCACCATTCCTAATGGCAATTTAAACGCGCCAACCATAATGGTAGCTGAGCGGGCTGCAGATTTAATTTTGGGCTTACCAGTGTTGGCTGCTAAGGAACTTCCAGTATGGATAGCGCCAGATTGGCAAGATAATCAGAGAATTAATACCCCTGTGAGAGAGGTTGAGCCTCAGGCTTAGGGGGACAGATAATGATAAGGAAACCATTATGTCTATGATAAAAAAGTCGCTGGCGATGATAGTGCTCAGCGCAACGACAATGAGTGCTTACGCCAATCAATGTTCAACGGTTCGTTTTGCTGATGTTGGCTGGACAGACATCACCGCCACTACGGCGGTTGCAAGTGAATTACTAAAAGGAATGGGGTATAAAACCAGAACCGATTTACTCTCGGTCCCCGTCACATACTCTTCGTTGGCCAATGGTGATATCGATGTCTTTTTAGGTAACTGGATGCCAACCATGGAAGCAGATATTGCTAAATATCGTGAGGCAGGAACCGTTGAAACGGTGCGAGCTAACCTTGAAGGGGCTAAATACACCTTAGCGGTACCAAAATATGTTTATGACGCTGGGATTAAACGCTTTTCTGATCTAGTAAAAAACGCAGATAAGTTCAAAAACCGCATCTATGGTATTGAACCGGGTAACGATGGTAATCGACTTATTCAATCAATGATCGACCAAGACGCTTTCGGTCTCAAAGATTTTAACCTCGTAGAGTCGAGTGAAGCGGGCATGGTTTCTCAAGTTGCTCGCGCAGTTCGTCGCAATCAGTGGATTGTGTATCTAGGCTGGGCACCCCATCCAATGAATCAGGCTGTGGAAATGGAGTATCTAGCGGAGGGAGACGAATTTTTCGGCCCTAATTATGGCGGTGCGAATATTTACACTAACGTCAGATCTAACTACTTGAATGAATGCAAAAATGTGGGTCAGTTGTTGAAAAATCTTGAGTTCAGTCTCGAGATGGAGAGTGCATTGATGGAAGACATACTGAATAAAAAAATGAAGCCATCTAAAGCCGCTCAGCAATGGCTTAAAAACAACCCTCAGCTTCTGAATAAATGGCTTAACGGCGTGCAAACTCTCTCTGGTGATAATGCCATTAAGGCGGTTTCTGACTACGTCAATGCTAACGCATAAGGTAATTGGCGGGCTTAGGCCCGCTCCACAAAATAAGGCTGTATTGTGAACTTTATTACAAACAACAAAATCCCTTTTGGTCAATGGATGGAGCAGGGCGTTGATTGGTTAACCATTAACGCGGCTGGCTTCTTCGATGCCATTTCTATTTTTCTTGAAACTGTTATTTTGTCTGTCGTTGATCTGTTTAAATGGATGCCACCCGAGGTGCCAATTATCGCCACAGCGGCCATCGCTTGGTACTTGCATCGAAGTATTCCGCTTGTTGTATTTGTGATTGCGGCTTTGTTAATGATATTAAACTTGGGTTATTGGCAGGAAATGTTAGAGACTTTTGTGTTAGTCTTTGCCGCCACGACCATGTCCGTTCTGATAGGCGTCCCTGTTGGAGTAATGGCTGCTCACAGGCCATGGCTATACACATTATTACGGCCCATTCTGGATTTAATGCAAACAGTACCCACCTTTGTATACTTGATTCCGACTCTCGTCTTGTTCGGTCTCGGTATTGTTCCTGGGCTAATATCAACAGTCATTTTTGCCATCGCAGCGCCAATTCGACTCACCTATTTGGGGATAACCAAAGTGCCTGAAGAGCTTATTGAGGCTGGGCAAGCTTTTGGCGCGAGCAAGAGAAAGCTGCTGTTTAAGGTTGAGTTGCCAGCAGCAATGCCAAGCATTATGGCGGGTGTCACTCAATGCATTATGCTGTCACTGTCTATGGTCGTGATTGCGGCGCTTGTAGGCGCTGATGGGCTAGGTAAGCCTGTGGTACGAGCACTGAACACAGTCAACATTTCCCAAGGTTTTGAAGCTGGTCTTGCGATTGTGTTGGTGGCGATAATCTTAGATCGTTTATGTAAATCACCTAATCAAAAGGAGGCTTAATCATGGATGCAATTACGATTAAAAACCTTGATGTGGTATTTGGCGATCAACCACAAAAGGCATTGTCGCTATTAAATGAAGGCAAAACTCGTCAAGAGATCATCGAGCAAACAGGGCAAGTGGTCGGTGTGGATAACGTCACCATGAGTGTCAAAGAAGGCGAAATATGTGTTCTTATGGGCTTATCAGGCTCGGGAAAATCAAGTCTATTGCGCGCTGTGAATGGCCTAAATCCTGTTACTCGCGGCTCTTTACAAGTCAAAGATGGCGATAGCCAAGTTGAGCTATCTTCATGTGATGCCAATACGCTTCGCCACCTTCGTACTCATCGAGTGTCGATGGTGTTTCAAAAGTTTGCCTTAATGCCTTGGCTGACCGTTTTGGATAATGTTGCTTTTGGGCTTGAAATGCTTGGCATGCCCAAAGCGCAAAGACGCGAAAAAGCGCGCGAGCAGCTTGCCATGGTTGAGCTTTCTGATTGGGAGAATAAATACCCACATGAACTTTCAGGTGGCATGCAACAGAGAGTAGGGCTAGCAAGAGCTTTTGCGATGGACACCGATATCTTACTCATGGATGAGCCTTTTTCAGCGCTTGATCCCCTTATTAGAGCACAGCTGCAAGACGAACTTATTTCCCTACAGAAAAAACTCAATAAAACTATTTTGTTTGTCAGCCATGATCTTGATGAAGCGCTCAAAATCGGTAATAACATCGCGATTATGGAGTCGGGTAAACTTATTCAGCATGGCAAACCTGAACAAATAGTCTTGGCGCCTGAAAATGATTATGTCAAAGATTTTGTCGCGCATACTAACCCCCTCAATGTGCTTAAAGGGCGTTCATTAATGCAACCCGTAAGTCAATTAGAGCGCGAAGCCGCAAGATTGCAGATTTGCCCTGTGCAAAAAGTTTGGGTTGAAGAACGCGATAGCAAACTCTACCTTGATGATAAAATTTCATTAACACTTATCGATTGGCGAGATGAAAAAGTGAATCTTGATGACATATCACATCAAAGTGTAGTGATAGCTAGCCCAGATATCGGCATGAGAGAAGCAATTAAGCTAAAGCAGCTCAGCGGACAGCCTATTCTATTGGTCGAAAATGGTGAGTTGGTTGGGGTGCTAGATGACAACGACTTTTACTCTGGCTTGCTAGGTAAACATAAGGCGGCATGATGATTTGACCAGCGCCCTAAGCCGATATTACTTAGTGGCGCTGGTTTTCCTTATCGGCTGCGGTGTATAAAACTGTTTGTTTTAATAAAATGGTCGATTTGTTTTGGCACCGCAGAGTTATATATCATAGTGGTGTGGGCGCTGCGCATCTCGATATGGTCTGTCATGCCTTCGATTTTGGTTTCTTCGACCGTTACAGTACCATCTGAGAGAGTGTTATCTTCCATCATCAGTAAGCTTCTTGCGCCAATAGCTAGTGTTCCAGCAATACTTCCCAGCTTTTGTGGATGGTTCCAATAATCTTCATGTTGCTCTAGACCAAATTTAGGCGCATTACCTAATACAGCTCCCATACCCAAATCTTGAATTCGATTCACGATTGAAGCGCCTTGCAGTGGCGAACCCACGGCGATTACATGAGATATTCGCTCAATATTTGGGGCACGAGAGGTTAGGTAATGCTTAATGATAAGTCCGCCAAGGCTATGCCCAACCAATACGTTTGTTTGTGCTGCTGACAATGCATGATCAATGACATCAAACACTTTGTTTTCGTCTATCGCTAGGCTATTGTAGCTAACCGTTTTTGTATCATAACCATATGATCTGAGCTTTTGACTGAGCGGCTTCATGACCAAGCCATGCATATACAGCCCATGAAGAATAACAATATTCATTGGTGGCCCTACTTATCAAAGAAAAGCCATTGTGCCAATTCTCACTGTATTTATCCAGCATGCACATATTAAAGACGCTTTTAGGTGTCGATTAGAACACTTTTCGGTATTTATAAATTGTTTTTATATCACAAATTTGTTCACTCTAGTCATAATATTTTTAATAGAAAAACCAAAAAGGGATCATATCTTTATACGTATGACCAATATACTTATCTTTTCTTTTAGTACGAATATAAAACTTTACAGCAACAACCAAGCTATATACTGAAAATATTCCGGAGATAAACGCTCCAAACAGTTCCTCCTTATTTATCAATACCCAAGCTGCTCCCAATATCAAGATTGTGACCAGCAAACAAGTAATAGACATAATGCGAGAGTCTCTTTTATATTTATCCCAGTCTCTAACCAACCATTCATCACAAAATTTATTACATTGTAAGCATATCCTGTTTGAGGGAAGAACAGGGCTGTTTGTTTTACATTTGGAACATACATATGATCGGTTCATCTATCCTCACTTAACTTCAGTAGTAATATATTCGCTATCTCTATATGTGACCATTGTCACCATAATGACGAATATCATTAAAAAACAAATGTTTATTTAATATCTAGTCTATTAAAACAATTTTTAGTTGATATATTAACCTCTTGGGAAATTAAATAAATCAATAATTACTAGGAGAGTTGTTTAATGGTGGTATCTGAAAATCAATATTATTTTGGTTTGGGCGAAAGTGCAATGATAGAGGCGGTGGCACATGCTGAAGCCCAAGCGAGCATTGGTAACTCGGGTGAAATTAACTTTGGTAGTATATATGACCACTTTGAAGAAAAAGTAGCTGGTGCTTGGGATAGTATGAGCGAACTTCAAAAAACCTCAGCTATTGCTGGAGGGTTAGCTACAGCAGCTCAGAAAATAGTAAGCAAAATTCCATTAGCCAATATTGTATTAGCACCTTCTGCTCTTACTAAGTTAACAAGCTCTTTAGCCCACTTAACGGATTCAGCTAAGTCAGGAACTGTAAAACCTTCTGAGGTTACTGCTGTTATTGGAGGTATAGCTACCATTATTGGTGCTGTGGCTGCTGCTGGAGCTGTGGCAGTTGCAGGTACCGCATCAGCGGTTGCTCTTGGGACTGTAGTGGGTATTGCTGGGGCAGTTTCTATAGGTTCTTTGGCTGGTGGTGTTGTACTTGATTGGATATTTACAGATGATGACAAAGTGGTTTTAAATGATGTACTTGAAGATTCCGTGAACATTAAAAACAATTTGCAGAATGCTGAATGGGACATTGACAATGATGGCATTCCAGATTCAATAGATCCTGACATTAATAGTCTTGGGCTTGACCGTATGAGCTTAGACGATAGCCATTCAGATATAACGGATAACGGGTTGGCTGGGTTTACCCGCTTGAGTGCAGAGCAAGTCCATGTTGCCGCTTCGGACAAGTCTACACAAAACGTTAGCTTGGAAGTGTCATCGCTTGTGCAAGCTATGAGTAGTTTTGAGTCTCAGGAGGCGTCAGTTAGTTTTTCGCACGCAGCAATTAAACCTCCAATGGAAATACTTGCCGTGTCAGTACGGTGAAAAATGATTAGTCCGGTTTAATGGTAAGCGTATAGTAAGGAGTGAGAGCAGTGTCGATGAGCAGCTCCATCGACACTACTACTTTTGAAGGGTCTTAGACTATTGAAATAACCCTTTAAAAGATTGCTCCTGACTTATCGATATCAACATAGAACTCAGTGAGTCAAGCATTACTTCGTGTACAAAATTTCCCATACTAATGCGTTTTACGCCGAGGCTTTTGAGTTCTGAAAAAGTGGGCAGGTTTGGAATACACATGACATTGATTGGCAGTGATGTACTAGTGACTACTGATTGTATATCGCTGGAGGTTTCGATACATGGTAGAAAGATTCCATCGGCGCCTGACTGTTGATATTTGCTTATTCTATCAATGCTCTCTTCGAGAGGGTGTGTGACATTGAGTAGATAGGTGTCACTTCTGACGTTAATAAAGACGTCAATATTTGCATCGCTAAGTTGCTTTCGTATTTGTTCCAGTCTTTTGGCAAATACCACTTGATCACAGAGTTGTCTTTCGCCTTTTATTACAAGGCTGTCTTCAATGTTTATGCCAACAACACCAAGGTTGGTAAGCTTTATAATATTACCTGCTATGGCCTCCGGCGTATGTCCGTAACCAGACTCAATATCTACAGTTAAAGGTAAGGTCGTTGATTTGAGGATGATATCGACAATCGACAATAGGCTCTCAAAGCTAATATTTTCTCCATCTTCCTTACCTAGGTTTTTTGCTATCGCAGCACTGGAAGTACCAATCGCTGAAAACCCGCTGTTTTGGGCGATTACCGCACTTGCAGCATCCCAAACATTACAAATAACTAACGGATTTTCCATATTATGCATACTCTTAAACATTTTATGCCTTCCTTATATTTAGTTGGGCTTGATGACTTCAGGAGTATGCTAGCAATAAGGCAGCCGTAGAGTTCGCCACTTTCGGAACTGAACAATATTGAGTAAAGCCACGATATTAGGAATAAGCCGTCTGACCTCATTGGCGTTTCTATAATCTATGACGTTTTTTGAGTATTCGTGTCTTTGAACGAACTGATATTGACCAGAAAGTTCCTTAGCGTTTGCACAAGCTGCGTTGGGTGGGCTACCGGACCATAATCCTCCTTGATCATGACAGATGGTTTGTCGAGCTTTTGGAAACTCAGACCAACCATGAGCGGACACATAAGTCGGAAAAATAGCTAACAGCGACGTGCCTACTGTAATTCTTAAAATATTTTTACTTGGTTTCATTTCTTCTATCCCATTAGATTAATACAAGTTACTCTTTGAGTTCTTTAAAGTTAAAAATAGAGATTCTTTATTTTTATTTCTGTCAGCATTAGGTTTAAATTTAATTTAACGTTTAACTTTTGAAAGTGTTTTAATTGTTTTTGTGAATTGATATCGCAAATGATAAAATAATTACAAACTTGACTTAAATTTTTCTTTTTATCTTAAAGCTATGATTTAAATGGATTTTTATTTTTGCTCTTGGTCTGTGCGTTAAATTTTTCAATGAGGTTTTATTTGTTATTTTTGATTAATAGTTAATTAAGTAAAGGTTAATTTACTTAATTAACTAAATTATATATTTTAAGTGAAGAGTGGTTTTAAAAAACATCACTCTTTTTATTCACATACTTAAATCATTAAAAGGAATAACTATGAAAAAAAATATATTGTCTTGCATTATTCCAATCGCTGCTAGTATCACAATTTATTCTTCTCAGGTTTACGCAGTTTATAATGGAGTAGAAGTAAGCCCTCAAGACGAATCTTATATGGTGTTTTTATCTACTGCCTCTGGTGGAACTACGTGTAGTGGGGCGCTTATTGCTCCAAATACTGTTTTAACCGCTGCATATTGCGCTGTCGATAACATGGATGCTCATTTTCTATACTCTACGAATAATGATGGAACTGTAAGCGGTGAAAGTAAAAAGGTAGTTAAGCATTATTTTGCTAATGACTTATACACTTTTGACGAGCCAGGTCAGTACTACGACATTGCTATTTTGGAACTTGATGGTACGCCGGATAATGTCGAGTATCTTCCTGTTGCAGAAGGGGGTATCCCATTAGGTGCGGATGTATACCCTCTGGGGTATTCTTCCGGCCAATTGAAAAAAATGCCCATCCCTGCGAAAGTAGCCGCCAAAGAGAACTCTAAGGCTTATTATATAGAGGCTTATTTCTCTGAATGTCCAAATTCTCCTAATTACTCAAATAACTACTACAACCAGTCAAGCACAACAGGTGATGAGGCTAGGTGTAACTATTTGGAGTGGGCTTTTGAAAACCGAAGAGAACCGATAAGTCAGACACAGTACACTATTAGTGTCGAGAACCCATCTCTGCCACCCTCTCATCCTCAGTATTCACTAGATGAAAGCAGTGGTTTTGTCACTAAGTATGGAGCTACTCGAGGTGATGGCGGAAGTCCTCTTATATTTGATGGCAAAATTTATGGTGTAGCCAGTACGGTCACGAACATTTACTCGGCACGACATAATGTGGCAACTTTCTATGAAGGCTTCGAACGTGAGGGAGCTTTTAACGTATGCGCCCCATGAACCCACGGGGCGGTGTTGTTAATGTTTGAAGTTCCAA
>NZ_JAYQDQ010000020.1:0-53127 GCF_038138445.1 Vibrio sp.
AGCTCTTAAAAGATGGCTATGCACTGGCGGATTTATGAGGGGATCCCTCAGGACTCAGCATGGAAAAATCCTTTTAGAGCATGCTAAAAAGATGCTAAGTATGAATGAAAGCTTATTTGAGCAATTGAAAAGCGTAAACTTAGGTCGACGCCTTAATATAGCAGTAGAAGATGTATTTTGTCCGCGGGTGATTGAATGTGTTTTGAAGGAATTTGAAACTCTTGACTATCGTGAGCTTTCATTCACTAGCTTTAGCCTTGAACATAGCCCTCCAGTAGAAGAATATGATCTTATATTTACAACCGAAAGACTACCTAAAGGTCGTGGAACATCTCATCATCTAGACACAGTTAGTTATAGTATTGTCCGCTCTAGAAGTTGTTCTAGCACTCCAACAAGAGTCGTTTTTTCAAGTACTTTGACCAAATCTTATGTGAGAAGTATATTGATGGATCACCAAATCCCGTTAGATAACATTATCTATTGGCATACGACCAGCTCATCAACACTTCTGAATAGTGAGCTTGAACTTCCAGGAACTGTGGTTATTTGCCCCGACTGGTCTGTGACAAGCGATGGTTATGTAAAAACGCCCTTATCTCAGTTGATCAATATGTATGTATGGAGTGGCGACGACAGTGTCACAAAAATTCACTCATCAGAACTACCCATAAGAGTGCGTCAAATGTGTACACAATAATGTGTATAAGTCGAGCATGGTGCTAATAGATTACTATTATGTTCGCTGTTACTTAATGAAATTATAGATATAAATTCTCTATAGAGATCTTAATTCAAAATCTAGATTTAAGAATTATATTTCTTATCATCTATTATTATTTTGAAATGAAAAATAAATAAATGTTTAATTAATAAATGTTAGGGCGCACAGTTTTATCTTAAATATGTCTATATTATTTTCCATTTGAACCTCACTATGGGTATAAAAATGGAAGTTAACTCAAAATATTCCTTTCAAAATAATGATATGGGAAATGAAAGTAGGCAATCAGGACGATTGACTCCAGATATTGCTCGAGTATTTAATTGTTGCATAGATACTCGAGATCAAAATAGTGCTGATGATTGTTTAACTAATGCAGCCTCTGTCTCGCTCGAGCGCACCAAACCAGCTAAAACGATTCAAGTATTCACTCATAATAATGCAAATAGACAAATGAGCAAATTGATGTGTGACTCGATAGTGAATAACAGTACATCTGATATAATTTTTATATCAACTGAGGAGATGAAAAATCTCTCGGGTGCTATGAGAAGTTCCCTTAGTCAGTCACAGTATGTGATTGTTTATAATAGTGCCCAAAAAATGCTGACGGTGACTAAGCCTAAAGAGTTGCTATCTTTGATTACTAACCCTGCTTCAACAGCTCAGATAACACTGGTTAAAAAAGGCGTAACAGCACCTATTATTATCGATCGATTTACCTATAGGGATATGTTTAATAACCCGAATAAAGGCGGAACTATCACTATACAAAGCATTGGTGATATGAAAATAGCTATGGTAAATATTCACCTTGATTCACGAGACCAAGATGAAAGAAAAAAAGAAATAAATGACTTGTTATGCAAAATTAACAACAAACATACCGACATAGATCATATTATTATCGCTGGTGATTTTAATACTCGAAATAGAAAGCTACAGGGCCGTTTAATCAGAGCACTACAAGATGAAGCAAGTTTTAGATCTGAGTTGGGAGTACCTCTTAAATATGAAATTACACTGCCCGTTATATCTCCGCAGGAGAATACATACAAGTGGGAGGCCGGCTTGAACGTTGAAGCTAAGCCAGGCTCTAAAAGACAGAGAAATGGTGAAATGCAAACTGGCTATCTTGATGGTGTTGTCATTCTTACGCCAAAAAACGATGTCAAGAATAAGGCACTAGTTAACTGTAAAATTGTGCCGGAAGGTAATTCGATTGTCGGTCCCTCATTTGGCAGTGATCATCGCTCAGTTACTGCGAAGTTTGCAATAGAGCAAATGCGTTTGTCCTAGAACAGTATAGCGAGAACGTATAAAGCGCCTTTAAGGCGCTTTAAAAGCAAACAGGTCCGATCAATCTTGATTGGCCTCACCGCATTTCCAACACAACCCAAATTGCTCTTCATTAAGCTCCCCACACTGGTTACATTGCCATCTAATACTTGATGGGGTTTGTTGCTCGTATTGTTGGATTATATACCTCGCTTGCTCGCATTGACTGATATCTAGCAGCCAAATAAATGGGCATGTATTGTCATCGAAAGGGATTTCTCCTTGCAGTCCTACAATGCCATCTCCAATGATTCGGCAATTTATGCGTTGTGACTTTAGAAGTTCACAGACAATGTGAACTTCTGGGGTTGTTGGTGCTGAGTAAATCTTCAAAACTAACTTCCATTTTGGGCTTGTGTTGCTCCCTTAAATTTGCTCATCACCCATTTAGTTACAACAGGGAATAAACCTAGCAATGCGAACGATAGCAATACTGGTGCAGATACTATGCCAGATAAACTTTCTATTTGTGCCAACTGTGTACCCGCATTAAGGTAAACAGCGGTACCGGGTAACATGCCCAATTGGCTGACTAGGTAAAAGCGAGCCGTAGATATTGGTGTTAGCCCCATTAGAAGATTTATTAGGAAGAAAGGAAATACAGGTATTAGGCGAAGCGAAAATAAATAGAATGCCCCATCTCTAGCCATTCCGTCATTGATCGCTTTTAACTTGTCGCCAAACTTGGTTTGAACCCAATCTCGAAGTAGAAAACGACTGCTGAGAAAGGCGAGAGTGGCACCTATGGTGCTAGCAAAAGAAACAAGTAAAAGACTGGTCCAAAAGCCGAATAAAGCAGCACCAAGAAGCGTCACTACGGCAGCGCCTGGTATGGAAAAAGCAGTGATGGCAACGTAGGCTAGAAAATAACTAATTGCGGCTAATACAAAGTTGTTACTGATAAATTCAGATAGTGAGGCTTGCTGAGCTTTAGCGTTTTCTAAAGTGAGATATTGGCCAAAGTTGATGCCAAGAAAAACAATCAATCCGACTAGTAGAACTCCTAACACAAGTTTTTTATTCATAAAGACTTCCTAGGTGTGGGTAAAGGCATATGAAGATAAGAACAGTTGAAGAGCAGTAAAATTTCAAAAAGAAAATAAAAAAGCCAACCTCACTGGTTGGCTTAGTTTAAATTTTGTCGCGATTAGCTATTAAGAAGATTTTCTAACTCTGCTCTTCGAGTTGGGGGAATAACTGACCAATGTTTACCTTTTATTGCTCCCTCTAAAGCCCAGAGTAACTCGATTGAAACTTCCGCTGAATGCGTTGCTTGGATCGCCTTAAACGCCTTTACTGAGCCTGCTTGCTCCAAGTTTTCAACGCTATCAATTCCGGCTTTCTTTAACATGCGTTCTGTTGCAAGTCGAAGGTTAGGTAAATCTTTAAGCCGAGTTGGCCTAGCTTTAGCTTGGGAGGTCTTTTCTTTCTTAGCTACTTCCAAAGATCTATAGGCCAAAGAAAGCGCTCGCTCTTCACAAGATGCGATGTCATCAGTCAAAGCAAAGTATTTAGTTACGACGGGGAACCCACGTTTTTTATAAACGTAAGGAGCTAGGCCCTCAGTTTGGAATTGATTGGCTAGTTTATCATCGGCGCGGATGTGTAGCTTATCGTTAACGACTAATGCGAACATTGTGTCGTCTGCGAAGATGCCGAATCCGCCGAACATCGAGCGCGATTTTATCTGACCAAGCTGATCAAAAAGTCGCATCGATTCTTTAAGTATTGGTTTATCCATGCTGTTTTATCTCGGTGTATATATTATTATACGCCACCAAATTCAGGTCCGAGAGATTAGCAAAATAATGCAGGTAAAATGTTAAAAAAGGTGCCATACATTCGTTAGAACAAATACGTTTGGTTACCGAAATTTCAAATCACCAGTCCATGTATTGTTTTAAACAGTATGATTGTTTGCATTTTTGCCCATCGGCAACTCCGCTACCTTTCAGTTCCCTGAGTCAGGCCGGAAGCTTTGCGTCCCACTCTTTCGAGATGGTTTGCCCTGTTCGTGGCATTAGTCGAACACTTTAAGAATAAATAAGATTTGAGGTAAGTATCACATCACGATTGGATAAGTGTGACACCGCTCCAAATATTTTGTGTCAAAATGATAGGTTCGGCTAATAGTTTAACTTATCAGCCGATTTGTCTTCATTCACTTAAATCGTAAACCGTATCACGAATAACGATCTCTGGATGCATTTCGAAAACACGCTTTTCATGCTCTTTGTCTTTGATGCGCTCCAAAAGAATTTCAAACGCGTTTTTACCTACGCGACGTTTAGGTTGATGCACAGTAGTAAGTGGTGGAGAGAAGTATTCAGCGAGCTCTATATTGTCATAGCCAATAACTGAAATTTGCTCAGGTATTTGAATTCCTTTTTGCTGCAATCTGCTCATAAGGCCCAAAGCCATAGTGTCATTGAAACAAAAGACTGCGGTTGGTTTATCATCCATAGCGACAATTTTATCTGCTGCTAGTACAGCGGTATCGCATTCAAAGTTACCTTCGAGAATCCAATCTTCATTAATGTTTAGGTTAGCTTCCCCCATTGCTCGGCGAAACCCTTGTATACGTTCTTGGCACGCTGCTTTTTCAAAATGTCCGCTAAGGCAAGCAATATCTTTATGGCCTTTATCGATAAGGAACTTGGTTGCTAGATAGCCGCCTTCTTCGGAGTTATCGATTATTTTGTCAGCTTGAGAGCTTTCAGGGCCCCAGTCCATAACGACTTTAGGAATATCCTTTTGGCGGTCAAGCATTTCGCTGAGTTCTTCCGTTAAGTCGGAACACATTACCAGAATACCATCAACACGTTTTTCGGCGAGCATGCGTATGTAGTCACGTTGCTTTTCATATATCCCACCTGTATTACACAGTATGAGAGTGTAACCTTGGCGGTAGCAATAACTCTCGACACCATCGATCACTTCGGAAAAGAAAAGATTAGTAGACTGAGTGACGAGCATACCAATAGTGCGAGTACTGTTGCATTTTAGGCTTCTCGCAACAGCGCTTGGCGCATAGTTTAATTCAGTAACTGCCTCCATCACTTTCTCTTGTGTCGCTTCTGCAACAAAGCGAGTTTTATTTATTACGTGAGAAACTGTGGTTGTAGACACGCCAGCTAAGCGTGCCACGTCTTTTATAGTGGCCATAAGGTTCTGTCCTGTCGATGACTGCCGTGAACTTGCATCCAAAATGGTGTAAGTGGGCAGTAAGTATCAGAAACACAAAAACCGCCCTATTTAGCGGTTTATCTCTAGTTCTGTCAGTTTTTATCGTTTTCGCTCTCGATTTTATATCGCAAAGACTTCAAGGGCAAACAAAAACCCAATTCGTAGAGGGCCTACCATCACATATTTGTGCCTAACTACTCACCTTTTAGATAGCAATAGTCCTGCTTGATAAAGGCAAGCAGGATTTCTGTCACGGATGCATAAAAGCCAAAGTCATCAATTTTTTTACACCTATCGACAAATGAGGGTATCCAAGTTAGAAGGTGCCTATTAATAAATTGTGCTTGTTCTTGCATCGATGCTTCCAACTCTTTCGACTGCTTTAACTGGTTGGAACAAATAATGAGGTGGCCAAGAAAGTCTAACTCTACGGCAATGTGATCAGCGGGTTCATTAATGACTTTATTCACCTCAATTTGGTGTTGGAGCATTAAGTTTTCCATTTCTGTAGCAGGTTGATCATTGAGCAGTCCTGAATGACCAATATAGATAGATGCGTAGGGTAGTGCAGAATCTTTGTCAGATTTTAGAAACAGATTACAAAAATCAGCAGCAAGCTCAAGTTGAGCGTTGCTCCTGTCAAGCAGACGATTAAGTGCGTTAACTAATCTATTTACATGAGGCCTTAAATGCTGGTTTTCTCCCAGTCCTGCAAGAAAAGAGCGAATTTGGGGGGAATGGTACTCTTCAAGTACTTCAGCAGAAAGTTCTTTGGCGAGTAAACTTGATAACCACCAATAGATTTCAGCACGTTTCTCATTGAAGTCTTTGATGTCTTGCATTAGATAATATTCTCCAGAATTTAAATAAGCTGATCGCTTAGTTGCTACTTCTCAGTATTGGTATGTACTAATGTCGCTCGAAGGGTAATTGGTTAACAGAGTACAAATAAACAGGAATCACTCTGTTACTTCTTTTTGTAATTATCCATAAACCTGAAAATGGAGCGTAAGCGATGAGCTAAAAAACACGATGCTCACTCGTTGTTAAGGGTAAATCATAGATAAAATATCAATTTTGGTTCGTTTAGGTTGTTTTAAATCAAAAAAAGAGATTGTTTGTACCTATAACTGGCGTAAGTACTAGAATTGTAACAGATTATGAATAGAATACGAGCTAACAAGTTAGGTGTATGTAGTGGTGTAAATGGGTTATCACGTATTAATCGTCGAAGATGACGCAGTGACTCGTAGTAAATTAGTTGGCTACTTTCAGCATGAAGGCTATCAAGTATCTGAAGCTGAAGATGGTGAAGAAATGCGTGAGGCTATAAAAAAAAGTACTATTGACTTGGTGTTACTGGATATTAATTTACCAGGTGAAGATGGACTTTTACTGACCCGCGAACTTCGAAGCCAGTCAGATATAGGAATCATTTTAGTGACTGGGCGGACCGATAACATAGATAAGATCGTAGGGCTGGAAATGGGAGCTGACGACTATGTAACCAAACCTTTTGAATTGAGAGAGTTGGTTGTTCGAGTCAAGAATTTACTCTGGCGCATAGGCTTAGCTCGCCAATTGGGCAGTGAAGCAAAGCAAGCTATAGATAACAACAAGGTTGTTCGCTTTTCACACTGGACATTCGATGTATCAAGGCGAGCGTTAAGCAAAGAAGGTAAGCCAGTTAAATTGACTAAGGCAGAATATGAACTGCTAGTCGCGTTATCTTCCTACCCTAATCAGGTATTGAGCCGTAAAAAAATTCTCAATATGATCAGCCATAGAGTTGACGCGCCTAATGATCGTACTATCGATGTCCTTATTAGACGTATGAGAGCTAAAATGGAATGTGACCCCAAAAACCCTCAACTCTTTGTGACAGTTCATGGTGAAGGTTATATGTTTGCAGGAGACTAACTAAAAAGGGTATACCGAGAGAAACTCGGTATACTAAAGTATGCTATGCATCGCCATCTGAGACAGGGTTATCAGATGCAATTCCTGCCTTGTGGTCACTATTTGAAGCCCAATCACGCAGCGTTTGCCATATCAACCCAAGCGTTTCATGCCAATAAACTTCGGTTTGTTCAAGGTATACTGCTTTGGGTGCATATTTAGACCAAGCAAGGTCGATATTACGTTGAGCAAGATAGTTGGTTGGTGCAGGGTAGGGCTTTAATCCTGCAGAGTAAAACTCGTTTAGCGCTCTTTTCATATGGCTTGCTGAAGTGACAATCACGAGTTTTTTTAGTTTGACAAAGGCTGCAGCTTGCCGAGCCTCTTCCCACGTATCTCTCGCTGTTTCCAGCAAAATAATATCAGATTTGGCAACGCCTAAGGCTAGCGCTACTTTTGCCATCATCCGGGCATTGCTCACTTCTGACCCCCCTGCATACCCAGATAAAATTAATTTTGAACCAGGGTACATTCTCATGACCCTTATTCCTTCGGAAAGCCGCATTAAGCCGGTTCGGCTGAGCTCGGAGGTCGGAGGGATTTTATCGTCTACCACATGCCCACTGCCAAGAACCATAACGTAATCTATGGTTTCATCCACTGGAAAAAATGCTGTGTATTGACGTTCGAGAGGGAGAAGAAGCCTCGATGTAATAGGCTGAAAAGAGATTAGAAAAATACCTAAAAAGGAAAAGAGAACGACAAAACACCCCGTTTTTTGTTTTCGAGTAAACATAATGAGTATCAGGCCGATGATTCCAATGATCAGCATGGCTGGTAGAGGCATTAACAGTGATGACACCACTTTTTTAAGCTCAAACATACTTAAATAGTCCGAAAAAACACCAATTGGTTTTAATTTAAGAGAATCTTTCTTTATATCTGCTTTCTATGTGACAGAATAGCAGTATGACACGACATAATAACTTAACCCACTGTGACTGAAGATCGCAATTTCGACGATATCGCGCACAAATTTGCAAAAAATATCTACGGGTCCGATAAAGGTGAAATACGCCAAGTGATTGTTTGGGAAGAACTTGAACAATTACTTGCTGCAGTTAATGGTAGCAGGAAAAGCCTCCATGTGCTCGATGCTGGAGGAGGATTAGCGCAAATTTCTCAAAAGCTAGCGAAACTCGGACATCAAATCACTTTGTGTGATCTATCTTCGGAAATGTTGCAACTAGCTCGTCAGGATATTGAAAAAAACGGATTGCTTAAGCAGTATCGCTTGGTCCATTCACCCGTGCAGAGCATTGCTAAACATCTCAAAGAACCTATTGATGTTTTGATGTTCCATGCTGTGATGGAATGGTTAGTAGACCCAAAAGCAGCGCTGCAATACTTACTGAGAGAAGTTAAACCTGGTGGAGCTGCCTCTATCATGTTCTACAACCATCATGGACTGGTTTATAAAAATGTTGTGTGCGGCAATATCCCACACGTATTGGATGGTATGCCGCATCGAAAGAGGTTTAAGTTACAGCCACAGAAAGGGCTCAAGCCTGAGGACGTTTATCAGTGGATAGAGGAATCTGGTTTTGAGATTTGTGGTAAAGCCGGTATCCGCTGTTTTAGTGATTATATTGGAAACAGAGAATACATGGGAGATTTCCAACCACAAGATGTAGTGGCACTTGAAAGAAAGTTATGTCGTCAGGAGCCTTATCTATCAATGGGTCGCTACATACACGTATGGGCAAAAAAGAACAGGAACAATAATGGGTGAGATACTTGCCAGTACTGCTGAACAGCCAATTGATGAATTGGTTGGATGGGTAAAGCAGCACGACTTCTCATTAAACTTGACGACCGAGCGTTTAGCTTTCCTGATTGCAATCGCTGTGTTGAGTAATGAAAGATTTGACGAAGAGTTGGGTGAAGGTGAATTGCATGATGCTTTCGCAATTGTAACCCGTCTCTTTGAATCCACCGGTGAGGCGACAGCATTTAGAGCCAACAATGCGATTAATGACATGGTACAGCAGAGGTTAATGAGTCGTTTTACTAGCGAAATTAACGATGGCGCCAGTATTTATCGATTATCACCATTGGCGGTTGGAATTACTGACTACTATCTTCGCCATCGAGAGTTTTCTAAGCTGCGGCTTTCAATCCAGCTCTCTATGGTGGCTGATGAAATGTCAAAAGCGATTGAATCGGCACAAAAGGGTGGCACACCAGCTCATTGGAAGAAGAACGTATTTGGCGTCTTAAAATACTCTGTGGGTGAAATCTTTGATCAAATTGATCTCAACCAGCGAGTTATGGATGAGCAACAGCAGGCAGTCAAAATTCAAATTGCTGAGCTGCTCAATAAAGACTGGCGCGAAGCCATAAATAATTGTGAAGCTTTACTTTCCGAAACATCGAATACTTTGCGCGAGCTCCAAGATACGTTGCAGGCGGCCAGTGATGAACTGCAAACACAGATCCTAGACATTCAAGAGATTGTTTATGGGCAGGAATCGTTGCAGTTTATTGAAGAAGCACTATTTGGATTACAAATGAAGCTGGACCGAATAACCAGCTGGGGGCAACAAGCGATTGATTTGTGGATTGGCTATGACAGGCATGTGCATAAATTTATCAGGACTGCGATTGATATGGATAAAAATCGTGCCTTTAGCACGCGTTTGCGTCAATCAATCAAAGACTATGATGAATCCCCTTGGTTTCTTACTCATGCAGATGCCGAAAGGTTGGTTGACCTTAGGGACGAAGCCCTAGTACTAAGAGATGATGAAGTCACAGGCCAGGTTCCATTGGAAGTGGAATATGAAGAGTATCAGAAAGTAAATAATGATCTGTCTGAACGTATCAGTAGTATGCTAAAAGTTCACAAAGAGCAGGGTACACCAATCCACTTAGGTGATGTTTTACGAGAGTATTTAGCTCAGCATCCAAGAACCCATCATTTTGATTTAGCGCGTATTGTGATTGACCAAGCGGTACGGCTCGGGTATTCCGAGTCTGATTATCAGGCTGTTCAGCCTGATTGGCACGCGATTAACCAATATGGTGCAAAGGTACAAGCAAATGTTATCGACAGATACTAATGATTACATGCCAGAGAAACTGGCTAAAGCGATTTCAAATCCTTTATTTCCTATGTTAGATAGCATGTTGCGATCTGGCAGACATATATCAACAGATGATCTCGACAATCACGCCTTGTTGTCTGATTTTGAAGTTGAATTATCTTCGTTCTATCAGCGTTACAACACTGAGCTTATCAAAGCACCTGAAGGTTTTTTCTATCTTCGTCCTCGCTCCACTTCGCTTATCAACCGAAGCGTCTTGTCTGAGTTAGACATGTTGGTTGGCAAGGTGCTGTGTTTCTTATATCTAAGCCCTGAGCGATTGGCTCACGAAGGTATTTTTACTAACCAAGAGCTGTATGAAGAGCTGCTAGCTTTATCTGATGAAAAGAAACTCATGAAGCTAGTGACTAACAGAGCGACAGGCTCAGATCTGGATAAAGAGAAGCTGTTTGACAAGGTACGTACTTCTCTTCGTCGTCTAAGGCGCCTTGGTATGATCATCAATATTGGTGAAACAGGCAAATTCAGTATTAGTGAATCTGTTTTTCGCTTTGGTGCTGATGTCCGTGTGGGTGATGATATTCGTGAAGCCCAACTGCGTTTGATCCGAGATGGTGAAGCCGTGGTCCATACCAAAGAACCAAGTCAAGTGAGTTTGTTAACAGAAAAAAATGATGAGTCGTATCAATCGGACAATGTAGAAGAAGGTGATGCATGATTGAAAGAGGTAAATATCAATCTCTGACCATGGTCAATTGGAACGGCTTTTTTGCCAGAACATTTGATATCGACGGTTTGGTAACCACTTTGTCAGGTGGTAATGGGGCGGGTAAATCAACCACAATGGCTGCTTTTATTACCGCGCTCATTCCGGATCAAACTTTACTGCATTTTCGAAACACAACAGAAGCAGGCAGCAGCCAATCTTCTCGAGATAAGGGACTGTATGGCAAACTGCAGCCTGGAGCCTGCTACGCTGCTTTGGATGTGGTTAACTCACGTAATCAACGTTTACTTTTTGCTGTTAAGTTGCAGCAAGTGGCTGGCCGAGATAAGAAAGTTGATATCAAACCTTTTGTGATTCAAGGACTACCCAGTCACGTCAAGCCAACCGACATCTTGATTGAAAGTGTTTCCGATACCCAAGCTCGGGTGCGTCAAATTAATGAGATCAAGCAATGTATCGCTGACTACGAAGGTGTTCAGCTTAAAGTATTTAACTCGATTGTTGACTATCACGCTCAGATGTTCGAGTTTGGTGTTATCCCTAAAAAATTGCGCAACTCCGGTGACCGTTCGAAATTCTATCGATTGATTGAAGCGTCACTCTATGGTGGTATTTCTAGCGCAATTACACGCTCGCTGCGTGACTACTTGTTACCTCAAAATGGCGGGGTTAAAAAAGCCTTCCAAGATATGGAGTCGGCGCTTCGTGAAAATCGCATGACACTTGAGGCAATTAAAACAACTCAAACTGACCGTGATTTATTTAAGCACCTTATCACAGAATCAACTAACTATGTTGCCGCTGACTATATGCGTCATGCTAACGAGCGCCGCAGTAAATTAGAGCAAACACTCTCATTTCGTACAGAGCTTTTCGGTTCTCGAGAAACTTTAGTTGAGCAAAATAATTTACTTAACAGAGTCCAGCAAGAACTTGAACTTTTAGTTGAGACTGAATCTGGCTTAGAGCAAGACTATCAGGCAGCTTCTGATCATCTTCAACTGGTACAAAATGCACTTCGTCAGCAAGAGAAAATTGAGCGCTATCAAGAAGACTTGCTAGAGCTCAGTGAGCGTCTTGAAGAACAGATGATGGTGGTCGAGGAGGCTCAGGAACGTGTTCTTATCATCGAAGAACAAGCTTCAATTGCTGAAGAAGAAGTTGATAGCCTAAAGACCCAGCTTGCCGATTACCAACAAGCATTAGATGTTCAGCAGACACGAGCGCTCCAATATCAGCAAGCAGTGCAGGCTTTGGAAAAAGCTAAGTCGTTACTTGATGATGATGAGCTGACCGCAGATAGCGCTCATGCTGTAGTATCTCACCTCAAAGATCAAGAATCTGAAAACACCTCTTCTTTACTTGCTGTCAAACACAAGCTCGATATGTCATCTGCTGCGGTTGAGCAATTTGAATTAGCTCTGCAACTGGTCAGAAAAATCTTAGGTTCTGATGTAGAACGTAAAGATGCTTCTATGCTCGCTAAGCAGCTCATTAATCAAGCCAGAGATGCAGAACAAATCGTTAGTAATGAACAGCAATGGTACGCGCAGCATCGAGATTTAGAACGTCGGCTTAGTCAGCAACGACAGGCTAAGGAAGTGCTTGATACCTATCATAAACAGCACCATATCCAACTTATGGATGAATCCACGCTCGAGCAAGAACGTGAGGCAAAGTTGGCTCAAGTTGAGTCATTGGAACTTGAGTTGGAAACGCTACGCGAGAGTCGTACTGACAAGCGTCGTAGCGAGCAAGACTTGTCCATAGAGATTCAACGCCTCGAGGAGATTGCACCACCTTGGATTGCTGCCCATGATGCTTTAGAAAATATCAAAGAGCAAAGTGGCGCAGACTTATACGACAAGCAAGCTGTTATGTCGCATATGCAAATTGTGCTAGAGCAAGAAAAGCGTCAGACATTAGAGAAAGAGAAGCTGGGTGACCGCCGAGCTCAATTGGATAGTGAGATAGAAAGGCTAGCATCGCCAGGTGGCTCAAATGATCCGCGTCTGAAAGGGCTAGCGGATACACTAGGCGGTGTATTGTTATCAGAAATCTATGATGACATTACCATAGATGATGCACCTTATTTTAGTGCCATGTATGGCCCTTCACGACATGCGATTGTTGTGTCAGATCTGACGGATATTGAAGCAAAACTAGTTGAGTTAGATGATTGTCCTGAAGATCTTTATATCATCGAAGGTGATATAGACGCTTTTGATGACAGCTCTTTTGATGCAGAGGAGTTACAAGGCGCAGTATGTGTTCGCATGAACGATCGACAAATGCGTTATTCACGTTTTCCTGAAATTCCTTTATTTGGTCGAGCCGCTCGAGAGCAGCGTTTAGAACTATTGCGTGATGAACGAGAGGAAGTAGTCGAACAACATGCGAAAGCTGCATTTGACTCACAGAAATTGCAGCGTTTATATCAAACGTTTAACCAATTTGTGGCGCAGCATATTCAAGTAGCCTTTGAATCTGATCCAGAACAAGCTTTGGCTTTAGCTCGTGATAAGCGTAACCAAATTGTACGAGATTTGACAGATTTGGACGCGAAGGAGCAACAGCATAGAGCTCAGTTAGTATCGAGTAAACAAGCACTCACTTTGCTTGATAAGTTGGCACCTGTCATGGTGTTAATAGAAGATGAGTCTCTGGCATCTCGTTTTGAAGACCTTGAGGAGAAAATGACCCAACTGGTCGACGCCAAGAGCTTTTTGACAAGCCATGCCAAGTCTCTCGCTGAACTGCAAAAAATCTCATCTGCTCTTGAAGTTGATCCGGAAGAATTTGATGCTCTTGAAGCTGAGTATCGAGCACAAGACTCTCAGTTACAGGAGCTCAAAAAGCGCATTTTCGCTGTATCTGATCTTGTTGAGCGTCGTCATCATTTTGCCTATTCAGACTCCATCGAATTACTCGATAAAAGCAGTGAATTAAGTGAACAACTTAAGACTAAACTTGTGCAGGCAGAGCGGCAACGTACACGTTCCCGTGATGAGTTAAAGCAGTCACAGGGTCAAATGAACCAGTACCATCAAGTACTGGCATCGTTAAAAAGTTCTCATCAAGCCAAGCAAGAAACGGTACAAGAGTTTAAGCAAGAGCTTCAGGAGTTTGGTGTTCATGCAGACGAAGGTGCCAAGGAGCGTGCTATTCGTCGCCGTGATGAGTTGCAAGAACGTATGCACACCTCACGCAGCCGTAAGAGTGAACTGGAACGGACGATTACCTCAACTGAATTAGAAATGAAGGGGCTAGCAAAACGTCTCAAGAAAGTACAAAAGGACTATGTTGAGATTCGAACTTTCGTTGTGGCAGCAAAGGCTGGCTGGTGCTCAGTATTGCGTTTAGCTCGTGAAAATGATGTAGAGCGTCGATTGCATAAGCGTGAACTGGCCTATTTGTCGGCAGATGAACTTCGCTCTATGTCGGATAAATCACTTGGTGCTTTGCGTCTTGCTGTTGCTGATAATGAAGACTTACGTGATGCGCTTCGTTTGTCTGAAGATAACGCACGTCCAGAGCGTAAGGTGCTCTTTTATATCGCTGTTTATCAGCATTTACGAGAGCGTATTCGTCAAGACATCATTCGAACAGACGATCCAGTTGAAGCCATTGAAGAAATGGAAGTTGAGTTGGCACGATTAAGTGAAGAGTTAAGTCAGCGAGAAAATCGCTTAGCTATCAGCTCTGAATCGGTCGCGAGTATTATTAAAAAAACCATTCAGCGTGAGCAAAACCGTATTCGAATGCTCAACCAAGGGCTATCAAACATCGCGTTTGGACAAGTCAAAGGCGTACGTCTGAATGTGAAAATTCGTGAGAGCCACGAGGTTTTACTTAACGGTCTAGCGCAGCAGCAAGAGCAGCACAAGGACCTGTTTGAAACAACTCGACATACATTTTCTGAGGCAATGGCAAAGTTATTTCAGCGCGTTAACCCTCATATTGATATGGGGCAACGCAGCCCGCAAGTATTAGGCGAGGAGCTGCTAGATTACCGCAATTATCTAGAATTGAGTGTTGAAGTGTGCCGTGGTTCTGACGGTTGGTTACAAGCTGAATCCGGTGCTCTTTCTACTGGTGAAGCTATAGGTACGGGCCAATCTATCTTGCTTATGGTTGTTCAAAGCTGGGAAGAAGAATCAAGGCGTTTGCGAAGCAAAGATATTGTTCCATGTCGTTTACTATTCTTGGATGAAGCAGCGCGTTTGGACGCTAAATCTATTTCCACATTATTTGAGCTGTGTGATCGTTTGGATATGCAGTTGCTTATTGCTGCCCCAGAAAACATCAGCCCAGAAAAAGGGACGACCTATAAACTGGTTCGTAAGGTGTTCAAAGATCACGAGCATGTTCATGTCGTTGGTTTGCGTGGTTTCGCTCAACCCGATCAGGGGGAAGAAGCTGAAGAAGCGCTCGTGGAGTAAGGGTTCTATCCGAGTCAAAAAAAGCTGCTCAGTAGAGCAGCTTTTTTCGTTTTGCGCTTTATAAACTTAACTAGAACTGTGCGGCTGAGCCAAATTGTTTGGCTGCGTAGGCGACTCTCTCGCTAGCATCTGGGTAGACTCTAGGTGCCCCCAAGTTTTCTATATGGTGTAAGCGCGGGAGTAGACCAGCACCATTTGCAATTTGAATTGCGAGCCCAGGCCGAGCATTGAGTTCAAGAACCATTGGGCCTTCTTCTTTATCAAGCACCATATCCGTCCCCATATAACCAAGCCCCGTCATTTCCCAAGCACTAGATGCAAGAGTCAATAAACGTTCCCAATGTGGTACTTGTAACGTCGAAAGATCTTTATTTGTATCAGGATGGTGAGTGATAGGTTGATCGAATTGAACAGCTCTAATCGCTTTGCCTGTGGCAATATCAATTCCCACACCAACGGCACCTTGGTGAAGGTTTGCTTTGCCATCAGACGCTGCGGTCGAACATCTCATCATGGCCATCACTGGGTAGCCTTTAAATACGATGATACGAACATCTGGCACACCTTCGTAGCTAAAACCATTAAAACAGTCATCGAACTTAATCAGGTTTTCAACAACCGCAACATCGTTTTTTCCACCAAGTGAGAATAGACCAGCTAATGCGTTACTTATATGCCTTTCAACATCTTGTTTGTTGATAGAGGCACCAGAGGGCTTAGTGTAGACTCCATTTTGGTGAGACGTGACGACTAAGATACCTTTACCACCACTTCCCTGAGCTGGTTTAATAACAAAACCAGGCCAATCTTTAACCATGTTGTGGATGTGCTTAACTTCCGCTTGATGGCTGATCACACCGATCAGCTCAGGTGTTGTGGCCCCGTGCTGCTGGGCAATGATTTTAGTCTTAAGTTTGTCATCGACCAAAGGGTATTTAGAGCGATCATTGTACCGACCTATATAGCTATGGTTGCGTTGGTTCATCCCCATAATACCATTGGAGCGTAACTTATTAGGTGACGTAAACTGCGACGTTAATCGTGACAGCATAGTTTAGTCCTCCGCTAATGGTTTAAAGCGCCTTAGCTCGGTCAGGCGATACCCTGTGTATGTTCCAAGTAGCAAGATACCGGCTAATACAATCAGCTGAAGACCAATAAAGTTAAACGTCAGATGCTGAATGTATGAATTGGTCATAGCAAGGTACACAAGAGTCGCTGTGGCAAGCGAACCACCACCTTGTAGAATCACTTCCTTAGCGCCTTCTTCTTCCCAAAGAATCGACATGCGTTCAATGGTCCAAGATAGAATTATCATCGGGAAGAAGGTAATCGAGAGACCTTCGGTTAAACCAATCTTAAATGCGACAACCGTAAATACGGAAATAATCATAATTACGGTGATAATAACGGCGGATATTCGGGCAACAAGCAATAAGTTCAGTCTTGAAAGGTAGCTGCGTATAATTAGCCCTGTTCCGACGATCAATAAAAACCCGACGATCCCTGTCAGCAGTTGGGTTTGTACGAAAGCCACTGCAATCAAGACAGGCATGAAAGTCCCCGATGTTTTAAGGCCAATAATCACGCGCAGGAATACAACAATCAGTGCACCGATCGGAATAAGCATGATGGTCTTAAACATAGCTTGTTCTTCAAGCGGCAGACTGTGTATCGAGAAGTTAAGTAGGCCATCCGCTTCGACTTTATCCAATGTTGCTTGCTTTGGAGACACGTCTTGAGCAATCATCGAAAAATGAACTTGACTATTTTGCCCGCCGACGATGTCTAGCAGTGATACGTTGGACTCATCCCAGACCAATATGTTTTTATCAATGGGTTGAGTGGCATTTTTGGGATTGAATAGCACCCATTCACTACCATCCCACACTTGATTCACCAACTCGATAGTTTGACGACGGCGGCCATCTTCTAGCTCAATTACCCCAACGATTTTGCTTGGTATATTGGCATAGGCGAGGACTTTGTCGACGGCTGACACCTTGGACATTTTGTTAAGTAGCAGCCCTGCATTTTGACTATCTGAGTCATTAAGTATTTTAATAAGCTCTCGGGTGAAAGTGATATCGTCAGCTGAACTCTTGTTGGCCCGTTCTATAATTGATATTGCGGCTGCTTCTGTCGGGCCATCAAAGGTTGGTGAAATGATTTTTTTTGTAGGTGCTTGTGTTTTTACTTTTGCCTGAGGGTCAACAAGAAATTGAGCTTTATAGTAAATGGTTTGTGCACCTGCAGCTTGTCGTATCGACCATTCAGCACGGCGACCTAATTCAGACTTTACGTAAGATACACCATAACCAGATGATGAGGACGATTCGTTAATTAAAGTAAAGCCATTTTGTGTGTGAGGAATGGCCAACGAGGCTTTGACTGGTTTAGATTGAGCGTTAAATTCAACACGAGCTTCTATATCCCATATCTGGCGAGTTTCACCTGGAGTCCAAGGGACACCATATGTCTGGTGACGAAACATACTCAGAGCAATACCTGCCACTATGAGTAAGGCGACAGATATGTAAAAGGGGACTTTAGACGTCATAAGCTACCTTATTATTTTTGTTCAAATTCCGTTTGAATGTATTTTTTACTTACATCCACCACTGCAATGTCTCGGATGAAATCCCGACCTAGTAACACAGGATGGATCATTTGGGAGCGATCTGCCAAAGTAAACTGTGTCTTTTCGTGAATCTTGCCCAATCTAACCCACAATTCGACAACTGGGCGCTTTTCTAGTTGACAATTGGTTGCCTGACGTATCTTTGCAAAACGAATGATAGGGGCTTCAATCCAGTTACTCTCATCTAGTGGGGTTTTACCATCGGAGAGATGAAAACGTATCCAGTTTTTACCATTACGCTCAAACTCTTCAACATCGACGGCGTTGAGTGATGATGTGTATGAGCCAGTATCGATACGAGCATCAAATTTTTGTTCTACAGCACCTATGGTTACCTTTTCAATTTCGCCGAGCGTTAGTGCTTGTGTCGAGTGTGATTGAGCTTTTGTCGATGCTGATTTTATATTCTCTGTAGGGGGCTTGCCCGCTTGGCTTCTGGATTGCTGTCTAAACATACGTAATTCAGAGCTTAGTGAGTCAACTTTCGCCGTTAGACTGGAAATCTGGTTATCTTTATCTGTCATTTGCGCTTGAATTTGGTCAAATCTTTGCGCGGAATTGGTTTCAGAAGCATGAATAGCAGCCAAGGTTTCTTGGTGATATTGTTCGCTGTTGGTAAGAGTACAACCGGAAACAAGTGTTATAGCAATCACCGGAGCCAATTTGGTTAACATTGAAAATCCTAATAATTAGGTTGAAGTTTTTAATGATTAAAAGGTTAAGCCGCTTAGTTTCGCAGAATTAAACCATCACAATTGCACTGCAACGAGTTGTTAATTTTCTTATATGAAAGACTTACATTTATTAGACGATTCTAAATCTTTTTGATGTTTAGATTAAGGGGGAGACAGACTCAAAAGGTTAAGAGTCTGTCAAAAATTGTCTTAGAAAGGTTTTTTCGCGACAAGAGTAGCGCGACGAGGTGCTGGATGACCCTCTCTAGTTTTACTTGGGTCGTTGGGATCGAGATAATCAGGGAGCGAATTATGTGTCATCCATGAGGTAGTTCGCTGCTCGTCAGTCGTCGTAATATTCTCTTCAGCAATAATGACATCTTCAAAGCCGACTTGTTCCAACCAAACTTTGAGAGCTTTCGCTGAAGGGAAGAAGTATACATTACGCATTTGTGCGTAGCGGTCTGTTGGGACGAGCACAGAGGTTTCATCACCTTCAATAACCAGAGTTTCAAGTACCAACTCTCCTCCGGCAACAAGCTGGTCTTTGAGCTGGATGAGGTGATCAAGCGGTGAACGACGGTGGTAGAGAACACCCATGCTAAACACAGTATCGAAGGCCTCTAATTTGGGGAGCTGCTCGATTCCTAGTGGCAAAAGGTGAGCTCCCTGATGATCCCCCATGAGTTTGCGTATCGCCTCAAATTGGATCAGGAACAAATGAGAAGGGTCGATTCCTACGCATAGTCGGGCGCCTTCTCCGAGCATTCGCCACATATGATAGCCATTACCACAGCCCACATCGAGAACGTTGCGATTTTCTAATGGTGAGATATGAGGTAGAACCCGGTCCCACTTCCAGTCGCTTCGCCATTCCGTATCAATGTGAATATCATGTAGGTGATACGGGCCTTTACGCCATGGATGGAAAGTGCGCAGTAGATTTTCTAGCTTCTTAAGTTCACCTGTATCTAAAGGAGTATCATTAGACAGAGTGACTGAATTTTTTATATCGATTTGGTCAGGGGACCCAACTGGGATTTTATTAAGAGCCTTGAGCCAGCGACCAAAGTCACCATGCTCTGAATTCTGCCAATCTGTGAGCTGTTGTGGTAGGACATTAAGCCAAGGCTGAAGGCGAGTATCGGTTGCAATTAACTTATAGAAATTGGCAAAGTTAAACATAGTATTTCACTGATAATAGAGTTGAGTATGTTTGTGTAAATGTAAGGAGTAGATGCAATGTTTGACTATTTTATCGCAAACATTGAACCAAAATTAAAACACTGAAACCAAACATCGAAGCTACTAAAGCCAATCTTTGCGAAACGCTCTTTATGTGTGTTTTTGGAATCAGGGCGCATGATGTTTTCTATCGCACTGCGCTTTTGGCTAATTTCGAGTTCGCTGTAGCCATTGGCACGTTTAAAGTCGTGATGTAAGTCGACAAGGAGCTCATTGGATACAGTATCTTCAAAGACAAATTTCTCTGAAATAATCAATATTCCACCAGGGCGTAAACCCTTGTATATATTTTCCAGTAACGCATAGCGATCTTCAGCTGATAAAAACTGAAGCGTAAAGTTAAGTACGACTACTGAGGCATTATCGATTTCAATATCGCGAATATCGGCTTCTATGACATTTACAGGAGTATCACTGCGGTACGCGTTGATATGGAGTTTGCAGCGCTCAACCATTGCTGAAGAGTTGTCGACTGCAATAATTTGGCAGCCTTCCTGAGTGATGTTTCGACGCATGGATAACGTCGCTGCACCTAGTGAGCAGCCCAAATCATAAATATTCGAATAAGGTTTGACAAAGCGCTCTGCTAACATACCGATTGCTGAGATAATATTGCTATAGCCGGGTACAGAACGCTGAATCATATCAGGGAATACTTCGGCGACACGTTCATCAAAGGTAAAGTCCCCAATTTTATCGATTGGTGTCGAAAATATAGTATCAGGGTTACTCTTAGGGTTCATAACAGCTTCTCTCAACTAAAGGCTATCAGCCTTACCGTCCTATAGATTTAAAAAACGGCACATTTTATGTGAATTTTCGTCTCCTGTCATGTTTCAAGCGCTTTACGTCATGACTAGCTGACTTCAACACAAGCTAGATTATTGTCGAGTTAAGCAATTTTTTACTAATAACAGTGTATTGAGTCTACGGCTAAAACATTTGTATCTGTTTGTTTTCTCTATGGGCAGGGAAACTATTTAGGTCTGGCAGCGCTACTTGCTCTTGTAGTTGTCGATAAAGGTTTGCTGCCAGCTCAGGCGCAACGATATTATCTGCGGTGTGGATCATCAAATAAGGTTGTTTACCTTGGTTTACCCAGTCTGCAAGTTTTGATAGCCAAGGGACAAAAAAGTCATAGTTACTGCTTTCTAGTGGATGACCAATGAACCTGACCATAGGGTTGCTAGCTGTAGCGAGTGCGTGAACCGGAACCTTAGGCTTTTTCTTTTGTGCATCGATAATGGCGTCGTTATCGGGTTTTGCGGCAAACACAGGCCGACTATCCATTATGATTCGATCGTATTCTTGTTCTATGAGCCAAGCGTTAAGTGAGCGTTCCGCATCGCCTTTCAAGAAAAAAGCAGGATGTCTGACTTCTATGCCAATGGGAAATTCTTTAGGAAATAGGGCACAAAATTGTTTAAGTTGGCTCAAATGTTCGGGGCCAAAGGCCGCTGGCAACTGAACTGTCCATTGTCCAATTCGATGATGTAATGGTTCCATGATGGATATAAAATCACACAATTCCTCTTTGCAACCGCGCAACATCTGCTGATGTGTGATGTTTTTGGGTAACTTAAAGGTAAAGCGGAACTCATCATGTGTTGATGCGTGCCAGTTACGGATTGTTGCGGCATTAGGTGTCGCGTAAAACGTGGTATTGCCTTCTACCGTATGAAAGACGCTGGCGTATTTTTCTAATCGCTCATTGGGCTTTGTGCCACTGCCGTAAAAAGTTTGCTGCCAATTATTATGAGACCACATAGTGAGTCCGAGCCTGACTGGATAAGCATTCATATCTGTATTTCGAATAATGATTGATTAGAATTTTGCCGAATCACCCTGAATAAGGCTATAATCAGCGCCAATTTTTCGTATTGCTATTGTTTTAGCCCTCTATTGGTGTAAAAAGCACCAATAGATGATAAATCGCAATAAGTTGTGCGTTGAGTAGTCGATTTTAAGACACTTTCAGCGTATAAATGGAGCTTTGCACTGTCGGTAAAGTTATCACCGATGGGTAGTAATTAACATACTAAAAGAGATTGGGAAATTCATTATGCGTACCCATTACTGTGGTCACTTGAACAAGTCCCTCGCAGGACAAACTGTAGAACTTTGCGGTTGGGTTAATCGTCGCCGCGATTTAGGTGGACTAATTTTCATTGATATGCGAGATCGTGAAGGCATTGTTCAGGTAGTGGTGGATCCAGATATGGCAGATGCGTATGAAGTGGCCAATACACTTCGTAATGAGTTCTGTATCAATCTTACCGGTGAAGTTCGAGTCCGTCCGGATAGTCAGGTCAACAAAGACATGGCGACTGGGGAAGTCGAAGTTATTGCTAAAGGTTTAGAAATTATAAACCGCGCCGATGTTCTTCCTTTAGACTTCAATCAGAAAAATACAGAAGAGCAACGCCTTAAGTACCGTTACTTAGACTTACGTCGTCCAGAAATGAGTGACCGTATTAAGCTGCGAGCAAAAGCGTCTAGCTTCGTGCGTCGATTCTTAGATGAAAATGGTTTTCTTGACATTGAAACACCAGTACTCACCAAAGCGACCCCTGAAGGTGCTCGTGACTATTTAGTTCCAAGTCGTGTTCATAAAGGCAGCTTTTACGCGCTACCTCAATCTCCGCAGCTTTTTAAACAGTTGCTAATGATGTCTGGTTTTGATCGTTATTATCAGATCGTAAAGTGCTTCCGTGATGAAGACTTGCGTGCCGATCGCCAGCCAGAGTTTACTCAGATTGATATTGAAACCTCATTTATGACGGCAAATGAGGTTAGAGCCACGACAGAGAAAATGGTTCGTGATATGTGGCAGGAGCTGCTTGATGTTGATTTGGGTGATTTCCCAGTAATGCCTTTTGCTGAGGCAATGCGTCGCTTTGGTTCAGATAAGCCTGATTTGCGTAACCCGTTAGAGCTAGTTGACGTTGCTGACCTAGTTAAAGATGTTGAATTCAAAGTTTTCTCTGGTCCAGCTAATGATGAGAAAGGCCGTGTTGCTGTTATCCGAGTTCCAGGCGGTGCTTCGTTAACTCGTAAGCAAATTGACGGTTATGGTGAGTTTGTTGGAATCTATGGTGCCAAGGGCCTAGCGTGGATGAAGGTGAATGATCGCGCTGGAGGTATGGATGGTATTCAGTCACCTGTTGCTAAATTCTTGAACGAAGAAGTGATTGAAGGCATTTTAGATCGTACCCAAGCTCAATCTGGCGATATTATTTTATTTGGTGCAGACAAAGCGAACACAGTATCGGAAGCGATGGGAGCACTTCGCCTTAAATTGGGTAAAGACCTAGAACTTACCGATGAGTCAGCGTGGGCACCATTATGGGTTGTGGACTTCCCTATGTTTGAGGAAGACGATGAGGGTAACCTTCATGCCATGCATCACCCATTCACATCACCGCTGGGCGTCAATGCTCAGGAACTGAAAGCGAACCCTGCATCCGCTAACTCTAATGCTTACGACATGGTGATTAACGGCTATGAAGTGGGTGGTGGCTCTGTGCGGATTCATAACGCTGAAATGCAGGCGGCAGTATTTGATATTTTGGGTATTGAAGCTGAAGAGCAGCAGCAGAAGTTTGGTTTCTTACTGGATGCGCTTAAGTTTGGTACTCCGCCACATGCAGGTTTAGCTTTTGGCCTTGACCGCTTGGTCATGCTTTTGTGCGGAACTGAGAACATCCGTGATGTGATTGCATTTCCAAAGACAACGGCGGCAGCTTGTTTGTTAACTGATGCTCCAAGTCTGGCTAACCCTTCTGCATTGGAAGAGCTAGCGATTGCGGTGACGGTTGCCAAAGAGAAAAACGACGCTTAGTAAATACATTCCAATAGTTTTTACTGTAACAAATAAAAAGGCGCTTCGATGAAGCGCCTTTTTATATATGTACCTTTTTCCATTCCCCGGGCTTTAGATCGCCAAGGCTAAATTCTCCCATTGAATAGCGAATAAGGCGTAAAGTAGGATGGCCAATATGGGCTGTCATTCTTCTTACTTGGCGATTACGACCTTCAATTATGGTGATCGCTAGCCATGTAGTGGGGATATTGGCCCGAAAACGAACTGGAGGATTACGAGGCCAAACATCGGGCTGCGGGATGACTTCTATTTGTGCTGGAAGTGTCATTCCGTCTTTGAGTTCTACACCTTTACGCAGTTTGTCTAAGTCTTTTTCTTCAGGCTCGCCATCTACTTGTACCCAATAGGTTTTGGTAGATTTTGATTTCGGTTGGGTAAGCTTGGCTTGCAGTATGCCATCATTTGTTAGCACCATTAGTCCTTCACTGTCACGATCTAATCGACCCGCTGCGTATACCTCTTTGACTGAGATATAGTCGGCAAGTGTCTTCCTCCCTTGACCATCAGTAAATTGGCTAAGAGTATCAAAAGGCTTGTTAAAGAGAATAACCGTGCGATTTTTAGGAGTAACTGGTGGAGGATTACGTTTGGTTTTATTCTTGATAGAAGCTGAGTGTGGTTTGGTTTGCCAGTCTCTCTTTGAGTGTTTAAAACCCGATTTACCAGGGTGACGATTGGTTTTAGAAGACTCACGTTGAGAGCGTGATGACATGTTAACTACCTTGCAAAATTGTGAATGAAGTGTGGGTGAAAATTTTAAACTTAGCTGTTTTAAGCTATCATGTGCGCGCCCGAAGACAGGATTGAAACCGCAAAACGATAGACTATCGTGCCAATTTTGTTTAATTATAACGTATTGTTCTCACGGATCTTACGCTAAAACTAGACGTAAGGAAAAGACAAAAGAGACAACAAAGCCGTTTGTAAGTGACTTACATACGGATACATCAACCAAAGCCGTCTACTGACGCGCTTTGCAAGAACGGATAGGGAAATTTCATGCCTACAGAAAAACCTACAATTATTTACACTATCACAGACGAAGCACCAGCTTTAGCAACGTATTCATTATTGCCTATTATTCAGTCGTTTACTGCTTCTTCTGGTATTGAAGTTGAGACTCGTGATATCTCTCTTGCCGGTCGTATTCTTGCAAACTTTCCTAAGTATTTAACAGAGCAACAGCGTATTAACGATGCGTTGACTGAGCTTGGTGAACTGGCTAAAACGCCAGAGGCGAATATCATTAAACTGCCTAACATTTCCGCTTCTATCCCGCAGTTGCAAGCAGCAATCAAAGAGTTACAAGCGAAAGGTTACAGCTTGCCTAATTACCCAGAAGAGCCAAGTACGCAAGAAGAAAAAGACATTAAGGCGACGTACGACAAGATTAAAGGTAGTGCCGTAAACCCTGTGCTTCGTGAAGGTAATTCAGATCGCCGTGCACCTTTATCTGTCAAGAACTACGCGAAGAAAAACCCACATTCAATGGGTGCTTGGGCAAAAGACTCAAAGTCCCACGTTTCTAGTATGTCTGGGAACGATTTCTTTGGCAGTGAAAAGTCTCATACGGTGAATGGTGCAACGCAAGTTAAGATCGAATTTTCCTCTACGGATGGCCAGGTCAAAGAGCTGAAAGCACCTTTCGCGATACAAGATAAAGAAATTATCGATTGCTCTGTAATGAACAAGAAAGCTCTGGTTGAGTTTTTCGAAGCAGAAATCGAAGATGCCAAAAAACAGGGTGTTCTACTATCGTTGCACATGAAAGCAACTATGATGAAAGTATCTGATCCCGTTATTTTTGGTCATGCGGTTCGCGTATATTATAAAGAGGTATTTGCCAAATACGGTGACGTCTTTGAGCAATTGGGCGTTGACGTTAACAACGGTATTGGTGATGTTTATGCGAAAATAGCGTCCCTTCCAGTCGATCAAAAAGCAGAAATTGAAGCTGCACTTCAAGACGTTTATCGCACCCAGCCTCCGCTGGCTATGGTTGATTCTGACCGAGGAATCACTAACTTACATGTTCCTAGTGATATCATTGTTGATGCTTCCATGCCAGCTATGCTTCGTTCGTCTGGACAAATGTGGGGGCCAGATGGAAAGCAAAGCGATACTAAAGCTATGATCCCTGATCGCAGCTACGCAAGTATTTATCAAGCGGTTATCGATTTCTGTAAGGAAAATGGTGCCTTTGACCCAACCACAATGGGTAGTGTGCCTAATGTTGGCTTAATGGCTCAAAAAGCAGAAGAATACGGCTCGCATGATAAAACATTTATTCTTGACCAAGCAGGTACTATAAAAGTTGTTGATTCTGCGGGGACGGTTTTACTTGAACAAGCAGTGGAAGAAGGTGATATTTTCCGCATGTGTCAGGTAAAAGATGCGCCTATTCAAGATTGGGTAAAACTGGCGGTTACTCGCGCTCGTGCGACAGGATCACCAGCAGTATTCTGGCTAGATGAAAATCGAGCGCATGATGCTCAACTTATCAAGAAGGTGAACGCCTATCTACCGCAGCATGATATTTCTGGTCTGGACATCAAAATATTAGCGCCACTTGAAGCGTGTAAGTTTTCTCTGGAGCGCATTAAACTTGGCTTAGATACTATTTCTGTAACAGGTAACGTTCTACGTGATTACTTGACCGATCTATTCCCTATATTGGAACTAGGCACGTCGGCTAAAATGTTGTCTATTGTACCATTGATGAATGGCGGCGGCTTATTTGAAACGGGAGCTGGAGGTTCAGCGCCTAAGCATGTACAACAAGTTGAGAAAGAAAACCACTTAAGATGGGATTCATTGGGAGAGTTCTTAGCATTAGCAGCTTCTTTGGAGCACCTCAGTACAGTGACGGGCAATGCCAAAGCCAAGGTACTTGCGGACGCTCTCGATCTAGCAACGGGCGAGTTCCTGGATAATAATAAGTCACCATCGAGAAAAGTGGGTGAGTTAGACAACCGTGGTAGCCATTATTATCTTGCTACTTACTGGGCACAGGCGCTTGCTAAACAAACTTCTGACTCCTCATTAGCAGAAGAATTTACCCCAATAGCACAAGCTTTATCTTCAAAAGAAAGCGAGATTGTCGCTGAGTTAAATGGTGCTCAGGGCAAAGCGGGTGAATTGGGTGGCTATTATGCGCCAGAGTTTGATAAAGCTTCAAAACTCATGCGTCCAAGCAATACATTAAATACCATTATTAATGGCTAATATTGTTTTGTAAACATGAAACCGCCGAATTTATCGGCGGTTTTTTTGTATTTGGTACCTTAAGTACCAGATGGTGAAATCTAGCAGCGAATTATTTTACGGCTTGGGCTTCGACGGGAACCACTGAGCTTGCGTGGTATCCTTTTGGCCCTTCCTCCACTTCAAATGTTACTTGTTGGCCTGCTTTCAGTGTACGATACCCATCCATTTTGATAGTCGAATAATGGGCGAATACATCTCCATCTTCTCCTTCTGGACAGATAAAACCAAATCCTTTGGCGTTGTTAAACCATTTTACTGTACCTGTAGCCATGCTATACATCCCTCATGCATATTGTTAATAACGTTGTGTGATTACACGAACAATCCGTGTGTAAACATTACAGTGAATAACCATTCAGCCGCTGCTAAATTTCCAGTCACTATGAGACCAATGTAGTCAATGCTTGGGAGCAGTCAATAGCGAAAATTGCTTGGACTGTGCATATTTGTAAACAAGTCACCTTTATTGTCTCCATTATTGCAACTATTTTCACACTGCGACCAGCACTTTATAATAGAGATAGTGGTTTTTGGTTTCTTTTTAATCAATTAGATAGATAATTCAGCCAGATAGAAATCTTTTATTTGCAGCGATACAATTGCTGCATTAGTCTCTAAGTAAGGGCGTAAAATTTGCTTGGCTCAATTTGGCCTTACTATAGGAGCTAGATCTATATACTAAACGCATTGAAGTGTTAAAATTACATACAAGGGACGTTGTTTTAAACACGAAGAGTCATGAGCAAGCAATTTGAATGGGTTTCTCCAGACCATGATTTACTGGAGATAGAAAAGACCAAAGTGTCGCCGCCATCGCGATACAACGTCGTGTTGAATAACGATGACTACACGCCGATGGACTTTGTAATTGAAATCCTAGAGCGATTTTTTTCGATGGATATAGACAGGGCGACACAAGTAATGCTCAAAGTGCATTACGAAGGTAAAGCGATTTGTGGCACGTATACTGCAGAAGTCGCAGAAACAAAAGTAGCGCAAGTTACAATGTATTCTCAGGAAAACGAGCATCCCTTGCTTTGTACAATGGAGCAAGTGTAGAGCTTAACCAAGCAATTTAAGTTGCTGCTAAGGAGGTACTTATGTTGAATAAAGAGTTAGAGTCGAGTCTGAACGGCGCATTCTCTCGTGCCAGAGACAAACGACATGAGTTCATGACTGTCGAGCACCTCCTGCTAGCATTGTTAGAAAATGATGCAGCCAGAGAGGCTTTGCTGGCCTGTCAGGCGGATATTGACTCACTAAGGAATGAGTTAGATATCTTTATCGATCAAACAACACCACTCATACCAGAGAATGATGAAACAAGAGAAACCCAGCCTACATTGAGTTTTCAGCGTGTTTTGCAACGTGCGGTATTCCATGTACAGTCATCTGGGCGTAGCGAAGTGACCGGAGCCAATGTTCTCGTTGCTATTTTTAGTGAGCAAGAATCTCACGCGGCTTATTTGATGAAGAAGAACGACATTAGTCGCCTTGATATCGTCAACTTTATTTCTCATGGCATCACTAAAGCGTCTAGCTCAAGTGACGATTCATCCTCATCTGATTCGTATAGTAGTAACGAAAGTTCTGAGGAGTCGGGCTCTGAAGAACGTCTAGAAAGCTTTGCATCTAACCTCAATTTGCTGGCTAAGCAAGGCCAGATTGATCCTCTAATTGGCCGAGACAAAGAGCTTGAGAGAACCATTCAAGTTTTATGTCGTCGTCGTAAAAATAACCCTCTATTAGTCGGTGAGGCTGGTGTTGGTAAAACGGCGATTGCTGAAGGACTGGCATGGAGAATTGTCGAAGGGCAAGTTCCTGAAATCATAAAACAAAGCGTTATTTATTCTCTAGATATTGGCTCACTGCTTGCCGGTACCAAGTATCGAGGTGATTTCGAGAAACGTTTTAAAGCAATTCTAAAGCAGTTAGAAAAAGAAGATGATGCCATACTATTTATCGATGAAATTCATACAATCATCGGGGCGGGAGCTGCTTCAGGTGGCCAGGTAGATGCCGCTAACTTGATAAAACCTTTGCTGAGTAGTGGAAAACTTCGTTGTATTGGCTCAACAACTTATCAAGAATACAGTAATATTTTCGACAAAGAGCGAGCTCTTTCACGTCGTTTCCAAAAAATAGATATTGTTGAACCATCACTCGATGATACGACGAAAATCTTGATGGGGCTCAAGCCTAAATACGAAGCACACCATGAGGTTCGTTACACCAATAAGGCGCTTCGTGCCGCGGTAGAGCTTTCTGCAAAATACATTAATGAACGTCATCTACCTGACAAAGCCATTGATGTGATTGATGAGGCAGGTGCGCGTCATCGTCTAGCACCAGCAAGTCGTCGTAAAAAAACGGTTGGCGTTGCTGATATTGAAGCCATGGTTGCCAAAATGGCTCGAATTCCAGAGAAGTCAGTATCCTCTTCGGATAAAGAGATTCTGCAAAATCTTGATGACAAGATGAAAATGCTGGTCTTTGGTCAAGATGATGCCATTGATGTGTTGAGTGAGGCGATTAAGTTAACTCGTGCAGGTCTTGGTGCCGATAACAAACCAGTAGGGTCTTTCTTGTTCGCTGGGCCAACAGGGGTTGGTAAAACGGAAGTAACATTACAACTGTCTAAGTTAATGGGAATAGAGCTACTGCGCTTTGACATGTCTGAGTACGGTGAAAGGCACTCTGTTAGCCGATTAATTGGTGCACCTCCTGGTTATGTTGGTTACGATCAAGGTGGTTTATTGACGGATGCCGTTATCAAACATCCACACTCTGTTGTGCTACTAGATGAAATAGAAAAAGCACATCCGGATATTTTCAATCTCTTGTTACAGGTGATGGATAACGGTACGCTAACGGATAACAATGGCCGTAAAGCGGACTTCCGAAATGTGATTTTAGTAATGACAACCAATGCGGGTGTTCAGGAAACCGTTAAAAAATCGATTGGTCTTATCCAACAAGATCATAGTCATGATGCGATGTCAGAGATTAAAAAGGTCTTTACACCTGAGTTTCGTAACCGCTTGGACAATGTGATTTGGTTTAACAACTTAGATGAGAATGTCATTCATCAAGTGGTTGATAAGTTCATTGTTGAACTGCAAGCTCAGCTAGATGCAAGAGGTGTATCGCTTGAAGTTTCAGACAAAGCTCGCCATTGGCTAGCGCTTAAAGGTTATGATAAAGCGATGGGAGCAAGACCAATGGGTCGGGTTATCCAAGAACAGCTCAAAAAACCACTTGCGAATGAACTCTTGTTCGGTGCTTTAGTCGATGGTGGGACAGTGAAGGTCGACTTGAGAAAAGATCAGCTTAAATTTAAGTATATGAGCCAAAAAGAAGTCGCCGTTCATTAACATTACCAACAGTAAGATAAAGCCAGAGTGTTTGAACGCTCTGGCTTTTTTATCTCACTAGCAAAATCCTTTTCTTTTACAAAGCAACGAGTATGTTCTCAAACAAGTTCTAACGTGTGTTTATAGTGGAACTTATACCCTAATTCTTCTATGTGGGCTGAGGTGATACGCTTATCATCTTGATGGACGATAGGAGGTAATCGGTCCTTAGATTGAACGCTATCAAGAGCGGCTTGGTAAAACTCTGCCTTACTTACTGTGTTGGGTGTTGTGGCATTGACAACGGCGTTTGATGATAATGGAACCATGAAGCTGATCACGCCAATAGCATCAGTAAGGTGCAACATATTTGCCGGTGCACTTGAGCTAACTTGTCTCATTTTACCCACAAAGCGACTAGGGTGGCGCTCTGGACCCACAAGACCACTACACCGAATAATTGCGTATTTTATGCCTGAATCTATGACATGTTGCTCTGCTTGGAGCATAACTTTTGACTTTGGAGCGAAATCGCTGCTGTGTGAGGCGATAGATAGAGAGGCATCATCCTCGTCCATGGGCTTTGCAAGATCAGGATAAACGCCAGTCGAGCTAACCATAATAACTTTTTCTACATGTGCTGATTGGCATGCTTTAACCAGTTTATCCCAGCATTGAGTGTATTTTTTGCTCTCACCCGACCTAAATCCAGGCGGAAAGCAGCCAATTACAAGATGAGGTTGAACCTTTTTAATACTATCGGTGATAGTGTTTACATCATTCTTTAGGTCCAATAATACGCCTGTGAGTTGTAAACTGTTGATTTCGGTGACGCCAACTTCAGTAGTGCGACTAACCGTTACACTGTGGCCAATGGTTTGTAGGTAGTGAGCGAGTGGTTTACCAAGCCACCCACCACCAATAATTAATATGTCTTTCATACTTGTCTCGTCATAGTTTCGGCCCAGTTTGATTACTATCTAAGAGATCCAATAAATAATCAACCATAGTTTTATAGGCTCTACGTCTCATGGATGAGACATCGCTTCGCTGTGGCTAAACATCATTAACTCTATTATTAATAGATGTATAACTGGGTACACATTGTTGGGATTGGATGAAGTGGCTTTTGCTGTGTTGGTTTTGGTTCATACCTGTTCTAGTCTCGGCTAGCAACAAAGTATATATGACGTCTTTAGATTGGCCTCCTTACTCGGGGGAGAGTTTACGTGAAAATGGCTATTCTATTGCCATTGCTCGTGAGGCTTTCTCTGCTATGGGCTATGACCTAATCGTAGATTTCGAGCCTTGGGTGAGGGCGGTTTCATTAGCCACGAAATCAGAAAAATACATCGGATATTTCCCCGAGTATTTCTTTGATACCCAAGATTTTGTTTTTTCGGATTCTATTGGTAGCGGGCCACTGGGCTTAGTCGAAAATTCAAATTTCCCAGTAACATGGAGTAAATTAGTCGACCTAAAAACACTTCGTATCGGTGTCGTTCAAGGGTACGTCAATACTAAAGAGTTCGATGATATGGTTGCGAATGGAGAGCTCGATGTAGAGGCATCGAGTAATGATACTAAGAATATTCATAAGGTAGCGAAAAGACGTTTAGATGCTGCCGTAATAGATTCGAATGTGCTAGAGCATTTGATCAGTGAGGACTCTCAGGAAGCTTTCTTACGACAGAATTTGCAAATGAATACTAGGCTATTGGACAACAAACAAATCTATGTTGCTTTTCGTAACGAACCGAAAGGAATTGATCTGAAGACGATTTTCAATCAAGGCTTAGAAAAGATTGATATCGAGTCGATTATTCATCGGTTGAGCAAGCCAACCGATGCTGAGGGTAACATGGCTCAGTGAGCTAGATGATTTCGCTGGAGAGTACTCGGAGTACTTTATCTGCATGTTCCGCAACCTCAATGCCTTCGTCAGTGAGATAACCTCCGTCAGGTAGTGTACATAGCCCCTTATCAAAAAGTCTGCCCACTGCTGCCTGTATTTCGTCTGTTGCATCCTGATGTACTTTTATCCCTGTTGCTGCACTTCGAATATCGAATTGAAGTAGTAAGTTTAGTTCAGCCATTTTGTCTGCTGTGTATTTCATATTCGTCTTCTCCATATAGGCCACATAACAACCTTAATCTTTGTGCAGATGTCCGGCAATGGGGTATAGAAAGAAATGTTATCTGCCGCCTAATATTACAAACTCAACAAAGCAAGCATCAGAGGTATGTTGAGCGTGAGAAAATATTAATTCGCACTATGTTTTACCTTACCAGTAGGCGAGAATGGCATAAGCTAACATCTTGATATGAAAATTAGCTCTTGAAAATTGTGGCAATAACAGTGATCATCCGCGGCCATAAAACCACACAATATAAAATGTTTTTATGATGAATTTGAACCACTTTGATTCTTTGCTACCTCCACAAATGGCTGAACGCGCGGCGGAAATTGGTGTTGGTAAAGTAACCAAAGATCCTATTAAGTCTTTTCTTCTCGCCATTTCAGCCGGTATTCATATTGGCATCGCTTTTATCTTTTATACCGTAGTCACAACAGGAGCAGCTGATCTTCCATGGGGGATCACCAGACTCATTGGTGGATTAGCATTTAGCTTAGGTTTGATACTTGTTGTAGTAACAGGCGGAGAGCTGTTTACCAGCTCAGTTTTGACCCTAGTCGCTCGCGCCAGTGGCAAAATCAGCTGGAAAATGTTGTTTAAAAATTGGCTGATTGTTTATAGCGGTAACCTTGTAGGGGCCTTGCTTTTAGTTATATGCATGTTGCTCACCAAGCAATACATGTTTGATGGTGGCCAAGTTGGGCTCAATGCTATGGCCATTTCTCAGCATAAACTCCATCATGATTTTATATCAGCAGTTGCTTTAGGCATTATGTGCAATGTCTTAGTCTGTATCGCGGTTTGGATGACATTTAGTGGACGCACATTAACTGACAAAATTGCTGTGATGATATTGCCTGTTGCTATGTTTGTTTCTTCGGGATTTGAACATTGCATCGCAAATATGTTTCAGGTACCGATGGCAATCGGCATCAAATTCTTTGCACCTTCTGAGTTTTGGCAAATGACAGGAGTAAATCCGTCTGATTATGCTGACTTGAATATGGTGAATTTTGTCATGAATAATTTAATACCTGTCACTTTAGGCAATATCATAGGCGGAGGCATTTTTGTTGGCGTCTGGTACTGGGTGATTTATCTTAAAGACTAAGGCAGTGTTTAATTGTAAAGTGATATTTGAGTTTTTGTTACATAATCGAGGCGTATTGCTTTACTTAGAAACTTATCCTGAAAGCTATGACACGGTTATCCACAGATTCTGTGGATAACCTCGAGACTTATCATTGAGGTCTAAAAACAACTAATATTTTCCCTTCTTTGTTGATGCAGTTGCGAATGGTTAGGGTCAGCGTGAGACTCAAAGATATCGACAACACGACAAATATAGCGATCATAATCAAAAGCTGATATTTGATCGCGATAATAGGACTTGCCCCTCCCAAGATCTGTCCTGTCATCATCCCAGGTAATGTCACTAAGCCTGTCGTTGTCATTGAAGCTAGAGTTGGAGCTAATGACTTTTTCATAGCGTCACTGACAAAAGATTGTGTTGCAAATCGAGCGGAAGCTCCTAGTGCTATCGCTGCTTCGTATTCTCCTCTGCGTGAATCTATGGCTGTAAATAGGTTTTGTAACGCAACAATATTGCCGCTTAGTGAATTACCCAGCAACATTCCTGCTAGAGGTATTATGTATTGAGCATTAAAGAGGGGAACTGGCTTGATAATCACTACGCATAATACTGCCAGGATTGGTACTAAGCTGATAAGCAAACTGGTTGTTACTGGGTAGAGCAATTTTTTATAGGGTAAGTTGGCTTTACTGATGATAGCGCTTGCGCCTATTAAGGTCATAATAAGTAGCCATACTGTGTTTATTAATGCGTTGTTAATGTTAAACAAATACTCTAAATAGACCCCTACCATGAGTAGCTGGATTGTCATTCTGACAATACTAATGATGATATCTCGCTCAATATTGAGTCTGAAGTAACGGTTGATAGAAAGAGGGATTGCTAGGGTTGAAAAGAATAGAAGTAGGAGTGACCAAGGAATATCTATAACACCACTATTCATTTAAAACTCCTTACCTTAATTGGTATCCGTCACTGGAAGTGATGGCCAACTTAGATAGTTATTAGCGAAGATATTATCATCACTTTAGCTCCAAACTCTAGCGCAAAATCCTATCAAAGATAACTTGGTATTCAAACAGAAATAGCTTATTACAGCAATAATATCAGCCCCCTTACACTTAAACTATCAAAGTGTTTAACTCATTAATATCTCATCATAAATTCATTTATCTCTACATACCCTTGTTTAATAAGACACATATCTGGATGAGATCAATAAAGTGTCAATTATAGCATTATATGCAGGTTGAACTTCTTGAACCACACAAAAAGTATGGTCTAATATTTTTATCAATGGTTGAGAAATAGCAACATCATGATAATGAACTCAATCTAATAAAACGAGTGATATGCGAGCATGTTTATGAGCGAATTTAACGATACAGAGAGCGGTGAGAAACGTTCCCTCGAATGGAAAGCTTTCCTCTTCATCACGGTAGTCCTCTTTCCTGTTTTAAGTGTGGCTTTTGTTGGGGGGTACGGGTTCATCATATGGATGTTACAGGTATTTTTTCTTGGGCCTCCGGGATTACATGGCATGTAGTCAGACCCGTTTTTCCATATCTTTAGGCCTGATATTAGAGAGTAAATCATGAAAGCATTTTCTGTTAAGTTGTGGCGAACAATGATGCGTCCCGCAGTTCACATCAGTTTAGGTGTGTTAACTATGGGTGGTTTTATTGCTGGTGTTATTTTTTGGGGCGGCTTTAACACTGCTTTAGAGGCAACGAATACCGAAGAGTTTTGTGTCAGTTGCCATACCATGCGCGACAACGTTTATGTTGAGCTTCAAGATACTGTTCACTGGAAGAATCATTCTGGGGTAAGAGCAACTTGTCCCGATTGCCATGTTCCCCACAATTGGACAGACAAAATTGCAAGAAAAATGCAAGCATCCAAAGAAGTGTTTGCCCAAGTATTCGGCAACTATGATGAGCCGGGTGCCTTCGAAGAGCGACGCATTGAGTTAGCGAAGCATGAATGGGACCGTTTTTCAGCCAACAAGTCTTTAGAATGTAAAAACTGTCACAATTACCAATCGATGGACTTTGAGCAAATGTCACCGGCAGCGCGAATTCAGATGAAGCAGGCGGCTGAAAAAGATCAAAGTTGTGTTGACTGTCATAAAGGCATTGCTCATCAATTGCCAGCGGGTATGGAAAGCATTGGTGGAATAGTCGGCGAGCTTGAGCAGATGACATCTAGCACGGATTATTCGGTGGGTGAGTCGCTGGTGAGCGTGCGCCATTTGCCTGTGTATTTCGACCAGAAAGGAGCACAAGAAGCTGGCCTTCTTAATCCAGCCTCAGAGGTTAAGGTTCTCGAAGAAAAGGACACAATGATAAAAGTTGAAATTGATGGTTGGAGAAAAGCCAAGGGTTTTGGACGAGTAATTCAAGAAGATTTTGGCATGAATATAGCGGTGGGGTCACTAGTCAAAGAGGCGTCAACCAACGACAAGGTTGTTGTTAAGGGCGAGAAGAAGGTGGACGAACTCACTGGTTTGCCATGGGAGAAAGTTGCTGCAACGGTATGGATGAAGAAAGAGGCCATGCTCAATGATGTGACGCCTATCTGGGAAAAAGCCAGCCAAGCATATAAAACCAATTGCTCTGTTTGTCATACCCAACCGGATGAGGCTCATTTTGATGCCAACACATGGCCAGGTATGTTTAACGGTATGCTCGCTTTTGTCAATTTTGATACTGACAGTGAAGCTCTGGTATTGAAGTATCTGCAAAAGCACTCTTCAGATTTTGCTGAAAGCCACCACTAATGCGCATTGGATGGAGTTATTGAAATGGCTATTACACGTCGAAATTTTCTTAAAGGTGTCGCAACGACCAGTGCAGCATCAGTAATTGGCCCTAGTTTATTGGCATCGACTTCGGCAAGGTCAGCAGAAGTCGGTGGTACTTGGAAAGTCTCAGGATCTCACTGGGGAGCATTTAGAGCACGGATATATGCTGGAAAAGTTCAGGAAATTAAGCCACTAGAGAGTGATACCAACCCCACGGAGATGCTCAAGGGTATTAAAGGGGTAATCTACAATCCTTCTCGTATTCGTTACCCAATGGTACGGCTAGATTGGTTGAAGAAACATAAATACGGTGCAGAGACCCGAGGGGATAATCGCTTTGTTCGTGTGACATGGGATGAAGCTTTGGACCTATTTTATCGTGAGTTAGAAAGAGTTCAGAAAGACTACGGCCCTTGGGCGTTACATGCAGGGCAAACAGGTTGGCGTCAGACAGGCCAGTTTCATAGTTGTACTAGCCATATGCAGCGAGCTGTCGGTATGCATGGCAATTTTATCACTAAGGTTGGTGATTACTCGACAGGTGCGGGACAAACGATTTTGCCATATGTCCTTGGCTCAACGGAAGTCTATGCTCAAGGAACCTCTTGGTCAGAGATATTAGATAACTCTGATAACATCATTTTATGGGCCAATGATCCTGTTAAGAATTTGCAGGTAGGCTGGAACTGTGAAACTCACCAGTCATTTCCCTATTTGGAGCAACTCAAAGAAAAGGTTGCTAAAGGTGAAATTAAGGTTATTTCTGTTGATCCTGTGAAAAACAAAACTCAGCGTTTTTTGCAAAATTCACACTTATATATTAATCCGATGACTGATGTGGCATTTATGCTTGCGGTTTGTCATGTCCTGTACAATGAAGATTTGTATGACAAAAAGTTTATCGATACTTATTGCCTTGGTTTTGAGGACTTTATTAAGTATGTGCAGGGACAAAGTAAGGACAAGATCGAAAAAACGCCGCAGTGGGCTGCTGACATTTGTGGTATAAGTGCAGAAAAGATCCAAGAATTTGCCCGTATGCTTGTGAGTGGACGAACTCAGATCATGATGGGTTGGTGTATTCAACGTCAGGAACATGGTGAGCAGCCATATTGGGCTGCGGCCGTTGTCGCTGCGATGGTGGGGCAGGTTGGTCTACCCGGAGGCGGTATTTCCTACGGTCATCACTATTCTGGTATCGGTGTACCTTCTACAGGGTTTGCGGCTCCCGGTGGTTTCCCCAGAAACCTAGATCAAGGGATGAAGCCTAAGTGGGACAATAATGACTTCAATGGTTACAGCAAAACTATTCCTGTGGCTCGTTGGATTGATTGCCTTCTCGAACCTGGTAAGGAAATTCGCTACAACGGTAGTAAGGTTAAACTTCCTGCTTATAAAATGATGGTGATTTCTGGTAATAACCCTTGGCATCATCACCAAGATCGTAACCGAATGAAGAAGGCATTTAAACAACTTCAAACGGTAGTGACGATTGACTTTGCCTGGACTGCAACCTGCCGTTTTTCAGATATTGTATTGCCAGCTTGTACACAGTTTGAGCGTAATGATATTGATGTTTATGGGTCATATTCGGGCAAAGGTTTGATAGCCATGCATCGGTTGGTTGATCCTTTGTTCCAGTCAAAAACGGATTTTGATATTTTCACTGAACTAACTCGCCGCTTCGGGGGGCATAAAGAGTACACTAGAGGTATGGATGAAATGCAATGGGTCCGCTCATTGTATAATGACTGTCGCGAGGCCAATAAAGGTAAATTTGATCTCCCCGAATTTGATACGTTTTGGCAGCAAAGCGTACTTGATTTTGGAGAAGGCAAACCTTGGGTTCGCCATGCTGATTTCAGAGAAGATCCTGAGCTAAATGCTTTGGGAACCCCATCTGGCTTTATTGAAATTACCTCACGTAAGATTGGCCGTTATGGGTACGAAAAGTGCCAAGAACATCCAATGTGGTTTGAAAAAACCGAGCGTTCCCACGGTGGCCCGGGATCTGACAAATTTCCGTTCTGGCTTCAGTCTTGTCACCCAGATAAACGTCTCCATTCCCAAATGTGTGAGTCAGAAGAGTTTCGTTCAACCTATGCGGTTCAAGGTCGAGAGCCCGTCTATATTAATCCAGAAGACGCGAAGAAAAAGGGAATCAAAGAGGGTGATTTGGTACGCGTATTTAACGACCGTGGCCAATTGTTAGCTGGAGCCGTATTAAGTGATAGCTATGCACAGGGTGTGATCCGAATTGAAGAAGGTGCTTGGTATGGTCCACTTAATGAGAAAGAAGGGGCAATTTGTACTTACGGTGACCCGAATACATTGACACTCGATCTTGGCTCTTCAGAGTTAGCTCAGGCGACTTCTGCCAACACTTGTATTGTCAATTTTGAAAAATACACAGGTAAGGTGCCTCCTGTGACTTCATTCGGTGGCCCTACTGAAGTGGCTTAGCCGAATATGATCAAGTGCTGGCTGATGAGTCAGCACTTTGTCCCCTTAATCAGTTAGGCCATATTTGATTTTAATATCTTGGAGCCTAATTTCTGCGTTGTCTTTGAAGTATTGATTAAGTTTGGAGACAATCTCTTGAGCTTGAGGATGGTCCCTTCGAACCGCTGCGTGTAAGGGTGTTGAGTCGAGGTGGCTGCGACTAAAGTAAAATTTGCCTTTTGCTACTCTCATCTCCTGTACTGCCCATCTCCCCACCGCTTCGTCAGTGACTAACACATCTGCCCGCTGCGTTAATACTTGTCGCACACTGTTAGCCAAGTCGAGGGAGTTGATAGGGATCATATCTGGGTATTGGCGCAAGTTTCCCGCATAGGCATAGTCATTGATAAGAGCCACTCTCAATCCCTTTAAACTTTCTAGTGACTCATATTCAAACTTCGTATCGCTACGTGAAACAAATACCATCCGGTTGTGCATATAGCTGTCCGTTAACAGGTAATCTTTTTCCCTTTGCTCTGTTTTCCAGATAGCAATGATGACATCATTTTGTCCGCCCAGGGTCTCTTTCAGCACACGAGACCAAGGCTTTACTGTGTAGTCAAACTCAAGTTCTGCGGCATCCAGCGCGCCTATGACCAAATCATAGGCAATACCACTACCATAGGCAGAATTTACTATATAAGGAGGCCAAAGATCTTGCGAGACTCTAAGACGCTCTGCTTCTGCTAATACTGGTCGGCAGTATATTAGACTCATGATAATCAAAGCATATAGTTGTAGATTTTTAAATTTTCCCACTCTTTCACCTAGCTTGGTTTCTCGGCTGCCTACAAATAGTTTAGTCCAGTCTAGGTTCAGGATAAAAGCAGAACGGCTTAAACTGAAAAATAGACAGTAAAATTGGAGTAACCTAATTTAAATAAAAGAACATCAGAAACCTAAGGGGGATCTGTATGTCGTTTTCAGTGACATTGCAGAACGGCCATAGTCTGCGCGTAAGAGACATTAATCTGCATGCGCAAGTGAATAGAAACGAAGTGAAGTTCGTTTACCAAGGGTTAAGTAATGACCCTTGCAGTAGCGGCTATGTTTTGGCGATCACTGAATTTATGTTTGATCATGATGCGGTGTTGCTAGGTGATGGATTTCAAATGTCTAGTCAAACAACTGGAACTATGGATAATCCTGAGGATGTAGGGAGACATTCTGAGCAGTCTAGTCTTTATCGGCTATATTCCCCTTCATTACCAAAGCGATATTATAACTATTTACTGGTAGAAGAGGCATCAGGCTATACCTTGTTTGGCTTCACTTCTTGCTATCGCTTTGCTGGTTATTTTGAATTGGTAGAAGTTGAGCACAGCCACTGGGTTAAGATTTGTATCGATGGTGAAGAAACCCATCCTCAAGATTGGTCATCCAACCAATTGGAATCAGTAGTGATTTTAAAAGGAGATTCGTTGGCCGAACTCTATTCAGAATATGCGCATTTTATCTCTTGCCACCATACTCCGAAAAAAGGGATGAAAAACAATGCACCTATAGGCTGGTGTTCTTGGTATGCCTATTGGTCAGATATATCAGAGAAGGTCGTAGAAGATAACCTTAGACAATTAGAAGGGACCCTTGAAACTCTCGAGTATGTGATGATCGATGATGGCTATCAAGCTTTTATGGGAGACTGGCTCGTTCCATCCGACTCGTTTCCTTCTGGGATAAAATCATTGGCCGAGGAAATTAAGCGTTGTGGCAAAAAGCCAGCGTTGTGGCTAGCGCCGTTTATTGTTGAGGAAGAGTCTGAGGTTTTTCGTCATCATAAAGATTGGTTAGTTACTTATTCTGATGGCTCTTTGCTTAAAGCTGAAGAGGTAACTTATGGCGGCTGGCGCTGTACTCCTTGGTACATATTAGATGCCACTAATCCAGATGTTCAAGAACATCTCACCAATGTAATAACGACGATGCGTAAAGATTGGGGAATTGAACTGTTTAAGTTAGATGCCTTATATTGGGGAGCGCTGAAAGGTTGTCGACAGCAAGCTGGGATCACGGGAATCGAAGCCTATCGATTAGGGATGGAGGCCATTAATGAAGGTGCCGATAACTCGCTAATCTTGGGTTGCAATGCACCAATGTGGCCATCGCTTGGAATGGTTGATGCAATGCGGGTATCAGATGATGTAGAACGTGATGAAAAGCGGTTTATTCAGATCGCCCGAGAAGCTTTTTTCCGTAGCTGGCAACATAGAAAACTTTGGCAGATAGACCCAGATTGTGCGACCTTGATATCTCTCCACAATGCTCCGTTAGAGCAAACCCATGCTGAATTTCATCGTAATGCGCTACTCGCGTGTGGCGGTTTGTTAATGTCGGGTGACCCGTTACCCCAGTTGAATCATTTTGCAAAAAGTACCTTGTCACGACTTTTTGTCCGTCACAAACATAACCAAAACTCCGCACGATTTTCTTCGTTGTCTCTCGATCATGCTTATTTAAGGATGAATAACAAAAATGATTTGCATTGTCTATTTAACTTTCAAACTTGTAGGCAGACAGTGTGTTTGACGTCGACTAGGGCGGTGGATTGGTATGATTACTGGAGCGGTAAGAAGCTCAATATGCAACCCACGGATGTATTTGAGGTCGACGTAAACCCTCTGTCGAGTAAAGCTATTTTAACCAAACGATAAAGGTGAAGCCTCGCTAATATGGTCGTGCTGGGCTACTATACCGAGTGTTTTAACTAATAGGTCTTATTGATATTATGTCAATCATCTTGGGTATCGACCCAGGTTCTCGAATCACAGGTTATGGGGTGATTCGTCAAGTAGGGCGTCACCTGCATTATTTAGGTAGTGGTTGTATTCGTACTTCAGAAAAAGACTTACCGGGGCGTCTTAAACAAATTTATGCTGGTGTAACCGAAATCATTACCCAGTTTCAACCGGATGTTTTTGCCATAGAGCAAGTTTTTATGGCCAGAAATGCAGACTCTGCCTTGAAACTTGGTCAAGCACGAGGCAGTGCCATTGTTGCTGCAGTCAATGCTGAATTACCTGTATATGAATATGCAGCGCGTTTAATCAAGCAAGCTGTTGTCGGGACGGGTGGAGCAGATAAGGATCAAGTTCAGCACATGGTTCAGTCAATTCTTAAGTTGCCCGCCAAACCGCAAGCAGATGCAGCGGATGCACTCGGCGCAGCAATATGTCATGCCAATACCAACAAAACCTTGGTGGCTTTGGCAGGGCAGGCGGTGAGTGCTCGAAGAGGTCGATATCGTTAAGTCGGTAGTATTCAACAAAAAAGAACTGGATGTTTATCCAGTTCTTTATTATTCTGTCATAAATTCTCCAGTAAAGAGTATTGAGTGTGATTGGACGTTTGCGTGGAATTTTATTAGATAAGCAACCCCCAGAGCTATTAATTGAAGTCAATGGTATTGGCTATGAAGTACAAATGCCGATGAGCTGTTTCTATGAATTGCCAAACATAGGTGAAGAAGCGGTTATCTATACGCATTTTGTAGTGCGAGAAGATGCGCAACTACTCTATGGCTTTAATACAGTCAAAGAGCGCGCACTGTTTAGGGAAGTGATTAAAGCAAATGGTGTCGGACCCAAGCTTGGGTTGGGAATACTATCGGGTATGACAGCCAGTCAATTTGTATCCAGCGTAGAACGTGAGGATATCTCGACACTTGTTAAGCTGCCTGGCGTTGGTAAAAAGACCGCTGAACGTTTGGTTGTAGAGATGAAAGACAGGCTCAAAGGATGGGGAGCGGGAGATTTATTGACGCCTCACACAGATGCAGCGCCGATGGACGCCGTCGAACTTTCCAGCTCGACTAATGCGGAAGAAGAAGCAGTTAGCGCGCTGCTTGCATTAGGCTATAAACCGACTCAAGCTTCTAAGGTGATCTCTCAAGTGAAAACTCAAGATATGAGTAGTGAAGAGCTCATCCGCGAAGCTCTAAAATCTATGGTTTAGTATACGGTTAGGAACTCTTAATGATTGAAGCTGATCGCTTAATTGCCCCCGATAACACCGTCTATAAAGATGAAGATGTGATTGATAGGGCTATTCGCCCTAAAAAGCTGGCAGATTATCAAGGTCAGGACCATGTTCGTGATCAAATGGAAATTTTTATCAAAGCAGCCAACCTTAGGCACGAAGCTTTGGATCATTTGCTGATTTTCGGGCCTCCTGGGTTAGGAAAAACAACATTAGCAAATATTGTTGCCAATGAAATGGGTGTCAATATTCGTACAACCTCTGGCCCAGTTCTGGAAAAAGCTGGAGACCTAGCTGCATTACTGACCAACTTAGAAGAAAATGATGTTCTCTTTATCGATGAGATTCATAGATTAAGTCCAATGGTTGAGGAAGTCTTGTATCCAGCTATGGAAGACTATCAACTTGATATTATGATAGGTGAGGGGCCTGCTGCGCGGTCGATTAAAATTGATCTGCCGCCTTTCACTTTAATCGGAGCTACTACTCGAGCGGGCTCTCTAACTTCTCCTCTACGAGACCGCTTTGGTATTACTCAGCGATTAGAGTATTACAAGGTATCTGATTTGCAGCACATTGTTCGGCGCAGTGCGGATTGTCTTGGTTTATCAATGGAAAAAGAAGGCGCTCTTGAAGTCGCTCGTCGCGCTCGAGGAACCCCACGTATTGCCAACCGTTTACTTCGCCGTGTTCGAGACTATGCAGAAGTAAAAGGTAATGGCCATATTTGTGCAGATATAGCTGACAAAGCATTGAACATGCTCGATGTCGATGTACAAGGCTTTGACTACATGGACAGAAAATTGCTACTGGCCATCATGGAGAAATTTGCTGGTGGTCCTGTTGGGTTAGATAACATGGCAGCGGCAATCGGCGAAGAAAAAGACACCATCGAGGATGTGTTAGAACCTTACTTGATTCAACAAGGATACTTACAAAGAACGCCCAGAGGTCGCATCGCTACTGATAGAGCATATTTACATTTCGGTATTGAAAAATAAGTTTCCAGGGTCAGTCGTTTGGTGACTGGCTCGCCTTTCTTTGTGATAATTCTCACAATAATGGAATATTCATAATGTCAGAAAAGTAACTTAAAATTGTCAGATGTTAATCAGTTGTTTGTCATAAATATTATCTTCCTGCCTAAAATAACTGCAAGTTAACAAAAGCTCGTGTAAACTATTGATGTAGATCAAGTTGTTTGTTTTTTGAGCAAGAATGTCAAGCAAAACTTGATGTAAATCAAAGCTAAGCCTAAAAACAAACCTTTTGAAAGAGGTGGTTATTAGCAGTAGTATTAGCACAAGCTATACTAGCTAAAGCTTAACAATTAACTAACCGTTATGGTGCATTTTTGCAACAACATGCTGTTTTTTAGCAACATTGTTTCACTGGTCTCAATGTTTACTGTGCTGCATAAATGTAGAAAGTGTCAGTATAGACACATAGGAGCAAACATGATTGATGTCGTCGATCTGTCGCGGTTGCAGTTTGCGCTGACTGCGATGTATCACTTCCTCTTTGTACCATTGACTCTAGGTATGGTGTTCCTGTTAGCCATTATGGAATCTTTGTACGTAATGACGGACAAGCAAATCTATAAGGACATGACCAAGTTCTGGGGTAAGCTCTTTGGGATAAACTTTGTTCTGGGCGTTGCCACGGGTTTAACCATGGAGTTCCAGTTTGGTACTAACTGGTCATATTATTCTCACTACGTCGGCGATATTTTTGGGGCTCCGCTCGCCATTGAAGCTTTGGTGGCTTTCTTCCTTGAATCAACTTTTGTTGGCCTGTTCTTCTTTGGTTGGGACCGACTGACTAAACGCCAGCACCTTGTAGTGACGTGGTTAGTTGCGCTTGGATCAAACTTCTCCGCTCTTTGGATTCTAGTGGCCAACGGTTGGATGCAAAACCCAGTAGGCGCTGAATTTAACTTTGAAACCATGCGTATGGAAATGGTGAGCTTTGCTGAAGTGGTCCTTAACCCTGTCGCTCAAGTTAAGTTCGTTCACACGGTTGCTTCTGGCTACACCACAGGTGCAATGTTTGTGTTGGGTATTAGTGGTTACTACTTGCTTAAGGGACGTGATATTGCATTCGCTCGTCGCTCCTTTGCCATTGCTGCATCTTTTGGTATGGCCTCTATTTTATCAGTAATTGTGCTTGGTGATGAGTCTGGTTATGAGCTTGGTGAAGTTCAGAAAGTGAAATTAGCAGCAGTTGAAGCCGAGTGGCATACAGAGCCTACGCCAGCATCATTCACATTGTTTGGCATACCAAACCAAGAAACTATGCATACTGATTACGCAATTAAAATTCCTTATGTCATGGGGATCATTGCGACACGTTCTATCGATGAGCAAGTTACAGGACTTCGCGATTTAAGAGCAGAACACGTGGATAGGATCCGTAATGGTATGTATGCCTATGGTCTATTAGAAAAGCTGCGTGAAGGCGATAAATCGCAAGAAAATATGGCGGCGTTTGATGAAGTGAAAGGTGATTTGGGTTACGGCTTGTTACTTAAACGCTACACCGAAAATGTGGTAGATGCATCTGAAGAACAGATTCAAGCAGCAGCCGATGATTCGATACCAACAGTGTGGCCGCTATTTTGGTCGTTTAGAATCATGGTTGCGTGTGGCTTCATCATGCTATTCGTCTTTGGTGCCGCATTTGTGCAAACTTGCCGCCAGAAAATTGAACAGAAACCTTGGGTTCTAAAAGCAGCTTTGCTGAGTATTCCTCTACCTTGGATTGCTATTGAAGCAGGTTGGTTTGTTGCTGAATTTGGCCGTCAACCATGGGCTGTTGGGGAAATCCTTCCCGTGGATGTGGCAGCTTCTGCTTTGACCGCTGGAGAAATCTGGACGTCTTTGTTCGCAATTTTAGGCCTTTACACTGTGTTCTTGATTGCTGAAGTTTACCTCATGCTTAAATTTGCCCGTAAAGGCCCGAGCAGTTTAAAAACGGGGCGTTATCATTTTGAGCAGGATATCAATTCTGTTGAAGATAAAGTTAGCCGCCAAGTTGACGCGTAAAGCACGGAGAAAAACATATGTTTGATTATGAAATCTTACGACTTATCTGGTGGGTTTTGATCGGTGTTCTTCTGGTCGGCTTCGCAGTAACAGATGGCTTTGATATGGGTGTTGGCGCGCTGGTACCTGTGATTGGCAAAACAGACAGTGAAAGACGAGTAATGATTAACTCTATTGCTCCTCACTGGGAAGGTAACCAAGTCTGGCTTGTTACCGCTGGTGGTGCATTATTTGCGGCATGGCCATTAGTCTATGCCACCTCTTTTTCTGGTTTTTACCTTGCTATGATCCTTACGCTGGCGGCTTTGTGGCTCCGCCCACTGGGCTTGGCGTATCGCTCAAAAATTGAAGACGAGAAATGGCGTTCAACATGGGACGTCTGTATTTCAGTCAGTGGATTTGTCCCTCCAGTTATTTTCGGTGTGGCTTTTGGTAACCTGTTGCAAGGGGTTCCTTTTCAACTGACAGAGTTTTTAATGCCGACATACCACGGATCTTTCTTTGAATTGCTCAACCCATTTGCGCTACTTTGTGGCTTAGTCAGCTTGTTTATGATCATTATGCAAGGCGCAACTTGGCTGCAACTCAAAACAACTGATGCCGTACATGCTCGTTCACGCAGTGTTGCACAGATTATGGGTCTATTGACTGTTGCAGCATTTGTGGCTGCCGGTTTTTGGATTCAAAATATTGAAGGGTATGTGATTACCAGCGCCATTGATCACAGCGCAGCATCCAACCCATTAGCGAAAGAAGTCGTTCGTGAGGCTGGTGCGTGGCTGAACAATTTTGAGCAATATCCACTGATGTGGGCAGCGCCAATCTTAGGAGTGGTAATGTCTTTGGTCACTGTGATTGCTTCTCGCCTTGATCGTGGTGGTATTGCCTTCTTTGCATCAAGTGTGGGGAACGCGGGCATTATTTTCACTGCTGGCTTAGCTATGTTCCCATTCATTATGCCTTCTGACTTAATGCCGAACCACAGTTTAACCATGTGGGATGCGACCTCGTCTGAGCTGACACTCAACTTAATGACAGGTGTTGCCTTTATTATGGTGCCCGTGATCCTCGGCTATACCACGTGGACGTACTATAAAATGTTCGGGCGCCTGGATAATAAGTTTATCGAAGACAACAAAGATTCACTGTACTAAGGAGCAAAGACTATGTGGTATTTCGCGTGGATTTTGGGAGTATTACTGGCTTGTGCATTTGGCATCATTAATGCGCTTTGGCTAGAGCATACCGAAATGATGGATAAAGACAGTGAATAGTATATCTGAGCAAGTAGCCAGTCTGCATGCTCCGTTGGATAAAGCTCTGTTTAGAGCTTTATCTTTGATACTTGGTTTTTATCATGTAGCCCTCATTATGTGGGATCCAAAGTTATATGCCGATCAAATTGGTGGATTCAACGCAGTTGTTTCGCCACTGATGATTTGGGCCATGTGTTCGAGTATGGTGTTCGGCTTGAACTTCAAGCCAAGGAGTTTGTGCTGGCAAATTATGTTTAGTCCTTATTTTTCAATATCGATCCTTTTATACTTGACTATGGCTAGGCTTTTCTAACTTAGACAAGCGAGTTATTCAACAGATGGCATGACTGATATGATCAGTCGTGCTATTTTTGTTTCATGCGATGAAAATACGTCATTATTCCTTGCCTAACGGGTATCAGAGTAAGGTATAGTAGTGTTAATCATGCTGACCAAGAGAAAAACGTGGATATAACCCAGCCTGTATTCGAATTCCCCGTTACTGTCTATTATGAAGATACTGACGCAGGAGGCATGGTTTATCATGCTAATTATCTGAAATACTTTGAGCGTTGCCGCTCTGAATGGTTAGTTAATATTGGTGTGACACACACAAGCTTAAGGGAACAAAATATTATTTTTGTAGTCCGACATGTTGACTTGGACTTTTTGCAAGCTGCTCATCTAGAGGATCGCCTAATCGTTAAAGCCACTGTTGCAAATGCTCAGAAAGCCTCTGTTACTTTCTGTCAGGAGATCGTAAATCCTGCTGGAGATATATTGTGTAAAGCAATGGTTAAGGTAGCATGCATCGATAGTGAAAAAATGAAGCCGATAGCCTTCCCCAAAAAAATTATTATGGAGTTAACTCAAAGTGACCGCTGATATTTCAATGCTTGATTTATTTCTTCAAGCAGGCCTGCTAGTAAAAATAGTGATGCTGACGCTATTGGGCATGTCTATCGTTTCTTGGGCGATGATCATTAAACGCAGTAAAGTTTTGTCTCAAGCTGCAAAAGGTGCTGAAACTTTTGAGGACCAATTCTGGTCAGGTGCTGACCTTGCGGCTCTTTATCAAAATGCTAAAAAGCGCAAAGACGATATCAGTGGGACCGAGGAAATCTTTTACTCGGGCTTTACCGAATTTGCACGCTTAAGAAAAACTAATTCGGAGTCGCCTGACTTTATTATGGAAGGTACTGGCCGAGCCATGCGAGTCGCGGTTGCTCGTGAGGTGGATGAATTGGAGACGAATTTACCATTTCTAGCTACTGTGGGGTCTATCAGTCCTTACATCGGCTTATTTGGTACCGTATGGGGCATTATGCACGCCTTTATTGCCTTGGGCGAAGTGAAACAAGCGACCTTAGCAATGGTTGCGCCGGGTATTGCAGAGGCACTGGTCGCGACAGCGATGGGATTATTTGCCGCAATACCAGCAGTAATGGCCTATAACCGATTAAGCAATAAAGTCGGTAAGTTAGAGCATAGTTATGCCACTTTTTCTGAAGAGTTTCATAGCATCTTGCACCGCCAAGCTATGGCTGGTCGTGATTCTGCCAACAGGGGCTAATATCATGGCTGGATATCAACCTAAAAAACGTAAAATGACGGCAGAAATTAACGTTGTTCCTTACATTGACGTTATGTTGGTTCTGCTTATCATCTTTATGGTGACGTCCCCTTTTGTAACTCAAGGTGTTGATGTTGAGTTACCTAAAACCTCAACTGCTAAGCCTACTTCTGACCTTGCAGGTGACAGTGATGCAAGTTTTATCATTGTTGAAATCGATCGAGAAGGTAATCTTGGCGTAAGCGTTAACGATGAAGAGGTGACTCGCGGACTTTCGTTACAAGACGTGATTGTACGGATCAAGGCTGAGTTATCACTTAAGCCTGATTCGCCAGTGGCTGTTGGTGGTGATGCGGCGACCCCGTATGCAGAAGTTGTTTTGGTTTTAGATGAATTAAGTCGAGCGGGGATCCCTAAGGTTGGCTTACTCACTGAGATAAAGGAATAAGCGCGCTCTGGTTATGAAAGATAGTAAGCCGAAAAAAAAGAGTGGTTACGCTAAGTCGATAGTTATCTCGGTGTTGCTGCATGCATTGCTGGTTATGGCGCTGGTGTGGGGAACCGATTTTACTATGTCTAAACCAGAGCCATCAGGCAAAATGGTTGAGGCGGTGGTGATTGATCCCAGCCTTGTTCGTCAGCAAGCCCAACAAATACGAAGCCAACGAGAGGCCGCGGCGAAAAAAGAACAGCAACGCCTAGATAAATTGCGCCGCGAAAGCGAGCAATTGGAAAAAAATCGCAAAGCAGAAGAAGAGCGTATCCGCAAGCTGAAAGAGCAACAAGCTCGCGAGGCAAAGGCGGCTCGCGAAGCTGAGAAAGTAAGACAGCAAAAAGAAAAAGAACGTAAAGCGGAAGAACAGCGTGTTCGCCAAGAAAAGGAGCGGGCCACTAAGCTAGAGGCGGAGCGTAAAGCTAAAGAAGCGGCGGTCGCAAAAGCGGAGAAGGAACGTATCGCACGCGAAAAAGCGGCTCAGAAAGCAGAAAAAGAGCGGGTTGCCAAAGAAAAGGCAGCCAAAGAGGCGGCTGAGAAAGCGCGTAAGGAAAAACAGCGCCTTGAGCAAATAGAAAAAGAGCGCAAAGAGCAAGAAGCTGCGCTGGATAATATCTTCTCTGGTTTGGAGACTGAAGCGGAGCAAAATAGCGCAGCCCAATCTCAGTTTCTTGCGGATGAAAGGTCTAGGTTTAAAGAAAAATATAAACTTACTATTGAGCAAAACCTGCTAAAGGAAGATTCTTTTTTCGGTAAAGAGTGTTTGTTGAATATACGCCTCATACCAACGGGTGACTACAAAGCTATTGTTTCTTCCGCCAAAGTTATTGGAGGTGATTCAAGTCTTTGTCGAGCTGCGAAGTCAGCAATTGTTCAGGCAAAAGAGTTTGACTTTCCGAAAGAGGCTCAGTTACAACGAGAGTTCAGAGATTTCAACTTTAGATTCAAACTATAGGGAATTATAGTGAAAATTAATATCAAGCGCATTATGCTTCAATTGTTGAGCTTGTTAGTCTTGTTACAACCTATGTTGGCAAGTGCTAAGCTTGAAATCGTCATTACAGACGGTATTGACTCAGCTCGGCCAATCGCTATTGTACCGTTTAAATGGCAGGGGACATCGCCTTTACCACATGATGTTTCGGCGGTCATAGCTTCAGACCTACAGAGAAGTGGCAAGTTTAGCCCAGTCCCTACAGGTAAGATGCCACAAACACCATACAGTGATAGCGAAGTTGATTTCGAGAAATGGACAGGTTTAGGTGTAGACTCTCTATTGACTGGAACCATTACGCAAAATGCCGAAGGCGATTATGTTATCCAATATCAGTTGATTGATGTTGTTCGAGGGCAGTTAACCCAAGGACAAAGTAAGGCTCTGAGTTCAGATGGCCAGTTGGTAGTGTCAAAGGATCACATCCTGTTTAGTAAGCGTGCGACTGTGCCAGGTGAGAGATTACGAGAGTACGCACATCGTATTTCTGATTTAGTATACGAAGAGCTAACGGGTGAGCGGGGTGCATTTTTGACTCGTATCGCGTATGTGGTTGTTAATGACAAGGACAGCTATGCCTATCAGCTAAGAGTTGCTGACTATGATGGTTACAACGAGCGATTGGTATTACGTTCAAAACAGCCATTAATGTCACCAGCTTGGTCGCCAGACGGAAAACAGCTCGCTTATGTCAGTTTCCAAAATGGTCAAGCTGAAATATTTATTATGAATATTTACACGGGTAAACGTGAAAAGATAACCTCTTATCCTCGCCACAATGGTGCTCCACGCTTTTCTCCAGATGGTAATAAACTAGCGCTTGTACTGTCTAAAACGGGCAGCTTGCAGGTTTATACTCTGGATTTAAAAACTCGTAAGTTGACCCAAATTACACGCGGCAGATCAAATAATACTGAACCTTTTTGGCATCCTGATGGTAAATCATTGATCTTTACCTCAGATCGGGGTGGTAAACCACAAGTATATAAAGTAGATTTGGCGAGTGGTTCAACGAACCGTTTGACTTGGCAGGGACGTCAGAATCTGGGTGGGCAGATCACACCAGATGGGCGGTTCTTGGTAATGGTCAATCGTACCAACACCGGTTTCCATTTAGCTAAACAGGATTTGGAAACAGGATCTGTTCAGGTTCTAACCAAAACTTTGCTAGATGAATCACCGAGCATCTCACCAAATGGTGGTATGGTAATTTACAGTTCCATCTATAAAGAAACTAACGTGCTTTCGATGGTCTCGATCGATGGACGCTTTAAAGCTCGATTACCAGCAACAAATGGTCGTGTGCGTGCTCCGGCATGGTCACCATATTTGTAGCCAGTAATATGTATCAAAACGAAGGAAAATATAACAATGCAACTAAACAAAGTTCTTAAAGGGCTATTAATTGCGCTGCCAGTACTTGCAGTTACAGCATGTAGTTCAAGCGATGACGCAGCAAACTCTACTGGCTCTGAAACGAACCAATCAACTTCTGGCTCAGCAAATGGTGTTGATACCACAGTGGTTTCGCCAATTGGTGAAAATGGTCAACTTTCTGAAGAAGAGCTAAAAGAGCAGGCGCTTCGTGAGTCTCAAACTATCTACTTTGCGTTTGACAACTCTACTATTGCTAGTGACTACGAAGAAATGTTGGCTGCTCACGCTTCTTACTTAAGCAAGAACCCATCAATGAAAGTGACAGTAGAAGGTCATGCGGATGAGCGTGGCACTCCAGAATACAACATTGCACTTGGTGAGCGCCGTGCCAATGCGGTTGCTAAATACCTACAAGCTCTAGGTGTTCAAGCTGATCAGATCTCTATCGTTAGCTACGGTGAAGAGAAGCCTCTTCTAATGGGTCAATCTGAAGATGTATACGCTAAAAACCGCCGTGCGGTTCTAGTATACTAATCAAGGATAATCCATATGTTCAGTAACCTTAAGCGCGTCATTACGCTTATGTTGCTGGCAAGTACAGCGAGCCCTGTGTTCGCTGTACCAGCTCCAGTATCAGACGTAAGTGGCAATACTACTTTGGCCTCTTCTTCTGCCGGTTCGGCAAACGAAACAGAGGTTCAACGTCTTGAGCGCTTGCTCGAAAATCGTAATCGTATGCAACTGCAAATGCAGCAGCAGCTTGACGATATGGCACTGGAGATTAATGATCTTCGTGGTCAGCTTGAAAAAAATAGCTTCGATATGCAGCAAATGCTTGAAAGACAGCGCGAGCTTTTTATCGAGCTTGATAAACTTCGGGGACAAGTGAGCTCGGCACCTGTTGCTGAAGCCGCCAAAGAAACTGCTGCTCCCAAGGGTAAGTTCAGCACCAATGTTGATGAGCAAACTGCTTATCAAAACGCTGTCGATCTTATCTTAAAGAAGCGTGATTACGCTGGTGCTATAGCGGCGTTTCAACAATTTCAAAAAGATTATCCTGATTCTACTTTTTCTCCTAATGCGCACTATTGGTTAGGGCAGCTTTATTTTGCTAAGAAGCAAGATAAAGAAGCCGTTAAGAGTTTTGCTGCTGTGGTTGCGTATCCTAAGTCCAATAAACGGGCCGATGCTTTAGTTAAGCTTGGGGATATATCAAAGCGCAATGACAATACAGCGCAGGCGATTAAGTATTATCAGCAGGTTATTGATGAATACCCTAGCAGTGCATCTGCTAAGCTTGCCGAAGAGCGAATCAAATAGAGAATAGGGGCGTATATCGCTAATGCCGATCAGTTAAACATTAATCGGCAGATCAATTGAATGATCCCATCAG
>NZ_JAYQDQ010000021.1:0-52299 GCF_038138445.1 Vibrio sp.
CCTGTCACGCCGGGGGTCGCGGGTTCGAGTCCCGTCCGCTCCGCCACTTCTTCTAAACCCCAGCAGCAATGCTGGGGTTTTCTTGTTTTCAAAGCCCAAATCAATTCTAAGGCTTCAAGACCTCACGGACATGTTGTCTGATAAACGGAACCATCTCAGATTCAAACCATGGATTGCGTCGCAGCCATAGTGTGTTTCGAGGCGAAGGGTTAGGTAAAGGTACATAGTCAGGAGCCCATTGCTGCCAAAGCCGAACGGTTTCAGTGTTGAGTAGCTTATCGAGCATTAATAACCTTTTGTTAAGTCAACTTGATTAATCAAGCTAAACCCATCTCGCCAGCGCTGATAATTTTCTGCGAAAACTTCGATAACTTTGTCGGGAAAGCTGAGCGCGGCAATATGTGGTGTAATCGTGATGGATGGATGGCGCCACATAGGGTTGGATTTATCTAAGGGCTCTTGTTCGAAGACATCGAGAAATGCGTGTTTAATTGATTGGCTTTCAAGTGCTGAAAGTAGGCCTTTCTCACAGATGGCGTTACCACGTCCAACGTTAAATAATAAGGCAGACGAGCAATGAGATAAACTAGTTTCGTTGAGTATATGATGCGTTTGAGGTGTGCTAGGCAATATATTGACTATGATATCAGCTTTGGCTAAGACACTGTCGAGCTCTTGGATATGATAAGTGGCATCAAACGAGGAATTGATTGATGGTATGCCACTTCGATTGACTCCTAACACCTTAATGCCAAAAGCTTGAGCCACCTTTGCTAGATGACTAGCTATTGAGCCTGTCCCAAGTGTGAGCATGGTTAGCTTATCTAAAGTACGATAGTTTTTGGGTTGCCAGCTTGATAGATACTGTGCCTCGTGATAATGAGGAAGATGACGAAAATGCTGAACTAAATAGCCAATAACATATTCTGATATTTGTTGACCAAAGATCCCCTTAACATTAGTAAGGATGAAATCGTCTGTTTTGACTTTGAACATGGCATCCACGCCAGCATAAACAGATTGAATCCACTCAAGCTCTGGAAACTCATCCAATCGTTTTACCGCTAATGGTGGTGAAGCTAAAAGGATACTCGCATCACAAGGATTAGTGACAATTTCGAGATCAGTTAACTGTTTTTGTTCTAAGAGTGATTGGTACGTCTCATTGTGTTCGGTCAGTAAATAGACTTTATTGGTGAATTTCTTCATCATCTTGGCTTTTTTCTATTTTGGTTATCAAGTACACTTCTGCAGTCCATTTCTGAACCAATGAGCCTTTATGCTACAGAACCCTCTCCAACTTCGCCTTGAAAAGTTAGAACCATGGAAGCAGATTACCTTTATGGCATGTCTGTGTGAACGCATGTATCCCAATTATGCGAAGTTTTGCGAAAGTGCAGCCTTCTGTGAATCTCGGATTTATCGCGATATTCTCGATAGTGTTTGGGAGCAGCTAACGGTAAAGAACGCTAAAGTCAATTATGAACGTCAGCTAGAAAAACTTGAAGAGATTATCCCTAGCTCAGAAGATTTTGAGTTTTATGGTGTTTATCCTGCAATTGATGCTTGCGTGGGCTTATCTACACTATTACATGGCTTACTTGATCGAGATGATCTTTTTGAAAGTATGCAGAAGGTGAGTCAGTTGTCAGTACAAACCGTCGCTGAGCTTGAGCAGGCTCAAACTGGTATCCAGTTAACCAATGACAATCAAAAGGATAATCAAGCGGTCAGTGAGGAATGGGATGTGCAATGGGCAATTTTTCGTCCTCTTAGAGATGTTAACGAAAGAGACATCGATTTGATAAAAGACCTGCGGTTTGAGCTTAGAGAAGAAGGTGTAAGTAATATAGGCTTGTCACTGTGAAGAGTTAAGGGGGCTATAAAGCCCCGTGTTTACTTCTCTTTCTTTTCATTCTCTTCTAGAGCAGCGTCATCCTCATCTCGATTTTCAATAACTCCGTGCTTGGTTTTCCATTTTTCCCACCGTTCAAAAGCGAGCTGCTGCATATCTGGAGCTCTATCAGCTTCATCAACGATCTGCTCGCCAACCAGGTGTTCAAAAATATCCTCTAGAGTCAGTATGCCTTGTATAGTGCCATATTCGTCAACGATCATTGACAGTTGAAGCCTTCTGGCCATCATCTGCTCGAAGGCCTTGGGTAAGGATAATGTATTTAATATGACGTGGACTGGGCGCATGACGGCCCCGAGTTGTTTATTACCACCCCCAACTTGTTGTAACTTAAATATCTCTAGGCGATGTACAAAACCTAAAATGTTATCTTTGGATTGACTGTATATTAAAGGCCTTGAAAATGGCGTGTCATGATGCTGAGATAGAAATTGATCTATAGTCATCTCTGCCTCGACTCTAAATACCACGGGTCGAGGCGTCATTACTTGGGTGACAGGTACTCCTTGAATGCCGAGGAGGTTGCTCAAGATTTTTGTCTCTCCTTCAGCAAACTCTCCACTTTCTCTCGCTAGCAGTGCCATGGCAGAGAGTTCCTCGCGCATTTTTGGTAGTTGATGGCCACTGGCCAATCGTTTTGTTATTTGCTCTGAGAACCAGACGAATGGTGTGAGCGCCCAAACCATCCAACGTAGTGCTAGCGCTGTTAATGGGGCGAGCTGACGCCAGTATGTTGCTCCGAGTGTTTTAGGCACAATTTCTGAAAGCACCAGTATCCCTAGAGTTAATATCGCAGAGAATACTCCAAGCCACTCGCTACCAAAGACCACAGTTGCTTATGCGCCCGCGCTTGCGGCTCCAATCGTATGCGCTATGGTATTAAGCGTTAAAATGGAAGCTAACGGGCGATCTATGTCTGCTTTTAATCGTGCCAATTTCTCTGCTGCTGGGTGTGCTTGTTGGCGAAGCTGTGCAATGTAGCTAGGTGTAATGCTAAGCAATACCGCTTCCAGTACGGAGCAAATAAAAGATATACCGATGGCGATTGAGACGTATATGGTGAGCAGTAACATAAATTTCCTATGTTGGTATGACTTTGTTTAATTGTATCCAAGTCTTTGAATGTGATTTTTGTACAGCTAATAGTGAATATAACAAAAGGCTTAATCATGGTTTAGCGCATATGATTTTATTTTTATCAATATTAAATTGACATTTATCTATGCATTCTGTAATGGCTCCAGCCCCCACCATGTCAGGCTTCTTTGAAACTAATATCCTATAAATAAGGCTGTTAGCATTCGAAAACAAGCAGTGAAAAAGGAGACCAAGGTAACAAATTGTGAGTTAATACTCATATTATGGTTAAAAGTACGTCATTAAAGCGAAAGATCGCTTACAAACCTTTGCCAGATAGGGCATTTATGTTTTAGAGTGAGCACAACTCGATAACCTATAAGAAGGGAAACCTAATGAACAAGACCCAATTAATCGACTTTATTGCAGAGAAAGCAGATTTATCTAAAGCTCAAGCTAAAGCAGCGCTTGAAGCAACTCTCGATGGAGTGACAGGTGCGCTTAAAGAGGGTGACCAAGTTCAGCTAATTGGTTTTGGTACGTTTAAAGTTAACCACCGTGCGGCTCGCACGGGTCGCAACCCTAAAACAGGTGCTGAGATTCAAATCGCTGCGGCGAACGTTCCAGCATTTGTGGCAGGTAAAGCTTTGAAAGACGCTGTAAAATAATTTAAAAGGCGCCAAGATGGCTTTCCGTCTTGGCGCATCATAGCCATGAAAAAACTTCTACTCTCTTCACTAATCACTTCTTTAATTTTAGGCTGTTCTTCCAGCTCGCCATTGCCTAATCAAGAACAATTTTCTTACTATACCGGTGGAAAAAGTGCTGGAGATGCAACTAGCCTCTATTGGTACACGGAAAAATCAGCTTCGCCAAGCTCTGCCGCAGACTATGTTACTGCAGGTGAGTATGGTTGGTACCATAGTGATTATCGCTGGTATCAAAGCAAACTCAGAGAGATGATTCGTGAAGGTGAGCGACTCAAAAATGACGCTCTAGTTAACTATCGTATCCATATTCGTTTTAATAAAGATGGAGAGGCCATTTATCAGCAGTACCGTCTTGATGGAAAAATACTTCCTATTAAACCTACTGAACTGGCTCACTATGTCGATGAGGCTAAAAGAGCAGCGAGTGTCGCAAAAGCTCAAGATAAAAAAGGCTTTAGATTGATTCAAGGTTTCTGGGATGGAACTCACTTTGAAACATGTGAGGGTAAGAGCTACGATCACCTAGAATTTAATCAGACATTGCCATCATTTGTGGTAAATCGATTATCTGATGTGGAAAATTATGTCGCTTTCGTTGGTGCTAGAAGCAATAAAAGTGTCGTGGTCGAAGACTTATTGCTGCTTTCAGACGACGGGCACAAGTGTGTCGAGCGGCCTAGCTTACTGAAAGAAGACAGCAATCCATGAAGAAAGGCGCTAAATGCGCCTTTTTGAATTGAATGCCTATTTAAGCTTTTTCGCGCTCTATCGCTCTGTAACCAATATCATTACGATAAAACATGCCTTTCCAGCTAATGGTCTCAACAAGTTCGTACGCTTGCTTTTGGGCCTGTGAAACGCTATCTCCTAATGCAACGGCGCAGAGAACTCGGCCCCCATTAGTCACAACCTCTCCCGCATCATTTCGCGCTGTACCTGCGTGAAATATTTTTTGGTCAGTTAGTGGTGAATTTGGTAAAGAGATAACATCACCCTTTGCATACTCTAGTGGATAACCACCAGCGGCGAGAACAATGCCGATAGATGCACGAGGATCCCACTTAGACTCAGCCTGATTGAGTTTTTCATCGATGGCCATTAGACATAGCTCGACCAAGTCGGATTCCATTCTCATCATGATAGGCTGTGTTTCAGGATCGCCAAAGCGACAATTGTACTCAATGACTTTTGATGTTCCTGCTTTGTCTATCATCAAGCCAGCATAAAGGAAGCCCGTATAAGGGTGTCCTTCTGCCTCCATACCGCGAACCGTTGGGTAGATAACTTCATGCATAATACGCTCATGGATTTCAGGTGTGACAACCGGTGCTGGGGAGTAAGCACCCATACCGCCTGTATTGGGGCCAGTGTCTTTTTCTCCCACACGCTTGTGATCTTGGCTGGTGGCCATAGGCAGAACATTCTTCCCATCGACCATAACAATGAAGCTTGCCTCTTCTCCATCGAGAAACTCTTCTATAACGACTCGGCTGCCCGCGTCACCAAAAGCATTACCAGCCAGCATGTCTTGAATCGCATCTTCCGCTTCTTTTAAGGTCATGGCGATAATTACCCCTTTACCTGCAGCTAAGCCATCGGCTTTGACCACAATAGGAGCTCCTTGTTGCCGCACGTAGGCAAGCGCTGGCTCAATTTCGGTAAAGTTTGCATAGGCTGCTGTTGGGATATTATGACGAGCGAGGAAGTCTTTGGTAAAAGCCTTAGAGCCTTCTAGTTGCGCTGCTGCTTGTGTTGGACCGAAAATCGGCAAACCAGCCTCACGGAAAGCATCAACGACACCAATAACCAAAGGTCCTTCTGGTCCAACTATGGTGAGTTCTATGTTCTTTTCTTGTGCAAATGAGACCAACTCAGAAATGCTTTCAACCTTGATATTAACATTTTCTAACTTTGGCTCTAGTGCGGTGCCAGCATTACCTGGCGCAACATAGACAACTTCTACATTGGGGTTTTGTGCAGCTTTCCATGCCAGTGCGTGTTCGCGACCACCGGAACCAATAACTAAAACTTGCATATTCAAAATTCCTTGATTTCAAAATATCGTTTTTCGACTTGTTGACACTATTGCTGGGAAGATAAGGAGCCAGAACATCACAATCGTGCCAACGAAAATGAAAAATTAATGACGGAAGTGACGCATACCTGTGAAAATCATCGCCATTCCGTGCTCATCTGCAGCAGAGATGACTTCATCATCACGCATCGAGCCGCCAGGCTGGATTACACACTTAATCCCAGCTTCTGCTGCAGCATCTATACCATCACGGAATGGGAAAAAGGCGTCAGATGCCATCACGCAGCCTTCGACTTGTAGGTTCTCGTCTGCTGCTTTAATACCTGCTATTTTCGCAGAGTAAACACGGCTCATCTGTCCAGCGCCAACACCTATGGTCATATCGCCTTTTGAATAAACGATCGCATTTGATTTAACATACTTGGCAACCTTCCAGCAAAATAGTGCATCTTTAAGCTCTTCGTCAGTCGGTTGGCGTTTAGACACTACTTTTAGATCATTTAGGCTAACCATACCTTGGTCTCTGTCTTGTACTAGCAAGCCGCCATTAACACGTTTAACATCGAGGCCTGTTGTTTTAGTTGACCATTGACCACACTCGAGTAAACGAATGTTTTTCTTCGTTGCGACAATTTCAATTGCCTGTGAAGAAACAGAAGGGGCAATGATGACCTCAACGAACTGACGCTCAACAATAGCACTAGCTGTTTCGGCGTCTAACTCTCGGTTAAAGGCTATGATGCCACCGAATGCCGAGGTCGGATCGGTTTTATAAGCACGATCATAGGCTTCTAAAATGTTTTTGCCCAGAGCGACGCCGCATGGATTAGCGTGTTTAACTATCACACAAGCTGGCTCATCAAATTCTTTCACACACTCAAGAGCAGCGTCTGTATCCGCGATATTGTTATATGACAGTGCTTTTCCTTGAATTTGTCTAGCGGTTGAAACTGAAGCCTCTTCAGGGTTAGCTTCTATATAGAAAGCTGCATCTTGGTGACTATTTTCACCATAGCGCATATCTTGCTTTTTGATTAACTGCTGATTGAAAGTGCGTGGGAATTTTGAATCTTTGTCCGCTGCCTTTCCTTCTTCATCCAATGATAAGATGTGATGAGAAGGAGCCATAGTACCAAAATAGTTAGCGATCATACCATCGTATGCTGCTGTGTGCTCGAATGCGGCAATAGCAAGATCGAAACGTGTATCTAGATTAAGAGAACCTTCGTTAGCATCCATTTCGGCGATTACGCGATCATAGTCTCTTGTGTTGACAACAATAGTGACATCTTTGTGGTTTTTCGCTGCGGAACGCACCATGGTGGGACCGCCAATATCGATGTTTTCGACTGCGTCAGCAAGAGTACAACCCTGTTTAGCAACGGTTTCTGCAAATGGATATAGATTGACAACCACTATGTCGATAGGCTTGATGTCATGCTTTTCCATCACTTCATCATCTTGTCCTCGGCGACCTAGCACACCACCATGAACCTTGGGATGAAGCGTTTTGACACGGCCGTCCATCATTTCTGGGAAACCAGTGTAATCTGATACTTCAGTGACAGAGATGCTGTTTTCTGTTAATAGGCGAGCAGTGCCGCCTGTTGAAAGCAGTTCAACACCACGGTCTGCAAGAGCTTGGGCAAACTCAATAATACCGGTTTTATCTGATACGCTGATTAATGCGCGGCGAATAGGACGAGCGTTAGTCATGCTACTATTTTCCTCAAAATCACAGAGTTAATACGTTTGGTAAAGATATTTGCCAAAAATGAACCTGCTCTTGAGATTTTCTTACAATACTTAGAGCAAGTCTAGGTATTAAGATGGCGGTCAGTTTTGGCAAAGACCTTGTCCTGATTAGAGTTTGTATCACCTCCTAATTAAAGTGCGCATATTCTAACTAATTTATTACAAAAAAGCTCGCGCAATCGTTTGGCATGAGTGAAGTTATTATAAAAATGGCGTACTTTGGGATGAAAATTAACGAAATAGATAATAAGGGTCGCTATGTTCCAGATAGGAGAACTTGCAAAACGTTGTGGTGTAACCACTGATACGCTTCGTTTTTACGAAAAAAATGGTCTGATTAAGCCTATTGGGCGCAGTGAGTCTGGCTATCGTTTATATAATGAAGAAAATCAGAAACAAGTGGGTTTCATACTTAGAGCAAAAGACTTGGGCTTAAGCCTTGAAGAAATCCGAGAATTGTTAGACATCAATTTGGAAGCGACTGAGCATAGTTGCGCTGAAGTAAAAGCGATTACGACAGCGAAACTCATACTCATTGATGAAAAAATTTCGGAACTAACAAGGATTCGTGCGGCTCTCAAGAAAATTAATGATGCTTGTTGTGGCCATGTGGATGATAATGCGAGCCACTGCTCAATTTTAACCGCTTTAGCCAGTGAGTAAATAACAAGCTTAACTCTAAGTCTTTGATTTTTATGTGAATAAATTTAAGTCACATAATGCTGCTTTTACCCAACCTTTCTTGTGACAAATTCCTACACTTAAAGTAGCGCCGTTTGATTTGGTGCTACAGCTATACCAACCTTGGCAGGGCAAACATAACTAAGGGGTGAAGGATGAACCTTTGTGGCAATTTGTTATATTCAATTTCGCGCTTATGTACGTTACTGTTGTTTATTATTTTAGCGGGTTGTACAGGCAGTAACGGTCAACTAACTGTGGTAGAGCAACACCCTGATCTCGATTATGAGTTAACAGGTATTCCGTTATTATTTTTTGGCTTTGGCACTAGCACACCAATCACTCCAGAACTTAGTCTTACTGTTGCCCATGTTGCTAAGCTCAATTATGACAAGGTCATAGCCTACCACCCCCAATGTGATCTTGCGATAGTTGAGTCTAGGAACACACTTAATCATCAGCCCAAGTTTGGCTTGGTTTATCCAAATCAAAGTGTGGAAACATTCGGAATGAGCCCTGGAGGCAGTGTGCTGAAAGGGGAGGGGGTTTATCGCCTTGATTTGACATTTATTGACTCTCATTACTTTGACAAGTGTCCAGCTAGTATCATGGATGCCCCTGTCCAAGACGGGATGAGTGGTGGTGGGGTCTACAATCAAGATGGTTCACTGGTCGGAATTATTGCGGCAAGGGCTGTCCCGTCTGATATTCAGCTGGTAAACGGCCAGTCTCATGGTCTGGATAGGATCAGTATTTTTGTGGCTTTAAATTTTGCTCGAGATTCGCTTGATAGCGAGATGAAGAAATATTACGGTGAGCATTATGTTGCGATGGAATGGCAGGAACCGTCGGATACACTTTTAGTTAAAGGTAATTGAATCAACTGAGTAAAAAGCCGCGATTAAATCGCGGCTTTATGTATTTATAACAATGCGATGAACAAATTAGTTCATGCCGTATTTTTTTAGTTTCTTACGAAGAGTGCCGCGGTTGATACCCATCATAGTTGCTGCGCGAGTTTGGTTACCGCGAGTGTATTGCATTATGGTATCTAGTAATGGTTGTTCTACTTCAGCTAGAACTAACTCATATAGCTCTGTGACTTCTTGCCCGTTTAGTTGAGCCAAGTAGTTTTTAAGGGATGCTTTAACAGAGTCGCGTAAAGGCTTCTGAGTAATCTGGTCTTGTGAAGTTACTGTAGTTACTGTTAAGGCTTCTGAAGTCAGGTTTTGTTCGAACATATTCGGTCTAGCTCTTCTCTAATTATGATGCAACGTTATCAAAATAACCTTCTAACGCTTCAAGTTGCAGCTCAGCCACATCGATAGCATTGAAGGTACGGCGAAACTCACTTGCTTGTTCATGTTCTTTTAGGTACCAACCCACGTGTTTTCGCACGATACGTGGACCTAAGTACTCACCATAAAATGTATGTAGAGCATTTACATGGCCAAGCAGGATGTCCTTAACTTCCGAAATTGGAAGGTCGGGCATCGTGGTGCCGTTTTCCAAAAAATGTTGGATTTCCTGAAAAATCCATGGTCGCCCTTGGGCTGGGCGTCCAATCATTAAAGCGTCTGCGCCCGTGTAATCAAGCACATACTTTGCTTTCTCTGGGCTATCGATATCACCGTTAGCGATAACCGGAATTGAGATTGCTTGTTTAACCGCTTTAATGCTGTCATATTCGGCCTCTCCTTTGTACATACAGGCCTTGGTGCGCCCATGGAGCGCGAGAGCTTGTATGCCGCAGTCTTCGGCTAATTTAGCGATTTGAACACAGTTTTTATTGTCTGGGTCCCAGCCGGTACGAGTTTTTAGTGTCACAGGGACATCTACTGCATTGACCACCGCCTTGAGAATATCTTCAATGATATCCGGGTAGCGAAGCAATGCTGAGCCCGCCAGCTTTTTATTCACTTTTTTAGCAGGACAGCCCATGTTGATATCAATGATTTGTGCACCATTTTCAACACTAAACTGAGCAGCATCAGCCATAAGTTGAGGATCTGCTCCTGCTATTTGTACAGAGCGAATGCCCGATTCGCCTTGATGTACCATACGCTGTTTTGACTTAGATGTATTCCATAGCTTTGGGTTTGACGACATCATCTCACTGACAGCCATCCCTGCACCATAGCGGAGACACAACTCACGAAAGGGCCTATCGGTAACTCCCGCCATGGGGGCAACGATAAGATTATTCTCGAGTTTATGAGTTCCGATTTTCAAAACACTAAATCACAGTTCTATACCAGCAAGGGCGCGCATTTTACGCATTTTTTCACGCTGTGAAAAGACTAATATTTGAGCATTTACAAATTGTTTTAGTAAAATGCCGAAAAATCAGTCAATTAATGCACAAAGTCTTATTTAAGTGAATTTTTGCCCAGCAATTCTGCACCATTCATTGAGCTCTTTTATCGGCTCAATATTAAATGCGTCACTATAGTAGGTTGCGACATCTTGGGCTTGAGTATCAAGCACGCCAGACATCGCAAGCTCGCCGTTTGGTTTGACGAGAGAGGTAATCACAGTTGAAAGTTCACGCAGTGGCCCTGCTAAAATGTTTGCAACCACAACGTCGGCAACTAAGTTTTGTGGTTGTTCCTGTGGCAGGTAAACTTCCAGCTTGTCTGCAACGCCATTGCGCTCAGCATTGTCTTTTGATGCGATTAAGGCTTGTGGATCTATGTCAATACCCACCACTTTTTGCGCGCCTAATTTTATGGCTGCTATGGCTAAAATCCCTGATCCACAGCCAAAGTCAATCACAGTCTTGCCTGATAAATCTAGGCTTTCTAACCATTCTAGGCATAAAGCTGTGGTTGGGTGAGTACCTGTTCCAAAGGCGAGTCCTGGGTCAAGCATAACATTGACAGCATCAGGTTCAGGAACCTCTCGCCAGCTTGGGCAAATCCATAAACGCTGACCAAATTTCATTGGATGGAAGTTGTCCATCCATTCGCGCTCCCAGTCTTTATCTTCAAGTTGTTCGATTTTATGAGCAAAATCATGAGCCAGAAGTCCGCTTAATTTGATCTGCTCAATAATAAACTGGGTGTCTGCGTTGGCATCGTATAAAGCCAAGATATCAGTATCTCCCCATAGTCGGGTTTCACCCGGTAGGGGTTCAAACACAGGTGTGTCTTGAGCATCAAGGAAAGTGACCGATAAAGCTCCGGTCTCTTCCATTAGCATGTCACCGATCTGTTCTGCATTATCATTGGTTGCGTTGAGCTTAATTTGAATCCAAGGCATGGGTTATCCGATATTGGCGGTGGTTTGTGGGCACGGATTCTATCATGTTCTTCCTATTGTACAAAAAGCTCGCATTTATTCACTCGTGGTCCTATTTGGATGGATGATGCTAATCAGAACGAAGGTAATAAGACCTAAAGTTAATGTTGGTACAATGGCATGGACACCAAACAAGTTGGGCTTCATCACAGAAAGGCTGGTGTAGCATATCAAGCCGATGAGCATGGAGCACAGAGCGCCCATAGCGGATGCTTTTCTCCAATATAACCCCAGAACTAAAGGCCAGAGAAAGACGGCTTGCAAGCCACCAAAAGCAAGAAGGTTAAGCCATATGATCATATCAGGTGGATTTATGGCTGCAACAAACACTAAAGCTGAAAAAATGCCAGTGATCCAAAATGATAGTCTGGATAGCTTTTTAGGAGAGCTTGTTTTGGGGGAGACGTAATTAAGGTAGAGATCCTTGAGCAGGGTTGCTGACGCTTGGATCAATTGGGAGTCAATGGTTGACATGATTGCGGCCATTGGTCCGGCCAAAAATATACCTGCAATCGCGGGAGGCAACACAGTCACCATCAAAGTTGGCATGATTTGGTCAGGACTATCAATTTCTGGCACTAATGCTCGGCCTAAAGCGCCGGATAAATGCATGCCCAGCATAAGAAATGCGACCATAGTAGTACTGATTATCATACCGCGATGCAGAGACTGGCTAGATTTATATGACATGCAGCGAACCGCAGCATGTGGTAGGCCAATGACGCCAAAGCAAACCAGTATCCAAAAGCTCAGCATAAACGGCTGGCTGAGAAAGTCATCTGGCCCATATGGAGTGATAAGGCTTGGATCTATTTGATGTAAATCAGTGACTAGCTTACCAAGACCTCCTCCTGCATGGATGACCCCAAACAACAGGGCGATCGTCCCGATGATCATCATTATGCCTTGCACAGCATCAGTGACAACAACAGCGCGAAAACCGCCGATTGTGGTATATACGCCCACAGTGATGGCAAACACAGTTAACCCTTGCAGATAACTTAGTCCCGTCACTGTCTGAAGTAAGCGTGCGGCGCCAACGAACTGCACTACCATGATGGCAAAGAAAGCCAATAATAGTGTGATGGAAGCTAGGATCACTACTGTACGATTACGATACCTTGCATAGAGCATATCGTTAAGGGTGAGAGCATTGTGGCGTCTGGCTTCGATAGCAAACTTTTTGCCCAAGACCCCCAATGTCAGCCAAGCGGCAGGAAGTTGGATCATTGCCAGTAACACCCAGCCTAGCCCCATTTTATACGCAGCTCCAGGGCCACCAATAAATGAACTTGCACTCGCATATGTTGCAGCGAGTGTCATAGCTAGAACAAAGCCGCCCATACTGCGGTTGCCAAGAAAATAATTGCTAAGAAAGTTTTGGCTGTTGTGTCGGGAGGATTGGCTATAAATAGCAATTGCAAATACAACAACTAAATAAATGATAAGCGGGATGATGAGTTCACTGTTCACGTTAAGTCTCTTTTTCTACATCGAAAGGCATGTTTTTATAGATGAACTTCACCATGAGTGCGCACAGCAGGGTGAAAAGAATAGGTCCAATGACGCAGGCAAAGAGAAACCATAAAGGTAGCCCCCAGTATAGATCAGGAGGTGTCTCACTCGGTTGGTTTGGAAAAATGAGATAGGCAAATACATACCACCAAACAAAATAGGCTAAAGCTAGGAATACTGCCCATTTAGCTTCCTTATTCGCTTGTCGATAGCGCTCAGGTAAGGTTTTCATCATCTAATCAAGTCGTGATAATCATTGAAAGGAGAGAGCGAATATAAAATACCCGTTAATGCTCTACAACTAAAAGGGAGCCATTGTGGCAAAACTGAGGGTAGAGTGCCACAGCGTAAGTAGAAAATAAAAATAGGCAGCGGATGCTGCCTATTGGAAAGATAAAATCTTATTGGACTTATTGTAAGCCCAATTTCTTCTCGAGGTAATGAATGTTGGCACCTCCGTGTTGGAAGTTCTCATCGTTCATTATGCTTTCTTGAAGAGGTACATTAGTCTTAATGCCTTCGACAATCATCTCACCAAGCGCATTTTTCATACGCGCGATGGCGACGTCACGATTCTCACCAAAGGTGATAAGCTTGCCAATCATGGAGTCATAGTGAGGAGGTACAGTATAGCCTGTGTATATATGCGACTCCCAACGAACCCCCATGCCCCCTGGAGCATGGAAACGCTCAATCTTACCCGGTGAAGGAAGGAAGCGTTCAGGATCTTCAGCGTTAATACGACACTCCACAGCATGGCCACGGATCTTAATATCATCTTGAGTAAATGACAGTGGCTGGCCTGCCGCAACACGCAGTTGTTCTTTGATAAGATCAACGCCAGTTACCATCTCGGTAACAGGGTGCTCTACCTGAATACGGGTGTTCATTTCAATGAAGTAGAACTCACCATTTTCATACAAGAACTCAAACGTACCCGCTCCGCGATAACCGATTTCAAGACAAGCACGAGTACAACGCTCACCAATGTATTTGCGCATCTCTGCGGTAATACCAGGCGCTGGCGCTTCTTCAACAACTTTCTGGTGGCGACGTTGCATAGAGCAATCACGCTCACCTAAGTGGATAGCACCACCTTGGCCGTCCGCAATGACCTGAACTTCAACATGGCGTGGGTTTTCAAGGAATTTCTCCATGTAAACCATATCATTGTTAAAAGCTGCTTTCGCTTCAGCTCGAGTCATGGCAATAGCTTCAACCAGATCGCCTTCTGAGCGAACCACACGCATGCCGCGACCACCACCACCGCCAGAGGCTTTAATGATTACTGGGTAACCGATGCGTTTTGCGTGTGCTTTGTTGGCTGATTCATCGTCATTTAGCGGGCCATCAGAGCCAGGAACACATGGTACACCTGCTTTTTTCATAGCGTTGATGGCAGAAACCTTATCGCCCATGATGCGAATGGTTTCAGCTTTAGGGCCAACAAAAATGAAGCCACTGCGTTCAACTTGTTCAGCAAAATCTGCATTCTCAGATAGGAAACCGTAGCCCGGATGAATGGCAATAGCCCCTGTGACCTCGGCTGCTGAAATAATACGTGGGATATTCAGATAGCTATCGATACCACGAGCTGGGCCGATACAAATCGCTTCATCAGCAAGCAGAACGTGTTTTAAGTCGCGATCAGCTGTCGAGTGCACAGCTACGGTTTTGATGCCGAGCTCTTTACATGCGCGAAGTATACGAAGAGCGATTTCGCCTCGATTCGCGATGACTAATTTATCTAACATAAGAGACAGCCTCTATTATTCGATAACAACAAGTGGTTGGTCGAATTCAACGGGTTGACCGTCTTCAACTAGGATAGCTGTGACAACACCAGATTTGTCCGCTTCGATTTGGTTCATCATTTTCATTGCTTCGACGATACAAAGCGTTTCACCTGCTGATACAGATTGGCCGACTTCAATAAACGACTTTGCATCAGGGCTTGGAGCGCGGTAGAAAGTACCTACCATAGGAGAAAGCACTTGGTGCCCCGCTGGTACAGCTTGCTTTTCTGCAGGTGCAGAAACTTCTGCAGGCGCTGCTACAGGGGCAGCTGCTGGTGCTGCAACAGGTGCAGGAGCGGCATAATGTACAGGTGCAGGTGCCATACCCGCGCCGTTACGACTAATGCGTACCGATTCTTCACCTTCAGAGATCTCTAGCTCTGCAATGCCAGACTCTTCAACTAATTCGATAAGCTTTTTAATTTTACGGATATCCATCTTTTCTTTCTCTTTTATCTTGTTAATAAGACAGCTCGAACAGAGCTGCAGAGTATGTTCATGTAGGTTACTTGGTTTGCAGCGTTTTTATCGCGGCAGACAAAGCAAACTCATATCCCTGTGCACCCAAGCCACAAATAACGCCTTGTGCTCTATCTGAAAGATAAGAATGTTGGCGAAATGGCTCTCTTGCGTGCACATTGGACAAATGCACTTCAATATATGGGATCGAGACACCAAGTAGGGCATCCCTCAGCGCTACACTCGTATGTGTAAAGGCAGCAGGATTGATTATAATGAAATCCACTTTGTCAAAAGACTCATGGATTTTTTCAATCAATTCGTATTCGCGGTTTGACTGTAGGTGGTCTAGCTCGACGCCAGCGCTTTGAGCTTGCTTGGCTAATATGTCGATAATTTGTGCTAGGGTTTGAGAGCCATAGTGGTTTGGCTCGCGTAGCCCCAGCAGGTTCAAATTTGGACCATTTAAGACAAGAATGCGTGATTTGGCTGTCATTGTGCTGCTATCTTCCTACTTCATGAGACGAACTGGAATTTTCCCATATTATTGCCGACTCAGCATGAATATTTTGTCAAAATTTATGCTGAGTCTTCAAAATAGACACAGATTATAGCTAATTCATTACATTTAGCAGCAAATTACTGGTCTAATCTCCTATATCGAAAACGTAAAATTGTTATCAAGGTAACAAATTCGGCGACTTTGAATTGGACTTTGGTGTAATAGATAGGTTCCAACGAATAAAAAACCGCCACATTTGTGACGGCATTATCTTATTTAAATGTATTTCGATACAAATAGTGACGTTACGCCAGCAGAGCTTCAAAACCGGCGCTCTACTGACATATGAGCAGAATATTTATCAAAGTGTTGCTTTTTCAGCAATCAGTTTATCTACAACGCTAGGGTCAGCAAGGGTAGATGTGTCACCTAGGTTGCTGGTATCGCCAGTGGCAATTTTGCGTAGGATGCGCCGCATAATTTTACCTGAGCGAGTTTTAGGTAAAGAATCTGTCCAGTGCAACACATCTGGCGTTGCAATCGGGCCTATCTCTTTACGAACCCAATCTTTAACTTCCTTATGTAGCTCTGCACTTGGAAACTCACCATCATTGAGAGTGATGTAGGCGTAAATGGCTTGGCCTTTAATATCATGAGGGATGCCGACAATGGCAGCTTCAGCAATTTTATCGAATGCGACGAGCGCTGACTCGATTTCAGCTGTCCCCATCCTGTGACCAGACACGTTGAGAACGTCATCAACACGGCCGGTGATCCAGTAGTAGCCATCTTCATCGCGCCGTGCACCATCGCCAGTGAAGTACATGCCCTTGAAGGTTGAGAAGTAGGTTTGTTCAAAGCGCTCGTGATCTCCGTAGACGGTGCGCATTTGGCCTGGCCATGAATCGAGAATGACGAGATTTCCCTCTGCTGCTCCATCGATTATATTGCCCATATTATCGACGAGTGCAGGTTGAACACCAAAAAATGGCCGAGTAGCGGAACCTGGTTTAAGCTCAGTTGCTCCCGGTAATGGCGTAATCAGAATGCCGCCAGTTTCGGTTTGCCACCAAGTGTCAACAATGGGAGACTGAGTATTACCAATAGTTCGGTAGTACCATTCCCATGCTTCTGGGTTGATAGGCTCACCGACTGAGCCCATAATTCTCAGGCTATTACGTGATGTGTCTTTTATTGCTTCGTCACCTTTAGCCATCAAAGCCCGTATTGCTGTTGGAGCTGTGTAAAGAATATTGACTTGATGTTTATCGACGACTTGACTCATGCGATTGGTATCTGGGTAATTGGGTACCCCTTCAAATAGAATCGTTTTCGCCCCATTGGCGAGCGGCCCATAGATAAGGTAAGTATGACCAGTTATCCAGCCTACATCAGCGGTGCACCAGAAGGTTTCTCCTGGTTGGTAATCAAATACATACTTGAATGTCATCGTGGCGTAAACCAAATAACCGCCCGTCGTATGAAGTACGCCTTTAGGTTTTCCAGTGGAACCTGAGGTGTAAAGAATGAATAAAGGATCTTCAGCTTTCATTTCTTCTGGCGGGCAATGATCAGAAACAGAGGCGGTTGCTTCATGCCACCAAACATCACGTTCAGGGTGCCAATCTACGGCTCCACCAGTTCTGTTTAGTACTAAAACTTTCTCTATGGTTTTGACCTTGGGGTTGGCTAAGGCCTGATCGACATTTTTCTTGAGTGGAACGCTTCGTCCACCACGCACGCCCTCATCGGCAGTGACAATAACTTTTGCATCTGAGTCTATAATTCGCCCTGACAGTGCCTCTGGCGAGAAGCCGCCAAATACCACAGTATGAACTGCGCCAATTCGAGTACAAGCCAGCATGGCGACTGCAGCCTCAGGCACCATAGGCATATAGAGGCAAACGACATCACCTTTGCTGACGCCTTGAGCTTTTAATGCATTGGAAAAGCGGCACACTTGCTGGTGGAGTTGATTGAATGTAAGTGATGTGTCTTCAGAAGGTGAGTCACCTTCCCAGATGATGGCAACCTCGTCTCCATGCTCGGCGAGATGGCGGTCGATACAGTTTGCCGACACGTTAAGCGTGCCATCTTCAAACCATTTAATGTCTACATGGCCAGTATCGAACGAAGTGCTCTTTACTTGAGTAAAAGGCTTTATCCAGTCAACTATTTTTCCATATTCCCCCCAAAAGGCTTCTGGGTCAGTGACCGATTTTTGGTACATAGAAAGGTAGGTGTCATTATCCGCATGGGTATGGCTTTTGATGTTCTCTTTTACCGGATAAATATGGGCTTCACTCATGGTTTTTCTCCTTGTGCTCAAGTCATTGACAGTTGAGCAAGTGTCCATTTAAAACAACGTCTAGTTGTGAAAATTACTATGGCTATCACTTTCTAGTACTTGGGCCTATTCGACAATTAGACTTTAGGATGAGAGATTAGACACTAGGTGTTATGAATGTTTTGTCTTTGATTTTTTGTTTCAATATGAGTGGGTGAATTTTCACCTTTTCAGTGGATTTATCTGCTTTGTCCATCTTTGAGCTTATTTAGTGAAACGTGCAGGCTTGGTAGTCCGCCTTTTTTCAAGCGCACAAACACTAAGGCGGCGGATATGACGTCTTGCAATGCATCATGTCTGTTTCTGACTGGTAAGTCGAGGTGATGGCAGATAGCTTTCAAACTCAGATCAAAATAAGCATTCGGTAGGTGTCTAACCAGTAAATCGTAATAGATCTGACTGACTTCGATAATGGTGTTAGGCATTGGTAAACCAAGCTGGCGTTTGCAAGCCAGATCGAGGATCTTCTTATCGTAACGAATGTGATAGCCGACGAGAGGTCGATTGCCAGTAAACTCAAGTAATTTGATCATGGCTTGTTTTTCATCGAGGCCAGCTGAAAGGTCTGAATGGCGTAATTGGTGTACTTTTATTGAATCTGAGCTCAAAGATTTGGGGGCTTGGAGTTGTACTTGGAAAGATTGACTGGAAATGATTCGATTATCGACAATTTTAGTCGCGGCTATCGTTACTATTTCTGCAAGTTTGGGGTTTAATCCCGTCGTCTCGCAATCAATAGAGACATATTCTCCCTTTTTAATATGGGCAAACAAGGCTCGGTACGGAGAATCTTTGAGCTTATAATACCAATACCTACGCTGTAGCCAGTTCATTTTTAATCTCTGATTTGATAATGAAAGCTGAGAAATTGTTTAAACTTCTTAACGACATGAAGGCTATGGCGCAGCAGATCTCGTTCCGTTCTGTCAAGCCCTTCAAGTATTATATGATTGTGGGTGTGTTGCTTGTCTAGCTGCTGGCGCAGGCGAAGTGTAAACATGAGTTTTAAAGCCTGAGTAAGATTATCTGCTGTATCGGGCTCGAGGATTTTTTTTGAGCGAAGTTGTTCAATACGTTTAAATGTATTGGTGGTGTCTAACCCATGCTCAAGTGCTAGAGAACGGATACCATGAACAATAGGAAAAATCCCCCCTGCTTTAATATCAATACCTTGTTTGTCATGTTTTACATTGCCCAATAATGTCAAAGGGAGAGAAAATTGCACCGCAGGGCGAGTTAGACTTTGTAGCGCTAGCATGTTGTTGTGCATGGTAAGTTTCAGGTGATGACGAATCGGTGTGATCAGGTGCTTATTTCCCGCTACCGCATGAGCATCAGAAAAAATGGCCAGCTTCATAGCGTCATCGGCTGAGCTTGTTTTAGCCCAAAGGCTGAGTGTCTCTACCCATGTGTGCTGATTTCTCACCCATGCAGAATTATTGACCATGACGTTGCCAGGGCAAAGAGGGTAGCCTAATTGGTTGAGTGTTTTAGTCAGTTCAGCCATGACTTGACCGCATTCTGGCCAGTTAAATTCGTCTTGGATAATTAATGCGTTGTCTTGATCTGTTTTTAGGACCTGCTCCCCGCGCCCCTCCGAACCAAGAACAACTAAGCAACATTTCGACTGGATAGCTGGAGGTACAATTAATTCAAACGCTTTTTCAATGATCTGTTCATTGATTGCAGAGGTAAGCTCGAGAATAAAGTCAATATGGATCCCTTTGGTAAATAGGCTATCGACCAGTAACCTGTGGCGAATTGATGTTGTTGCCAATTCTTCCACGCTTGTTGCGCGAGCAATACTCAAAGTTAAGACATGAGAGTGGGTTGAGAAGGCACTGAGAATTTGCGTCATGTCGAGCATGCCAACCGCCTCATGACCATCAGAAACCATAAGTCGTTTAACACGATGGCGAGTCATAGTAATCATGGCGTTAAATAGAAAGTCACCTTGGTTTACCAAAAGAACGGGATAGGTTGCGACGGCACTAATAGGGGTATTGCTAGAACACTTCTCCAATATCACAGCATGGAGCATGTCAGTTCGGGTGATAATTGCAAACGGAAGTGGGTGCTGGCCTTTCTCTAAGCGGGAGTCATCATGATGTAATCTCACCAGTGCAGCGTCACAACCTGAGTCTTTAAGAGCTAGTGTCGCTTCTTGGATTGGTAGATCTGGGTTGAGAATCAGGGGAGGGTGGCATAAATTTGAGTCAACTTTAGTCAGAATAAATTCAGCTAAGTTTTTCTGTCTTTGCGCCGATTCTAGAAGTTTCTGACGCTTGGCCAATCTAGTGTCGAAATAGGCAGCGAATTGACCGTTCTCGTGGTACAACTCAACAAATATGGCCCGTGGTAAGAGGTACACTAAGGTATCTTCTAACGAGATATAATCGTGTCGAATCTTATCGCTAAATAGGGCGCGAACATCAAAGATATCATCATGGATGTAATGAGCAAAAATCTCGTTCCCATCCGCACTTCTCTCTTCAACAAGCCCTTTGATAATAACATGTAGGTAATGACTTTCATCGCCTGTTTTTAATAGGGGCTCATTATTGCGAAAATACGCAATATCCAAAGAGCCTAACAGTGTGTTTTTTTGGTTTTCGTTTAGGCAATTGAAAGGAGGTAAGTCAATGTTAAACTTTTCTGGCACCATTAGCCTCAAACTAGATAAGTAAGCCCTGGCCAAGTTTGACAACTTTACTGTTTGTTGCCAGACGACTTTGGTCGAATACTGGTTAGTCGAGAGGTTACCCGGAAAAGAAAACTTATAAAATATTCCCTTTTATTGACCTGATAAATAGGGATAATGTCGCATCAGATTTCATATTCTTTCCGAGGCGGATATGTTGACCACTTCTCCTTTTCATTGGACATCTCAGTATTTCATTGGTTTTTTCTTTGCCTACGGTGTGTATCTACCCTTTTGGGCATTATGGTTTGAAGACCAGGGCGTTTCAGCCACTGATATCGGTTTGTTAGTTGGTATTGGCTTTGCTACCCGTTGTGTCGCTAACATGGTCATTACGCCACGGATTCACAAGGTGGAGCAGTTTATGCCTGCTTTGCGCTGGTTAAGTATTGCCGCGCTTCTATTTGTGATGTTCCACTTTTTCGCGACAACCAGCTTTTGGTTAATGGCTCTAGCTACTGTGTTATTCAATCTATGTTTCGGTCCCATTGTGCCGCTTTCCGATGCAATAGCTAATTACTATGCACGGATAAAAATGATTGATTATGGTCGGACTCGTCTGTGGGGATCTGTCTCCTTTATTGTTGGGTCAACGGTTGTGGGTTATTTAGCCGCTGAGTTTGGCAGTGAGATGATTTTGTATACTGCAGCTGCAGGTATGCTATGCGCTATTTTATTTGCTATGCGTAGTATTAAGCCCATGCCGAAAACAGTAGAAAAAGAGGCTGCGTATCGTCCTAAACTTGGAGACATGCTCAAAGATATCTCAGTTGTTAAATTCTTGGCTTTGGTTGCTCTTATTCAAGGAAGCCATGCAGCTTATTATGGTTTTAGTGCAATTTACTGGAAAGAAGTCGGGCATGCTGAAGATACGATAGGGTATCTGTGGAGTTTAGGTGTGGTTGCAGAAGTCGCTGTATTTGCTTTTAGCAAAAGGTTATTTACCGGCTGGTCATTAAGAACGCTTTTTGTCGTTGCTTCAGTTGGCGTTGCTGTTCGATGGGGGCTAACTGCGTCAACAACTGCGCTTTCAGGCCTTATCGTAATTCAGCTCCTACATGGGGTGACCTTTGGCCTTGCTCATATTGCTGCCATTCAATATATTCAACATTCTGATGTTAATAGAATTGTTGCCTTGCAAGCACTCTATAATGCCATTCCTTTAGGAGCGGTTATTGCATTGCTTACAGCCTTGTGCGGTTGGGGCTATGAATATTGGGGGGCGAATGTGTTTTGGATTATGGCTGCAATGGGTATCGTGGCCTTGTTTATACATGTTGAGCCTTACCGTGGGCAATGCTCTGTTATGGATACTGAAGCACAGAATTGAATACAACCAATTGAGTTAAGTTGGTATAGTGAGTTAAATAAGCCTCTCCTAATAGGAGAGGCTTTTTTATTTTCAGCCTCCTACTCCAGTAGGTGGTTTTCATTATGTCCAATGAGCTGGACAATCACAGAGAATGAGGAAAACGGATGCAAGCCTGGCTGGTGATCGCCGTATCATTGACATACCTCGGATTTCTATTTTTCATTGCTTGGTATGGGGATCGAAAGTCCAGTTGGTTGGCGCATTGGCGCCCTATAATCTACAGTTTATCGATTACCGTGTACTGCACATCTTGGATATTTTATGGCACGGTTGGACAAGCAAGCGCTAATCCATGGTCTTTTGTGCCTCTTTACCTCGCACCTATCCTTGTGTTTGCCGTTTTTTGGCGAGTACTAGCACGCCTGTTAATTACTGCTAAACGTGAAAATATCACTTCAATTGCCGATTTTATTGCGGCTCGTTATGGGAAGTCGCAAGGCTTGGCTGCTGTTGTGACCATTATTGCTGTTGTTGGTATTTTGCCATACATAGCTTTGCAGTTGCGTGCGATAACTATGGGTCTTGAGCTGATTTCTCCAGACCTATTCACAATGGTGACGACGCAGGGTATTGATGTCTCATGGTTTGTCATGGCTGCTTTGGCGATGTTTACTGTCTTGTTTGGTACGCGTCATATTGATAGTACTGAGCATCATCGCGGTATGATGAAGGCAATAGCGTTTGAGTCCCTGATTAAACTGGGTGCCTTTCTGACTGTAGGCTGTTTCATTTTATTTATTTCGTTTGAGCGTAGCGATATTCAACTGTTGTCAATTGCAGAGAAAACCTATCAGTCTCCTAATCTTGCCACTTTTGTTATTCATACTGTACTAACCATGTTGGCGATATTATGTTTGCCTCGCCAATTTCATACCATGGTAGTGGAGAATGAACGAGCACAAGATTTACGATTGGTTCGCTGGGTTTTTCCTCTCTATCTGTTGTTGATGGCTATGTTTGTTTTACCTATTGCTTGGGTTGGACAAGAAATTCTAAGTAGTACAAGCCCAGACACTTATATGATTAGTTTACCCATGGCTCTCGGTGCGGAAAATATTGCTTTAATTGCTTTTCTAGGAGGGACCTCAGCGGCTTGTGGTATGGTGATTGTTTCTACGATTGCCTTAGCAATTATGATGTCAAATGATCTAGTCTTGCCTTTGCTACTGCGACGGACGAGGTTAGCTCAACACAGACACCGCCACTTTTCTAACTCGCTTTTGATAGTTCGCCGTGGCCTTATTATCGTTCTGCTTCTCGGTGCCTGGACCTTTTATCATGTTCTAGGAAACGTTCATTCTTTATCGACGATCGGTTTCCTTTCTTTCGCTGCTGTTGCTCAGTTTGCTCCAGCAATACTGGGTGGAATGTATTGGCGAAAAGGAAATCGTAACGGTGTTTATGTCGGATTAGGCTTAGGCTTCTCTGTTTGGTTAATGACGCTTTTGAATCAGATGCCGGGAGTGTTCGGTGGAGAGATAAATAGTCAGATCATCACTTGGCTGATCACACCTCCTGGTCTGGTTTTACCATTCAGTATACAAAGTGCCGATTGGGGCATGATACTGAGTTTACTATTTAATGCCTCTGGCTATTTATTTGTTTCTTTGTTTACACGAACAAGTTTAAGTGAACGCCTGCAGTCTGGAACTTTCATTGGTTCCCCATCTGCGGAAAGTGACAATATTAGTCTCTATCAAAGTAAGGTGACCATTGGTGAACTAGAAATGTTAGCAGCACGTTTTGTTGGCAGTCAGCGTGCTAGGGCTGCTTACGAGCAGTATGGACAGGACTATGGTCAGCCAGTTATTTCTAGCCATCAAGCGCCACCTAATCTGATACGTCATACGGAAAGGCTATTGGCTGGTGTGTTTGGCTCTTCTTCTGCCAAGTTGGTTTTAACCTCGGCTCTACAAGGCCGAAATATGCAATTGGAAGAGGTAGCTACAATTGTTGATGAAGCATCGGAGCTGTATGACTTTAGCCGAGGTATGCTTCAGGGGGCAATTGAGCATATTGGTCAAGGTATTGCCGTGGTCGATAAGCAGCTGAGGCTAGTGGCATGGAACAGGCGTTATCTGGAATTATTTAACTTTCCAGCCAAGTTTATACAAGTTGGCAGGCCTATTGCTGATGTCATTCGGCATAACGCTAGGCAAGGTCTATGTGGCCCCGGCGATCCAGAAGAGCATGTTCGTCGGCGCTTATACCATCTCAATAAAGGGACCAAGCACACTTCTTCAAGAATTCGACCAGATGGAAGGGTAATTGAAGTTCAGGGTAATCCTATGCCGGGTGGTGGTTTTGTAATGAGCTTTTCTGATATCACGGTTTTTCGAGATGCAGAGAGAGCATTAAAAGAGGCAAACGAAAGCTTGGAAGAGCGTGTTCATCAAAGAACTCATGAACTGGAACAATTGAACCGATGCTTGGTATCGGCAACCCAGCGTTCTGAGCATGAATCTAAATCCAAATCACGTTTTTTAGCCGCAGTTAGTCATGACTTGATGCAGCCCCTAAATGCTGCGCGTCTATTTGCTTCTTCGCTGTCGGAAACGGCGAAAGAGAAAGAAACTCAGCGTTTGTCTCGGCATATTGAAACCGCCTTGGAAGCTGCGGAAGACCTGATAGGCGATCTTCTTGACATATCTCGGCTGGAGTCAGGGAAGCTCGATGTTAATGTACACGGATTTGCGGTGAGTGATGTGCTATCAAATCTTGATGCTGAATTTAGTGTACTCGCACAGCAGCAAGGAATTCAGTTTGACACGGTACATAGTAAACTTGTGGTTTTGTCTGATGCGAAATTATTGCGTCGAGTTGTACAAAACTTTTTAAGTAATGCTTTTCGATATAACCCAAAAGGAAAAGTTGTTTTGGGAGCTCGGCGACTAGGGGAAAAAGCCCGGATAGAGGTGTGGGACAATGGCGTTGGAATAACTCCAGATAAACAGCAGGAAATTTTTGAGGAGTTTAATCGAGGTAATCAGGCTCGCTTTGACCAAGGTCTTGGCCTTGGGCTAGCTATATCGAAAGGGATTGCACATGTTCTAGGGCATGAAATATCAATGCGTTCATGGCCTGGTAAAGGAAGTGTATTTTCAATCACTCTCAATCGAGGGATATATTTGGCTAAGGAAAAACCCCACTCTCAGCCTCAGCTAGATACGACGCTTTATCAGCTAAATGTTTTATGTGTTGATAATGAGCCTGATATTTTAACTGGTATGGAAAACCTGCTGGGACGTTGGGGATGCAATGTTCGTACTGCTACTGATATTTTATCTGGCTTAAAATGCCTTGAACAAGGCTGGAAACCTGATGTCATTCTATCGGACTACCGACTCGACAATGGCAGAACAGGACTTGAGGTTCTGCAGCAATGTCGGTTGAGGCTAGGTAACCGGTTTGAAGGTATCATCATTAGTGCCGATAGAACCCAAGATATGATGGATGGTATTCACTCCAATGGCTTTCACTTTATCCCCAAGCCAGTTAAGCCCCTTAAGCTTAGAACTTTATTAAATCGTGTCTCTGAGAAAGAGGCGCTAAGAGCCCTAGAGTGATGTTTTATTTTGTAAATAATGTTTCGTGTTTAACAAAGGCTGTTTGAGTTTCGCCATAGTACAAGCTGCCTTCGGCTAGAACAACAACCCTTAGCCAGCTGTCTGCTGAGGAGGGTTTTGGCAAACTAATGTGCCAATGTTGACCAGTGTTATCTAAAGGTTTCATGTTTGTGGGTGGAGTATTTTGCTCTTGATGATCGACCAAAGACAGTTTGACATCACTAAGCGTATGTTTTGCAGATAGCTTAAGCCCAAGTTGACTATCGGTTAGACTTTCGGCGTGAAATCTAATTGTAAAGTCACCATTTTTCATATCACATAGACCACTGGTATAGCGGCAATTGGACAAACTTATCATCTTATAACTTTGACCTTTTATCGCTGCATGCGGCTTTTCGCTTACCACCATATCTGTCGCGAAATAAGCAATAATTGAGAGGATAGGAGTGATCAGAAGGGCAGCGATAAAGTGCTTGTTTCTTAACATTCTAGATTCGTTCTTTAAGGTAATAGTCTAAGTGTCATTGAATTTTAGCATGGATAAAGCCCCTCCAAAGAGGGGCTGGTCAATTAGTGGCTGACAGCACTACCAGCGCCAACTGGGACGCGGACATGTTCCACTAAGTCTTTTACTTCTTGAGGTGTTTCTGCCGTTACTTTGGACACCGCGAAGGCGACAATAAAATTAAATACCGCACCGATAGCACCGAAGGCGTTAGGCTCTATGCCTAAGAACCAATTGTTACCCAAGCTTTGCAGATACTTCCAGTCGGCGACAAATAAGATGCCTTTATGTTGGAAAACATAAAATAGCGTAATTGTTATGCCAGTGATCATGCCTGCAATGGCACCTTCTTTATTGATGTTTTTACTAAATATCCCCATCATCAATGCAGGAAAAATAGAAGACGCAGCTAAACCAAAGGCTAGGGCGACTGTCCCGGCAACAAATCCCGGAGGGTTGAGACCAAGATACCCTGCTATTGCGATAGCGGCTCCCATAGAGGCTCGGCTAATAAGCAGTTCCTTCTTTTCTGAAATGTTAGGGTTTATCACTCCCTTGATTAGATCATGAGATATGGCTGAAGAGATTGCGAGTAGCAGACCTGCGGCAGTCGATAGTGCCGCTGCTAAGCCACCAGCAGCGACTAGCGCAATGACCCAGTTAGGCAGTTTGGCAATTTCAGGGTTAGCCAATACCATAATATCTTGGTCGACTTGGAGCTCATTGGTCTTAGAGTCCGAAGTATATTGTATGTTGCCGTCGCCATTTTTATCATCAAAGCCCAATAAACCAGTTTTCTCCCAGTTCTTAAACCAATCTGGCCTCTCATCGTAGGCAAGGTTTTGACCTGAAGTTGGGGTAACGGTATCCATTAGGTTGAGTCTTGCCATGGCAGAGACTGCTGGTGCAGTGGTATATAAAATGGCAATAAAAACCAAAGCCCATCCTGCGGAAGTTCGAGCATCTCTTACTTTGGGTACAGTAAAGAAACGAATGATAACGTGAGGTAAGCCTGCGGTGCCTATCATTAGCGACATGGTGTAGACAAACATATTGAGAGTATCGCCTCGCACCTGAGTCGTGTATTGGCTAAAACCTAGCTCAGTCACGACTTGATCTAGGCGGTCAAGTAGATAAATATCGCTGCCAGCCATTGTACTACCTAAACCAATTTGAGGGATTGGGTTGCCGGTTAACTGAAGTGATATAAAAATAGCTGGAATGGTATAGGCTAGAATGAGCACGCAGTACTGCGCTATTTGTGTATAGGTAATCCCCTTCATTCCGCCTAAAACGGCGTACATGAAAACAATACACATACCGATCAGTAACCCTGTAGAATAATCCACTTCAAGGAAACGACCAAAGGCAATACCTACACCTTTCATTTGACCGATAACATAAGTAACTGAAGCAATGATTAGGCAGATAACAGCAACTATACGTGCAGCATTTGAGTAAAAGCGCTCGCCCAAGAATTCTGGAACTGTGAATTTGCCAAATTTACGCAAGTAGGGTGCCAGTAAAAGGGCTAGTAGTACATATCCTCCAGTCCACCCCATGAGAAATACTGACCCTCCATAACCCATAAAAGCGATCAGCCCAGCCATGGAGATAAAAGAAGAAGCAGACATCCAGTCGGCCGCAGTTGCCATACCATTTGCGATAGGGTTGACTCCACCACCAGCGACATAGAATTCTTTCGTTGATCCAGCACGAGCCCAAATGGCGATGCCGATATAGAGGAGAAAGGTGGCGCCAACGATAAGGTAAGTTGTAGTTTTTAGATCCATCTAGATAATTCCTTATTCGTCAACGTTGAACTCTCGGTCAATTTGCCGCATTTTCCACGCATAAAAGAAGATGATACCGAGAAATGAATAGATGGAGCCTTGCTGAGCAAACCAGAAGCCTAATTTGTATCCACCGATCTGAAATTGATTAAGTTGGTCGACAAATAAAATTCCGCAACCAAATGAAACAAAAAACCAAATTACCATTAAGGTAATCATGAGCCTTACGTTTTTATTCCAATAGGCTTTGGCGCGTTCCTGACTTTCAAATGCCATGACTGCCTCCTTATGATTGGTTGTAAATAAAATGTTGCGTAAATACCTTACCAACTGAAGTGTTGAAGCGCTTTTCAACTTTAGTCGTGTTAAAAAACAAAAAAAGCGCCATTATAATAGGCGCTTATGAGTATTTTTCTGAGTGATGGTTTGTTGGTTAAGACCAAAGTCTAATAGTCACTTAACAGCTCGCTTAGGGGATTAGCCAAGGTAAAAGTCTTTTATACCTAATAACAAGTTATTGAGCGCCACTGCCGCAAGAATTAACCCCATAACTCGGCTTATAATGGCGGCGCCAACATTGCCGATCCATTTCTGGATATGAGTTGCCCCCAGCAATAGGATTAGCGTGATAAGTAAAACACCAAGCATAACCGACGCTGTCACTACTTGGTCTGCCACTGAGTATCTATGGTTATCAGTCAGCATTACAATCGCCATCATGGCGCCTGGAGAAGCGATTGAGGGGATTGCTAATGGGTAAACAGCCAAGTCGGCAAGATCAGAGTGACTGACTTCTTCAGATATTTTAGTTTCTTGTTCAGGTTTAGACTCACCAAAGATCATAGTCAATGCAAACAAGAGTAGCACTAGCCCTCCTGCTGCTTGAAAAGCCGGTAGAGGAATTTGCATTGCATCAAGTAGCAACTGTCCAACAAGCAAGAAAAACAGCAGAACCCCAGCAGAAATGCCTACTGCTTTTAATGCCACTAAACGACGCTGTTTAGCGGTGAGATGTTGCGTTTGAGATAGATAAACTGGGACAGAACCTACGGGATCGATGACGGCCCAGAGCACGACAAATTGAGTGAATAATACGCTAAGCAATATTTTGACTCCCAGAGTTGGTTAAACAGAGGGATGGATATATCGATTCTGTGATCGATGAAAGTATCTTAGCAGATAAATAACATCAATAGTGAAAAAACGTTAGGAATATTCATATTCTCGTTGTTGGAGTAAAATAACTGCTTGAGTTCTATTTTTTACATTTAACTTACGAAAAATAGCAGTCATATGGGCTTTTATTGTTGCTTCAGATACATTTAACTCATATGCGATCTGTTTGTTTAGCAGTCCATCAGACAACATTGTGAGGACTTTATACTGTTGTGGGGTCAAAGTTGCTATTTTTTCGGTTAACTCGTTATTAATCTTGTATTCGTTTGCGTATTCAGGAAAGAAAGGCTCTCCGTTTAATACTTGGTTTAATGCGTTTAGAAGCTCACGCATATCGCTCGATTTAGGGATAAAACCAAATGCACCATGGTTTCTAACTTGTGTGATCACTGAAGGCTCTTCACTGGCAGAAATAACAACTATCGGCAGTTCTGGGTATTCTGCGCGCAACTGTATTAATCCTGATAGGCCATTAGTGCCGGGCATTTTAAGATCTAATAGCAGTAAATCAGGCTCTTGTTCTTTGCTCAAAACCGTGAGTAAGCCGTTAAGCGAGTCAGCTTCAATCAAGTTCGCACCACTTACTGCCATATGTACCGACTGAAACAGTGCATTACGAAATAGCGGGTGATCATCAGCGATAATAATGGTGTAAGTCGAATCCATGGTATTGAAATCGTATCAATGAAAGGTTGGCTTAACTGGATTATTGTCGGCTTTGAGGTAGTGGACAATCTCTATGCATAAAAACTCTGAACTATATCGGGTTTTCTTCGCAATCAAGAAGATACCTTGATAAGACCGCCAGCCTAAGGGCTAGCGGTGAATCTATGTGAGGTTATAAGCGATGAGTATCAAGATGTTGTAAAAATGGCTCAGCAGGCATAAATCCAGTGATTCTTGCACTCGGGATATGTTGGCCGTTTGCATCCCAAAACTCGATTGTGGGAAGGCCGAGCACCTTCATTTGTTCAAGTAGTTCAATGTCTTGCGGTAAACTTTTCGTGACATCGGCTTGGAGTAATACAAAGTCTTTCAGTTTGTTTTCCACATCGGATTGATGAAAAGTGTACTTCTCAAATTCCTTACAAGCCACGCACCAATCCGCATAAAAGTCGAGCATCACAGGTTTACCAGCCAGTTTGGCTTGTGCCAGTTGTTGATTAAGCTCTGCCACAGTTGCTATGCGAGTGAATTGGATACTTGGCTGAGACTGTTCCGTATGCCCACCAAGCCAATAATTTAAAGCAGGCTGTGCAGAGACTAATAGACCGAGTATCGCAATGATTCCGATGGCGCTTTGTTTCCAGCTGCCTAATGGTAACGAGCTTTTGATGTGGTATAGCCAAGCAAATGCTGCCAGGCCAAGTGCTGACCACAACCCTGTTGCCCAAACTTCAGGCAGGATGCGCTCAAGTAGGAATATGGGCGCAGCAAGGAGAATAAAACCGAACAGAGTTTTAACCCTATCCATCCAGTTACCTGCTTTAGGTAGAAGTTTGTTACCAAATACCGCAACCAGCATCAAAGGGATCCCCATACCTAGTGCTAGTGCATATAAGGCGACAGCTCCTGTGACTAGATCGCCACTTTGAGCGACGTAAAGTAAAGCGCCAGAAAGCGGAGCAGTGGTGCATGGAGAACAAACCAGCCCTGATATGGCACCCATTGCAAACACACCAAGTGAATTTCCACCTTGCTGTTTATTGCTTAAGTTATTGAGCCAAGTCTGAACACCGCTGGGTAGTTGAATGGTGTAGGCTCCAAACATTGACAAGGCTAACGCGACAAACAGGACGCTTAAACCAATCAGCACATAGGGGTGCTGCATCGCTGCTTGAAATTGTAGTCCTGCAGAAGCGACGACTAAGCCAAGTAGGGTATAGGTAAGGGCCATGCCTTGCACATAAATAAAAGCAAGCCCTAGTGCTCTACCATGATTGAGCTTACCGCTACCAAGTACAATGCTAGTGAGAATGGGATACATGGGTAAAACGCATGGAGTAAAGGCAAGCCCTATACCAAGTGCTAAGAAAAGCAGTGGAGTCCACCAGTCATCGCTTAAGCTGGTGGCTAGATTCGATTCTTGCGATGTGAGTGGTGGCTTGCTGTCATCCGCTTTAGCTGGCGCTAGATTAGTTTGACTTGTTGAGTTTAGAGTATCGACACTTGGAGCGTTAAAAGGCGTTAAATCCACTACGCGAGTTTCTGGTGGGTAACAGAAACCAGCCTCCGCACAGCCTTGGTACTGCACAATCAGACGAGCACCATCTTGATAATTAGTCAGAGGCACTTCAATAAATAAAGGTTCGGTATAAATATTAACTTCACCGAAAAACTCGTCTTGGTGTGGTGTGCCATCCTTTATGTCTAGTGTATTGAGCTTAACGTTTTCACCGCTAATAGATAACTTATCTTGGTAGAGGTAATAGCCCTTTTTGACCTGCCAATCGAGAAACACGCGGTTGTCTTGTTGATAGGCATTGAATGGGAAGGCTTCGTCGACAGGGACAAAGGTATTAGCTTGATTACCAAAGCTGGGAGTCGATTGGGATTGCTCAAAAAGCGCCAAACTAGGCGCTGAAAAAATAGTCATAGAGAGCAAAACAAGCGATAAAATGGCACGCATACAGAAGTCACTTAAGTCAAATTTTGTTCATTTTAACTCAATCAGACAGAGAAAAGTGGCATTAAGTTTCAAGCTTGGTGAAATATTTATTTTATCAGATAGTTAGGCTATTCCTAACCTAGCTCTAACCACTCTTTCTGTTTCATCAATTTGTTGTATGTCTTTAGGGATCACCAAGACAGTATCGTTTCCTCCAACCGTACCAAGAATATCAATATGTGGGTCAATATCGACAAGCCGAGCGACCAGTTGGGCACTGCCTGGGTGTGTTTTCACTACGACCATTGACTGGTTATGAGTAATAAGTTCAATTTGAGAGGAAATAGAAGATTCAATACGCACTGGCGCGGTTTCTACTGTGATGCAGTAGACCTTTTTACCACAAGCGTTTTGGACTTTGACTACGCCAAGCTGTGATAATAAACGCGAGACAGTGGATTGGCTAATACCAACAAACCCGACATCAACCAGTGCTTCTCTAAGATCATGCTGAGTAGCAAAGCTTTGTTGCTGGAGAAGCCTTTTACAGGCAGTAACTAGGGTTTTGTCTTCATTTTCTTCAACTGAGTGTGGGCTTAGAGTTTCACTCATGAGAACTCCTCAAAAAGAATGATGTAAAGTATTTTTCCCTATGGTTTATAGTGCTTCAGTCCTTTGAAGTACCTTAATTTTTCTATTGCCACTTCTATGGTGGCTTTGATATCTGCTCATAGTACCACCAAATATAGTGTGTCTTTTTGAAAGGGATCACCAAACAAACAACGGAATTTTATGATAGGTTTATTGGTAGCTGAGGGGATGCTTTAGGTGTAGCCAGTATTTATGGTTGAGCCGTGTTCTGGTAAAAAAAGAGGTATGGCTCTAACAGGAAAATCCATACCTCTCATTGGGTTACAATCGGTAGATTAATCTCCTAAGGTTGCGACCATCACAGCTTTAATGGTGTGCATCCGGTTTTCTGCCTGATCAAAAACAATCGAGTAGTCTGATTCAATCACTTCATCTGTGACTTCACATCCTTGTTTTAGCTCAGAGTGCTCACCAGCCAATTGTTTGCCCACTTTGGTGTCCTCACCGTGAAATGCAGGCAGACAGTGCATAAACTTCACATGTGGATTTTGAGTCGCTTTGAGGGTTTGCATATTGACCTGATAAGGCAACATTAATGCAATACGCTCTGCCCAGGCTTCTTTTGCTTCTCCCATTGACACCCAAACATCGGTATAAAGGAAGTCGCAACCAAGCACGCCTTCATTAATATCGTCGGTTAAGGTGATTTTTGCTCCAGTTGTTTGTGCTATTTCACGGCACTGTGCGACTAAAGTTTCTTGTGGCCAAAATTGTTTCGGCGCTACAAGGCGGATATCCATGCCCATTTTGGCCGCTCCGACCATAAGAGAGTTACCCATGTTATTGCGGGCATCTCCCAGGTAGGCAAATGTCATTTGGTGCAGGTGCTTACCACGGCCATGCTCCATCATGGTTAAAAAGTCAGCTAGTATTTGGGTTGGGTGAAATTCATTCGTCAGTCCATTCCAGACAGGTACACCGGCATAGGAGCCCAACTCTTCGACGATCTCTTGGCCAAAGCCTCTATATTCAATTCCATCGTACATGCGCCCTAGCACTCTGGCGGTGTCTTTCATCGACTCTTTGTGGCCAATCTGAGATCCTGTTGGACCTAAATAAGACACTTGTGCACCTTGGTCGAAGGCCGCGACTTCAAAAGCGCATCGAGTGCGAGTTGAAGTTTTCTCAAAAATTAAGGCGATATTCTTACCTTTCAACCTAGGTTGCTCATAGCCATTATATTTGGCCTTTTTTAGCTCTATCGATAGATCGAGAAGATGTTGAATCTCTCTTGGAGTGAAATCGAGAAGTTTTAGGAAGTTGCGGTTACGTAGATTGAAAGCCATGGTGTATTCCTTATTGTTCGACGAGCGCTCTGTTAATGATCAGGCGCAGTGATTAACTTATTTGTTTACAACGAGAGTGATACAACTTGAATTAACCTTGAGTGATAGACGTTCCCGCTTGCCCTTGAAGGATGCGCAAACCATCTTCTAGGGCGCCAATGCCCACCACTTTTCCTCCTTGTTTAATAAACTCACATGAAGCTTGAATCTTGGGCCCCATAGACCCTGGCTCAAATTGATATTGGCTTAACTCGCTTGGTGTTGTGTTGCGTATTGCTCGCTGGCTATTTTTACCCCAATCAAGATAAACAGCATCTGTATCCGTTAAGATGAGCAAGGCATCGGCATGTAACTGTTTTGCGAGCAGGGCCGCTGACATATCTTTATCAATCACAGCTTCGACACCGACTAACTGCCCATTATTATATTGGACTGGAATTCCCCCGCCGCCAGTACATATTACTAGGTGGCCTTGCTCGATAAGCGTGGTAATTGCTTGATGTTCGATGATCCCTGTTGGCTCAGGGCTTGGGACTACGCGGCGAAAGTGCTTACCGTCAGGCTTGATGGTCCAATGGTATTTCTCAGCCAGTTCTCGCGCCTCATCCTGATTATAAATCGGCCCAATGGGTTTGGTGGGATTAAGAAAAGCAGGATCGTTTGGATCCACCGTCATTTGGGTGAGCATGCAGGTCGCATTGATGTCTGGCATCTGGTTCTTAAATTCTTGCATTAACATATAGCCGATCATGCCTTGGGTTTCACTCCCTAGTACATCAAGTGGATAAGGTGCGACTTGCTTATATTCCAAGCCTTGTAGCGCCAATAAACCTACTTGAGGGCCGTTTCCATGCACGAGCACGACTTTGTAGTTTTGAGCGACTTCGCAGATAGCCTTAACAGCAATTTGTATGTTGTGACGCTGAACACCTGCTTCTAAAGGCTCGCCGCGACGAAGGAGTGCGTTGCCACCAAGTGCAATGACGACAGTTTGTTTGTTCATGATGTGATCTCCCAATTTAGACATTAATAGGTGTTAGGACTTAAATGCCGTCACGCTCAATAGGACAACTCATACAACGAGCTCCGCCACGGCCTCGTCCAAGCTCGTCACCAGGGATAGGTAATACGGTAATACCTGCTTTGTCGTACTTTTCATTGGTGTAGGTGTTGCTTTGATAGCCAATCACAACCCCAGGTTTGACAGTCAGAACATTATTCGCATCATTCCACTGCTCACGTTCTGCGTTGAAGTTGTCTCCTCCTGTTGTGATGAGGTTAATCTGACCAATACCAAGAGCCTTTTCTATTGCATGGACAAAATTGTCTTCTTGTCTGACATTGACTTTGCCTGACTCATCTCCGGTTAATTGCCAGCATTTGATATCGCGGCGCATTACTTCTGGATAGATTGAAAAAGTATCTTCGCGCATATGGGTCATGACAGTATCAAGATGCATGCAAGAGCGGTGCTTGGGTAACTCCATTGCAATGACTTGTTTGGCTTGGTTGTGTTTGAACAGCTGTGAAGCTAAATGCTCGACGCCTTGGGGCGTCGTACGCTCAGACATTCCGATCAGAACCGCACCTTTACCAATCACCAAAACGTCACCGCCTTCTATAGTTGAGTTGTCATACTGGATTTCTTTATCGCCCAAGTACTTGATGAAGCTTTGCTGAGCAAATTTAGGGTTCCAGCGATATATTGCTCTGAGGTGATTTGTCTCTCGTTGGCGTGCGGTTTTGGCCATTGGGTTTATCGACACGCCGCCATAGACCCAGCAGGAGGTATCACGGGTAAATAAATGATTGGGTAGTGGCTCAATGATAAAGTCTATCGGCTGATGAAGGCCTTGCATCATGGAAGCAGATTGAACTGGCATTTCAGCATAAGACAAGCCACCAGTGAGTATCTTAGCCAGTTCTATGTTGGGCAAATCTCTTAGGTAGCAACGAACGTCGCCAGCAAATGTGTGCCCTAGTCGGTACTCTGATACCTGACGCGAGAGTAGCCAATCTTTTGCTTCTGGCACTTGGAGCGTTTCAGAGAGTAAATCGGTTAGAAACAGTACTTCAACATTTTGTTCAGATAAAGTCGTGGTAAACACATCGTGTTCTTCGCCAGCCCGCTCAACCGCAAGCACATCATCAAACAGTAAATCATGGCAGTTTGAAGGGGTCAGGTGGGTCAAAGCGCGTTTGGGACGATGAACGAGAACGCGACGTAACTGACCAATTTCGGAACCTACGTATAAGTTATTCATGCTCAACTCTCTCTTGTTAATTTCTGCTGTGCTCTATGCTCAGAATGGAGTGATTTTTGTTTTACTGAAATTCATAATACGCCTGTTATTGGGGGCTTCTTAGAAGGTAATCACAGTTTATGTTTTATACATTATTGTCTTTAAGGCGAGAGCTTTAACAATATCTATGCGCATGTTTAATATTTGTTAATGCTCTGAATATACATATAAACGGGAAAATTATTCACCGATTTAAATCTGATGATAATGGGAGGTGATTATTTAGGAACAATATTCAAGCGAATGAAAATTGAAAAGCAAAGTTTAAATTTAATCTATTCATAAGAATCTAATAGATAATTAATTACATGGAATTTTTTAAATTTTATTAACATAAAGTCTTTCGATAAATATGACTTGGTTCACATTAAGCATAATTAATAAATCAACAGCTGAATTTATAAATCCACTGCCCAATTTATAATAAAAAGCCACTTGATTAAGCGGCTTGGTCGAGTTAGCGCTTTTTAGAGTATGGCGCCGATACTTATCATGATAACGCAGAAGATGGTAAGTATGCCCAGCAGTGGAGCGACCCACTTTATCCAGCGGATATATGGGATACGTGCAATTGCTAGTCCTCCCATAACGACCGCAGAAGTGGGTGTGATTAAGTTGACCAGTCCAGAGGCCGATTGGTATGCGGTAATGACAAGCTCTCGTCCTACTCCCGCAAAGTCGGCCAGAGGCGCCATTATTGGCATGGTTAGTACGGCAAGTCCTGAGGTTGAGGGAACAAGGAAAGAAAGTAAAATTTCCAAAAAGAACATTACGTTTATAAACACGACAGAGGACAAACCTGTCACTGTCTGTTCAGCAGAGTTTAGAATCGTGTCTGTGATCATTCCGTTATCCATGACAACCACGATACCACGAGCAATACCAATAATAAGTGCTACGCCGAGTAAGTCGCGTGCGCCATCAATAAAGTTATGGATAAAATCTTCTTCGCTCATGCGGGCAACCAAGCCAACTAACATAGCGGCAGCAAGGAACATGGCTGATATTTCGGCCATCCACCAGCCTGCGACTGAAACACCGTAGATCATGACCGCAAAGGAAGCGCCAAATATGCATAAAATGGCCTTTCGGCGGCTTGTAAACTCAAGAGACTCTTCACTGCGCTGAGCAAGAAACCTCTGTTTGTTTTCCTCATATTTGTCATAAACAATAGACTTGCTTTGATCGCTGCGTACTAGACGCGCATAACGCATAACATAGGCAACGCAGATGATCCAGCCAATGATTAATATGGCTGCGCGTAGCAGTATTCCATCAGTAAAGGCAATGCCTGATGCGTTAGCCGCTATTACAGTGGCAAAAGGGTTAATGGTTGAGCCAAGCACACCAATGCCGGCTCCGAGTAATATGGTTGCGGCAGCCACAACAGGATCAAAGCGTGCGGCCATCATTACCGGAACCAGCAGAGAATAGAAAGGCAATGACTCTTCGGCCATACCATAAACAGTGCCACCTGCAGCGAATAACGCCATCAATATAGGGATCATCATCTCTTCTCGGCCGTGCAAGGCATGAGTGACTCGCTCTATCCCAGCATCAATGGCACCGGTTGCCGTGACAAGACCGAGGAATCCACCCATGACCAGAATAAATAGAGAAACATCGATGGCAGCCGCTTGGTAACTTTGGTGATCGTAAAAGCCATCTATAGGTGCAAGAAAGACATCCACTATGCCTTGCGGATTGGCTTCGACGGTTTGGTATGTCCCAGTTATGGGTACCTCACGGCCTAAATCTTGGTTCATTTCGCGTTGATATTGACCAGCAGGGATCACCCATGTCAGCAGTGCGACGAAGGCAATTAATATAAAAAGTATGCTGTAGGCGGATGGAAACTTGAGTTTGGCAAACAAGCCAGTTTTGTTGCCACTTGGATCAGTTTGTGCTGTCATGATGACCTCCTAACTTCTACTTGATAATTAGTAAATAGAAGTTAATTAAGAGTGGTATATTTTATATAGGCATAAAAAGCTTACCTATTCTAATAATTATGAGCACTCTTGGCGTTGTTGCTCTTCACAAAAGTATTATGTGAGTAATTTAATTAGTGAAATATGATGATTAGAATTTTATTTTAGTCGAATGATTATTCTTAATAAGATGTATTTTATATTGAATGCAATAGCTTTAATGAATTAAATAGAGAGAACTATTCATTACTTAAGCATTTTTGATATCGATTATATATATGATCTAAGTCAATAGCGGCTTATCTAAAAATAGGCCTTTATCATGGAGGTATATATTACCTCCATGCTTGGCTTGACCTAAATAAGGATCCCTCCCAATGTAAAGCCCAGTGCAACAGCAGAAGTGATAGTCACGACGCCAGGGATAAAAAAGGGATGGTTAAAGATATAATTGCCGATCCGAGTCGAGCCTGTGTCATCCATTTCTATCGCAGCGAGCAAAGTTGGGTAGGTAGGCAGGACGAATAGAGCACTGACGGCAGCAAACGAAGCCACTGCGGTGATCGGCGCAACACCTATTGCTAGTGCTGCTGGCATTAAAGCGACCGTGGTTGCTCCTTGAGAGTAAAGCAGCATGGAAGCAAAAAATAATACAATTGCTAGCATCCACGGATAGTCACTCAATAACACCCCGGCCACCTCTTTAATGCCTTCCACATGAGCGTTGACAAAAGTGGAGCCCAGCCATGCCACGCCAAGAACGCAAACACATGCGGTCATTCCTGAGCGAAATGTCGACGCGCTGGGGATTTTTGAAGCATCAATCTTAGTGAAGAGCACAATTGCTGCTGCTGCGGTTAACATCACTGCCATAATCGCTTCGTTGCGCCCAAGCGCTGGATCGGTAATCAGGCCTACTGACGTTGAGATTGCAGCTGCGTAGCACACAACAAATGCAATCGCGATGAGGAATATATACGTCGCCGTTTTAGCGGTTGGTAAAATGTCACGCTGCTTTTGCGGTGCTAGCTTAACTAATCCTTGCTCTAAACGCTGCTGGTAGATGGGATCATCTTTTAACTCACTGCCCATGAAGTTGGCAACAAATGCACCTATCATGCAAGCGATGAAAGTGGTTGGGATACACACTGCAAGTAAGGTAAGATAATCAACCCCTTTTGGCGCGAGCATGGATGAGAATGCAACCACAGCGGCGGATATAGGCGAAGCGGTAATTGCGATTTGTGATGCGACAACCGCGATTGATAATGGCCTAGATGGGCGAACGCCTTGACCTTTGGCCACTTCGGCGATAACCGGTAGGGTAGAGAATGCAGTGTGACCCGTGCCCGCCATCAAAGTCATGAAAAAGGTTACAATGGGCGCATAAAAAGTTATCCGCTCTGGGTGCTTACGAAGAAAATTTTCCGCTAATTGAACCAGCCAATCCATCCCCCCTGCAACTTGCATTGCTGCAATGGCAGTAATGACTGACATTATGATCAAGATGACATCAACGGGTATATAAGTCTGACTGGTAGGTACACCCAGAATAAATGACAGGGCGATAACGCCAGCGCCGCCAGCAAAGCCAATACCAATACCGCCAATGCGTGCTCCGAGGAAAATGAACAGCAAGACGACAAATAGCTCGAGCATAATCATGGTAGATACCTCTTATATTTTTTAACTTTTTATACTTGGCGGTTAAAAGCCAGTGATTCGAACATTAGAAAGCGATTGATTTTATCCCTTAAAAAATTGTGGGATAAAATTTTCTGTACAAAAAAGGGCCTGCTTCGGCCCTAGTCACGTTTTGTTATTGATAGCGCTTTGCTTTGTATTTGGGATGCATGAAGTTTTCGACGTTTAGGATATCATCGAGTTCTTCTTCGCTGAGTAGGCCTCGCTCAAGCACGACTTCTCGCACGCTCTTGCCTGTTTCTGCACAGATTTTACCGACAATATCGCCTTCATGGTGGCCAATATATGGGTTGAGGTAAGTGACAATGCCAATGGAGTTATAGACGTATCCCTCGCACACTTCTTTATTGACTGTGATGCCATCGATACACTTGTCGCGCAGATTAATACACGCATTGGCAAGCAGAGAAATGGACTCAAACATGCTTTGAGCAATCACAGGCTCCATGACATTAAGCTGCAATTGGCCACCTTCTGCTGCAAACGAAATCGTGTTGTCGTTACCCAGCACTTTAAAACACACTTGGTTGACCACTTCAGGAACTACAGGGTTAACTTTAGCGGGCATAATTGACGAGCCAGCTTGCAGCTCTGGTAAGTTGAGCTCATTAATACCAGCGCGAGGGCCAGAAGATAGAAGACGCAAGTCGTTACAGATTTTAGACAGTTTAACCGCGAGACGTTTTAGTGCGCCATGAGTCATGACATAAGCGCCGCAGTCTGAGGTCGCTTCAATAAGATCTTCCGCTGGTACCACATCCAACCCAGTAACTTGTGCCAAATGCTTCACTGCCAATTGTTGGTAGCCTTGCGCGGCATTGAGACCAGTACCGATTGCTGTCGCGCCTAAGTTAATTTCAAGCAAGAGTTTGGATGTGTACTCAAGAGCACGAATTTCTTCATTTAAAGTCACAGACCAGGCATGAAATTCTTGTCCAACTGTCATAGGCACAGCATCTTGAAGCTGAGTACGGCCCATTTTTAATACGCCTTTAAACTCTTTGCTCTTAAGTGCAAATGCGCCTTTTAAGTATTCTATTGCTTCGATAAGCGTCTGAACACTGTTATAAACCGCGATACGAAAACCCGTTGGATAGGCGCAGTTGGTCGACTGGCTCTTATTAACGTGATCATTAGGGTTGATAAACTGATATTGCCCTTTTTCTTTGCCCATGATCTCCAATGCAACATTGGCAATCACTTCATTGGTATTCATATTGACCGAGGTTCCAGCCCCACCTTGGAACACATCCGATGGGAACTGATCCATACATTTTCCTGTGTCTAGGATCAAATCACACGCTTCAACTATGTATTGGGCGATTTCTTTGGGCAGAACACCAAGCTCGCTATTAGCAAGTGCTGCCGCTTTTTTGGTCATGACCATGCCACGAACAAACTCAGGCACATCGGAAATGGTCACGTTAGAAATATTGAAGTTCTCAATTGCGCGCAAGGTATGGATGCCGTAGTAAGCATCAGCGGGAACGTGTCGCTCACCGAGAAGATCTTCTTCAATACGGGTTGCATTCGCTGGGTGTAGGGTATCATTTAGGCTAGCCATGATAGGATCCTTAGATAATTATTCTGGTGTAAATGAAAATGCTCGCCATTCTGCAACTTAAGAATCCATTCGTCAGAGTTTTTTGGCTGTAAAATACGTCCTGACTTATGGGGCTCATGATACTTCACTCAGCGGATAAAAACGCTATCTTGGTCACTTTTTTTATTTTTGCTTTGTTGAATGTTTTTAAACGCTAAACTGAGTTTAAACTGCCATAGCGCTGTGAATTTTTGTCGCTTTCGTTTGAGGTTTGGCAAGCTTTGAGCTTACACTAGTGCCAACAAAGGAGGGCATGTGTTTGCTATCGTATTCTTAATATTTGTATTGGTTCCTGTTATCGAGATAAGTTTGTTTATCTCAGTAGGCGATTATCTTGGCTTATGGCCAACTATCGCTATGGTCTTTTTGACCGCATTTCTCGGTGCCTCTTTAGTGCGTAGTCAAGGACTACAAACATTACTCTCAGTGCAAAGCAGGCTCAAGCAAGGAGAACTGCCTGCACAGCAAATTCTAGAAGGTGTATTGCTCGCCGTCGCCGGGGTGCTGCTTTTTATTCCAGGCTTTTTAACTGATACGCTGGGTATGATAGTTCTATTGCCTGCTCCGCGCCGTGCTTTAGCCAAGTATCTGATGACCAAAATGGTGGTAAAAGCCTCCGCAGAGTTTGGCTCTCATCAGTTCCGGCAAGATGGCTTTGGCCACAACCAAGATAATGATGGCCATACGTTTGAAGGTGAATACGAGCGCAAAGAAGACGACAACAATAACCACCTTAATAAGCCCTAACCTTGAGATGGACGCTAGTGATTAGCGTCCGCTCCACCCTTGAGCCTTTATTCTAGTTGTGCTCGAAACTCTCTTCTTTGTTGATATCTAGCTCGCAAATTTGCAACAAGTATTTCAATTCAGTTTAAAGTTTGACGCTTATCCAAATATTCATTTTACCTATGGGATCGAAATCTCAATGTCATGGAATGTTGTTTTTAGTTTCATAAAAAACATCAACACTGGTCGAGCTTTATAAGTCTTTTCTCAACAGGAAAAGGGAATTGAAACGCGCTTTCTATACCTAGATAACAAAGGAAGCGACGCAAGGTGGACAGAATGAAACAAAAACTCACTCCAACTTTACTTGCAGCAGTGGTCGCAAGTGTTCTCTCTACGCCAGCAATGTCTGAGATCATTATTTCTCAATACGTCGAAGGTAGCAGTAATAATAAAGCCATTGAAATTGCCAATACTGGCGAAAATCAGGTGATGCTTGATGGTTACAGTTTGGCTAAATCAGTTAATGGTGGCGGCAATTGGAATAGCAAGCTGTCATTAGATGGTAAAGTTATACAGGCTAAAAGCGTCTTAGTGATTGGCCATTCACAGTCAAACGAGAGCATTAAAAACCTCAGTGATTTTCTAGACAATGATGTACTTGGCTTTAACGGTAATGATCCAATTGCCCTGCTTAAAAACGATCAAGTACATGATGTAATCGGTGATATGGGCGGAAATAATTTTGCCAAAGATGTCACCTTAACGCGCAGCCAAGATGATTTTTCTCCTTCTGCTGATTACCAAGCTTCAAATTGGCTAGAGTCTGATAAAAATGATATTCAAGGTTTGGGTGAGCTTAATGGTGGTCAAGCGCCAGAGCCGTTTGCTTGCGAGCAAGACGGTCATGAACCAGTCTTTACTTCAATTCAAGAGATCCAAGGTGAGGGCAGTCGCTCTCCACTTCTCAATACTGGTGCCTTTATCTCAGATGAAGAGGTGTATGTAAAAGGTATAGTGAGCGCAGTCACCAGCAGTCTGACCAAAGGCTTTTACCTGCAAGCGCTTAACGATGATGGCAACCCGAAAACCTCGGAAGGTCTATTTGTTGAAACCAACCAATCTCAGTCTGAGCTGAAGCCAGGCGATCTAGTCTGCGTTAAAGGTAAAGTTCAGGAAAACTACCAGCAGACCCAACTAAAAGCGGGTAAAAACACCTGGGTTAAGCAGGGAGAGTACACACCGCCAGTTGCAACTGAGATTGACATTTTGGCTGATGATGCCAGCTTTGAACAAACCCTTGAGCGCTATGAAGGTATGCTGGTTAAAACAAGTGCAGATCTTGATATGCGAGTCACGCGCACCTTTGGCTACGATTATGCGGCGAGTCGCAACAACATGGTTTTGGCGCAAGGAGGCATCAATATGCATCCTAACCAAGCTTTTGCTGCCGGTTCAGATAAAGCTAAGCAGCAAAGCAAGGACAATAGCGAGCGGCGTTTATTTATCGAATCAGACCATAAAGCGCCCAATGGTGTTATTCCTTATTACCCAGAATTTGGTGTCACCGACGCTGACCAAGATGGCTCGACCGAAGATTATATTCGCATTGGCGATACCATAGTTGGGCTTGAAGGGGTGCTGAGTTACAGCTATGGCGACTATCGCTTAATTACCACCAACACCTTAAACAAAGACAATTTTATTCGTCGCTACCCACGTACTCAGCAACCAGAAGTTGAAGAAAAGGGCGATTTAAGAATCGCGACCTTTAATGTGCTCAATTATTTCAATTCTCCTTTTGGTGGAGATGAGAACCCCAATGGCGGCAATCGAGGCGCTAAGACCTATCCTGAGTTTGAAATTCAGCAAGCCAAAATTGTTAATGCTATTTTGCGTCTGGATGCCGATATCATAGGTTTAATGGAAATTGAAAATAATGGCTTGGGTGAAAATGGCGCCATTGGTCAGCTTGTTGAGCAGTTAAACCAGCATATTGATGACAAAAAAGATCGCTATAAGTTTGTCGCGCTTGATACCAATGGTGACGGTATCAAGGACAAAAATGATTATATTGGCACGGATGCGATTACCACAGGGGTGCTGTATCGTTCTAAATCCGTTGAGCTTCAAAGCTCACGAGTCATTGAGATGCCGAGCCAACAAGCCCCAGAAGTGCTTGATGATGATGGTAAGGTGATTGAAGATGGTAAGAATTACCAGCGCAATACACTCGCCCCTACCTTTAGGATAAAAAACAAAAACCGAAAGCAAGATGCAGAGGAACGTATCACTGTTGCGGTTAACCACTTTAAATCAAAAGGCTCCAAATGTTGGGAAGACGCTGCGCCAATCGATGAAGGCGGTCAGGGTGGAAAAGACGTTGATCAGCAAGGCTCATGTGAGAACTTTCGCGTTGCCGCCGCAGTGGCATTAGGAGAGGCACTTGAAGATATTCCTGGTCATAAAGTGATTTTGGGCGATTTAAATGCATACGGTAAAGAAGATCCCATGCTAGTTTTAACCGATTACAGCCAAAAGCAATATGGCAAAGTGATTAAAGCGGCGCGCAATACCTATATTGGCGGCGTTGAGCAATTTGGTGATCAGGGGGAGGTTATTCATCACAGCTATGGCTATATTAATGCGGTTGCCGCTAAGCATCCAAATAATTGGAGCTTTTCATACAATGATGAAGTGGGCGCACTTGACCATATCTTGATAAGCCCAAGTCTTGAAAAGTATGTGGTCGATGCCACTGAGTGGCATATTAATGGCGGTGAATCGACCCTGTTTGAATACAGTGATAGATACACAGGCGACTTGCCAAAATATAGCGATCACTTTCGCTCGTCAGATCACGACCCTGCGGTGCTTGAGTTAAAAATGGCCGGCTCATTTGGCCTTGGCGCAATCGTATCTTTATTTGGTCTAGCCCTATGGCGCAGACGTAACTAGCCCTTACTTTAAAATAAAACTTGTAAAAAATGCGGTAAAACAAATGCCACAAAATAAGCCCCGCCACTAGAAGTAGTGGCGGGGCTTAGTAAAGAAATGATATTTTATTAGCGACTAATACGGATAAAATCGCCAGCTAAAGCATGGAAAATAGCGCCCTCGCTGGCGCCACATTTTTTCATACGATCATGCCAAGATTCCGTAGCCTTGATATGTACCGGCAGTTTTTGTGAATAAGCCATATAAACCATTGAGGTAGAAATCGTATTATCATAGCCTCCTTCTTTGTTATAGTGGTCTGCCCAAGTAGCAAACCATTTACCATCAATTTTAAATTGTAAGGTCCTAATCCAATTATTACTACTTAAGCCAGTTGCGCAAATCTGGATTTCTTCAATCACTCCCTTGGCTTCTTGAGCAAAAGAAATAGGGGAAGTGAGAAGCAATAAAGTAAAAAGCAGTTTTTTCATAACAGTTTTCTCAAAAATGTGTAGTAAGAGTTAGGGTTGAGTTATGCCGCGCCACTAGACGCAGTGGCGGTTGATGTTAGGAATCGTAAAGATTGGTTGGCGTTTCGGTTTCGCAGCGCTCTAAATCATAGTCATAGGTGACCGCACCTTTGCCTCTTAGCGCTACTCTTACCGTCATACCGCGCTCTAGATACCAGCGTAAGTCTTCACAGGACATACGATAGCTAAGCTCATTAGTGTGCACTGGATTCCAGCGGTATTTTCCTGCGAGTTGCTTAGTGTAATAAATCACACCGTTATCGAGTACTTTGAAGTCTTCTGCTCCTTTGAAGTTTTTTCTCGCTTCATCAATGGTTGCTTGTGAGGCTGTAGTTTGAATATTTTCTACTGAGGTGGTTTGACAGGCACTTAATGCAAAGACAGTAAGGCCAGCCACTGCGATATGTTTTAATGTCATTTATAGTTCTCGTTTATTTACCACTTTTTTGCTAAGTGGCAAATTATAGAGATAAGCATTATCAATGGGTAGTGATTATTCTATAAACGCTCGGTCAATCATCGCCAATGTGGCGATCATTGGGCAGAGTCTCAAATTTAGAACCATTTTGCACCGGGATCTTGAGTGCCAAACGAGTTTGGAAGTGCAAATTAGTCCATTTATGGGGTCGGATACTGCTACCGAGCATAAAATTGGCAGGCAAGTCATCCAAGCAAAGCTCACTACATGGTTAAATAACAGAATCTAGTTTCAGTTAATCCTTGCCTTTCGGCTTTGGTAATGCACAATACCGCCTCATATATGCGATTTATCAAAACCATTTAAGAGCTATGCTGCTGATCATCGATAACTACGACTCTTTTACCTACAACTTGTATCAGTACTTTTGCGAGTTGGGCGCAGAGGTAAAGGTGGTGCGTAACGATCAAATTAGCCTTGAAGAGATTGAAGCGCTTAATCCCACTCATTTGGTGATATCACCAGGTCCATGCACGCCAAATGAAGCAGGCATCTCACTCAGCGTGATTGAACACTTTGCAGGTAAATTGCCTATTTTGGGCGTGTGCCTAGGCCATCAAGCTATAGCGCAAGTGTTTGGCGGTCAAGTAGTGCGTGCACGTCAGGTGATGCACGGTAAAACGTCTGCCATTCGCCATAATAACCGCAGCGTATTTACCCAGCTCAATAACCCACTCACTGTGACTCGCTATCACTCGCTGGTGGTGAAAAATGACAGCTTACCCGATTGCTTCGAACTGACCGCATGGACAACGCGAGAAGATGGTTCAATGGATGAAATCATGGGTTTTCAACATAAAACCCTGCCTATTGAAGCGGTTCAGTTTCACCCTGAGTCAATCAAAACCGAGCAAGGCCACGAGTTACTGGCTAACTTTCTCGATCGCTCAGCCATTTTCTCTTCTCGCAAAACCTGATAGCGATCACTTTTTTTAACATTTATTTCATATTTTATGCTGAGAATATGTTGTGAAAAACTATTCGTTACCCCTTTGAGCTTTAACATCTCAAGCCTGTAATTACCATGTTTAACGACAGCTTATGTTAGCTATAAGAATATATTGCTTCATAAAAGCAGTGACTTAGTGCATAAATACTCAATGAAAGTGAGGGGTTGCCTATTCATGGTTGGATAAAAAGAATAATTCACTATTGAAATGGTTAATTAAATGTAAATACAATGCCGTAATTGCTCATATGCAAAACAAAATGTGCTTTCATTAATAAGAAGGCAAGGATGCAAAAATTGCCTGGCATGCGGTATTGAGAGGGAATGTGCAATGACAGTTGAAAGTAAAGTAGAACGCGGTTTGTTTGATGAGGTCATGGTACCTTGTTATAACCCGATGGAAATGGTGCCTGTTAAAGGTGAAGGCGCACGCGTTTGGGATCAGCAAGGCAAAGAGTACATCGACTTTGCAGGTGGTATTGCGGTGAGCTGTCTTGGACATTGTCACCCAGCTATGGTGAATGCGCTAACAGAGCAAGGTCAAAAGCTTTGGCATTTAAGTAATGTTATGACCAACGAGCCAGCGCTGCGTTTGGCGAAAAAACTCACCCAAGTGAGCTTTGCCGACAAAGTGTTTTATGCCAATTCAGGCGCAGAGGCCAACGAAGCCGCGCTTAAGCTTGCGCGTCGCTATGCAGCAGATAAGTTTGGCCCGGAGAAATCTGAAATTATCGCCTTTAAACAAGGCTTTCATGGCCGAACTTTCTTTACTGTTACCGTGGGTGGACAAGCAGCATACTCTGATGGTTTTGGTCCCAAACCCGGTGATGTGACTCATTTGCCGTACAACGATATTGAGACCTTACGGGCGCATATTTCAGATCGCACTTGTGCGATTATGATGGAGCCTCTTCAAGGAGAGGGGGGCATCATCGCGCCGACCGACGAATTTGTACAAACGGTTCGTGAACTCTGTGATAAGCACAATGCGCTACTTATTTTTGATGAGGTACAAACAGGTAACGGCCGTACAGGGCACTTTTATGCCTATCAAGGCCTTGGTGTAACCCCAGATATTTTGAGTACAGCAAAATCACTTGGTGGCGGTTTCCCAATTGGTGCTATGCTCACCACAGCAGAGCTTGCGGAGCATCTTAAAATTGGTACACACGGCTCAACCTATGGGGGTAACCCACTTGCTTGTGCAGTCGCTGAAGCTGTGGTCGATATTGTCAGCGACCCAGAAACACTTAAAGGTGTAGCAGAGCGCGAAACATGGTTTAGAGAAGGGCTAAACAAACTCAACGAAAAATATCAAATGTTTGCTGAAGTTCGTGGTAAAGGTTTGTTACTCGGTGCTGCGCTCAATGACGAGTGGCAAGGCCGAGCGCGAGATGTGCTGGTAGCCGCTGGTAAAGAAGGCCTGATGGTGTTGGTTGCGGGTACTAACGTTGTTCGCTTTACCCCATCCTTGGTCATCACTAAGCAGGAAGTTGAAGAGGGTTTATCAAGGCTTGATAAAGCTCTAGCAACACTCAGTAAATAATTAAGAACCACGCAAGATCGTCCTAGCGGGGCGATCTTCTTTTTTCAGTTCCACGCATTAGGTATTCCCAACACTAAGACGATCCTCGGCTCTTAAATCCTATAACCTGTTGTGAATGCTATTTGGCTAGAGATGAGCCAAATCTTGATGAATGTGGCGCTGACCTATGCATCAGGAGGGAATATCGATGCTAGTTGTTCGCCCGATAACAATGTCGGACTACGATGCTTTGCATACTTGTGCCGTCGAATCTGGACATGGATTTACATCACTTCCGGTCAACGAAGAGTTATTGACCAACCGTATTACACACTCTGAATACAGTTTTTCCAAACCCAATGTCACAGAGCCTGGTGATGAAGGCTATTTAATGGTTGGGTTTGATAGCAAGAGTGGCGAGGTAGCAGGGTGCACGGGTATCGAAGCTTCCATCGGCTGGGATGTGCCATTTTATTCTTATCATATCAGCACCATAGTTCACTCATCGCCAAAGCTTGGGGTCAATAATGTGGTAAAGCTGCTGACTTTTGGTAACAACTACACAGGTTGCAGTGAGATTTGTACTTTATTCTTAAGACCTAGCTTTCGCGGCGGATTGAATGGTCGATTAATGTCAAAGTGTCGGTTTTTGATGATGGCCGAGCACCCACATCGTTTTTCTAAAACCGTATTTGCCGAAATGCGCGGGGTGTCTGACGATGAAGGTAACTCACCATTTTGGCAATGGTTACAAGAGCACTTTTTCTCCATCGACTTTACCATGGCGGATTACTTAACCGGTATTGGCAAAAAAGGCTTCATTGCCGATCTTATGCCTAAGCTGCCGATTTACATTAACTTGCTCAGTAAAGAGGCCCAAGAGGTCATAGGTCAAGTGCACGAAAATACCAAACCTGCTCTTCGCTTACTTGAAAAGGAAGGCTTCACTTGTCGCAACTATGTCGATATTTTTGATGGTGGTCCATCGGTTGAGTGTGATGTGCGCAATATCGAATCTGTACGCCACTCATTCCGAGCAAAAGTGTCTATTGCGCAGCACTCTAGCTCACAGGATTACCTAATCTCAAATACTTCTTTTGAGCATTTTAGAGCGGTAGCGACTAAGGCTGCATATGATCAGGCCTCTGAGTCTGTCATTTTATCCCCAGAAGCGGCTGAAGCTTTGCAAGTCAAGCAAGGTGACTATGTTCGCATGTTGGCCCAGTAATTGAGAGGAATAATCATATGACACATTGGATTGCAGGTGAGTGGCTAGATGGGCATGGCGAAGCAATAAACTCCACCAGCCCTTACAACAACGAAGTAATTTGGCAAGGACAAAGTGCTTCTCCCGAGCAGGTTGCGTCAGCGGTCAGTGCTGCTCGAAACGCTTTTTTAAGCTGGAAAAAGTGCAGCTATACAGAGCGTGAGTCAATCGTGCTCGCTTTTGCTGAGAAAGTGAAAGAAAACAGTGAGCAAATCGCAGAGATTATCGCTAAAGAAACCGGTAAGCCTTTGTGGGAGACCCGAACGGAAGCGGCCGCGATGGCGGGTAAAATCGCTATTTCAATTCGTGCTTATCATGACCGCACAGGTGAAGCGCAACGTGAAGCGGCAGGTAACCAGATTGTTTTACGTCATCGTCCTTTGGGGGTGATGGCGGTATTTGGTCCTTACAACTTCCCTGGTCATTTGCCAAATGGACATATAGTCCCAGCCTTACTTGCTGGTAACACAGTGGTGTTTAAACCATCTGAGCAAACGCCGCTAACAGGCGAGTTCGCGATGAAGTTATGGCAACAAGCAGGTCTACCTGCTGGCGTGATTAACTTGGTTCAAGGTGCTAAAGAAACAGGCGTTGCCTTGGCCGAGTCTAAAGGTATTGATGGTCTGTTGTTTACGGGTAGCGCCAATACCGGTCATATTCTGCATCGTCAGTTTGCTGGTCAACCAGACAAGATGCTGGCTTTGGAAATGGGTGGCAATAACCCTATGGTGATTTCTGAGCAATATGGCGACTTAGATGCAACCGTATACACCATTATTCAGTCGGCATTTATTAGCGCAGGCCAGCGCTGTACTTGCGCACGTCGTCTTTATGTTCCTGTGGGGGAAAAAGGTGACGCCTTAGTTGCTAAATTGATTGAAGCAACACAAAAGATTCATGTTGATCAACCTTTTGCGCAGCCTGCACCCTTTATGGGGCCACAAATTTCGAAAGCGGCAGCCGACTTTATTCTTCAGGCTCAATCGAATCTGATTGAGCTAGGAGCACAAAGCTTGTTAGAGGCTAAAGCAGGTGAGGCTGCATTTGTGAGTCCAGGTATCATAGACGTCACGCCAATTGCGCAGCTGCCAGATGAAGAATATTTTGGTCCTTTGCTACAAGTCGTTCGATACCAAGCTCTAGAAAAAGCGGTCGAGCTTGCTAATGATACTCGCTTTGGCTTATCCGCAGGGCTTGTTTCTACCGATGATAGCGAGTGGGAATATTTTGTTGACCATATCCGCGCAGGTATCGTTAATCGCAACCGCCAGCTGACAGGGGCTAGTGGTGATGCGCCATTTGGCGGTCCTGGCGCTTCAGGTAACCTTCGTCCAAGTGCTTATTATGCGGCTGATTATTGTGCCTATCCAATGGCTTCGATGGAAGGTGATGAAACCGTGTTACCTGAGACACTGAGCCCTGGTGTGGAGTTATAGCTAGCACATATAGCACCTTTAGCGAAAAGGGAAGGCTCGCTGGGTCAGCGAGCCAACTCTCAACCCAATAAACTAGACAAGGAGGCGTTATGACGCCAGATGTTTTATTTCAGTCGTTATGGAATGACTATATTCAGCGCTTGTGCCCCTCAGCAGATAAAGTTCACCAATTACTGCAAGAAAGCGACCCTCTTATTAACGACCATATCGCGCTGCGAACCTTTAATTTAAGTCCAGTTGGTATAGAAACCATCGCCAAGCCCTTTATTGATGTTGGTTATACCCCATGTGGAGATTATCAATTTGAGGCGAAAAAATTGGTGGCTAAACACTACGAACATCCAGATCCTAAGCAACCTAAAGTCTTTATTAGTGAGCTTAAAGTGGAAGAGTGTTCGCCGCAATTGCAGAGCATAGTCAAGAGACTGGTCGATCAGATTGATACCGATAAACTGGCAAGCTACGAGTTTTTATCTTCTGGGCGTCTTTGGCAATTGAGCTTCGAAGATTACCAGCAACTTGCTAAAGAAAGTGAATACGCTGCTTGGCTTGCCGCTCACGGCTATGGAGCTAACCATTTCACTGTTAGTGTCAATCAACTTTCTGCGTTCGATGAGGCAAAGCAGGTCAACGATCATTTGCGCCAAGCTGGATTCACAATTAATGAATCAGGCGGTGAGGTCAAAGGCTCTCCAGACGTGTTACTGGAGCAATCCTCGACCATGGCAGATAAAGTGCCAGTGTCTTTCACAGAAGGCTCCCAGATAGTTCCTGGCGGCTTTTATGAGTTTGCTAAACGCTACCCTATGAGTAATGGTGAATTATATCCTGGGTTTGTCGCTGCATCGGCTGATAAGATATTTGAAAGCACAAATAGCGAGTCTTGAGAGAGGTTTTGCAGACCTTAATAAAAAGGCGCCACTTGAGGCGCCTTTTTCTATTCTGTCACACTAAGCCAATATTGGTCTGGAATCGAACGTGTTTCCTCGCTTAGGTGGGGATTGTCTATGCTAAACGCTTTTCTGCTTTTGATGCCCGCTTGTTCAAAGGTTTTTTCACTAGAGGTGCTTTTTCAAAGAACTCAACAAATGAACCATCTGTATGCTGGCGGTAAACCCCATTTAACTGAAAGCTGTCACCGACTAAAAATAGTGAGTGTT
>NZ_JAYQDQ010000022.1:0-50055 GCF_038138445.1 Vibrio sp.
CAATACCGAATTTAAAAGGAAATGATTAGATGGGGTTTACCGCCAGCTTACTTTGCTTCTAATTTGGTGCCTTTATCGACTATATACTCTGGGACGGTTATTTTTCCGCAATCATGGAGCCAAGCTGCCATTTGAAACTCTCGTTTTTCTCGTTCGTTATGAAAACGGAAGGTTTCAAAAGGCCCTTGTGTTGATGATTCGGCAGCTTCAGCCAGCATCATGGCAATAACAGGAACGCGATTACAATGGCCTGCGGTGTAGGGAGACTTATCATCAATAGCTCTTGCGATAAGCTGAACAATGGAGTCAAGTAAGGCTTCTTGTTGCTTTTCATGTGCTTGAAGCTGATTAGCCATTTCTTCGACAGAGGTTGAAAGTTGAGATATTTCTCGTATTCGGCTTTTAACAGGTTGCAGTTCATTGTAGTTACGCGCTTGAATTTTTCGAGTCTCTTGTCTAAGTGAGCGAATTGCTTGAATAATTGGGGTACCAGATAGCCACGCGAGCCATAGCATAGGTAACATGATTAATGCAGATATCCCCGTGGCGTATAAAACCTGATGTACGACTTGGTTATGAAGGATGGAGACTGGCAAGGTGATAGCCAAAAACTCACTGGGAGAAGAAGAGCCGACAGGCTGCAAATAGATATAGGTGTCACCTGATTTTGTTGTCGCGTTGATTAATTTACCTTGCTGCGAAGGTGAGGTCATCATGTCATAAAATGCAGCATGAGGTATGACTCTATGCTTTGTTGCCGCCGAGTCACCAAACCATTTAGCTAGTAGGAAATCCTTTTGGGTGCCATTAACTTCTTCTATTGCTCGATTTATTATTGGCAGTAATGCTGCGTAGCGCTGGTTGAGCGCGATATGAAATTTAGTCTCAAACTCACGATTAAAAGGTGCTATGTCCTCAATAACGGTGACACCATGGGTAAAGTATTGATGAACAGCGTTTTGAAGAATGGCGCTAGTATCGATGAATCCACTAACCTTACTTGTTTTGAGTAGCGTTAGCCCTTCGAACGAGTCACTGACTTCTATGATATCAATGTTGGGATAGGCCTTCTTTAGTTTGGGTATAATAGACCATCCCGATAAGATGGCAACGCTCTCACCATTGAATTCAGCAAGGTCTCGTACCCCGGAAAGTGACGTTGGAACCAAAACTCCAAAAGGTAAAGAGAATAAGGGTTCACTAAATGCGCCTTGGGCATAGCCGTCTTTATGGTATTGAAGAGAGTGTAAGGCATCGAGCTTTTCGTCATTGAACTGTTTGACTAGTTCACTCCAATCCAATCCGTTACTAAAGGCCCATTGTATACCTGTCATTTCACCTATCATTTTAACCATATCAATGGCGTAGCCTCTGGGCTCGCCAAGAACACTGTAATCGATGGGAGCCCAGTTTCTTTGATTGGATATTCGTAAAGGGCCTAAACTTTTAACCAGTGCTTTTTCTTGCTCCGTCATCACTAGAGCGGAAAGTGTTGGCAATGGCTTTTCTTTAGGAATTGGGTGAGTATCTGCTAACAGCTCCCCAGTTTGACGAAAAACATAAGCCTCACTTAACTGCTCTTCAAAAGTTTTTTTAAGTATGGTTGAAAGGGTTGAGAGTAATACATCGATTCCTATTACTGCTGTTCCCGAGGTATTTTGAGTGGCGTAGGTTTGCCCAGACACCGCGACTTGGCTAAATATATAGGGCTCTGTTTTGATGATTTGGTCAGAGTTGGCCTTGGCATTTTGGTACCAAGGCCTTAAAGATGGAAAATAGCCACTTAAGGTTTCTTGAGTCTTGCGAACCTTGAGGTCTTGACTAATAAAGGAAACGATCTTTTTTCTTTCTCCGTCTTTGGTTTGTCTAACATTGACCATCACCCATCTGTCAGTAGGCTCTGCATCCATACTTGCTCTTAATGTTTTTTCCACATCTAAGTTAATCACCTGATAGAAATCGTCATCTTGAGTACCGTAAAAGATACTATAAAGCTCAGGAGTTGCTTCTAATGTCGCTAAAAATGCAGGGAGCCATTTTTTAGTATCGTTTGACGGGTCAATGACATGGGCAAGAGTAGAGGTAATGTTACGCATACGAGTGTCAGTATCCTTCATATTGTTACTGACGTGCTCTGCTACTTTAGAAGATTCTTCGAGTTGATGCTCTTCTAGGGTTTGGTAGATAAAATGATAGTGAATCGATAACGCTAAAGTGGCGGTCAGCGCAGTCACCAGCGATAACAGTGAGCCTATGGTTACCCGAATAGAAAAGGTTTGTTTTTTTGGTTTACGCTGAGTCATGACTGAGTTCCAAATCTGATATTGTCTTACCGCGATAAAAATACGGGCTAAAAGCGTGTCAGTTCACTGGAAAAAGCGAGTCGTAAGCCACTAGAAAAAGTATCGAACCGCTTGAATTTACTCTCTGATTACCAATCTTTTGAGGTGATGCTAGTCACTCAATCAGTGTTGCTAACCTCATAAAATTAAAGACATGTTTTAGCAAACTTACAAGGTTGGAGTAGAACAATTTCTATGTTAACTAAGGATATCTGGCAATAAGTGTGGTGTGAGTTCAATATGAAGTAGGCATATGGAAGCGCAATGAAGATCTTACTTCATTGCGCTGCTTGCAGTCTTATGTGTTACATGTGAATAATTGGGTCTGGGTTGTTATCTGGATCGCCATTTGCAGTGCCACTGCTGGTGTGACTGCCACTGAGTAGGACACCGCAAGCATGGGGGGCAGCCATGGATGTGCCACTTGCTGTTGTTGTGCCTCCCCCAGCTCTTAGGGAAAGAACGCCAACCCCTGGGGCTGCATAATCGACGGGTGGGTTTCCATAGTTAGAAAAAGACGCAAAGTTGTCATTAAGATCAGTTGCAGAAATAGTATAGATTGTCGGGCCATTTGCTCCAGCCGGAGACACATTGCCAGCAAATTGGGATTCATTACCTGCAGCGAGTGACACTAATACACCTGTTGCGCCCAATGCTTGAACGGCAGCATCCAGTGATGCGCTTTTACCACCTCCCAAGCTCATATTCGCACAGTCACCAGCAGAACCATTTGCAGTTACGTGATCAATGCCTGCAATAACACCTGAAGTCGTGCCAGAGCCTCTTCTATCTAATACCTTTACAGGTATCACAGTCGCCCCAGCGGCAACGCCGACAACATCGATACTGTTATCAAGTGCTGCTATGGTTCCTGCCACATGGGTACCGTGGCCGTGTCTATCATCTGGATTACTATCTGGGCCATTAGAGAACGCGCTGTAGCCTCTTGAAGAGTCAACGGTAAGATCCGGATGGTCAAGATCAATACCTGTATCTATTACCCAAGCAGTCAGTCCAGAACCGTCAAACGGCCCGCCGACTCGGCTGATCCCCCATGGTGTGGTTTGGCTTGCTGGTGGTTCGCTTGGCTCTTCATCTTTATTCTTGCCTTTTCCTGGAGGGGGAGCAACCGCAAATACAAGGCTGTCTTGTTCAAAGCTTGCAATGGAGTCGTTATCGCCAAAGGCTTTGTGTGCTTGGTTGCATGGCATGTTAACCGCGAATCCTTTAATGCTGTGGCTATAAATATGCTTGGCCTTTGCATTGGCTGAAACAAGTATGCCGCGAGCCATTCCTTCTACATCAAATTTACTGACGGAATCATCGAAGCGTACTATACATGTATTATGAGCTTCGAACATGAGTTGGCTCGCTCCATATGAGGCTTGCTCTGCCATGGTTGCCAATGATATCGGCGTGAGAGATACGGCAATAAAGGTTGAAAGTTTAGCTTTGTGGAACATGATCGTACCCTCCGAATTGGCTTATGGCAATAATGGTTTTTGACTCTATTGATAATGGTGTAAATAGAGTGGGTCGATCGGTTATTAGGGTGTTTTTTTGTTAGTAAGAATGGCTGGTAGCCTTAGTAATTTGATTATAAAGAAAAAGCCCCGAAACACTTGTTTGGGGGCTTTTCTATCTTACTTATGAGACCTATGAACTCATTAAATATTTATTAATGATTAGGTGAGCGACTTGTCTATGCTTCGGAGTGTTTTAGACTCACTTGCTCTTCTTTTTCACCTGCTAGTGGGTTGTTAAAGCGCTCTTCATCGAGTGCCCCTTCTGATTTAGCAACGATGACAGTAACTGCGTTATCACCTGTGATATTAACCGCGGTTCTGATCATATCAAGCAATCGATCAACACCCATAATTAACGCTATACCTTCTAAAGGTAAGCCCACTTGGTTTAGTACCATAGCAAGCATAACTAGGCCCACTCCAGGTACACCTGCAGTACCAATTGAAGCGAGAGTCGCGGTTAGGATGACCATCAAGTAATCACCCATGGTGAGATCAATATTAAATGCTTGAGCAATAAACGCTGTCGCCACACCTTGCATGATTGCCGTACCATCCATGTTCACTGTCGCGCCAAGAGGGATAGTGAAAGAGGAAATGCGGTTGTCTACACCCATACGATTTTTCGCTGTTTCCATCGATACAGGGATGGTTGCATTTGAAGAAGCGGTAGAAAAAGCAAACATAATGGCATCTTCCATTTTCTTCAAAAACTTAATTGGGCTTAGGCCTGTAAAGCCTTTTAGCATCAAGCTGTAGGTAACCAGACCATGAAGAACTAGGGTGCCCGCAAGAACTAAGAAATATTCAGCAAGGTTTGTTATGGCACTTAAGCCCAAACCAGTAAACAGTTTAGCCATTAAGAAGAAGACACCGTAAGGAGCAAGATTCATCAGTAGTGCGACAAGCTTCATGATGACTTCGTTTAAATCGGCAAATACAGACGCGATTCTTTCACCTGGTTTTCCAGCCGCACTAATGGCAATACCAAACAGTACTGCAAATACAATCACCTGCAGAGTTTTACCTTCAGCCATAGAGCTAATAGGGTTGGTTGGGAACATGTTGATAATAACTTGTCCCAGAGAAGGTGCTTCGGCTGACTTAAACGAACTAGCTGCGGTGAGATCTGCTCCAGCACCTGGCTGGAAAACACTTCCCATAACAAGAGCAAAAGTGATGGCAATAGTCGTCGTCGCAATATAAAAAGCGAGCGTTTTACCACCCATTCGGCCCAAGGTCGAAAGATCTTTCAGTGAGCTTGTACCGCAGACTAGTGAAACAAAGACTAGCGGTACAACAAGCATTTTTAAGCTGGCAACAAAAATTTGGCCACCAACGTCAAACAATCCATTGACTATATATGTGTCGACAAATCCGTTGTCGGCGAAAAGGCTGCGAATGGCAAATCCTGTCAAGATACCCGCTACCATGCCTAAGATAACACGGCTGGTGAGCGACATAGGTTTCTTGGTATTCATCGTGAACACTCCTTATAGTTATTCACCTTGAGTTCACTTCAAGGTGTTCAGGAGGGTATCAGGGGAAGAGAAAAATACGAACGTAAAATGCATTGTTAGATATATAGATGTGACAAAGATCACCTATCTGTCATTAACTTTAACCTATAGGTAACATTTTTTGCTTATTTTACTGTTAATTTTAATCTTAAGTTTACACAAAAAGGCGTTTTAGCTCAAAATAACACCATTATCTTCATATTATTCACTTTATGTATGTTTTTGCTTCTCTCTCTTTTTTTTGGTTAACAATTCATATTTCTTGGCTTTTTATTCTTTTTTGTATGTAAGCTTCGTTTTGTAAGCTGATCTTATACTTTTAATTACAGATCTCATTTTTTAGTGTTTGCCATTCTTGTTATTGATTTAATTATTAGTTTTATGGGGGTTTACCAGCTGATATCGCTGTGTTTCTAGGACAACAAGGCTGTATTTTTTCTTGGTGAAAAATGAATAGTTAGTGGAAGAAAGATTATAATTTGTCCTCCTATAACTAAGTTTTGTTTTTTGTTACCTCTAATTCATTCATGCTGATTATGAATTATTTCATCTCCCTATTAACAGAGATAGTTCTACCAAGAGCATGACTTTTGGGGTTTAATGGAGCCATTGAAGGTATTGGGAAGAATAAGTAATGAAAATATGGGTAGATGCTGACGCATGTCCAGTTGTTATTCGTGATGTATTGTTTCGAGCATCTGAGCGAACAGGCGTTGAAGTGACTTTGGTGGCAAACCAGTTTATTCGCACTCCCGCATCACCTAAAGTTACTATGCTGCAGGTACAATCTGGGTTTGATGTGGCAGATAACGAAATAGTGAAGCGCTGTGAGAAAGATGATTTAGTGATCACCAGTGATATTCCTTTGGCCGATGAAATTATAACCAAAGGTGGTCACGCATTGAGTTCTCGTGGCGAGCTATTTACCAAAGAAAATATAAAGTCCCGGCTCAATATTCGCGATTTTATGGAAACCATGCGTAGTAGTGGCGTGCAAACCGGTGGACCCGCTCCTTTAAGTCAAGCTGATAGGCAGCAATTCGCCAACCATTTGGATAAGTGGTTAGTACAAAGACAAAGAAGTTTAAAATCGCATAAATAGGGAACATGCTGAAAGCGTTGATTTTACTTAAACGAGGGAGCTTTACGCTTTACACATTATTAATGCCTTTAAAGGCGAGCTCGTTGGAGCTCGCGAGGGGGGGCCATCTTCGATGGTTTATTTTTTGTTGAGTAGATGGCGATAAATACACCCATATCACACAGAGTTAGGCACCTAACTTTCTCATTACCTGCTTGAACCTTTTTTCGTTGTCTATATCCATCAAAGCTCGGCCATGAGGCGAGCTATCATAGTAAGAGTCATAGGCGTTAGATAAATCAATTGGCCAAAACCTATTTGCGTCTCTATCGTACATAATATTGCCAGAATGCAGATCTCCATGGATGATACCTGCTTCATTTAAATCAGATATCATTTGGAAAAATAACTCACGCGCATTATCAGGCAATTCAGACGGGTTGCACTTATCCAAAGACACTCCGGGAACTTCTAACATGCGTAAATAAAGTCCATCAGCTTCTTCTATAACTTCAGCGCTTCCTTCCCCATATATACGAATAAATAGACTGCATTCTTTTTGAGCAAGTTCTTTGGAATAGCGGCTAAAGCTTTTTAACACAAACCCTTCATGAGCAAGATCTCGTCTAACCTCACCGCACAGACCTGTACCTAACAAGGATCCTTTTGTTGTTTCCTTGGGCATAGTTAAAGATAAGCCAAGCTTTTTAGGGCGTCGTTTATGAGACACAGAGCGAACTTTACTTGCCAAACTGGGCTCACTATTTTCATCTTTGTTGAATTCGTTCTGTTGACAGAGACGGTCTATATTGTTGATTTTGTTTAGATACATTTTTTCACCAATAAATACTCACCTAGTACCACATTTATTGGGTTTGATAATGTATATTCAAGTTATCTATTGATTTATTATTGTAATTAATTTCATATTTAGGGGTGGGTAAGGCAACCAGTCGCTGAAGTAAGGAGGCTTTCTCGGATCAAAAAATAAGTAGTTATAGGGGAAAAACTTATGAATGACCTTGCCTAAGATGTATTGAAATTTGAGGTGTTGTAAAACAAGGTCATAAATTTATTTGTGTATTATGTAAACTAAGGAATTACTTAAGCATGACTTTTAGTACATAGTGTCATCAGAGTTTCTGAGACAGCTTTTCCATCTATACGGTAGCAATCGGTCATTTCTCCTATGATTTTGAACCCAGACTTTAAATACAAATTTTTCGCAGGAAAGTTATCAGAAAGAACACTGAGATCTAACCAATCGATAGCTGGATTCTGAATACAAAACTGAGTCACGCACTCAATGAGTTTTATACCTAAACCTTGTTTTCGTATACGAGAGTCAACACCCATACCCAAAAGAACGCGATGAAATTTATAGGCATCCTTGTGATGTCGTAAGTCAATATGGCCAACCACCTTCTGGTTAGAGTCTTTTATTACCCAGAGCTTTCTCCAGCCGTGCTCTCCTAAGTTGTACTTAAATCCATCTTGAAACTCAGCTTTAAACTCATCAGAAATGTGGCAACTTTCTTTAGATATTGGCTGAAAAAGGGGGGAATTATCATCGGCATTTTCAAGAAGCTACACCTCTATATATTTGAAGAATGAGTCTAGATCTGAAAGACTGGCTTCAACTATTTCCATATATTCTCCTTCCTTTCGAATGGCGTTATGTGTAGCGAAAATCTATTTGACTGCTCTACAATAACTTATTGTGTTATAAATGTTTATACTGATTTTATATGAAGTTAACAAGTACGGAAGTTAATATTTAAATTGACTTGTAGGCCTCTAGTAAGAGCAGTAAACTTGTTCTTTCGGATGTAACCAATAAACTCTAAATTTTATAATAAAAAATCCATATTTAGTTTGATGGAGATAGATAATGAATGACAGCTGGGCTAACTTTTTTCCATATTTTGCAGGAGCTTTTAAGCTCATTATATTAGCCATTGGAGCCTTTTTGGCGATTAAGTGGCATTTTGATGAGGAGCGAAGGGTAAGACAAGCAGAAGGTATGGTATTTGATAATAACCCAAGTTTGGTGAAAAAGCTGGTCATGAAATTGAGTATCCCCTTTTTTCTTAGCCTTTCAATCCTTGTCGTTATTTATTTGACTGACAGGCTTCTCTACTAGCAGAGTTTAGTCATTATTAATTGCAAATAATTCACTACCCTTACTAAATGGCTTATCCGGTAAAATTGAAGTATTAAGCACCCAGATATTTTCTCTACCTCTAAGCCTTGATTTCTTTTTGTTCTAAAGTGGTCTTTCGATTCATCACTTTGGTGGGAAAGACATGAATGACGCCGCTACTTTCTTTTCGTCCCCCAAAATCGGCATGATCGCTTATTTTTCACCAATGTCTCTATGAGACCTCATGTGACTTTCTGACCCCCTTACTAAAACCCCGCCTTTCCCAAGGCTAATAGCCTCATTGCTTCCAGTAATAAATAAGGCTAGTTAAGCCTCTGTTTTTCTTACAGAGGGTGCTCCCCATTTACATTTATTGACACTTTTGTCTTTAGTTGATTTTTTATAAATGATAATGTTAATAATTCTTAATTGCATTCATGTTCGTTATATAAACACTTTATGAAAAACAACCTTAAATTCAATCTAATATCTATGGCTATTATGGCCGCTAGCACTCCTGTTTTAGCCGAACAAGAGGAAACAATAACCGTTGTTGGTGAAAGAACTCAGCACTCTCAAGTGACGACGGCGACTAAAGTCGCAACACCCGCAAAATTAGTTCCTCAGACCATTGAAAGCCTGCCTGTTGAAGAAATCACCGCCTTTAGTAATAGCACTCTTAGTGAAGCCCTAGTTGGAATCCCTGGGGTTAATGCTAGCGGTGACACTCGATTTGATGGCTTAAATATTCGCGGCTTTAAAGCCTCTAATGACTTCTATTTAGATGGATTTAGAGATGACATGCAGTACACGAGAGATCTTGGAAATATAGAAAAAGTCGAGATTCTAAAAGGGCCAGCGGCTGTTCTCTATGGCAGAGGTAGCTCTGGCGGTATTATAAATCGAGTGACCAAAAAGCCAGAAGTAGGCCTAGGTTCTAAATTAACAACTAGGATTGGTAGCCATGATTTCTACCGAGTTGATGCCGACCTCAATGGTGAAGTGAATGACGAGGTCCAGGTGCGTCTTAACATGTCTTATGAAGATGCAGGCAGTTTTCGCAAAGGTGTCGATAGCAAGCGAAATATGCTTGCTCCTTCCATCAACTGGAATATCAATGATGACGTGACATGGCTTGTTCAATATGAACGTCACGAATCAGAACGTGTTCCAGATAGAGGAATTCCAAGTATCAATGGCTCTCTCGTTGATGTTCCAATTGATACGGTTTACAGCAATACTGACCGTGACTACATAAAAGACATTGCTCAATCAGCACGCTCTAGACTTACTTGGCAGATTAATCCTGAAATGCAGCTTCGCCATCTTTTAAGTTATACCAATCTTAGTAGCGAATTTGATAACACTTACGTGTCAGGTGTAGAAGCTAACGGTGATTTAAAACGCTCTCGCTATCAGCAAGATCTAAACGCCAGTAACTTTTCAAACACTTTTGAATTAGAGAACCAATTCGGCACCGGTATTGCTGAGCATAACTTGCTTCTTGGTTGGGAGCAGTCATGGCAGGAACGTATTCCCAAATTATATAAACATTCGGGTACCATTCCACCTGCTAATGCCTACCGCCCGGATACGATACCTAGCTATGATGGTTCTATGAAACTTCAGTTTGATTCTGAGCATAAAGTAGAAAGCTATGGCTTGTACCTTCAAGATCAGGTGACAATTGGCAACTGGATTGCTTTGGCAGGCATAAGGTATGACGACTTTAAAATTAACACACATAAGAATACTGATAACTCTGAAGAAACAGTCTCTAATTCAAGTTGGAGCCCTCGTCTTGGCTTAGTTTGGAATCCAGTTAAGGAGCATGCCGCTTACCTTTCGTACAGCAAGACGTTTTCACCTGTCGGTGGTGGTCTTATCGGCATTAGCCCGGGTAAAGAGGCCAATCAGTTAGACCCTGAGCATACCCGTTTGTATGAAACAGGCATTAAAAGTGATTGGTTTGGTGGATCTCTTGCAACGACTTTGTCGGTATACCGTTTAGAGATGTACAACCAAAGAACCAAAGACCCTCTAGATCTAAGCAAAATCATCCTTACAGGTCTTCAAAGAACTGACGGTATCGAGCTGTCGTTCAATGGTTTTATTAGCGAACAAATTACGGTGAGAGGTGGCGTCGCATACCAAGATGCAGAATTGGTAAAAGCGGAGGGTAATGTGCAAGGTAACCGCCCAACCAATACCTCTCAATTGAATGGTCAATTGTTTGTTGGATACAAGCAAGAATCTGGTTTGTTTGGTGAAACCGGGTTTATTGCGGTTGGCGACAGATTTGCAGATAAAAATAACAAGGTCAATTTACCCGGTTATGCTCGCTTCGATGCACGTGTTGGATACGAGTGGGATAACTGGATTGCCCAGCTAAGTGTTGAGAACCTCTTGGATAAAGAGTATTACGTCAGCGCAACGAGTGCTAGCCAGATCATGCCAGGTTCTCCGAGAGAGTTTTACCTAACGACTAGCTATAAATTTTAACCAAAAGGTATGGCCAGAAAATGCTGGCCATTTTTTATGAGAAAACGCAGATTCCCTTTACATAACAACAAATGGTTACGCCGAATACATGCATGGACTGGAATCGTATTGGTCCCTCTCATGCTTCTTTATGGCCTGACGGGTTTATTGCTTCAGCATAGGTCAACACTCAAAATACCGGGTCCAAAAACGGAGATGATTAGCCAGACCCTTAACTTAGATCATCCGTTTAACAGCACTCATGAGTTTCAGTCTTTCTCTAGAAATCAATATCTTGACTGGTTTGATGATACTGAAGTCATGGTGAAAGAGTCTATACCCTTGCCAACAGAGAGCGGGTTTATTGCTATTCCGGAGGTGTGGAGCTTAAGTAAGGTTGGTCTTAACGGTAGTCTCCGTGTTTACTACGTGCCGGAAACATTGGTGGTGAGAGTGAAACAGCAAGATCCCAATTTTGGGGCTTTCATGAATAGACTTCATCGAGGAATGGGGACAGGGATAAGCTGGCAGTTCTTTGGTGATTTAGCGGCCCTATCTCTGATTTTGTTCTCGTTGACGGGCTTATTCATGTGGACCAAGTTACATGGTACCTCAAGGGCCGGTGTCGCTTTGTTTATCTCTGGGATAGGGGCAACGTTTACCATCGTGCTTATTAATCTATTGTAATTGAAAAAGAAATAGATCACCCAACTGGGTGATCTATTTTAGGTGGCACACTAATTAGTGTTGATGCTTCATGCCGCTCATCACCTTTTTAATCGGTGCAGAGACGACTTTCTTTTCACCATTAGCAAAGGTGAGGGTGACATCAATGTTTTCACCTTCAGCTAGAGGTTTTTTCAGGTTGAACAACATAATGTGCAAGCTACCAGGCTTTAATTCGATCATGCTGTTCGCTGGGATAGTGAGCTTATCGACTTGACGCATCTTCATTACGTCGCCTTCTTTTATTACGTCATGCAATTCTACTTTGCCAGCCGCTTCTGTTGTTGCTGAGACAATCACACGGTCTTTATCGCTGTGGTTCATGATCTGACTGAACACTGCGCTAGTTGCAGCATTAGGTGGGGTTGCACGCGCATAAGTATGTGAGAACATAATGTCGCCGCAAGCATTAGCAAGTGGGCTAAGAACAAGAGAAGCGAGAATTAGGGCTTTGAACTTCATTACGAATTTCCTTGTGAAGTAAGTGTTTTCATTGCTTGGACCAGAGGTGCTGGTGTCAGCGTGTGCGGCACTTTAGTGATTAATTTGCCGTCTGGTTTTAGGAAGTAAAAATAAGAGCTGTGATCTAGGGTGTATTTGAGCTCTGAATTTTTTAACTGAGTTTTACGGAAGATGACACCGTATTTATGAGCGAGAGGTGTCGTTACATCCAGTGGTGCTGACAGCCCTTCAATCATAGGATGAAAATATTGTGCATATTTGTAAGAGTCCGCTGCTGCATCCCGTTCAGGATCAAGGGAAATAAACACAGGTCTAAATTTTGATGTGATTGAATCGTCAACTTGGTTGAACGCACCTGCCAGCATGGCAAGTGATGTAGGACACACGTCCGGACAGCGCGTAAAACCAAAATACACGATACGAATTCTTGAGTCTTGTTGATCAAAAATTGAAACAGGCTTGTCGTCTTTGCCAAACAGGATAACTTCTTTGCTTGAGGCAACGGGAGCTTCTTCGTCGGGCTTTGAATCCAGATAAGAGTTAACGCCAAATCCGAGTGCGAATGCAGCGACTAAGATTAAAGACCATTTTTTACTCATTGTTCCATCCTAATTGATGTGCTTATACTTTGCTGACCGTCGGTGATCTCGCCAACCCAAGTCATAGTGGTACTGGTGCAGACTGGGAGTGTCACTGAACCGCTATATTGATGAGCATCGCTTTTGTTGAGCTTAAACATCAGGGTGCCCATCTCCATTTCATAACCCTGCAACACAACAAGCAGATTTTGCTGCTTAGTGCTTGGCCAATCAACGGTGAGTTTGGTTGGTACTAAAGGTTGACTAATATCGCGATCAGCTTCTACACGAATATTACCAAGTTCACAAGCCTGAGTCGTCAAAGGGCAATATTCTGACAAAGGTTTGACTTGCGAGCCTGTATTCACCCATTGATAAAGATCTCTTGTAAAGAATCCTACACCAATTGCACAGACCACAAGGAAGAGTTTGAGTATCGAAGACACAGGAGGTTCTCAGTTTAAAGTAAGCATTGATCCTATCACTAGACGCAGATAAATAGCCAAGCTCAAAAAGAAATTTGTGCGGGCCATCAATGAGTATATTGACGATAAGAAAGAGCCAGCCTTGTAACTATGCAATATGTAGTCTGGGTGGAAGCCTTAAATGTAGCACGCCATTCTCCCTTTAATGCTACCCATATCACATTTATATGAATTTCGATGAGTAATGTGTGGTCCTATGCAAATAGTTTGGTTTAGCCTGTTTAAGCCAGATAAAGTTAGGTGGTGAGAGATGGATGCGCTGCTGGATAATGTCAGTATAGACTTGCGTAACTTGTTGTTTGAAATTGCTACTTCCCTTGATGCCGTGGGGGTTGATGATATTCAGCATGGTTATCGAGTCGCGTATATGGCCTACAAATGTTCTAAAAGAATGGGGTGGGAAGAAGAACTTGCTCAAGTCTCTTTTGCTCTTGGATTGATTCATGATTGTGGTGTATCTAAGCCTAAAGAACGCGCTTCGTTATTGGCAGCAATGCAACCCGAGAATGTTCAAGCCCACTGCGATAAAGGCTACCAACTGTTAAGTGTTTGTCCGCCTCTTTCAGGGCTTGCATTGCCCGTATTGTATCACCATACCGAGTGGCGAACTCTTTCTAAAGACTCCCGACCTTCGTTGACAGACAAACAACTCGCCAGTTTGATTTTTATATGTGATAGGGTGGATTTTCTCTATCTCAGGAGTCCTCTCGACCAATTTGGTAATCTCACAAAACACGGTAAGAACTTAATCATAGAAGAACTTGATGAAAATTCAGGCGCCTTATTTGAGCCGAATTTAGTAACCTGTATGTCCGAGTTGATAAACAGTGATGATTTTTGGTTTTCTATGCAACCCGAATATATCGAGACTTTAGCCAGTCGTTTCCCAAGCGTGCCTTTTTTTGCATCGCGAATGGGTTTAGAAGATTCCATTTCAGTCGCTGAGTTTTTTGCGGAGATTGTAGATACAAAAAGCCCCTTCACCAGCCAACATTCACGAAAAGTTGCCAAACTTAGCGCTTTTCTAGGAAAGAAGCTTGGTTTCTCGGCCAAGGCGCAGCGTATGTTGTACTTAGCTGGGTTAGTTCATGATATAGGCAAACTGAAAACGCCTTCTGTTGTTCTTCATAAGCCGACAGATTTAACCAAAGAGGAATACGCATGTATCAAACGTCACGCGACAGATACCAGGCATGCCTTGATGAATATTTTCCACTCTAGTCAGATCGTTGATTGGGCTGCTAATCACCATGAGAGGCTTGATGGTAGCGGATATCCTCTCGGAAAGACGGCGAAAGATATTGACTTACCCAGTAGAATCATTGCTGTTGCGGATGTTTTTCAAGCTTTGACTCAGTCTCGGCCGTATCGCGATGGTTTAAAAATGAGCGAAGCTATGCCAATAATACGTGCTTTGGTTGAAGCGGGTAAATTAGACAAAGCGGTGTTTGAGTGTTTACGAGCACATGGACAGCATTGCTTTGGAATTTCAACAGATTATGTCGAAGAAGCCAGCGTTTAAACACGCTGGCAATTGCGTCTTATGAGCCGTTACTTAGCAAGAATTGTTTGAAGCGGGATTGGGTTTCAGCATCGGCTTTGTTGTACCAAAAATGCAACATTTCTTCTGCTGTTGAGTCAGTCTCTAGACTTTCACTCGCCACTTTGTGTGCTGACGATGGTATTGTTGGGGAAGTCATGGTTCCAACTGCTGCCACACCACCTCGACGGTTATAGTCGGCTAACTCTAATTTGAAATTTCGACCAACTTGCATCCCGTCTTTAATGAGTTTGTCTTCTTTGATTGTTAAAGCTGCACCACTTGCTGTGGTCAGCTGCCATTTAAGGTTTTTGATTTCCTTTTCACCTTCATAGCGATCTTTGTACTTAGGCAGATCAAAGTTTAGTTCGGCATCGCTGGTATTAAATTTAGCAATAATTGGATCGCTTTCTAGGATGATACGATCGCTACCTTGGGTGAAGTACGGCTGGTAACGAAACAGTATTTGGTTTTCTCCATCGGGCAGGGTGAGGTTTTTTGTTGAAGAGAAGAAACTTCCCGAGAGCTCTGGCTTACTATCGTTTACCACCAAGACATCGATAGTGTCTGGTACAGTAATTGTCACATCTGCCATAGCTAGACTATTTATCGTCAGAGCTGCCGCAGCCAGAAATGTTGTTTTGATGTTCATGACTCTATCCACTTAGTTTGGAAAGCGTACACTTTGCCTAGTGCTACCCAATATTTCAATTGGAGGAATGTCAAAGTGATAAGATTTCACGGAAAGTTAACTTTTATAGTTAATAATTTGATTAATAACTTCTGTGAATAGTTATAAAATTTCGGTCGAAATCCACTTTAATATGTAACACAGTAAATTTGCTCCGCGAATTTTTAAGCTTGACTCGAAAACAAGGTTTATTTTTTTCATTTAAAAAAAAGTCTCTTAAATACTCAAATTATGTTCATCGGAATGCGACAAGAAGTAGAGCTGAGTTATTACGCTCCCTTTTTCCAGTGCTTTATCTGATAAGAACAGGCATGACGAGACTCCCAGTTTAGGGAGGTTAACAAGGAATAAGAGAGACAACTATGAATCGGATAACTTTGTATGCTGCGAGTATTGCTTTAGCATCATCGACCTCAGTAATGGCATTGCCCGCAACCCCAACCATTGATGTTTATGGGTCAAATAATCTTCAATTCTCCAAGATTGAACTCGCGATGGATACTACGTCTGGATACAAACAGATGGTGAAGTATTTTGATGAGGCCAATATCAAGATCAAGTTTAACCAATGGAGTGGTACAACTGGCGACACATACAAGGTTTACTTTGATGGTGTTGAAGTGGCCAGTGGCAATATTTCAGCGAGCCAAACTACCGCCAACTTCAAGTATGCGCAAGGTGGACGTTATCAGTTAACAGTTGAAGCCTGTGATTCATCGGGCTGTAGTGCGAGCTCTCCAGCACAAATTGTGGTCGCTGATACTGACGGTGCACACCTAGAACCCTTGCCGATGAATGTGGATCCTAATAACAAAAACTATAATATCGATGCTAACACGGTTATGGGAGCATATTTTGTCGAATGGGGTATTTATGGGCGGGATTTTACCGTGGATAATATTCCTGCTCACAACCTCACTCATATCCTTTACGGTTTTATCCCTATCTGTGGTCCCAATGAATCGCTAAAATCGGTAGGTGGCAACAGCTATCAGGCACTTAAAACTGCTTGTACCGGAGTGCCTGACTACGAGGTAGTAATCCATGATCCATGGGCTGCATATCAAAAGAGCTTTTCTCAAGCTGGACATACCTTTAACTCTCCTATTAAGGGCAACTATGCCATGCTAATGGCGCTGAAACAGCGTTATCCGGAGCTTAAAATTATCCCATCGATTGGAGGTTGGACCCTTTCTGATCCCTTTTATGATTTCACCAATAAGGCGAATCGAGATACTTTTGTCGCCTCGGTTAAACAATTCTTAACTACTTGGAAATTTTATGATGGTGTTGATATCGATTGGGAGTTTCCGGGTGGCGGTGGCGCTGCGCCTGATCTAGGAGACCCCGTAAATGATGGCCCCGCTTATGTTGCTCTAATGCAAGAACTACGTGCCATGTTCGATCAGCTCGAGCGAGATTCAGGGCGTACGTATGAGCTGACCTCTGCGATTGGTGTGGGCTATGACAAAATTGAAGATGTGGACTATGCCGATGCGGTCCAGTATATGGACTACATATTTGCTATGACCTATGACTTCTATGGTGGTTGGAATAATGTGCCCGGTCACCAGACAGCCCTCTATTGCGGTACTTTCATGCGTCCTGGTCAATGCGATGGCTCTGGTGTGGATGGAGATGGTGTGCCCTACAAAGGTCCAGCTTATACAGGGGACAATGGAATTAAACTTATCCTTGATCAGGGTGTGCCAGCCAACAAATTAGTGCTGGGGACCGCCATGTATGGAAGAGGCTGGGAAGGGGTTAAACCTGATACTTTGACCGATCCAAATGATCCTATGACAGGCACCGCAACAGGGAAGCTTAAAGGTTCGACACAGCAAGGTGTCTGGGAAGACGGAGTGATTGATTATAAAGGTATCAAAACTTATATGCTTGGAGCCAACAAACAAGGTGTCAATGGCTTTGAGTATGGCTATGATAGCCAAGCTGAGGCTCCTTGGGTTTGGAATTCCAAAACAGGCCAACTGATTACTTTCGATGATGACCGCTCGGTAAAAGCCAAAGGCGCTTATGTTCGAAGCTTAGGTTTAGCTGGTTTATTCTCATGGGAAATTGATGCCGATAATGGCGATATTCTTAATGCTATGCATGAAGGTGTAGCGGGTGGTCCACCAGCAAATAGAGCTCCAATCGCTAATGCTGGGCCGAATATTACTGTTGTTGGTCCTGCAAATGTCGTTATTGATGGCTCTTTGTCAACTGACTCAGACGGCAGCATCGTAAGTTACTTATGGGAGCAGACAGCTGGCACACCAGTCTCCCTTGCGGGGAAAAACACGGCTAAGGCCAGCTTTGATGTTTCAGAAGTGGCGCAAGTTGAAACTCTGGAGTTCAAGCTAGTGGTCACTGATAACCAAGGAGCAACAGGGACAGATAGTCTGGTCGTCAAAGTTGAGCCCAAAGATACTGGGCCAGGCAATACACCGCCTATTGCTAAAGTATCTGCCCCCGCAAGAGTTAAAGCTGGAGACTTAGTCGTTGTTGATGCTTCGGGTTCAACCGATGCAGATAATGATCCTTTAACTTATCGTTGGGAAGTTCCCTCTCAATTAAAAGTCGATATTGATGGAGCGCGAGTTAGTTTCACTGCCGCTGAGTATGATCTAGACACCTCACTATTGTTTACTGTCAATGTAAGCGATTCAAAAGCCAATTCGGTTGCATCAACGACAGTCGTTGTAGAAAAGAAAGGTACAGGTGGAGGTCAGTGTGACAATCTCTGGGATGCAAACGCCACTTACAATGGAGGCGATAAAGCCACTTGGGACAAGAGAGAGTGGCAAGCCAAATGGTGGACACAAGGTGAAAACCCCTCTCAATCTGGCCCATGGGGTGTGTGGGAAGAACTAGGTCCTGCCAACTGCTCAACTAATTAATTGATTGAAGACGGTTTAATTATAGTGCTTGGCTGGAGTCCTTCAGCACACTCGATCATTTTTTAAAGCTTACCGTGCGCACTAGTCTAGTGCGCATGTTTTTATTTCTCTTTTGTTAATAGACAAACATTGATTGTGCCTGCCTTTTATTGATGTTTTCGCCTAAAACGTCAGTTTGTCATGCACTGAAAGCCGAATTCAAACGCGAGCACTGAAAGTGACATAAATGTTTCAATTATTAATAGATTGTTATTTATAGATATTGTCGTACCATTCCCACTATTGACAAAATAATATGAAACAAGTTTGGTAAATTTGTGATATTCTCCTAGCCTTAATAATGCAAATCATAAATAATGTAGTTGCATATAAAAAGTGCACATTCAATAGACGTCAGTAATCACCAGTTATCTCAAACACGAAAGTGAGTATACCTATGTCTAAAGTACGTACGCGAGTAGATTTTAAAGTTGGGCTTAAGAGTAATATTGACGCGGAAATAGTATCTTTTCATGGTCTTAAGACGGACAAAGAACATGTGGCTGTAATATTTAAACAAGCAGATAAAATGCCAGTGGTTCCTTTGGTACGCATGCATTCTGAGTGCTTAACCGGCGATGTGTTCCACTCTTCTCGATGTGATTGCGGAGAGCAGCTTGAGGAAACCATTAACCGAATGGGCGAGTCTGGAGGTATTATTTTGTACTTACGACAGGAAGGACGTGGTATTGGTTTATACAACAAAATAGATGCCTATCGGCTACAGAGTCAAGGCATGAATACTTATGAAGCAAATAACCATTTAGGTTTTGATGATGACCTCCGTGACTTTACAGAGGCAGCACAAATGCTAAATGCACTTGGCATTACTCAAGTGAGACTGGTAACCAATAACCCCAAGAAAATTAATGAACTTTCCGATTCTGGTATTGAAATCATCGAAGTAGTAAATACGTCTGCTCATATTAAAGACGGCAACGAAAACTATCTAAAAGCAAAAGTATGCCATGGCAACCACTTACTAACTGTGTAAAAACAGCCCAATGCACTTGAGTGCGTTGGGCCTATTCTTTCTCGCCATATTAATATCTTTTTAAACTATCAATTAACCGCGCGTATATTGCCTTGTCTTAAATTCTTGAGAACCTCAGTTTTTGGTCCGTCTGTTATGATAGTGCCTTTTTCCATCACTATGATTCTATCGACCACATCCAACATTGATGTTTTATGAGTGATCAAAACCAGTGTTTCTGAGGCTTTAAGTTGGGAAAGCTGCTGTTTAATGTGCATTTCAGAGCGATTATCCATCGCACTGGTCGGCTCATCCATTAGAAGGACTGGGGGCCTGTGTAGGAATGCTCTTGCGATCGCAACCGCTTGTCGTTGCCCTCCAGAAAGCAGCAGCCCGCCTTCACCGACTTGGCGCTCAAGACCTGCTGGATCTTGCTGAGTAAAAACGGTCACTCCAGCGCGATTTGCGGCGTCCATGACATCTCGATCATCAGCGAGCGGGCGACCAAGGGTGATATTGTCACGTATTGAGCCATAAAACAGCTGACTGTCCTGGGGCACGCAACCAATATTGCGTCTGATATCAATATGGTGAAGTTGTTGTATGTCTGTATCGTCAATACGGACATGGCCTTCTGTTGGTTGATAAAGCCCTAAAATTAGCCGCTCCAGTGTGGTTTTTCCTGAGCCTATTCTGCCTATAATAGCGACTTTTTCACCAGGATTTATGGTGATATTTAGATCGCGAATTGAAGCGATTGTAGAGTCCGGATAGTGGAAAGTGACTTTATCCAGCTCGATTTTGCCCTTTACTATTGGCCTATGAATATAGCGTTTTCCCTCTTCTTGCTCATCAGGCATAGACATTATTTGTTCTATAATAGACAACGAAGACTTGGCTTGATTATATCGAGTCGAAAGGAGTGATAGCTGAACCATAGGACCAATGGCTCTGTTACTGAGCATAGTAGCAGCAATAAGGCCTCCCATGGTAAGTTCGCCATCGGCGATCAAATACACCCCAAGAATGATCATACCTACGTTTGAGGCTTGTTGAACAAAGCCAGCAGTGTTGTGAATACCATCTGTGATTCGTCGACTTTTAATACTCCAGTTCGACATATGTGCAACAGCTTCTTCCCATTTGAACTGAAATTGACTTTGAGCCCCAAACAGTTTGAGTGTTTCTAATCCAGATAAACTTTCAATGAGATTGGCATACTTTTGTGATGCCAAACGAGACCCTTCTTCAATCGATTGCTTGAGTGGTCCTTGTATGATGATGGAATAGATAATGAGGATCAGAACGCCAAATATAGGAATCCAGACTAGGTCTCCCGCCATTAGCCATATTAACAATAAGAATAATATGGCAAAAGGAAGGTCGATAAGAGAACCAATCGTTGCTGAGGTAAAAAACTCTCGAATTGATTCAAACTCCTGTAGGTGTCTTGCAAAAGCGCCGACTGACGGAGGTTTGGCTTCCATTCGAATTCCAAGAACCTTACTGAAGAGCTTTGACGATATGAGTACGTCAGATTTTTTTCCCGCTACATCGATAAAATAGCTGCGAAGAATTTTCAGTGTGAGTTCAAAAAGAAAAATTACAAAGATACCACTGGCCAAAACCCATAGTGTTTCAAAGGCTAGATTGGGGACAACTTTGTCATAGACCAAACGTGTAAACATGGGGGCTGCTATTGCGAACAAATTGATCATTATTGAAGCGATAAAAACGTCTCGATAGATATTTTTTGACTGCCACAATGTTGACCAGAACCAATGACCTTGACGAGTTTTTAAAATTTCTGGCGATCGTTCATCATAACGAAACTGCTTTTTCACGAGAAAATAGCGGCCTATATACAGCTCATTAAGCTCCTCAATCGATATTGAAATGGGCACTAGCCCTGATTCGCCAGTGACCACTTCGGCTTCTTGCTTTTCTATGTTAATCGTATTGAGCACGCAAGCGTCCCCACCTTTGAGAAGCAATACAACAGGGAGGACTAGCTCTGATATTTTTGTTAATTGTGAACGGTTTTCTTTAGCGACCAGCCCAGCGCGTTCAGCTGATCGAGGGAATAAGAACGGAGTTAGTTTTCCAGACGATAGTGGCAAGCCGTTGATCAGAGCTTCTGGTGAATTAGCTAGCCCAAAGTAGCGGCTAATGTATATGAGTGAATTGAGTAAAGGATCTTGCATTAACGGCTGTAACCTTCTTACTTATCTACAATGAAGCCTTGGAATACATCGATAAAATGCTCCGCTAAAAAGTCGAGTTGTGCCTGAGTTTCTACACGAGATGCAATAGTCTTAATCCCAAGGTTATGTGCTGTGCGCGAAATTGAAGTTAAGGTAAATTGCTGTTTTTCCTCGTCTAAGTGGTGTGTGTAAAGATAGTCAACTTTAACATAAGCGGGTCTGAATTCGTTGATATAATCCAAAGATTGGAAATTTCTTCCGTAGTTATCGACACCAAAGTCAGCGCCTGCATTACGAATTGCATTACAAAAGAGTGCTGTGTGATGAGGTGTATTAACAAAGCAGTTTTCGGGAATTTCAAAATGTAGGAGTGGGGCAGCTGACTTATGTCGGCTTAAGATTTGCGTAACCCAGCGAATAAAACTTGGCTCAGCAATACTACTTTGTGAGATATTAATTGCTACAGGATCAGAGAAAGCGCCTTGTTCGAGTTGAGTAACCATGGTTTGAATGACGTACTCATCGAATAGATGGCTGGCGTGGAGCTGTTCCAAAGCAAACATATATTGATTGGCACTGAATCTTTCGCCATCTCTTTCAATCGCCGAGAAAACCTCTCTATGGTAGGTTTCTCCTGAACCATCGTTTGCGGCCTGATAGCGGAATTTGAACCAGTCGTTACTCATGGCTTCTTCGACTAGTGCTTTCCACTGTTGCTTGCCCATCAGATTGTCAGAGTTGTCACTGGTGACGTAACCGAAAGTAATTTCTGGATCCGATTTTGCTGTCGCTAACGCATTATCCAGCATAGTCAGAATGCTGGATGTGTCTTTAGGCACCTCATTGTACACAACACCTAGCGCCACATTTGATTTCGCCATCCCAGTTGGATCAGGGTTAATTCCTTGGACATAATTAATGATGCTCTCAGAGACATTTTTTAGTTCATTTTCACTCATGTTAGGGATGATAAATGCAAACTCTTCGGGAGAGATTCGCGCTATGGTGATATCGGGAAAGGTTAATGAGACACTGAGGTGATCAGACAGTTCTCTGACCATACTGTCACCGGCTTTATAGCCTTTCTCTTCGTAGAGATCATGAATAAAGCTTGCCTCAAGCATGGCAACTCCACCAACCCCACCTTCGCCTAACCAAGCATTGAGCTGATTCATATAGTAGGCGCGATTACCCAGTTTTGATACGGGATCAATATAAGCGCGTTCTCTGAGTTTTTGGGCTTCTTGTGCTTGGGCTTTAAATGATTGCTCCAATTGAGAAGACATACTATTGATACCATCGACAACATAGATAAGGTCTGTAGTCGAAGGTCTGGGCAATGGGTCTCCAAATTGATTACGCGCCACTTGCTCCATTTTAGTAACGATGAGGTGTAAAGGACGCAGTGCGCGTTTTAGGATAAAAGCGATCGACATTAAGCCAATGGCGAAGATGAGGCTAAAGGCCATGGCTAGGCGAACAAATGCATTCCAAAGCTGGGTGTAAGCATCCCCAGTATGGCTTACGATTTCAACCTCAGCGAGTTGCATCCAGCCGCTGGTCACGACTCGGCGATCATGGATACGATCAAATAAATGCAGGCCAGTAAACCAGTCGGGCACATCGAGTGGTTTGACGGGGTAGGAACGGATAATTTCTTCCCCATTATCAAGGAAAATGAGACGCACGATGGAATAGCTACTGCCATCAAATAGAGCATTAACGACCGATTCAACCGCTATTTGATCTTTGCTTTCCAAGTAAGGTGCCAAAGCAAGACCGACAGTGTTGATGGTATTGTTCATTTCTGACCGCTGCTGCTGGATCAGGCTGTTTCGCGTTGTGTTAAATTCGATGATGAAAACTGAAACCATCAGCATCAAAAATACCGCTATCATCCCCGCGACAAGTTGTTTATATAAAGTCATATTGCCTACTCATCGTATTTCAAAATTGGTTTATTCAATTTGAGTGATTTCTCTCTAGCCCTGAGATCATTCCATAAACTTAGTCTTGATGATTTCCCGGCCAGTTGCCCTTTCTTCGATTTCATTAGCCATAGATTTTTACCGTTAAAGCTGTATACCGGTAATAAATCTCGGCGTTTGGACGCTCTTTTAATCTGTGGATCAATGTTATCGAGCAAAATAGGTTCTGCGCTTGGTTTCGAATAGTAGGCCAGTACCATATGGAATTGATTTAGCGTGATTGCTTTAACGTAGACCAGCCTGAGTTTTTTATCTGAGACCCCAAGCTCAAGCAGTGAAAAATACTTTGCGATAGTAAAATCTTCGCAATCGCCGCCATTACTGCCCAAAAATTCAAGTGGAGTTGCCCAATAGTCTTTCTTGCCCCACAGCCTATCATCATTGACAAAATTGAGTTGATTGAAAAAGCGATTTACTTTCACCAACTTTTCCTTCTCTGGTAGCCCTTTGAATTGGACCATTTCACGACGCCAAGTTTCGACTCTTTTTCCTGCTCGCTCTCCATATGTCTTCCTAACCGCATCAACCCAGCGTTGTTCTTGGGTATTGAGTGCCTGTGAAGCGGTTGAGACCATAATAAACAATAGAAGTGAGAGCAGAAGTTTCATTTCGTCACTGTCTATGCAAATAAGTAAGTAGAGTTGCTGGCATTGTTATTCCTTGAGTGCGTTGTTTTTGGCTCCGAAGATAGGCTTTAGTAAGTATTCCATCACTGTGCGCTTTCCTGTAATTATATCAACTGATGCTGTCATGCCCGGTATTATGGGTAATGAAGCATCATTATTTAGGCTTGTTTCTTTGGTTCTAACCCTTACAAGATAAAAGCTGTTTCCTTCTTCATCCGTGGTTGTGTCAGCACTAATATGCTCAAGGCTGCCCTCGAGTCCACCATACTTAGTAAAATCATAAGCGCTAAATTTCACAATGGCACTTAAGTTTGGCCTTAAGAAGGCAATATCTTGAGGAGCTATCTTGGCTTCTACTAATAATGTGTCTTCACTGGGCACAATTTCCACAATGTCCATGCCTGGTTGGATAACCCCACCGACCGTATTTACATTAAGAGTTTTTACCGTCCCAATGACAGGGGAGATAACGATGGTTCGGTTGACTCTGTCTTCTAAACCGACACTCGATTCTGTAAGTGCGGAGAGTTTGTCTTGCGTTTGGTTGAGCTTTTCTTGTTGCTCGGAACGAAACTTTTGCGCAGCATCAATACGGCTTAACATGGATTCTTGGATAGCAGATTTGAGTACTGGTACTTTAAGCTCACTAGACGTCATTTCCCTACGGGTATCATTAACTTGTCGCTGTAGTTTCAATAATTCTATCTGTGGTACTACGCCTTCATCGGCAAGTGGTTTGGTGATTTCAAGCTCTTTGCGGGCAAAATTATAACTCTCACGTAAATTCTTTACTCTAGCTTGTATTTCTACCAGGTCTTGTTGCTTTTGTTTTACTTGCTGGTCGATGACTGAAATTTGGTTATTGAGGTTGTTGAGATCTTGTTGATATTCAGCTCTTTGTCTTGCAACAAGGCGAGGCTGTTTCTCAGCTAAAGAAGGGGGGAAAGCGAGCTTATTAAAATTAATTTCGACGCTTTTTTGCCAAGAGCTTTGGTTAAACTTTGCATTGATGGTCACGCTAGTAATTGAGGCAGATAGCTGCAACACGCTTGCGGTGAGGTTGGCAATCTGCTGTTCGCGTTCGCGAAAGTCGGACCGAAAACGTGTGTCGTCTATTAACAGTAGCTGCTGTCCTTTTTGAACAGCTTGTCCCTCTTGCACTAAAATCTCTTTAACAAGACCACCTTCAAGGTTTTGAACGATTTGAACTTGAGAAGATGGGACTACTTTTCCTTCTCCCACGGTTACCTTGTCAATCTGTGCCCAAGACGCCCAAACCCCCGCGAAAATTAAAAATAACACCATTACCCAAAGCATAATACGGGCACTACTGGGAGTATTGAGTAATAAGGCGGCAGTTTTATCATCCACATACTCAAGTTCGCTGTCAGAAAGCTTGCTGTAGTTGTCCTGAGTCATGAGTTGATTCCTGTTTATGTTACATGTCGTTTAGTTATGTATTAAGAATAGCCAATTTTATAAAGATGCAGTAGTAAGTTAACTCTGTATCAAGCACTTAAATGAAAGGAAAGTGACAATTTGTGCGCTGAGTTAACCGGAGCCATATGTGAAATTTGTCGATAATGGTTAGAATTGAGCTAGGCTGTTTTGTAAGCATTAATCTATAGTTTAGTGATTAAAGCGACCGAGTTACTTGAAGTTTTCTGGGACGGAATTATTCAAAGGAGTGACAATGAAAAAAACAAATCAAGGTTTTGACACAGAGTCAGCACTATATGAAAGTGTCTACAATGCGATTAACCGCTCCCAAGGTGTTATAGAGTTTGAGCTTGATGGCACCATATATAACGCAAATCAAAACTTTCTCGATGTTGTTGGGTATACGCTTGATGAAATAAAAGGGCAACACCACCGAATGTTTGTTACGCCTGCTCATGCTAAAAGCAAAGCTTACAAGGACTTTTGGCTTAAGTTAGGAAAAGGTGAGTTTGATTCTGGCGAATATAAGCGTGTGGCTAAAGGAGGGAAAGAAATCTACCTTCAGGCAACCTATAACCCTGTATTTGATGATAAAGGCAAAGCCATTAGGGTGATAAAGGTTGCTACAAATATCACCGAAAATAAACTTGCTAGCATGAAGTCAAGCAGCCGTATTTCGGCGATCGACAAATCGCTTGCTACCATAGAGTTTAATTTGGATGGAACCATAATTACCGCTAATCAGAATTTTCTCAATCTTATGCAATATTCACTGGATGAAATTCAGGGGAAGCATCACAGGATGTTTTGTGAAAAAGCGTATCACCAAAGTGAAGAATATAAAGAGTTTTGGCAACAGCTTAGTAAAGGTGAATTTAGCTCAGGGGAATATATCCGTATTACGAAAAACGGTGACATGGTCTTTATCCAAGCGACTTATAACCCAGTATTTGATGATCAAGGTAAACCCGTTAAGGTATTTAAAGTCGCATCAGACATTACAGAGTACAAAGAAATCACTAATGAAGCTCAAGCCAAAGCGGACGCAATCGATAAATCACTCGGAACGATAGAGTTTAACTTGGATGGGTCCATAATAACGGCCAATCAAAATTTCCTTGATCTTATGGGGTATTCCCTCAAAGAAATCCAAGGTAAACATCATAGACTTTTTTGTGAAAAAGAGTACAGCGAGACAGAGCAATATCAGGAGTTTTGGCGAAACCTTGGTGCAGGTGAGTTCAGTTCAGGGGAGTTTAAACGTATTGCCAAAAATGGTCGCGAGGTTTTTATTCAAGCTACCTATAATCCAGTATTAGATATCAAGGGGCAACCTTATAAGGTACTTAAAGTCGCTTCTGATATTACAGATAGGAAGAAAATGGCTGAGGAAAGGGCTAAGCAAGCGTCCATGATAATGGAGATGTCGACGCCTGTTATGCAGCTTTGGGACAAAGTACTCATGTTACCTGTTATTGGGCTAATTGATTCCAACCGAATCCAGATGATCATGGAGGCAGTGCTGCAAAAAGTTATCGATTTTGAAGCTCGTGTGATCGTTATTGATATCCAAGGGGTTCCCACAGTGGATAGTGCGGTAGCTAATCACCTTTTAAAAGTTGCCAAGGCGACACGTTTGATGGGGTGTGTGTGTATTGTCACCGGTATTTCTCCTGTCGTTGCCCAGGCAATAGTCAATCTTGGGATTGAATTAAATGATGTGGTGACCCAGTCCACACTAAAAGAAGGCGTCAACAATTCATTCAAAATAGCTGGTTACACATTGTCTCAAAGTGAAGATCATCAGGAACAATGGCATGAGTAATACCCAGAGTGACATGATAAAAGTCGTCGTTCACGACATGAGTCGATGCTTGATTGTGCCTATACAAGAGGAACTGTCGGTGGATGATGCGAAGAGAGTCCAAGAAGTGATTTTGGATGCGCTGGGAAGTAGACATGTGACAGGGGTCGTTATTGATTTCTCTGGGGTAGATATTGTCGATAGCTCTCTTTGGGACGTGTTTATCAAGTCGGCCAATATGATTAATGTGATGGGCTCTCAGGCGGCAATAACAGGTTTAAGTCCTGGCATTATCGCGTCGATGATAGATTCCAACTTAGACACCAGTTGCCTAAAAACAAAGCGAAATATGGAAGAGGCTTTAGATTATCTGCGTACATATCAAAGCTAAACGAACTATAAATGTCACGAGTATATTTGATGGGTCGGAGGTTGGATTAAGGGTGAATAATATTGTCAAAATAGACATAGTGACTGACTCTGATGTTGGCTATGCCAGTTTGGATGCGAAGAAGTTTGCTCAAAAACTGGGTTTCTCAACAGTCGACCAATACATGATCTCAATTGCTGTTAGTGAGCTTACCCGCAATATTCTTAATCATGCGGGCAAAGGACTTCTCTACATCAAGTATCTAGAAGAGGGTGCAAAAAAAGGCATTGAAATTATTGCTAAGGATCATGGTGGAGGCATTCACGATGTAAATAAAGCACTAAGTGACAATTTTAGTACCCATGGCACCATGGGTGTTGGTCTACCAGGTACCCAAAGGTTAATGGATTCTTTACATATAGAAACAGAGCTTGGTGAAGGAACGGAAGTGACGGTAAGGAAATGGCTGAGATAATGATGGCAGACATTGAAATCGCGATTAGTGAAAAACCACTTGCAGACGTCAATGGGGATGATGCCTTTTTTCAACAAAATGGGAATGGGTATTTCGTCAGCCTTTTTGATGGTGCGGGTCATGGGAAAAGTGCCCATAGAATCGCAAGCATGACTCGCAGCTTGTTAAAGCAGGTCCATCAGGGAGAGCTGACAAGCATAATGAAGCAATTGCATGATAGTTTGCGCAGTACAAATGGTGGAGTTGCGATTATTGCTAAGCTTGATACAGATTCACTGCGCTTTGACTATGTCGGTATTGGCAATATTTTCATGTGTAAGATAGGCAAAGAGGTGCAAAGGTTTATTTGTCAGCAGGGGGTTCTTGGGTATCAAATACGCACTCCAGTGGAAAATACAGTCCATCTTACTCCGGGGGAAATTGTGATTCTCTATTCTGATGGGATTGTTACTAATTTTGATCCTAAAGACTACCCAAGCATCTATACTGATAATGCTGAAACTATTGCCCAAAACATCACTCGGAGGTTCGCTAAGACGTCAGATGATGCTACGTGCTTAGTCATTCGGGTTAACTAAGAGGTCGTAAATGGCACATGAATCTCGAAACCGTTTTAAAGGAACTTGAGCAAGCTTCCACTCACGATAACGTAAAGCTTGCTGAATACAGCATTGAAGATAGCCAATCCATTGTTGATTTTAGAAATAAAATTAAAAAGCTGGCCTTAAGCTGTCAATATTCTAGAGTGAATGCTGTGCGCCTTGCCACTGCGGCATCCGAGGTTTGCCACAAGCTGTTATCTACTTCCAATCGTTTTGATGCTGCGATCTATTTTGCAAATAGAGTAGGTAAATGGGGAATTAAGTTAGTATTGAGTAGTGACTCGGGTTCAATATCCTCCATGAATTATGATTATATTTTTGAAGATTTTAGCGTCGATACTGCCAGTAATAATGCCCACACAATCACGGCATTTAAGCAAATCCCACACCCTAGTTTTTCTCCTCTCGATCATGTGGGAGTTCAGCGCCGAAAATTGAATCAACTTTCTCAGCATGAATTAATGCGGGAACTACAAATTTCTTTGGAAAGAACCAAAGAAGCAGATGTAGCCAAAGGCGATTTCCTCGCTAATATGAGCCATGAGATTCGTACACCTATGAATGCCGTTATCGGACTCAGTGAGCTTGTGCTCAAAACCAAACTCACTTCCAAGCAGCATGACTACGTGAGCAAGATAAATTCAGCGGGTCGTGCATTGCTGGGCATTATCAATGACATTCTTGATATATCCAAAATTGAAGCTGGCAAAATGCAGATGGAGTCTATTCCTTTCCAGCTTGATAAGGTTTTGGATGATCTATGCACCATCATAACCCTTAAATCGCAAGAAAAAGGCATAGAAGTGATTTTCTCTACCCCTCCAGATATGCCTAATTACTTGATTGGTGATCCTTTACGCCTTGGTCAGATACTGACTAACTTGTGTAACAATGCGATTAAGTTTACTGAGCAGGGAGAGATCATCGTTAAAATAAGCAGCTGTAACTCTGCTACAGACAGCGTGAAGTTAAAGTTCGAGGTTAAAGATACCGGAATTGGCCTAAAACCAGAGCAAATTCAAAAACTCTTCAGTGCGTTCAGTCAAGCTGATACATCAACAACCAGAAAGTATGGTGGTACAGGCCTTGGGCTAAGCATTTGTAAGAATTTAGTCCAAATGATGAAGGGTGAGATTTGGGTAGAAAGTGTTTACACAGAGGGAAGTAGCTTTATTTTTACTGCTGAATTTGGCGTGCTGGACAAAGAGTTTGAAAGCCAGCAGGAGAGGGCGACCAACTGGAAGAAATTAAAGGGTATGAAAACTCTTGTTGTTGATGATAATAAGAGTGCACGTGAAATTAACAGAGAACTTTTAAGTGCATACTCGCTCGATATTACAACAGCAGTCAATGGCCTTGAAGCGGTTGATATGGTTAAAAGAGCAGTCAGTGATGATAAACCTTTTGAGTTAGTGCTGATGGATTGGCAAATGCCAGAAATGAATGGCATCAAAGCATCTGAGATTATTAAAAACTTAGATATAGGTTGTTCGCCGAAAATCATTTTAATGACGGCATACGGCCGAGAAGAAGTGGTTGTTAAAGCCTCTGAAGCAAAAATTGATGGCTTTTTAGTTAAACCAGTCAATGCTTCTGCATTGCTCAATACGGTAATGGAAGTTATAGGCAAGGCTGTGATGAGTGACAGTATCGGCCATAAAAATGAAACAGAAGCCTTGTATGAAAGCTTTGCCAGTGTTCGCGGAGCGCCCGTGTTATTGGTGGAAGATAACGAAGTTAACCAAATCATTGCTGTGGAATTACTTGAAAGTGTTGGTCTTAATGTGGAAGTGGCCAACAATGGTAAAGAAGGGGTGGACAAGGCACTTGATGGTGAATATGCCATTATTCTTATGGACTTACAAATGCCTGTGATGGACGGTTTAGAAGCTGCAGCAGTACTTAGGGAACAACCCACCCATCGAGAGATCCCTATTATAGCGATGACGGCTAATGCGATGCAGCAAGATAGAGAACGATGTGCAGAAGCGGGTATGGATGATCATATTGCTAAACCGATAGATACCAGCGAATTGTATAGTAAGTTACTCAAGTGGATTGATCCTAGTTTCAAAGATGAAAATTTTGAACATTCATCTACTCAAAAGAGTGAAGAGGTTAATAACGATGCAGAACTGCCAGAATTACAAGGTATAGATTCTGAAGAAGGACTATCTAGAGTCAATGATGACAAAGCGTTGTATACCAAACTTCTCAATAGTTGTTCGAAGAATAATCAGACTACCTTCCGTGATTTGAAAATCTTGTGGCAGGACAAAGACTATGCGCAGGGAGAAATTACCGCACATACCTTAAAAGGGGCTTCTGCTTCTTTGGGGGCACACCGCTTATCTAAAATTGCTTTTACCTTTGAGCAGGCGTTTAAGCAACAAGATAAGGACATTGCTCCTGAATCATGGACTGAGCTCTCATCCGCCTTGCTGCAGGTTCTAGAATCTATTGCGCTTATTGACACTCAAATTGATGCTTCGCCCATTGTATCTCAGGACTTTGACCTTGAACGAGTAAAAACTTTAGGCGAAGAAATTAGGGAGCAACTAGAACTGGGCGAATTTGAAGAAGATAGCATCGCCAGTTTGGTCGCCATGGTACAAGGACAGGTCGCTGCTATTGAGATAGAACATCTTAATGAAGCGGTTGAAATCTATGACAGTGATGAAGCTCTAGAGTGTCTAGACAAAATACTGTCTAGCATTCAGGGTTAAAGGTTGGGGCTAAAATGGATAAAACGATTTTAGTGGTTGATGATGTTCCAGATAATATTCGCATTCTGAAAAGCGTACTGGAGAAAGGTAACTATTCCGTAAGAGCGGCAACAAGCGGTGAGAAGGCTCTAAAGCTCGCAAATACGTCGCCTCAGCCTAATATTATTTTACTCGACATCATGATGCCGGAGATGGATGGATTCGAAGTGTGTCGAAGGCTCAAGCGTGAGCCAGAAACGGCTTATATTCCGGTTATTTTTATCTCAGCTAAAGATGACACAGATGATCAGTCAATGGGTTTTGACTTAGGTGCGGTCGACTATATCACTAAGCCCTTCTCTCCTGCTATTGTGCTTCGCCGTGTGGCGACTCACCTGTCTCTAACGCGGTTGGCTGAAGTTGACTCTTTGGCTCTATCGGCGATTAGAATGCTGGGTGTTGCGGGCCATTATAATGATACAGATACAGGTAGTCACATTTGGCGCATGGCCGAGTACTGCAAGTTATTAGCCAAAGCGGTGGGCTGGGAGTATGAGAATTACAACCTATTAGAACTTGCTGCGCCCTTACATGATACGGGTAAAATCGGAATACCTGATGCGATACTTAAAGCGCCAAGGCCTCTGGCTGAAGATGAATGGGTAGTGATGAAAAAGCACTCGGAAATTGGCCATGAAATATTATCTATGTCTTCCAATCCTGTATTCCAGTTGGGAGCAGAGGTGGCAAAATATCATCATGAACGTTGGGATGGGACAGGATATCCAGAAGGCTTAGCTGGGGAAGAAATACCACAAGGCGCTAGGATTGTGGCCATCTGCGATGTGTTTGATGCGTTGACTATGGAGCGCCCCTACAAAAGGGCGTGGTCAATTGAAGACGCGTTAAGTGAAATACAAAATAACGCTGGCTCACATTTTGACCCACATATGGTGGATACCTTTTTAGGCTTAGAAAGTGAGATTAAAGAAATTTATCACAAATGGAGTCTTAAAGACGAAAACTCGATTGAGTAGCTCTGTATATTCAAAACGTTAAGTCAGCCAACATCACCTACCCACCGTGTACTAAACGCACTCAACTCTATTTTCACCAAGGATAATATTTTAAGTTTGATAAAGCCTACTGACAGGTTCTGACAGTGGGGTGGATTATAGTAATGCCACTGCTTAGTTACTTTATCAGTTGAGGAAATAATATGTTAACTATTGATACCTATGTTCTTTATGTAGAAAATATCCAAATTAGCCAAGGCTTTTATACCAAGGTGCTTGGTTGTGAGTCGAGATCTCTTTCTCCTACCTGTATGGAAATCAAGTTTGCAAACAATATGTCAGTACTATTAAAGCAGAACTCAAATTTAGTGCCGACAAGCCGTATAACGGGTGGTGGGGCTGAGCTATCTATATTGGTTGAAGACCAAACTAAGCTTGAGTCTTTGTATCATAGTTGGAAAAAACAATCGGTTGATTTTGCGCAAGATCCGAAGGAGTTGTCCTATGGTGTTAGCTTCGTGGCGCTCGACCCAGATGAACATCGCATTCGTGTCACTATTCCAATCGGTTTGCCTTCTTAGCGCAGACTATGTGTTTTCAAACAAATCAAGCTGCGCTTTCTCGAATTTTTTCTGGTGGCGATGTATTTTGCCTTTCGGAGTCTCATCGACACCGAAGGAAAGCACGCTAGTGACTGAGTACCCAGTAATCACAATGTCTCCTATCTGATCTAACTTAGAACTCAGCTTTAGGATACAGCGGATAATGGAGCCGCTTTGAAAACTCATTTTCTGATTCAGAATGCTTTGTTTAAACTCTTTATCACACATGGCAAAGTTGATATTTTGACCTTGCCATATCCCTTTCCACTTATATTTACCTTCGCCAAGTACAGGAGCAATAATTTCAATAGTTGTGTCATCAAAGGTTTGTACTGGTAATCGATGGGAGGGCAGTACAAATGCTTTGAACTTGGATCGTCTGATCAATGATTCAGGGGTTAATGGTGCACCATGACAATCGAGTTCGCTGATTCCGATCTTGGTGACTTTTGAATAGGCACAAAGATGTTTAAATAGATTGGATCGGCGCGTGATCACTTTGTGATTCTCGTTGACGACTTCGGCTACTTTTTTAATGGTTTTAGGTTCAATTTTATCCTTGTTCGCCTGTTGTTTTAGTGTCTGTATTCTAAGTCTTTTCTCTTCGATACTTAGGCGTAATTCTTCTTTTTGTAGCCGTTCTAACTCTGAGTCTGATTTGGGAAGCAAAGGTATCGCGATAGAAGCAATACCAACGATGACAGATAAAATACCTGCGTTTGAATTGGCCAACTTCCAAATATCACGCAGTCCACCTTCTTGGCGAGCTTCGCTTTCTATCACTAGTGGAACATCAAGAATATTGGCTATTTCATACAGTATTGAAACGATCTCAGTCTCGCACTGGTTGCGAACTATGGCATCCATAGAGTGAGACTCGTCATTAAAATAGTAGTGAAATTGAAGTTTACTCTCTTTCAACTGTTTATCCATACAGTGTTTGATTTGTAAAAAGATACGTAATCAGTTTTGAAATTCAAGGGGTGCCTTGTGATAGAGATCAAACTTCAAATCTAGGATAACGAGTTGGTATGTATTGCGTGATAGATGGCCCGATTCGACGCTTTGGTGATAAGTTCTATGACAATACTTGTTTTGCTCTCCAATGACTTAGTCTGTTGACCAGACATTTTTGATATCGGGCCAGCCCCAGTTGGTTAACTCAACATTTTTGAGTACGCCATGGAAGCGAAGTGTCTGTCGATGGTGAAATAAAGGTGTTACCCAATACTGATGAATAAAAGTTGAAGCAATGGGCTCTATAGCATCGAGATATCGATCAAGCGGTGTCGTTTCCCGAATTCTTTCTAATGAGTGCATGAGCCACTGTTTGGCCTTGTGACCAATACAAGCATGAAGTACCGGATTAGTGTACAAGTTGTAAAAGGTTGAAGAATGGCGATTATCATCCAAGTTAATGTTGGTCACGACTAGCGTTTCGGTTAATTGGTTGTTTTGCGACATTTCATAAAGCTTACGATACGAGTAGGTACTAACTCTAGCTTCAATACCCAGCTTATTTAATATGCTTTTAATGGCGAGAGCACAGTCTATCAGCGCTCTGTAGTCATAGACAGCAATGTCTATGTGTGGGGGAAGGTCAGCTTCGGGTACTTGTGGCCTTAGCACAGGTGGCCATGCAGGAAGTATGTTGTATGCTTTGCTGCAACCAAAAAGTGTCTGGTTATGTTTGAGCTGGTCATAAACATGCTGTGGATTAAGTATGTTTGATAAATAGCGCTTTTGGCTGTCATCAAGCGTAGAGGGAGAAGATTGATTGAATAAAACTAGCATGCATCCATCTTCGAGGCGTGACTTGTGACTATTGCTTTGAAGTTGAGCGTCATCTGTGTGAGAAAGGTGGTACTCACACTCGTTATTGTCTTGTACGCCAGGTTGGTTGGTTTGAATTTGTCTATTCGTCAGCTCTTTTTCGTCCAGTTTCCAGATAGTGACTTGGTCAGTTAAGGCACGGCAGCCGTAATAGCGCTCGAATGCTTGCAGACAAAGGCGATCTTCTTTGTGTTCTCGTACTTCAAATGGTCCAGAGCCGATGACACCATAATGGTTTGCATTGTTGACTTGGCTGGTAGGTTGGATGGCGTACTTTACTCCTGAAACCAAGCCGCCAAATCCAAGATCGGGTTTTGAAAATTCGAACACGACCTTATTCGGTAGTGGTGAAGTAACACTTTCCAAGTGAGCCAGTTCATTATGGTAATTCGCCAATGTCGAAAGCTTAGCAAAAAGACTCACAATACTATCGGCATCAATGGCGGCGCCATTATGGAAGGTCAATGCAGGCCTAAGGTAGAAAGTCCATTGATGCCCCTTGTTTTCGCATTGCCAGTGGTGAGCTAGTTGAGGCTCCAAGTGACCTTCTAGGTTACTACTCACTAGGCAGCAGTATATTTGCCTGAGTAGATAACGTTCGCTAGAACGCTGTAATTGGTGTGGCACTATGCGTTCAAAAGAGCGTTTATAAGTCAGCTGTATATGTAGTAGTCCCTCACGTATGGTGGCCCCTGACGTACTTTGTAGCAAACGCCCAAACGCTTTTTGATCATCATCGAGAATGTTTAAGGCCTGTTCGTACTGTCCCTGTCGTATGCGTTTGCTTGCCAACTGAGATTTGAGGTCTGGCAGTGTTAAGTTGAGCACAAGAGTTGACCTTTGATGCCTTCCCACTTTCGGGACCCATGATAGCCATTCTAGTTGTTGCATTTGATTGAGTAAGTTTCTCGCATGGCGATGGCTAGTAAATAGCCGTTCAGCGACATCTGGTAGCGCTGTTTTAATATCTTCCCCCACGCCTAATGGTTCAAGGCGTGCATAATAGCGCAGCAAATTGAGATCTGACATTTGGGCTCCAAAACAAGCATTTTATTGAAGTGTTATTTTCCCTATTTTATCAGAATACAGTCGATTTTAGTGGGTTTATGGTTGTTTTTATCAAAATTAGGAAAGGTATTTTTAAAATGTCTCAGTTTTAAGTTTCCTCATAAGGCGTGATAATGACTGAGGCAACCAGATAGGACAAAATGATGAATACGAACAAGCATAACCAGATGGCCACCTATTATTATGCTAGGCTAGAGCTTGCTCAGTCTAAATGGGAGCGGCGTGCGATTTTGAACTTAATTAACCTATGTCAGTGGTCATCCTGATTTGGTTGATGGCTTTAAGATCAACTGAAAGCAAAAAATCAATAACTTATGCAGCACTAGCATTGAAACATGCTCCTAACACCCCTAAGAACGTGCGGTTAGTGCTGCTTTTTATTTCATCGTGAACTCAGCGTTTGGTTAACCCTTTATGATTTAGGTAGCCTTTGATGTGTGGGCGGGACTCACCAGCAAGCTTGTTAGTCACTTCTTGAGACCAAATACTTTGCTTTTGATTGGCGCTGCGACTTGCGTAGTAGTCTTGCATCTTTCTATCGTAACTATCAATGTTGGATAAATCTAAAGCTTGATAGCTATTTTCATGCATGATCACTTTCGCTGGTAGTCGAGGTTTGATTTGTGGATCTTGATCAGGATGGCCAAGGCACAATCCGAATAAAACGGCGCAATGCTGCGGTAATTCGAGAAGTTCATCGACCTCAGATGCCGAATTTCTAAGCCCCCCAATATAGACGCCTCCTAACCCTAGTGATTCAGCAGACAAAAGGCAGTTTTGAGCCATGATTCCACAGTCTACCGCTCCAATGATAGTGAGTTCTGTATACTCAGCATTGACCTTAGGGTTGATAGTAAAATGCCTGTGATAATCGATGCAAAATACCAAAAACTCCGCTGCGCTTGCTACATAAGCTTGATTGCCAGCGAGCTTTGCTAAGGTTTTACGTTTGTCTAAATCAGTGACGCGAATAATAGAGACCACTTGAAGCATGCTTGATGAAGATGCAGCAAGTCCGGATTGGATAATGGTATCTAGCTGCTCAGGGTCAATCGCTTGCTCGGTAAACTTACGAATGGAACGATGAGATAAAATTGTTTCTATAGTCGGGGTCATCAGAACATCCTTTATAACCTAATGATTGAGAAACATATCGACAGTGGTCTCTTATGTCTAGTCGTCATGTTGTAGAATTTGGGTCGGTTCTTATAAAGGCGAACTAATCGGTTTGTTGGAACTAGAGAATAAAAGGGTGTTGGCCTTTAAGTAGCGAGAGGACCAACACATTTACTTTTATAGAGGCTTGGTGATAGTAATATTTTCTCCCCTGTAGGTGCCACTAATGTTCACGCTTCTGATCTGGCCACCTAATACATTCCATTCTAAGTTAATGTTTTCAAATGGAGTAAGTGTGTTATGAGCTTCCAAGTTAGTGTACTGAGGGGTTTGGTTTAACATATCATACAAAGTAATTGGACCTAACTCGGCTTTTCCCCATTGATTGACTAACTGTTTGGTAATCAAATGAGTGGCGACGATCAGCGGAGGGCCAGAAATATTAGCAAACTGGAAGTAATCAATTTTGCCTTCTCCTATTGCAATCGCTTTATCATTCTGGACAAATAAGTTTGTCATGCTGGTTGCATCAAAGTTGATTGTTTTGGAAATCTGCTGCGTTTGATTATCAAGTAAGTAGATATTTTTTTTCGTAACTGCAACGGTAAACTTACCATCGGGCGATGATTCTAAATACTTTATAACCCCTTGGCCTTGGATACTATATAAGGGTTTACTCGGTGCGCTTTTATTTACCCAAGTGATTTTGTGCTTTGTTTTATTTTCGTCTTGTAAGGCAAATACAATCTGCTGGTTGGCAGCGAAACTGGCGGTAGTAATAATGGGGTAATTGTCGTCTTTTCGAAGTTTGATCATTGATGGAGCGCCAAAACTTCGATTGGTCAGTGGGATCAACTTAGCTTCTAATGTGCCAATTGTTTGGCTGTCGCTATCCGCAATGAGCAGGATGTCTTGCTCATCTTTAGATACAAGGATATTTTTTTCAGAGATTTGATCCAGTAATGATAATTTATTTAGGCTTATTTCATCCAAAAGCCAGAGCTGGTCCTTTTTTGTATCTAAGCCATTATCCCAACGGGCTAGAATACTACTCTGACTGTATAGGGGCTTCATCCATTCGAAGTTATCGTTGTAACAGGCGGCAGAAGAGGGCTCAATCACCACTGGCGCGGGTGGCAAGGTTGGTAACTCGCTGCCAGATGCCCCACCGATAGTATCAATAGCCATAGCTGGTTGAATTGTGATTACGTCAGGAGCCTCTGAAGAGCTGTCGTGGCCAGTGTTATCTTGTAGGCTGGTCAGTAAAATACCATTGCCGCCGCTTGCTTCACATGCATCGGCCTGCATAGCGTGGTTTTGAGGGTTATAAAGCTTATAGGATTGTACGCCATTTAATGCAGGTAATACTTGTTTTAACTCTCGAGAAGCATCCTTTTCAAAATATGGCAGTTTACTTGCGTTACCACCAAAATCGTCGTGTTCCTTATCATAGTCTGATTCGTGATGGTCATCACTTCTGAGACTTGCTCTTGTTATTGAACTTGGGGCTATTGCTCCCTCTGAGGGCGCTTGCAGGTAAGTCGCTGAGCCAGCTGCTCTTTTGACTGAAGCACTCAGTTCTTTAACCGTATCCAAGTCGTCGAGATAAAGGAGTTTATTGTTGGCTGGGTTTAGTGCAATCGATTTAAGTGACTTGAGTCCCTTTTCCTCCTGAGACCCATGTATAAGAACCGCTCCATCAAGGTTCAACTGTTGTGAACTCTCTTTGTCTAAGTTTATTGAGCTAAGGTCAAGCGTTTTATACTTTATCATCACATCAAGAGCATGAGCGATTTTGACCAAAGGAGAAGCGCCATTTGGACCGCTTTGTTGTGCTTGAATAAGCGATTGAGTTAAGACTTGGCTCTCACTTTTAGGTCCGTAATTGATATCGAGTGTGTCGAAATTAACACCAACATAATTGCCTAATTTGGCCTGCAAGTAAGCTTTAGCATTGACGACTTGCCCTTGAACTGCGGGATTATAAAGCATTTCGCTGTGTATTAAGGTTGTAAAGGGAGAAATAATATCAAGTTCGCCGGGAGCAGTCAGAATAGCTCCACCAACATTGAGCATCTTAGGGTAACCACTGCCTAGTAATACTTTTTGTTCATATTGACTGCATTGGCCATCAAAATTTGTATCAGCGCATGTTTTTTGATTGTAGTGAGCATAGCTCTTCGTTGGCGAAGTACTGTCTGAGCTGTCACTGCCGCCACATCCATAAAGCGAGATTGCTGATGAAACAGCGATGGCTATCACGCGCGGTGATGGTAGTTTGTTCATTTTGATCAATTGTTTACCAAATTTGGTTTAAAGTGTTATCGTGTGCGCTTATTTAATCACTTGTGCAAATAAAAGATCAAATGATATTGATAGTAAATATCATTTGCATTACTATCTCGGCCTGATTTTGTAGGGAACACAAAGTTTTAGGAGTAATTGGTCGTGAAAATAGTCGCCCAAACCTTTGGTATTATGGCCTGTGCGGCTTTTATTGCTGGATGTGGAGGAGGAAATGAGTCGGATCCTAAGCTTGACGCTACTAACCTTGCCGCTAACACGACGACAGATAATGTTTCTTCTAGCAATAATCCCAAATTCCCAGCACCAGAGAAAATGGACATTCTATCGACGTCAGATGATAACCCTATCTACGGGAATATGATTTCTTGGGATGACCTCAGTGTGAGTATTTGGAACTCGCCAGTAACATTCGATCAACCTGAGCACTATGAATATACCACTGATGGCGGAAGTACTTGGCAGACGGTAGTTTCCAAACCTCAGTTTATTGGCCCGCAAGCATATGCGAAAAATAAGGTTGGTATACGCGTAAAACAAAATGCTATGGAAGGTATGCCAACTCCGCCTAGCGAGACTCTTTTTGCCACTAGCACCAGTCGAGGTGAGTTTGTAGCACTGCAATTTGTTCCTATGGATAATATAAACCAAGTGATGACCTTTGGCGATAGTGGCTGGGACTACACGCGAGCGAATTGCGTTGCAGAATATAATCTAGATGGATCTGGTGAGCCTATTTTTTGGATTACGAGTGAACGCTTGAAAAGTAATACATTTGAGAAGACAAATGACCAAGCGTCCAAATTGGATGTTTGTGGCATTAAAGGGTGGGGACTTATCGAGGCTGATGAAGCAAAAAGGTTGCGACGTCGTACGGTTGATGAAAAAGTCAGAGGTGTTGTAATCAATAGCCTTTCAGGTTATCTAGCTGCGGCTAGAAATGAAACTCTCGTTTCTATTAAAAAATCAGGTGAAGGTGATATTAGTCCCGATCTCTCTCACCAATGGTTTGCTGTTTGGTCTTTGCCTGCTGGCGCTCAGTTAGTCGATGAGATTGATGGTGCCCAGCTTACCCAGAAAGTTCGATTAAGTGAGCAAGCTGGTAGTTTACAACAAATTCGTGATGCTGTGGTGAATCTGCTTAGCTTGTTAGATGATACCTCAGTTGATTACACCAGACTCAGTGTTGACAGCGCCCAGTATCAAACTCTATTAAGCAGCGCCTTGGCATCATGGCAAGATATCTATTCTGGGCACCAACCCGCGATGACTTTCTTTATTCAGCAAGCGACTCTGGCAAAAAATCGTAGCGACAGGATAAGCCAAGAGTTTGTGTTAAAGGTGAACAACTATGTTAGTGACTGGCGTGAATATGAGTATAACTTTATAGTCGCAGCAGCTTTACTCAAAGAGCTGCAAGCGTTTGATAGCCTAGCTAAGCTTCATCAGCAAAATGATATTATTGCCAGTAGCATAGCGGTGCTGTCTCAGGAGTCAGACGGTAAAAACCTACAGATTGGCGCCAATCGTATCCACAAGGCCTTTTTTACTTCTCAGCAATTAAGGACTGAGCTAACGGCTTGGCTTGAGAGTCTACCAAACCTCAAAAGTAATGGTGCCTTGGCGCTGATAGATAAATACGATTTGTTGAGTCACTACGACAAGGAAAAGATAGAGCAACTTATTGTAGCGGCATTGGAAAAGGCACAAAACTCAGGGGAGGTTGTCTCGCGATCTGAAGCCATTATTGTTGATGCAGCCGGTAAACAGTATGCCAAGTTGGACAAAGTAGGGCTGTATCTGGCCGAAGATGCCACCTACGAGCAAGGTTGGCGCTGCGTATTAGAGCTTGGCTCAGGCGATAGAAGACGAATTTGGATGTTACTGCCTAACGTTGAAGCAAACGAACTTGAGTATTTCGCGTATCAAGGCAGCCGTGATGAAAGCAAAAATGTGTTAGGCCCCCAAGGGTATATTTCAAAAGTCAATCAAGAGGCACTTTGCGGGGTCAGTGATTGGAAAGTGCCAAGTATACTTCAGTTACAAAGCTTAGCCTCTAGCTATGTTAAATCCTCAGAATATTCTAGTGATAAAGGTCTTAGTATCGACACCAATGTATTTGTTAATCATCCGTACAATCAGCAAGTTTATTATTGGTCTTCCAAGCCAGAGAAAGAGGGCAAACAAACAGCGTATGTTTATGCATCAACAAGTAACAGCGAGGAATCTAAGTCCTTTCCAGCTAACAACATGGCGGCTCTAGTGCGTCTTGTGAGTGAAAACACTTTACCTAATCAATGGCAATATTTGGATGTAAGTGGTGGGTCGGTGGAAAACCGCGAAGAGGCAAGCTGCGCAAAAAATCTAATTACTGGCCATGTTTGGCAACTGTTTGATAAACGCGGAGACACACGATGGGTTGATTATGAGGACCTCACAGAACCTAGACGCTCAAACATCAGAGCAAGTTTGTGGTTTGTCGAATTGGCGCCTTCCCAGCGTTAGTGAGTTAGGTAATCTAATCCCTGTTGAGCGGAATGTATTGATTTACAATGGTGTAAAAGATCCATTCGGCACTCTTATCCGCGAACAATACTTCACTGATTTTCCAACACAAAGTAAACCTATTTATTTTGATTTCGTTCTCGGAGAGGTTAAACAAGTATCGTTATCTAATGATAGATACCTATACCGTTTTATCGCAACACCTTAAGTCTAAATGAGACTGAACAGCATTTTCAGGAGTTTATTAATGTTACGTAATACAAAGCAACGTGGGGCAGCAGCGATTGAATACGCTATTTTAGCCGCGGCCATGTCTGTGGTTCTACTCTCATTTGTGGGTGGCAGCGATGGCAAGCTGACAAGAGCAATTGTTGGCGCCTATGACACTGTGATTGAGTCACTCGAACAGACTCAAGACTCAGGCAATTAAAAAGACAAACAAGGACAAGTCATGACAGCGAAGCGATTGATGTTGATGTCTATCTTATTGTCAGGGATAGGGATAGTATTGCTGCTTTTAAACTCACCCACGCCACAGTCCCCTGAGGCTAACCAAGCTGCAGCGGTGTTTAAGCGAGTTCTGGTTTCAAATCAAAATATTGAAGCAGGCGATGTGTATAGCGCCACCATGTTTCGTTGGCAGGCAGTGCCCCAAAATGAGTTGGATGATTATTTAGATTACATTACAGAAGATGAGCTTGAGTCTGCTCACCTTTCTGCTGGGGTTGCGCATATTGCGATTGAGAAAGGTCAGGTGATAAGTTCTGCGGATTTAACGCCACCTAGAGGCGGTGTATCACTGGCACTAAAAGTCAGGTCAGGTTATCGAGCTATATCCGTACCTGTTGATCAAGTCACAGCTAACTCGGGCTTTGTTCAACCGGGAGATAAAGTTGACGTGTTACTCTTGGCGTCAAAGCTCAGTGAACTGAAAAAGTATGACAACCAAGTTGAAGGCTTATATGTTAGCACTATTGCGCATAATGTGCGCATCCTTGCTTTTAACAACTTGTCATCATCAGAAGGGTTTCAAGAGCAGCGCCGAGACTACGGCGCCAAAATACCTGACAACAGTTCAGTCTCACTTGAAGTTACGCCAGAGCAAGCAACACAAATTGTTTTAGCCAATCAACTTGGTCGGCTTACTTTATCTTTGCGTGGTGCTGGAGAACCGAACTTGACGGAACCCGTTAATTCCATGATTATTTCGACGCAGCTTAACCCACAAAGCAAAATAATCGCGCCAGATGTGGATTTGATTGAGCTCCGTCCAAATAACAAAAATAACTAACAATTTCAGGAACAACCAATGACTACATTACTGCGCTGGTGGGGCTTGTTATTGCTTCCTAGCTTGTTTTTCACATGCTCTTCTTGGGCGTCGGCGCTTGAAGTAAACATAAATGAAGCGCAAATGGTACGTTTGCCCCAAAAGGCAAAATCGATTTTTATCTCTAACACGCATATTGCTGACTATCAGCCAATGACAAATACCAAATTAATGGTATTTGGTAAGCAGGCTGGCACGGCGACAATGACCATTTTGAACGATAAAGAGCAGGTAATATACAGCAATAAAATTCGTGTTGTTCATGATACTCAAGAGTTAGATAGCCTGATTAAAACTCAGTTTCCTGAGGCCTCAGTCAAGACTGAATCTTTGGGTGGAAAGTTATGGCTGAAAGGTTCAGTACCAAGTCCAGCTATGGCACATAGCATAGTCAATGTGGCGAAAGGCTATCTATCTCCGATCACTGCGTCCCAAGGCTCAAATGAGAGTGATTCTTCTCAATCTGATAGCTCATCAACGCAGCAAGCCGAGCCAAGCTCTGAGAACAATGATGAACTGATCAACCAGCTACTTGTCACCATGCCAACCCAAGTCAATATACGTGTTCGAATTGCAGAAGTTTCTCGTAATGTCTCAAATACATTAGGCATTAAATGGGGATCACTAATGGGGGAAGGGAGTAGCGCTGAGAATGTGATTGGCAGTTTTATGTACAACAAACCATCAGGTGTCAGCAGTTGGACTAAACCTAACTTTAGTGCCTTAGTTGATGCCTTGGCATCGACGGGTGATATGTCGATTTTAGCAGAGCCCAACCTATCGGCGATTTCAGGTGAAGAAGCGAGTTTTCTTGTCGGGGGAGAAGTGCCAATTCCTTTGATTCAAGGCGATACTGCAAAGGTTGAATACCGTCCTTTTGGCGTTAATCTTAACTTCAAACCTATAGTACTTGGCCCTGATCGAATCAGTCTAAAAGTTGAGCCGGAAGTGAGCAGTGTCTCGGTGGACAACCAAGCCGTATTTAATGGTAATGTGCTGCCCTCTTTCACTTCGCGTAGGGCTTCAACCACGATAGAGCTGGCGAGCGGACAAAGTTTTGCTCTTGGTGGTTTGTTACAAAGTAGTGAAATCGATCAGTTACAAAAAGTGCCAGGAATAGGGGATATTCCAATCTTAGGTACTCTATTTCGCTCTAACCAATATCAGCGTCGAGAGACAGAGCTGATCATCATTGCGACGGCTTATCTGGTTGAGCCTACCCGCTCTAATAACTTTCCTTTACCAACGGATACTTTGATCCCCCAGAGCGACCTAGAAAGGTTATTAGCACTGCCGAGTAAAAAGAATGCCGCAGCCAGCGGTGATGCAACTTATACCGACAACCGCAAACCGCGTTTGTTAGGTGATAATGGATTTTACTACTGAGGTGAAGATGAGACTAAATCTGTTTGTTTTGCCGGTTTTATTGGTACTGGGTGGCTGCGTGCATGACCGTATTGCTAAACAACCTGCCATTGATGTTGTTGCTGTCACCAATAAGCTGACTCTTACACTTGATAACAATGAACTATCTACTGAGCAAATCCTTAGAGTTGAAGATTTTATTGCTAGACGCGGTAATCCCTATGGTTTGCGTGTCAAGCTGGTTAGTGGCTCAGCTAAGGGACGTGATCAATTAGAGAAAATACATCAAGTTTTACTAGCTCGCGGCATTAGTAAAAGCAAAATAAGTAACCAGGACGCAAGCCCATCTCAGCAAGGTGATATTCAGCTTATCGTTGAATCATTTCGCGCCAAAGTGGCAAATTGCGGAGCCAGCAAAATGCAGCCAGTAGTATTTAACCAATATCAATCACATCAGGCTTATGGCTGCACTAATGCGGCTGCTCTTGCTCAAATGGTTGTCAATCCGAAAGAATTGATTGTGGGAGAGCGTTTGGGGCCAGCCAATGGCGAAAAGGCAGTTGCTGCTATCGATGCTTATGTCAGCCCTTCGGCGAACAATAGTAGCAGCCAAAACTCGGATTCTAGTGTCGGTATTACAGCAGGTAACCAATGATGAAAGTCGATAACTTTTCCGTATTAGTCGCGGCCTCTCCTTCCCTTGATACTTATCACTTAAGTTTGGCGTTTGCTGAGCGTGGGATAACCCAACTGACTCAAGTTGCTATGGATAGAGAACTACTCATTAAGCAAGCCTTATCGGACAGTCATGATGTGATAGCCCTAGATGTAATGGGTATGCCTATAGAAGAGGCGCGTGGCTGGGTGAGTGATATGAATCGTCGTACGGGTTGCAAAGTGATTGCCATCGGTGATGATCAGACTATCCCTTACTATCGTGCTATTTGTGAAGCAGGGGCGATTGAATATTTGGTTACTCCTGTGCTTGAACATGGCTTAGTGGCGGTGGATTTTCATGACCAGCAGCAAACTCAGTCAATGGGCAGTCGTATTTCTGTGGTTGGTTGTAAAGGTGGGGTCGGGACTTCGACCGTTGTCGCCAGTTTAGCTCGAATCTTGAGCGAGAGGCGGCAGTCAGTGATGGTCGCTGACCTTGATTTTTCAGCAGGCGATCTGGATTTACATTTTGACGTGCAAGGCAACGCGGCATTGGTCGAAATGCTGCAATATCCTGAACGTCTCGAACCTGTGGTTTTTGAGCGAAGCAGCATAAATGTAGATACAAATCTGTCGCTCCTAACTGGTTATCTGCCGTTGGATAGCGATCCATTTTGGCCAGAAAAACAAGCGCTTGAGCATTTTAGTAAGTTTTGTTTACAGCACACAGACAGTCTAATTTTTGATATCCCGGCGTTTTCACTGAGAGATCAAGTAGGTATGAGCGCATTGAAGAGCTCTGATGTGCGTATTTTGGTCATAGAGCCCAGTTTGGCCGCGATTCGTAATGCTGGACAGATATTGAGTATTTTATCTTCCGGGGAGCAAGCGGCTTTCAACAGAAAGAACTTATTGGTGGTCAATCATACTAAATCTGATAAAGCGTCATTATTAACATTAAACGATATTCATCGTGCTTTGGGCGCTGAAATTGATGTCTCAATCCCCTTTGCTCCTTTACATTTTTTAAACAAAAGCGCGCTTGGTCAGTCCGCTGTGAAGGGCCACCGTAAAGTCAGCCGAGCGTTTTGTTTGTTAGCTGATGAAGTGATGGGCGCTGAAAGCCCGAGATCATTTCAGTTTTGGAAGAGGGGCGCTTAATGTTTAAGTCTTCTCGACTCATTGACACCCCCAGCCATACTCAGCTAGGTACGCCTCACTCCGATCCCATTCGTGATCATTACCAGCTTATTCACTCCAAGGTGGTGAATACGATAGAAGCGAGTGCGGTTGTAAAACTTAGCTCGAATGAGTTGGAGGCAAGAATTCTTGCATTGGTTACAGATGTGGTGGCTACCCACCAATTGCCGCTCGGTCATCGTGAAGTCACTAAGGTTGTTCAGAAATTGGTCGATGAGTTGCTGGGTTTAGGACCTCTTCAGCCTTTAATCGACGATCCCAGCGTAAGTGACATCATGGTTAATGGACCCAATGAGGTGTATATCGAGAAGCTGGGCAGATTGCATAAAACCGCTGTTGAATTTCGCTCAGAAGAACAATTACTTAACATGGCGAGGAGAATTGTAAGTAAAATAGGACGTCGTATTGATGAAAGTTCTCCTTTGGTTGATGCTCGCTTGGAAGACGGTAGCCGTGTCAATGTGATGATCCCTCCGCTAGCGCTTGATGGAACGTGCATTTCTATTCGTAAGTTCAATCATGAAAAACTGTCCTTGAGCCAAATGGTACAAAATGATGCTTTGAGTGAAGGGATGATGCATTTGCTTGATGTCATTGTTCGTTGCCGATTGAATGTGCTCATCGCCGGAGGGACGGGTGCGGGTAAAACTACATTGCTCAATGCGATGTCGTTTAGCATACCTCCTCATGAACGTATTATTACTATTGAAGATGCGGCGGAGCTTAAACTCCAGCAACCTCATGTGGTGCGTGCAGAAACACGCTCTGAAAATGCCGAAGGATTGGCTGCAGTCACTCAAAGAGAACTGGTTAGGAATGCATTAAGAATGCGTCCCGATCGCATCATACTTGGAGAAGTAAGGGGTGAAGAAGCCTTTGAAATGATGCAGGCGATGAATACCGGTCATGACGGCTCTCTGTCTACTTTGCACGCCAATTCACCTGCCGATGCGTTAGTCAGAGTTGAAAATATGCTTATGATGGCGCCATCGACCTTACCCTTATTTGCCTTGCGTCGTCAAATTGCCGATACGATAGATATCGTTATACAAGTTGATAGGATGCGTGATGGAAAGCGGCGCATAGTCGCGATAACCGAAGTGGTTGGCATCGAAAGCGAGCAATATATCACTCAAGATTTGTATCATTTTGATACTCATGGTGAAGATCACCAAGGTAAGATTTTAGGTGAATATGTCAGTGCTCGGCGCCTTCCTTCCTTTGTTGCTAAAGCACAGCACTATCAACTTGATTCTCAACTGCGCGCTGCAATGAGGCTTGCAGTATGAGCATAGTCTTGTTCACGATTTGGTGCTTAGGCAGTCTGCTGGTTTTGAAACACTATTGGCAGCGTCGTCGGTGCATCAAACTTCGGTTAGTCCGATATATTGCTCAGCCCAAGTCTATAGCAAAAGCTATTGTTAAGCCGCGATACTCAGGAGGGCAAGTTGGAGGCTTTTGGCGCCGAACGCAAGTACTGTTGCGACGTCAAGATAAGCTTTTTCTGGCTTTAGCTGCTTGCATATTGCCGTTTTTGATTTCATGGTGGCTACCACCGCAACATTGGTACTGGCAAGCTTTATTAGTTATATCTTGTGTGATTGGGCTGTTTGGCGTTTTGTTCGCCTTGCGCCGCAGGCAGCAAGTCGAAGAGTTTGAAAAAGCTATTGTACAGGTCTTGGGTTTAGTGAGCCGAGCGGTTTCTGCTGGGTTGTCTGTTCAGCAGGCGTTGGAGCAGGTAGCGAAAACTCAAGAGGGGGTACTAGGTAGAGAATTTTCTCGCATTAACGATAACTTATCTCTTGGTATTCCGCTGCGCCAAGCTTTGGATGAGGCATGTACTCGTTTGCCCTATAACACTTTTCGATACTTTACTGTCGCGCTAATACTTAATCAAAGTAATGGCGGACAATTGAGGGATATCTTGCACAATCTGAGCAGAACGCTGCATGACAATCGGGCGATGCGAAAGAAGGTTGCCAGCATGACCTCAGAGCCTAGGATGACGGCGAAGTTTTTGTCGTTTCTGCCCGTTTTTCTTGTATTGGCGGTTGCTTGGATTGATCCATCCTTGTTCGAATTGCTCATCTACAGCGAAAGTGGTCAGTGGGTGCTCATTTATTGTGGCATTAGCCTAGCGCTAGGTGGGTTGACGCTGCATTCGCTCACCAAAAATAGGAAGTTCTCATGATCACCATGATAGCGACTGTTTTGATTATTACTGGTGTCTTTAGTTCCTTGATGTGTTTTAGGCTAGCGCGTCAGCAAGACTTGGTTCAGCGTCGCCTTAATCAGGTGAGCTCTGTGTCTCTTACCGCTAACTCACAAAGGATTAAATGGCGTTGGAAGGCTAATCCTGAGCGTCGTAAAGCATTAGCGTTAATCGGGTTTAATCACGATTTAGCTGAAACACTGTTTGTATTGTTTCGGCTTTCTATCATGGTTGTGGGCGCATTGCTGTGGTTTGCTCTGAGAGAGCTAACAGGGTCTATGGTAGATGTTGCTCAGTGTGTCGCCATTTCTATATTACTCGGCATCTTAGTCGACCGCTTACTAAAAGTATGGGTGGACAGGATTCGTTGCCAAGTCGCTAGGGTGGTGCCTGATGCACTCGATCTTATGGTTGTGTGTGTTGCGTCTGGCTTGACGCTTGAGAGAGCATTTCAAGTTGTGGGCGAAGAAATGGCACACGTTTCTTCGGCGCTTTCTCGTCAATGGTGTCAGACTGCGACAGAAATGGCCGTACTTGATTCGCCCATACAGGCACTCACTAATCTAGATCAAAGGCTGGAACTTTCCGATATCAACAATATGGTGGTAACCATGTGTCAAGCACTGAAGTTTGGTACGCCACTTTCACAGGCTTTGAGCTTAATAGCAGCAGATAGCCGCCATTATCAGTTGCTTGAACTCGAAGAATGGGCAGGTAAGATCCCAGCAAAAATGTCTTTCCCTCTTGTCGTTTTGATCATGCTTCCTGTGGTGGTCATGATCGTTGCCCCTGTTATCCTAAGCCTATTTGATACCTTGGAGAGCTTATGAGCCGGTTGTTGATCCTTTTATGGGCTGGAATCTTTGTTGTGGGTTGTCAGTCGACAAAAAATCAGCCTAGCGATCAAGATTTACAGCTTGCACAAACCGCATTAACTAATGGCCATCCAGATAATGCTTTAGAAATATACAAGCAAAAGCTTAAGCAAAATCCCAATGATGCTCAGCTGCTCTTTTTGGCTGGTAATGCTTGTAATCAAGCCGCTCGATACGATGAAGCGCTGCATTATCTGACAAAAGGCAGTGCACTGGCACTAATGCCGATCAGTTAAACATTAATCGGCAGATCAATTGAATGATCCCATCA
>NZ_JAYQDQ010000023.1:0-27607 GCF_038138445.1 Vibrio sp.
TGGGATCATTCAATTGATCTGCCGATTAATGTTTAACTGATCGGCATTAGAGCTAGTTGGCCCTCCTCTTGCTCAACTCGGACTTTATCATTATATCCATAAAGATCATGCTGAACTGGTTCCGATCATTAACAAGAAAATTATTGAGCTAAGAGACAGCGGTGAACTAGACACCATGATAGCTAAATATGAAGCTGAGGTGCTTAGCAATTGGCCAGAGTAAAGCAAGCTCAGGACACAAACCACAAAGGACTCGCGAAAGCGAATTTTTGATAAGGTTTGAGCCTATTGTGGAAATGGTGCGCCAAACCTTAATTATCTTGCTGGATTAAACGATGGGTATTACACCCCCAAAGTGTTGTGGGTGCTTTGGAACAGACTAAAATGGATCACATTAAGCGGAGACTGCTAATCCACCATTAGGGACTGCAAAATAGGCGATAAAGTCCATATTGTTGATTTCCGCAGATAATATGTCAGTCTTGTGTGTGTCTTGATTAATACTTTCTAAATATTCGTTCTTGACGTATATAGTCCTTTTAATCCCATCTCTGTTATTGAATACGTTATAGTAGACAGGTCCACCATTCCCACTTTTCCAGCTCCACCTATCGAGAACTTCATCGTGCCTTAGCCAGTGAAACCCCACTTTGTTTGCAAACAGTGCGACTCTGTAGTGCCCTCTAGGGCAGGGGTGCAGGTGTAAATTGGCAGGGTTGCCTCTAGATAATAGAGTCAGTCCATCTCTCATTGCTCCTCGAACCAACCTATCTGCATAGGTGTTATCACCTGCAATAGGAAAGGCTGGATTATGATGTGTTCCACCTGGAACCGCACATCTTCTACCGTTTCTAATATGGGTCGTTCTTTGATCGCACGCATAGGCATAGCAATTAGCCGTCATGCTCCAATTATGGTCTTCTTCTATATGCGTCAAATAATACATTTACACCTCTCAAACTGTCAGCGTGACACCAACTGCGTCACTAGAATTGATTTTAAATATTTATAAATAACAAACAGTTAAACTGGTTAATAAAATGCGACGAATTACTTGTGTTTTAAACAATAATTGAATGTATTGCTGCGTAAGGGGTCGAGTGTTAGGGAAATGTTTGAGTGGGATAATCAAATACAAAAAAGCCCTAGTCGAAGGCTAGGGCTTAGAATGTGGCGGAGAGATAGGGATTTGAACCCTAGATACGCTATTAACGTATGCCGGTTTTCAAGTTTGATTAACCATTCAATATTTAGTATAACTTTCAATAATTTAAATGTGGTAGTTAGTCACTAACAACCAAACTAACAACTTTGAGAGTTACAAAATGACTACGAAAAGCATCAAAATCCATAATGGATTGTCGATCAGAAAACTACCGCAAAGCAAAAATTACAGTGTCTATATCAAGTTCGATGGACATAAGAAACGTCAATTCTCACTTAAAACGTCCGATCTAGATGAAGCTATAGCAAAAGCTAAAGCAGAGTATCAATTCAACAAAATGATGTTAGATCGTGGTTTACCGATACAACAGCCAAAGCAACGTATAACAGTTCATAAGCTATGCAACGAGTTGATCAACGAGTTTGAACAACTTCAAAATGCTGTAGAAGTAAGAGAAACAAAGAAAGTCGTTAAGGGTAAAGAAAAATACGCCACTCAGATACGATACTGGAAAAGATTTATTGAGTATTACCCAGATAATTTATTAATTTCAGATCTTACTTTTGATGAAGTGCAAAGCTACTTTTTAAGTCTTGAAACTTCATTTTCAAAAAATACTTTTGGAAAGTATAAGTTTTGTTTTAAAAAATTATTTGAAAGAGCTTTAGATAAAAAAGTTATTACAATAGATCAAACATTCGATATAAATAAAATCAATGTTGAAATTGCGACTTGTGAACCAAGAAACGCTTTTAATGAAAATGAACTATCAATATTATTCAATGAAATAATGTTGAGAAAGAAAGTTGGAAAATCAAAACATACTGATAAATTATTCTTTGCATATCTCAATTGGTTAAACTTCACTGGTATGAGAACTGGAGACGAATGCTATGAACTTCAATGGAAAGATTTTGAATTAAACAACAATGGCGATTTATATTGTATCGTAAATGGTGGTAAAACGGCTAATTACAAGAAAAATAAAAGAAAGGTAGTTCTTGATACAATGGCTGTTAATTCTTTACTTATTGCAGCAAATGAGAAATATAAAGATCTGGTTAAAGAATTAGATGAATATGAAACAATTGAATTACTATCAAGAATTAAATCAAAAGATTTTGTTTTTTCTACAAAATATACTGATAGACCGACTTACAACAAAATTTTCAATGAATTGATCGAAGATTTGCAAAGTAGGCACTTACTTACCACATCAAAGAATTTCACGCTTTACAGCCTTAGACATAGCTACATTACTCGATGTATTGAGAATAATGTACCTTTGTCGCTCATAGCAGAAGTATGTGGAACAAGCCTTAAAATGATTGAAGATCATTACTCACACATTGAAACAATGTCTAAATCATCCAGAAAACATCTACTTACACATAAAGTTATTCAAGAAGAAGAAAATAAAAAGCGTCAAAAACTTACAGAACAAGATATTCAAGATCAAAAAAATGAATTGTTAGACTTTCTTGAAAATCAAGATTTAACCAATCCCCACCAGAAATAATATTTAAGGGGGTATCAGGGGGACTGACCTCCCCCTGCATTAAAAAAAGTGCCAATCAAAATTAAATACAATTGTATATAACAAGACTCCACATAATAGATAAGAAGAGATATGTTATTTTAAAACTTATCTATTGAAAGCATTGCTATTATTGGTTTCGCTAATAAATAAGGTGTTACCTCTACATAACTACTGTAGTTAATGTAAATAACTACTGTAATTACTAATCATAACTACTGTAGTTATTTTACCTAATATGACCATTCTAATAATATAGTGTCATAACATTTAAAATGTTAATAACTATAACTACTGTAGTTATATCATCCAGATTATCTTAAATAATAACATAACATTTAAAAAGTTACTTTAAGGCATTGACAAAACATTTAAATATGGTTTATTTAAGTTATGAAACTTAAAAAAGGAATATATTATGGCCGAAATAAATAGAGGAAAAAAAGAACAAGAGATAAATAAGCATCTAAATGGCTTATTTGATGATAGATATACAGAAGAATTAAAAGTGCAAAGAAAGAAAAAAGAGTATTTTCATAAAGTCAGTTTTGATGAGTTTGATGAGGCTGTTAATTCTACAGAAACAGCAACAAGCAGTATACCAACCGAACCAGATTTTATTAAACTATATCTTAAAGATGTTGTTACTTTGAAAGGTATTCAACCAGCTAATAAAGATGTTTTATATTTTCTATTAAAACTAATGAGATATGAAGAATATATTATTTCAATAACAGAATATGACAAACAAAAAATATGCAAAGAGCTTGGTTTAAAAGGTATTCAACAAGTAAATAATGCTATTCAAGCATTGAAAAAATCAGGTATTTTGTTCTCTGTTGTAAGTGAATCAGGAAAAATAAACAGAGGCGCTTTTGAGGTTAACCCTTACCTTTTCGGAAAAGGAAATTGGGTAGAAAACTATAATAAAAGAGATATACACAAACTGACTGTTTTGTATAGAAAGAATAGTAAAGAAGTAATAAATGTTGATGCGTTAGTTGAGTATATTAAAACTGAAACTAATGAAGATAAAAGAAATGAGGCTATTAAAAAATTAAATGAAATAAGAGGTTTTACCGATGAAGAAGAAAAAGATAGCGTATGATGATTTTTTAAAAAAACGTCAAGAAATGTTTGAAGAATTAGTTATATTAGTTAATTCAGACGAACCAGATCAAGAAATACAAGAATTAAAACAAAAAAGAAAAAACAAAAATAGACAGGAGAATAATAATGGATGTAGATGAAAACGGCTATCTTTTAAATGAAGATGGATATTGGACTTTTAGGGGATATACAGAAAGAGAAATATTAACAAGAGATATATATTCTTGCCATCCATTGGCTTATGAACGATATGAAAAAGGTCAACCTGATACTAAAAAAGACTATATCAAATGGATCAAAGAAGAATATCAGGAATTAAAAGATAAAATGGAAAAAGAAGATAATCCAATATTAAAAAACAAAAATATTGCAACAATGAAACTTTATGAAGATGAGTTTAAAGAATTAAATATTAAATGTTAATTTGGTGAATAAATTGAAAATTGTTAATTTGCAAATTCGAGTAAAACAGTTGGTAATCACTAACTGTTTTTTATTTCTATCGACTGGTAAGGAGTAAATTATCAGCTATGGATAATTTATTGAGTTCACTACACACCTTAAAAATGTAGGTGGGGGTGAACCCTTGTCTTGCAATAAAAAGTGGTCCCGTGGTTGTCGAGTTTTTACTCATCATTTTTGCGAAAATCAGGTTTTAAAGTAAGTTTAGAAACAGATGAATTACTTTTCTTTTTATATTTTCTTTTGTTCTTAATGGCTTTAATTTTTTTCTCTTTTTCAGCCACTTGCTCCGCTTTAACTTCATTATCAATTTTCTGTTCTTCTAAGGTCTTAGGCACTTCGGCCAGCTCTGGTTCTGGTGTTGGTTCAACCTCTTGCTCTATCACAATTTCTTGCTTTACTGGTTCAGATCTTTCAGTTAGTGCTTGGTAGATCTCAATTGCCATTTGTTTTACTTCATCAAACTTTTCACCAAACGCTTTTTCTAAACTTAGAATTAATTTAGGTCTTTCATCAAAAAAGCTTTTAATTTTTTGAGCGTAGTTGCTTAAATTTTCAAATCGATCTAGTTTTTGTTGATGATCTAATATTTCATCTAACAATTCATTTTTTTCATCTAAATGCTCACTAGTGTTTTTTACAAGTTCTATTGATTTTAATTCTAATTCTCTAACATATTCTTCTTTATCTTTATGATCTCGCTTATTTGTCATTTTAGCTTCACCACGATCAAAACCAAACTTCTTAAAATGTTTATGTAATAAATCTTGAGAGTAAGTCCAATGTTTTTTTCGCATATCTCTTAAACAACTTTTATTTTTATCAAAGTCATAATTTAAAAATATAGCGTGAGCGTGAATATTATGTTTTATATATTCAGTAGTAAAATCTTCATCAGGATTATCAATTGGTCGATATTTTTTTCTTTCATCTTCTGATAATTCTTCTAATTTATCAGCGTCAATAGTCGTTCCTTCATCTAAGTGAAACTCAAAACCAATTGGTTCAAAACCATATTCTTTTTGAAACTCCAACATAAAATCTTTTGTGGCTTGTTCGATTTCATCTTGTTTATTTTCTTCAATACATTTTAAAAATTGTTCAGAGTTGAAAACTAAAACGCTATCAATGAAAGTATTACTATTATTTTGAATTGCGTATTTATTATTATCTTTTGCGTCTTTTAATCTTTTTTCGTAATAACTTTCTAAATCATCATTTTCAGAAAAACAATAACCAAAATTGTTTTCTTGTAAACATTTTACAGAATTAATATTTACAAGCATTTTACGTAGGACGTGGGCTATTTCACCCGTATTTGAATTTTTATAATATTTCGTATTTACAGCGCAGTATTTTTTATCACTCATAGAGACCTCTTTTAATTATTCATATATTCAACAAACCATATATAAATAATTAATCAAGGCTGACGAGGTAATTTTCCACAGCCGTTTAAGGCTGTACAGTTCAGTTAACTGTTTTAGCACACTAAAACACCCTGGTCAGGGTGTGTGTGCTCTCCGAGGGCTGGGGATACCCCAGACCCGTTCGGCACAGCCTCACCCGCTACGCTCTCGATTTTTACAAAATCTCACAAGAGCAAAAGCCAAGACTGGGATCGCTGTAAGCCATTCTAAGCAACTTTTTCAAGCCTTTGAGCCAATGCTCAAATACGTTCAAAAATCACTTTAAGTGGCTTATGGGCGCAAAAAAGCCCATCAAATCTGTAGCGATGGGCTTCACTTAAAATGTAGAAATTTAAAGTGCAATCTCAATTTTCATCAAGTTTGACGTATGTTTAAAGGCAGATCTTTGATTTCTCGTGTTCCGACAAGCTTATGATCAGACCAGCTTTCCACAATAAATTCAGCCCAATCTTCTTTTGTTGTAGCAAGAAAGCTTTCGATACTTTTAATATCTTTAGCATTGAAGCAAATATACTTAAAGTCTTCTACAAAACCATTAGTCTTATGTATTAATCTATATGTTGTCATATGTTTTGTTCTTCTTCATTTGGTTCTGCATTACGTCCTAACCAACTTAAAAATATGAAAGCTATAACAAGAGGTAGAAATATGTACTTACCGAAAATCAAAGCACCTGTATGACCTATAAAAAACAGAGCCACATAATAAGCCCATTTAGTGGTAAACCAAACTGAGTCAATTTCTGTTATCTTACCGTTAAGAATTTCTACATTCACATATGAAAAATTCTCGTAATCACTCAAATCACCATCATAAGTTAATTTCCAACAAGAAGGACTATCAGCTTTGCAAATAGAAGCTTCACTATAGGAATCACTACGTGCATTGATATTTCCAATTTGGACCATTTGAAAATCATACGTAGTATCACGCTTCAAGACACCACCCTGATTAAGAATTTTACTAACATTATCACCTGTGCAACCTGACAAAGTAACTAGGATCAGAGAGATAAGTGAAAATTTAAGAAAACTTCTCATAAAAACTCCATATAAAATTTAATACATATGCATACTAATCAATGCGTTACTTTTGTTCAAATAGATATTTCTTCCAACACGGCTAATCATTGATTTTTTATCTTATGCTCTCGAAAGGGCATCTTACAAAGATGAGCAGATGCTTAACTGGCTCATAAGATTGGTTTAGTTTCTTGTGTGATGACTTAGGAAGTGCTAAAACTAACAACAGCTAACAACTGCATTTTTTAGCTAAATATTGCTGATGAGGTTCAACGTTTTCTAAACGCCAGATAAGAAAAAACCCACTGTAAACAGTGGGTTATCTCTTAAATGTGGCGGAGAGATAGGGATTTGAACCCTAGATACGCTATTAACGTATGCCGGTTTTCAAGACCGGTGCTTTCAACCACTCAGCCATCTCTCCGTTGTTGGGGCGAATAATATAGGGGTTAGAACTTGTTGTAAACCCCTCATTTTATTGAATGCTTTAATTATGAGCAGAATGTACCGCCATTCGATTATAAATTACCTAATTGGCCTAAATTAGAAGTGAAAAGTGCAGCCGAAATGCTGCACTCTTCGCGTTTAAGAGGAGGTGCTTGGCGTCATTGATGGCGCTTTGTGATTTTGATGACTGTATATCACTAAGCCAAACAATACCGCCGCACTCATGATTTTTATTACTAGTGATACTTGTGGCCAAACGAGTATTAGTCCGAGGGCGAGCAAGATTACTCGATGCAGCCCTTTTATCTCACCTTCTAAATAGCCTTCGAGTACGCCAACAAAAGCGTAGGTACCCAGTATGGCAAATACGCCTGCTTGGATAACAGACACAGGGTCCCAGCTCACTATGTTGGTATAAGCAATAAGAAGCGGCACTAGATACAAACCTTTGGCTATTTTCCAAGCTGTAAAGCCTGTTCGCATTGGGGGAGTGCGAGCAATGGTTGCAGCGGCAAAAGCGGTTAAACACACAGGTGGCGTGACATTACTGTCTTGTGACAGCCAGAAAATGATCAGGTGAGCAGAAAGTAGTGCCAGCGTAATGGTTTCGATGCCAAGGCTCTGCTCATACAAGGTTTGCATAAAGTCAGCGGGGACCTGTGCAATTAAGCTTTGCGCCACTTCAAGTGACATAGGCGCGTTGAGTAAACCGACTTTATCGGGAGCGCTGAGCATAAAGATGGCGCTGGCTTGCTGCGGCAACTGTCCTGAGACCATCAGCTCCAAAAGCTGCTTCTCCGCGAGGAGTTGGTAAAGCGCAGGGGCTGAAAGTGTTCCGAGTACGATATAAGAGGCAGTGACAGGCAGTCCCATGCCTAAAATCAGTGATGCGAGAGCGATTAAAGTAATCATCACGAGTAAATCACCGCTGGCCCATTGCTGGATCATCAGCGAAAACGTATTACCTATACCCGTTGTACTTATTACGTTAACCACTAAGCCAATACCGGTTAGCAACACAGCCGTCGTCGCCATATTTTTCGCACCTTGTGCTAGCGCCTCGAATATGGCTTTTGGTCCCATTTTGTGGTGTTTGGACAACCAAGAAGAAACAATCACTGATACTATCGCGAGCCCTGCGGCGTAGGTTGGCGTAAAGCCCTGAATAAGCAAGACGACCAGTACCACAAGCGGTATAAGGTTGTGCCAGCCAGACAAGAGAACCTGCATAAATGGCTCGCTTTCTGTCGATGTTTTTTGTACTCCGCTGCGTTTTGCTTCAATACGAACAAAAAAAGCGACGGAACAAAAATAAATCACCGCTGGTAGAAGTGACACAAGAATGATGTCTCCGTAGGGTACTTGCGTGTAAGAAGCAATAATAAACGCGCCAGCGCCCATGACCGGAGGCATGAGCTGACCTCCTGTGGAGGCGGCCGCTTCTACGCCAGCGGCAAACCGAGCAGGAAAGCCTGCTTTTTTCATCAAAGGAATGGTAATAACCCCAGTTGATACTGTGTTGGCGACACTTGAGCCAGACACTGAACCCATTAAGCTTGAGCCCAATACGGCAACAAAACCCGGGCCGCCTATGATTTTTCCAGCGGCAGCCTTAGCCACAGCAATGATGTAATCACCGACCCCAGAGCGGACCAAAAATGCGCCAAACAAGATGAACATAAACACAAATGACCAACTGATGCGCGAAATCGGGCCAAACATACCTTCTGATGAATAGAAGCTGCGATAAAGCAGAGTTTCAGCGCTAAGCCCCGGGAAGTGGAACAAACCTGTCGCCCAGTCTCCCCACCAAACCACATAGCTCAAGCATAGAATGATCAAAACGGGAATAAACCATCCCATAGTTCGGCGTATCAGCTCAGTGATAATCGCGATTGCCAGCAGTGAAAATACCCAGTCGCTGGTGACAAAGTGCATCCCTCTTTCATACAGCTTGTCTTCGCCAAAAGGAAGATAAAGTACACAGCTCACTATGGCCGCAATAAGAAGCACATCAATCCCAAGCGCAATCTTACTCTTTTTGAGAGAAGGGTGAGCGGGGTAGAGCAGAGTACATATTATCGCAAAGCCACCAAAGTGAATGGCTGAAGTCCATAGCTCAGGCAAGCTTGCCGTAAGGTTAAACCAAATGTGGGCTAAGGATAGCGCCACACAAAATAAGGTGATGCACTTACCCACCATGGGTAAGTGACTACGGGTGGAAAGTTCAAACTTTTGCAGCTCTTGCTGCATCGAATTATTGGTGTCCATATTCGCCTCGCTTGGAAATAACCAAAAGGGCTTAGCGAACAATGAGTTCAGGTGATAGTTCGATACCCATTTCACGATAGTAACGAGCCGCGCCAGGGTGTAAAGGAACAGGCAAACCAGAAGCGCCTCTTTCTAGTGCCATCACTTTAGTCGCTTTATGAATGCCTTGCAGGAAAGGGAGGTTTTCATAAATTGCTTTGGTTAACTGATAAACATCTTCTTCAGAAACATCTTCGCGCACGGCTAGAAAGTTAGGCTGTGCAATGGTTGTGATGACCTTATTGACCCCCGGATAAGTGTTGGCAGGAATATCGTATTTTGACCAAATATTGTATTGCTTATTGGCTTGTTGGATCTGCTCATCGGTAAAGGATAAAATTTGGATGTCGTTACCCAGTGCAGCAAAGGCTTGAGTTACGGCGCCAACAGGCACGCCCGCTGGCGTGTTCATTCCATCAATTGTACCGTTTTGTAGCGCACTGGCACTCCCACCATAGCCCATGTAGGCAAGCTTAAATTGTTCCGGGTCTATCGCTAGGCTTTGCATAATTTGTCGGCCCGAGTTTTCCGTACCTGAGCTTTTTTTGCCAATCGAGAATTTTTTATCTTTTAACTTTTCCAGATCAGCCATAGTGCCTGTTGGGGCAAGATCGGATCGAACGATAAAATGTTCGACGTTCTGCCACAGCATGGAAACTGAACGCAGCTCGGTTTGGCTTCCTGCACTTTCATAAGGCCCTTTGCCTTGCCACGCCCAAGCGCCATACAAACCCTGAAGAATCGCAAATTGCGCTTGGTTGTCGTTGAGCAGTTTGATGTTTTCACCTGAGCCTGCTGAGCTAATGGCTGCTAAAGAGAAATGTTGCTTCGGGGCAAGTTTGACTTTACTTAAGGTGGCAAGGGCAACGCCAACAGGGTAGTAAGTGCCTCCTGTGGAGGCGGTCGCAAGAATATAACTGCGGTCATTGGCAAGAGTTTGCAGACTAAGGCTAAGCGTTCCTATGATAATTGATGTGGTTTTAAGTAATTGTTTCAACATTATGGTCATGCTCCATATGATTATAATTATCGAAAGCAGGGTAGAGCAAGCACAATGCCAACTCTTAACTTTTTGTATTTAAATAACTTTTATTTTATCAGTTACTAAAATGAGCCATTTGTTGCTTGTTTGTTAATTTTTATATGAGCAAAAAATGGCTTATCAGGTAGGACAGTCTATGCGTTGACTAAATAGGACTTTAGTCGTTATTCAATTTCTTTATCTAATATTTAAGATCAATGAATAAGCCATTTTATGCCGATAACATCTCGCTAGTAAGATGACTTTACTTATTCAATATAATCACTTCGATTTAATGCGTATTTGAGCATTTTCTGATTGAGTGTACGTCTGGGTAAATCCAACTCTTGCATCACATCATTGATGCGCCCACTATGGCGATTAAGAGACTCATGCAGCACCTTTTTCTCAAAGCTCTGCATTTGAATTGTAAGTGACACCCCTTGCTGTTTGGTTGGGCTTGGTGTTGTAGGCTGGCTGGATAAAATCTCTCCAACGGTTACTGAGTCATCGAGTGCGAAACGTATCGCGACATTGCGCAGTTCACGAACATTTCCCGGCCAGTGATAGCTCAAAAGGGCATCTTGGTCTGCTCGACTTGCCCGCCGAGTATTGGAATTCGCTTGCTGGGTAAAGTGGTCAAAAAGTAGCAGGGCATCTTCCTCTCGCTCTTTGAGCGGCGGTAAATAGAGTTGAGCAACATTAAGTCGATAAAACAAATCTTGGCGAAATTCGGGGTGATTAAGCAGAGGGCTTTTGGCCGCTGAAATAATGCGTAAATTCACGTGGTGTGACTGATTACTTCCCACGCGTTCTAGCGTATTTTCTTGAATAACTCGCAGCACTTTCACTTGCATTGCGGCTGGCATACTTTCTATTTCATCAAAAAATAAAGTGCCTTTATCGGCGAACTCCAGTTTACCGACTGTTTTTTTCGATGCGCCAGTAAAGGCGCCTATTTCATGGCCAAATAGCTCACTTTCAAACAGGGTTTCAGGGATTGCCCCACAATTGACGGGGACGAAAGCATGTTTGCTGCGAAGGCTATACTGATGAAGACATTGAGCGACGACTTCTTTTCCACATCCAGTATCGCCGTATATGATGACATGAGTATCTATGTTGGCTACCTTGTGAATTTGTTCACGAAGCTCTTTCATTACCGCACTTTGGCCGATAAGAATTTGCTCCATACCTTGTAGGTTTTTCAGGTAGCTTTGTCGGCCTTGCCAGTGCTGTGAGCTTTGATAGTGAGTGATAGCTTGAGAAATAGTGTCGGATAAACGTTCTGGCTCAAAAGGCTTTTCGATAAAATCGAATGCACCTTTTTGCAAAGCTTTCACCGCCATATCCACATCGCCATGACCGGTAATTAATACAACAGGAATCGATGGGTTGATGGCTTTAACCTGCTGCATCAAATCTAAGCCGCTTTGTCCCGGCAGACGCACATCACTAACGATGGCGCAAAAAGTGTTGTCCTTAATACTACCTATGGCCGCTTCTGCGCTTTCAAAACTCTGTACACTAAATCCTGCTAAGTCCAACCACTGCTGCGTGGTATGACGTACTAGAGGATCGTCTTCAATTAAGGCGATTTTCTGTTCGGTGACGACTTCCATATTGTCCACTACTGACTTTTTTCTTCACGTTAAGCAAATCTATCGATAACGAAAAGGACGGATATCGCATTTTGGACAATCTCTTCAAGCAGCAAACCTACAAAGAAACCCACGATTGGTGTGATTTGGCTAAAGCACAAGTGGAACACAGATAAAATATTTTGATAAAAAAAATATTATAAGGCACTGATACAGCGATGCTGACTTTGAAATAGATTACCCTAGCATGATGGCTTCATGGGCTGAAAAAAGGAATGGGCTTTATGCATGGCCGAAGGCTTTTGATTACAGTGATCTTAGTTAGCGTATTAATGGGATTGATGCAGGCGCTAAGTCACAAAATTATCTATCAATGGAAGATGGAAACCACGCAGCGAAACGCTGAAGACCGTTTTCTTGGTTACATAGAAAGTGTTCGCCGAACCTTGCAGCGCTTTGACTACCTGCCATTTTTAGTCACTAAAGACGATACAGGAGTAAGATATTTAAAAGGTCAAGAGGATCTATACCAAGAGCTGCAAGCACAGTTAATAACGCTTGATAAAGCCGCAAGCACGAAAGGTTGGTATCTCCTTAACACTAAGGGCCAAATAACAATCTCGAGTGTTGATGATCAGAGATTGGGGAGCCATATCGCCAAACAAGTGACGGAAAAAGTACTGCTTAATAGCGGGGCGGTATCTCATGTCGCAGGCAGCAGTGATTATTTGGTTGCAGCGCCACTTTATGATGGCAGCGAGATCATAGGTGTGATTGTGGTTCAAGCGGATTTGAATATGCTGATCGAGCAGTGGTTTTCTGAAGGAGAAGCTATTTTGGCTCATCAAGCATCAAGCTCGCTATTTCTTTCGAGTGATAGACTTTTTTCTTCCTCTTGGTTCGAAGGTTATTTTACTAATGGATCGTTTAGTGAAAGTCAGACCTTGTATGATGGCACACGGATAGAAATATGGCAGATAAAAGCTGAGCGATATTTAGTGCAGAGTGTCCTGTTGGATGACTTAGACTGGCGGCTGGTTTATCTAACGCCTTTAGCTTCCCTAAATCAAACCGTACTTAGGACTAGCTGGAGCTTGGTTTTTATTAGTTTGATGATTTTTTTGCTGGTGGTGGTCTCGCGTCAACGCAAACAAAAAATTGCAGCCTACCAAAAAATGCAAGATTGGATCAGAGCCTCTGAGCAAAGGTTGAATCAGATGATCAATAAAACCCATGTTGGTTTGATATTGGTCGATAGCCAAGGTCAGATTAAGGAGATGAATCCTATGGCAAAGCGCTATTTTAGTTTATCTGAATCTATGATTCGAAATATACGTGTTTGGCAACTATTTGAAAATGGCAGCTCAGATACGACCATACTGAGTTTACTAAAAAACTTAGACACTTTGTCCTATTTGATTGACCTTAACCAAGTCGAGACGTTAGGCCAACGGAGTGACGGCAGCTTATTTCCCATTATCTTATCGGTCAATGCCCTTTCGTGGAGTGATGAGCGATTGTATTTATGTACTGTGATTGATATCAGCAAGCGCAAACGGGCAGAACATGCACTCAAGCAAACCAATCAATTATTGCAGTACAAAGTTGAAGAGCGAACTTTGGAGCTGGAGACCGCTCATCAAGAACTCGTCGAGTCGAGCAAAATGGCTGCGCTGGGCAGAATGTCCAGTGCGATTGTGCATGAATTCAATCAGCCGCTAACCGGGATGAAAACCTTGTTCTCAACCAATAAGCTGCTACTTGAAAACGGTGCGATCGACCAAGTGAAAGACAATACAGTGTTAGCTATGACGCTTATTGAGCGCATGATCTCCATGACTCGCCAGCTCAAATCATTTGCCTTCCAGCGTTTAGATGAGCCCGTTTCAGTCAACTTTCGCGATGCTTTGCATGAGGTCTTAACGACTTTTGAACCAAAGCTAGAGCAAGTTGAATTTAATATTGATATAGAGGCTGGTGTGAATCGCGTTTTAGGAGAAGATGCCCGCTTGCGTCAGGTGTTGGGGAATCTGTTATCTAACGCTATAGATGCGGTTGCAGACGTAAAAAGCCCAAGTATTTCTATCCAAGTTATTGACCGAATAGAGCAGATTGAATTTACAATCAGTGATAATGGTGTAGGTGTTGACGACGATAAATTGCAATCAATTTTCGAGCCTTTTTACACCACGAAAAAGATAGGTGAAGGGCTTGGCTTAGGCCTTGCCATATCAGCCAATAACACTCGTGATATGAGAGGAAAGTTAACGGCTAGCCGCAATTATCCAAGTGGGATGGTGTTTATCTTAACGATGAATAAAGACGATAAGTAGTATGTATCTCAGATAGCAAAAAAGAGAGCATAAGCTCTCTTTTTCTAGGTGTATGGTCGGACTGAGAGGATTTGAACCTCCGACCCCCGACACCCCATGACGGTGCGCTACCAAGCTGCGCTACAGTCCGATGCGAGTAATGTACCTATTTTTTTTCTTTAGGTCAAATACTAAGATAAGGATTTAATTACTTTTCGCATAAAAACGCTGTAATTCGGTTAAACCCTGCATTAATACCGGTAAAGTAGGGTTTTTATCCTGCAATCGCTGGTAGTTTCCATCATATAGTTTGTAGTTACCGAATTTGTCGATTACCGTTGTATCTTTGTTGGTTATTAGGGCTAGCTCTCGAGTGCCACCCGCAAGAATCCATTTTCTAGGGCTTTCATCGAATAAATTTTGCCCACTGCTAAAATCAGAAGGATTGGAGGACACGCCCAATAAATCTTGTAATAGGGTCACGGACAAATCGAGGTGACTTGTTCTGTGGTCATAAATCGCTGGCACTTTACCTGGCCAGTGGATAACCATAGGCACTTGGAGTTGGTAACGGCTGTAGTTGCTGTTTGAACCCCAGCTGTTGGTTTTTGTCTCGTTAAACTCAGTACCGTGATTAGAGGTTAAAATCACCACGGTCGATTCGCTGATACCGAGCTGCTCTATTTTATCAAATAAAACGCCTAGCTCTTCGTCAGCGTGAGTGACAGAGGCGTGGTATCCGTTTTGCAGTTTATCGAGCGTTGAATGGTTACCTTTATCATCATAAGCGCTGAAGTTGTCAACCGTAGTCAGCTCGATAAAGCTGAACCAAGGGGACTTCTTGCGCTGCTCAACCCAATTTGCCCAAGCATTGATTGCTTGAGTATCGGGAGAGCTTGCATCATTGAATGCAATGCCTGTGAAGTTGAGACCACGGAAAATCGTTTCACCATACAGAGCGTCATCAAAGTTATCTCCGCTAAATAGACCGAAACTGTAGTCTTTATCTAGCAGGGTATCGAGAAGAATAGGTCGAGAACCTTGCATCTTGATGCTGCTAACATAGCTACTTGGCAGTCCATAAAAGAGACCAAATACGCCGAAGGTATCGTTACTTGAGCTGTAATGATTGGTGAAAGACAGATTTTGCTCGGCAAAGTTTGCCGCATTGGGCATCCACTCTGATGTCATTACATCGCTGCGTAAATTATTGACGCTCACAATCAAAACGTTCAGAGAGTTTGCTCTGCGGCTAAACTCTAGTTTTTCCAGCGGGTAACGTACTAACTCAGCATGAGCTTGATTTTCTTTTAAGCGCTGTAAATATTCATCGCGGTCAAGCAAACCATGACGTTCCATAAAGGATTTAGCCGTCATCGGATAAGAAAGAGGGAAGTTCGCTTTCTGGGCGGTGATCGGATTATAGAAGTACGCGTCCGCCCAGACATAAATGAGATGGCTAGTAATAAAGCTAACGAAAAACAGTATCGCGATAGGGCGGCCAATGTGCTTGTGGGATAGTCTACGCTGTTTTCTCCACACCCACTCCGATAGCGCCAGTTGCAGAAGAAAGATCAGCGGCAACACCACGAATAGGTGCTGCAAATCAATATTTACCGAACTGCCTTCTTCGTTGAGTAATACTTCCCAAACCACAGGGGTTAGGTGGAGATTTATCTTTTGGTAGGCTTGCGTATCCACAAGCAATACGGTTAGCCCGAAAGTGGCAAAACATACGGCGACTAATCGAAACAGTTTTCGAGAGGGAATTAAAAAGGTTAGCGGGAATAGAACTAACAGATAAAGCGCAAACACAAGAAAGCCAAAGTGACCTACCCAAGATATGGCGAGGTAAAATTGACCGAGTAAGGTTTCCGGCCAAGGAGATTCAGTGATATAACGGGTGCCAATGAGCATGGCTGCAATGATATTGAAAAAGGCAAACCAATGCCCCCAACCAACCAGACGCGAAACGCGTTCACCGTATGTGTTTCCGTTATCTACCATGTAATGTTCTATTGTCCGTTTGTTATTCTAGTGAGTGTTTTCTTCAATAGAAGACAACAGTGCCTGAGCAAATTTTTCAGCAAGCGCTTTTCTTTGTGAAGCATTAACGTTTTGATTTAAGACATTGGTAGCGATATTACCTGCAATCATTAAAGATAGCTCAGGCCCAGCCCCGTGTTTGTCAAGAACAGCAGCTACCTCTGATAAGATAGTTTCTACTTTGTCATCGCTGTATTTAGATGTGATCGGCATAAAGACTCTAATGGTGATAGTAAAGCGACTTATGATAACCTACAATGCCCCGCAACTGAAACCTACACGACGATAAAAATTTATCATGAGCCTTCATCTTTCAAATGTAATTTTGCATCAGTTACGAAAAAATGACTCTGACGAGCTTATTGTTAACTTTAGAACGGAATGTCTAGAAAACGACACGTCCACTGAAAATTTAGTGGCTGAGCTTCACAGAGTCTTCAATTCCAAAGCAGGCAAAGGCTTTGGTAGTTTTAAATCTGACAGTGAATTTCAAATCTGGTTGCATGAACTTCGCAAAGGTGGAAGGAACTTCTATGATTTTTCGCAACTTAGTGCAAATCGTCTCAAAAGTGAGTTGAGCAAATACCCCTTTGCAGATGAAGGCATCTTAGTGATTGCAGAATATCAGTCGCTGGCAACCGATTATTTGTTTGTTGCTATTGTGCCATCCAACCAGAGCCTAAAAGTGACAGAAGGCCTTGATATTAGCGCGACAGATTATTTGGATCTTAGCAAAATGGATATAGCGGTACGTATCGATTTGACCAGCTATGAGACGGATAAAGAGTCCAACCGCTATTTGGCTTATATAAAGGGGCGTGTAGGTCGTAAAGTGGCTGACTTTTTCTTAGATTTTTTACAAGCAGAGGTTGGGTTAGATACCAAACAACAAAATCAAGTTTTGATGCAAGCAGTTGACGATTTTTGCACTGACTCAAAGTTAGAAAAAGAAGAAGTGATCAGTTACAAAAAACAAGTGGCGGATTATTGCAATGAGCAGATCAAAACGGGTGATGAAGTTCAGGTTCGAGAACTGTCTGGAGAATTACCCCCGACCCATGAAGGAACCAGCTTTTTAGATTTTACCCAAGAGAGAGGGTATGAGTTAGAAGACAGCTTCCCGGGAGATAGAACGGCGGTTAGAAAGCTAACAAAATATGTTGGGGCAGGTGGTGGGCTCAATATGAGTTTTGACAGTATGCTGCTTGGTGAGCGTATATTTTACGATCCAGAAACCGACACTTTAACCATTAAAGGGACGCCGCCAAACTTGCGCGACCAATTAACCAGAAATCAAGGGTAAGCAGTTACCCTTTTCAGCCTACCTCCCTTCGAAAATAATAGTTAATGGCACTTTAAAATATCTTTAACATGTGCCATTACGATTTATAAACGCTTCTCCTACAGTTTAGCCATAGAAATCTCATAGAAAACGCTATTTTAGTCTGTTCAATCCCGCTGAGTTTTCGGCAAGTATGGTCATATTTAAATCAATTGTCGCTTGCTGATGTGATAATTAACTCATAATGGACAAAAATATAAATATGCATGTGTGCTTTGTTGATATGTGTGTTGAATAATATGGTGCAAATATGTAACCTGCCGCGTATATAAAAATAACATTAAACCATTCAATTCATGGATAGGGCTTATTCCAAGACGGACGCATTTTTTCAAAGTGCAGTAGAAAGTTCTCAGATATTACTGAGGTTAATGGGTATCACATGTTCTCTTCCTACTCAGCAGCAAGGGAAATGTCTAAAAAGTTGGCTAAAAAAAACTTCAGATAAGACAGATGGTCAACTGAGATTAAGAAAACTCAGCCAAGAAAAGCTAACGACTGCCCACCTTCCTCTTGCCTATCAAACCAAGGATGGAGAGTTTGTTGTGCTCGCTCGACTGTCAGAAGATCAAGCTTTGATCCAAAAGTCGGATGAGTCTGCACCTGAGGTGATTTCAAGACAAGACTTAAAACAGCAGTGGGCGGGCCAAACTATTCAGTATCACCAGAGCGGTGGAAAGTTTGATATTAGTTGGTTTATTCCTGAATTTGTTCGCCACCGAAAGCTATTGGGAGAGGTGCTGTTTTTTTCACTCTTACTTCAGCTGTTAGCCCTCATCCTGCCATTATTTTTTCAAGTCATTATGGACAAGGTCCTGGTTCACAATGCGCTATCTACTCTTGACGTGTTAGTTGTGGCATTGCTTGTGGTTGGTTTGTTTGAAGTTATCCTAAAAGGGTTAAGAGAATATTTATTAGCTCATACAACAACACGAATCGATATACGGCTCGGTGTTAAGTTATTTAAACATTTACTCGGACTGCCTTTACTTTATTTTAAAAACCGGCATGTAGGAGCCATCGTCACTCGGGTAAGAGAACTAGACAGTATACGCAATCTTCTTACTGGCGCGGCACTGACGTTATTAGTGGATGTCAGCTTTACCTTTGTATTTATCGGTGTGATGTTCTATCTCTGTGCGCCGTTAACTTGGTTAGTGATCGCAACACTGCCAGTATATGCGTTTATCGCATGGGCAAGCTCTGGGTCTCTTAAGCAGCGTATCGAACACCAGTTCAGCTGCGGCGCCAAAAATACGGGTTTTTTGACCGAGTCGCTTAATGGCGTAGAAACAGTTAAAAGCCTCGCCATCGAGCCTAGGTTTGAAAGAAAGTGGGAAGGGCAAACTCAAGAGCTGGTCGAAGCGAACTTTTCTCGCCAAAGTTATCAAGCGCAAATCAGTCAATGGGTGACATTAGTTCAGAAGCTAACGACGGTCGGTGTACTTTGGATTGGCGCGCAGATGGTGATGTCATTGGAACTGACCATAGGCCAACTGATTGCGTTTAACATGATGGTGAACCATGTCAGTCAGCCACTCGCCAAGCTAGTTGAGCTTTGGCAGCAATTTATACAAACGCGAGTTGCTGTCGATAACCTTGGTGAAATGCTCAATTTGCCAGCAGAGCAGGAAATGGGCCGACATGCATCAAATCAGCCGTTTCAGGGTCATATACAGTTTCGCCACGTATGGTTTCGATACCAGCCTCAATTAGCCCCGGTGTTAAAAGGACTGAGCTTGGACATTCGTCCAGGGGAGTCAATCGGCCTAGTAGGGCCTTCTGGATCAGGAAAAAGTACCATCACTCGCGTGATTCAAAAGCTCTACTTGGCGGAAAAAGGCCATGTTTTGATTGATGGTGTTCCAATTAACCAATGGTCATCATCGGCGCTGAGAAAAAATATTGGTGTGGTGTTACAAGAAAACTACCTATTTCATCGTAGTGTGCGAGAAAACATTGCCATTCGTATGCCAACAGCTTCTTTTGAGCAGGTGGTCGAAGCTGCAAAGCTTGCTGGCGCTCATGAATTCATTATCAAAATGCCCAAAGGTTATGACACCTTGCTAGCAGAAGGCGGCTCCTCTTTATCTGGGGGCCAAAAGCAGCGTATCGCGATCGCCAGAGCCTTGATGACCAAACCAAGAATATTGATCCTAGATGAAGCCACTAGTGCCTTAGATGAAGAATCTCAACAAGTGGTGAATCAAAATATGGCAGCTATTTCGCGTGGCAGAACCGTCATAACGGTCGCGCACCGTTTATCTGCGGTTCAAGGCTGCGACCGTATTGCGGTGATTGAACAAGGTGAAGTCACAGAGCTTGGCACCCATGAGAAATTACTCGATCAAAAAGGATGTTACGCCAGACTCTGGCATATTCAGCAATCAAAACAACAGGAAACTATAGTGAGTGAGCAAGTGCAATGATAAATACAATAAAAATGGCACTCAAAGCCCAAAAGCGTGAGCCTCAGTCGCCAAAACGCCCCCAACATGAATACGAGTTTTTACCTGCTTATCTCGAAGTGATTGAGAAGCCGCCTTCGCCTTGGTCCAGACGTGTGGCCTTTACTATTGCGACATTCTTGCTGGTGACCTTGGTTTGGTCGATTGTTGGCCAGCTCGACATCCATGCAAGCGCGCAAGGCAAAGTTATGGTGTCGAGCCATAGCAAAGTTATACAAGCGTTAGAGCAAGGTGAGGTCATTGCGATTAATGTTAGAAATGGTCAACATGTTCGCAAAGGCGATATTCTCATTCAGCTCAACCCAGCAGGCGCCGATGCGGAGTCGAGCCGATTGGCAGAGCAAAAAATTCGTTTTCAGTTGGACAAGTCGAGACTTGAGGCGCTGCTCTCAGATGCTCCACTAGAGCGCTTTAACCCGACACCAGATGCCAATCGTGAGCTGATTGCCATCAGTCGTCAGCATTTGCAAAGTGAGTACACTGAAACGACTCAATTGCTGGAAAAAATTGAAGCTGAGCAGAATGTTAATCGAGCAGAGTTAAAAGCGAATCGCCAAGCCATCGCGGCGCTCAATAAACTGAAACAAAACATCACCACACGACTCAATGCGCGTCAAGCACTGATGGAAACAAACTCGATTGCTCGGGTTGAGTTATTAGAGCAAGAGAGAGAACTATTAGATGTAGAGCGTGATCTGAGTAACTTAGAATCTCAAACCGAGGTACTTAGCGCGCAAGCAGCAAGTCTTGTTGAACAAAGAGAGACGCTTATTGCTCAAAAGCGGCTAGAGTATTTTGATGAGCTTAATCAGGTTGATGGTCGAATTGCAGAGCTTGAGCAAGAACTTGTCAAGGCTCGTGAGCGCCAGCGCATTCAGGCGCTGCGCTCTCCAGTAGATGGCGTAGTGCAGCAACTGAGTATTCATACACTTGGTGGGGTGGCATCTCCGGCCGAGCCTTTGATGGTTATCGTGCCAAAGGCTGCTGACCTCGAAGCTGAAGTCAATGTTCTCAATAAAGACATTGGTTTTGTCATGGCTGGCCAAGCGGTAGAAATCAAAATCGATAGCTTCCCCTTCACTAAATACGGCACCATTTCAGGTGAGTTACTGCACGTATCCAAAGATGCGGTAGAAGATGAGCAGCTAGGGTATGTGTTTCCTGCCCGAATTCGTCTCAACAGCAACCAAATTTTAGTTGATGATAAGTGGGTAACACTTGGAGCGGGTATGAGTTTGAGTGCTGAAATTAAAACCGGAACCCGTCGCATAATCGATTACTTGCTAAGCCCTTTGCAGCAGTATCAATCTGAAGCCATGAGGGAGCGCTAATGAACCCTCAACATCATATCCGGCCAACGGGCTTATTGTGTCTAGCTTATGTGGCGAAACACTTTGATAAATCGGTGGAAATAAATCATCTGCAGCACAAACTCGGAGAGTCTGTCAGTGAGTTAGATTCGACCCAATTGTGTCGCTGCGCGTTGTGGGTTGGCCTTAAAGCGAAACACGTCAGTTTGCGATTCGAGCAGCTCAATACCACGCCGCTGCCTGCTATTGTTGAGCTTGATAATCAATTTTACGTTTTGCTCAAGGCCACAGATTCTGATGTCACCTTGTATTGCGCTAGAACCAATCAAGCACGACGCTATTCTAATGAGGATTTTCAGGCGAGTTGGCAGGGTAATACCTATTTGCTTGCAGACGGAGAGTTAACCACTTCACAGACATCCTTCAGTTTTCGCTGGTTTTTACCTGCCCTTAAAAAGCACGTTAGCCAAGCGAGGAAAGTCATTTGGTTGTCGCTCTTTATTCAGTTGATCGCGCTTGCAACTCCGATTGTATTTGAAAATGTTATCGACAGAGTATTAGTCAGTCGCAGTGTGTCCAGTTTACATGTTCTGGGTATCGCCTTATTGGGCATGGCAATTTTTGAACCCTTATTTAACTATATGCGTAGCTGGATGTATGCCAATCTTGCCAGCAAGCTCAATGCTGATCTCAGTGCAAGGCTCTATTCGCATTTAATTGCCTTACCCCTGAGCTATTTTGACCGCAGGCAAACAGGGCAAATTACCGCCAGAGTGCGTGAAATGGACCAAATTCGCCAATTTCTCTCCGGCTCTGCGTTGACCATGGTGCTCGACTTGATTTTTATCGGGGTGTTTATTGCGGTCTTATTTGCTTACGCACCGCTGCTGACTTGGGTCGTGCTTGGCTCTTTGGTGTTGTACTTTCTATTTTGGTTAGCTGTAGGGCCAGCGTTGCGCGCCAAAGTCACTAAGGACTATGAAGCGACGGCAGACAATACGGCTTTTCTGACCGAATCGGTAACTGGAATTGAAACGGTTAAAACCAATGCGTTGGAACGCAATTTTGAAAAGCGTTGGCAAGCTAACTTGGCGAGGCAGCTTAAAGCGGGTTTTCGCGCTCGGGTCGTTTCGATTTGGGCGGAGCAAGGTATTGGTCTAATCCAAAAATTTACTGCTGCATTAACGCTGTGGTGGGGGGTAAAACTGGTTTTAGAAGGCGATCTCTCGCCTGGTGAGCTAGTAGCGTTCAACATGTTGGCAAGCCAAGTTACCCAGCCTATTTTACGCTTAGCGCAGGTTTGGCAAGATTTTCAACACACCCTAATCTCACTGCGCCGCGTTGGGGATATATTAGATGAGCCTCAAGAAGCGGGTAGTGAAGGCTTAGCCTCGATCCCTCAAATGAAAGGTGAAGTGGTCTTCCACCAAGTTCGTTTTCGTTACGACACAGACTCTCCTGAAGTATTAAAAAATCTCAGCTTGACCATCAAAGCGGGAGAGTTTGTCGGGATCACAGGCCGCTCTGGATGTGGTAAGAGTACTTTAACCAAGTTGTTGCAGCGACTATACACCCCAGATTCAGGCCAAGTGCTGGTTGATGGTATGGATCTCGCTATCGCTGATCCCGTCGAGCTAAGACGCAACATGAGTGTCGTGCTTCAAGAAAGCTGCCTATTTGGCGGAACCATTGCCGATAACATTAAGCAGTGTGTACCTAATGCTACGGATGGAGAAGTCATTCACGCGGCTAAATTGGCGGGTGCTCATGACTTTATTATCGAGCTATCTGGAGGTTATAGCGCACAGGTAGGAGAAGGGGGCAGTCGCCTCTCTGGCGGGCAAAGGCAAAGAATTGCATTGGCGCGTGCATTAATGACTAACCCCAGAATATTGATCCTCGATGAAGCCACCAGTGCGCTCGATTATGAGTCCGAGGCGGCCATTGTTTCGCGCCTACCCGAGATCTCGCAAGGTCGAACGGTGATCAGTATTGCGCATCGACTCTCGACACTCGCACATTGTGATCGGGTGATTAATCTATCTCTCGACGGGCAATGTCAGCCCCAACATATATAAAGAGGTTTTGTTGGTTATGATTATTCTGGCCATTTGGTTCATTGTTTTTGTGCTTTCTATTAAACCATTGGTGTCAAAGTCTCGTCAGTACTACAGAACTAGGACAAATAATAGCTCGAATGGAATCAAGACAATTATTTTATCAATTTCAGCACACATTGGTTTTACCTATTTGACTTATACCGATGTCGGGGAAAGTTGGCTTGATTGGTTCCTACCTTTGGCGAATATCATGTTTGTGGTTCAGGCTCTCTTAGTGCTGAATTTGGCTCTTGATAATTACGATGTCGTTGATAACGCGCGAGCGAGCAATAATGCGATCGTTGGGTTTTCGCTAGCGTATTTAGGGGCAGTAGCAATGCTCTATTACTCCGTTTATATCAACGATGTCATTTTAAAAGGGATATGTGTTACAGCGGCGTCTGTAGGCGTAGCAGGGCGCTTAATTACTTATAGAAATCGTAAGGTTTAAATTATGGCAGTGAGCTGCGAACAGTATTTAAGAGATTTAAACAAGTATTACGATTCTCGAGGGGAGCAATACGATTTCGCAGAGGGTAGCGCAGGAGGGACTTCCGGAATAGTATCGCTGGAGAGGAAACATACGACAAAAGCGTCAGCGCGAACGAGCGGGAATAGAGTCCATGCTCCGTATCAATTAATAAAGAAAGGAGCTTATGCATGCTAATGCTCGACTCGATGTATTTTATCTTGGGTACTTATTGTATTTCAACGTTGTGTTTCTCGTATAAGTACAGACAGGAACCAGGTCAGTCCGACAGTACCACATTAGGGCTCTTTGTTTGCTTTATCATCACTGGAGGTGTGTTCTATTGGCTTTCGACGCTCCAGAGTATAAGAGGATCTTCTACCCTCACCTTTATCTACGGTCAGATGCTTATCATTAGCCTATGGAACGTCGTTCGGCTATTTACAAGCGCATTTGATCAATATAAGCGACATTGGTCTAACGCACCTCGATTTGGCCCCGTTATCTTTCTAATGGTCGCAAGCTTCGTATCTAGTGTCTTCCTTTCTGGTTATCTCGAATACAGGAACTTGGCGTTTTATCTGCTGTTGGTGTTTAGTTCCGGCGTCATCGCTCAAATACACCAACCAATTTTTGTTCACCTAATAAATAGAAAATGAATCAACTCACAAGGCTAGGGAAAGAAAATAATGTCTCTGACGAATGACTTACAAAAAGAATTAGATGCAAAACTGGCGACTGTCCAAGGACAAGATGTCGGAAAACGGGACTTTAGTGTCAGTGAAGCCATTGAGCTCTTGGACTCGTTTAAGGGGAATCTGGCAAGCAATTTGGTCGATTTTCCGACGAGTATACCCAACCACCTTTCAGCCGGTGCGGCAGCGTTAGGCACCGCGATTTCCAATACGTATAACCATGCCAAGGCGAATGTCTCAAGCAGTGATCTGTATGGGCTTCACTCCCAAAAGGTGGTGTCGGCGATTGACAACTCCATAGTTGCGAGTGGGGCACGCGCATTTAACTCCACTGTAAGCGGTATGGCGGTTGGCGTGGCTGTCGAAGTCTACAGCTATTCGCAAAGTAATAGTAATGACCTTGAGCTGCTCAATAAGAAAATCATCGGCGTAGTTGGTAGTGCTGCATTGGGAGCAGGGTTAGCGAAAACGTTCATCGCTCTGCTTGGAGGTGCCGCAACTGCAGCAGTCTCGATTCCAGTAGCGGGATTAGCCACCTTGGCTGCGGCGATTATCGCAGGCGCGATTGCAACCGAAGTGATTGAGTCAGATTGGTTCAACGACCTGTATGACTCTGCCTATGATAACATGCAAGATCTGTTTGGCTGGCGCCCAGCCCCTCCTCCACATCGTGATCCTTTGATCTTGGATTTGGACGGTAATGGTGTGTCGTTAACCGAAAGTACTTATTTTGACCACAACGCCAATGGTATTGCGAATCGGACGCAGTGGGTATCTTCAACTGATGGATTGTTGGCGCTAGATCGAGATGGCAACGGCACTATCGACAGTGGCCGAGAGCTGTTTGGTGATAATACGCTCGATGCCAACGGGGATGTGGCATCAGATGGTTATGCTGCGCTAAAAGCATTTGATTCTAATGGTGATGATGTCATCAACCAAAAAGACCAGGTGTTTGACCAGTTAAAAGTGTGGGTCGATGCCAATAGCGATGGCGTTAGTCAGGAAAACGAGTTGAAAACGCTTAAATCGCTCGGCGTAGAATCGATCGACTTAACTCACGATAACCTACACAGTCAGTACCATGACACGAGTGGCAAAAGTCATCAAACGCAGAGTGTGAACCTTGACGTGAATAATTTCGATCGTCGCTTTGTCGAGTCTTTAGCAGTGCCGGAGTCGTTTAGCTCTTTGCCTGACATGAGAGGCACAGGCACGGTACGCGATCTACACGAAGCCATGACCCTATCAGGACAGTTGAGCGGACAAATTGAACAATTTGCCTCGTCGAGTTCTCGTGACGAACAAGTGGCACTGAGTGAGAAAATTCTGTTTTCCTGGGCAAAGACGAGTCAGTACTACGATGAGCATATTCCTGTATTTTCTGGCCCGGAAATCGACAAAGTGTATGCGATAGAGGCCTTCTATGGCGACAAGGTTCCATGGGCGGTGTCATTTGGTACTAATGGTGCGGCGTTGGCATTACCAACAGGGATGATTAACAATGCCTACGACTCATTAGTGAAGATGATCTATTTCGAGCTTGCCAGTCAAACGCGCCTGAAAGATTATTATGGCGCCCTCACTCTTTCTTCCGACGAGTCTGGATTGTCTCTTTCCCTTGAAGGTGCTCTCGATCTGTTCAGTAGCCGCACACTTAACCCTACCCTAATCGCTGATGCGATGGACTTTATGTCTGCGATGAGTTCAAGTTCGAATAGTGAGCTTACAGGGTTTTATACATTCATTTCAAATGCCCTTTATGGGGCATCAGATAGCGACATTGAACAATTTCAGTCAGCTCTAGAATTCAATGGTATTGCAATATCAGAAGTTGAAGGGGTCAAGGAAGTCACTTTTGGTGAGGGCACGATCACTTTTACTGAAGGAATGTCGACTACTGAATTTAGAGGAAGTAATGGAAGCGATCAGATCGGTGGAACAGATTTAGATGATGTGATCCATGCGGGCTCAAGCAATGACACTGTACATGGTGGTGTCGGCAATGATGAGTTGCACGGTCAAGACGGAAATGACCAGATGTTGGGTGGCGAGGGTGACGACCTCATCACCGTCAATGGTCGAGGTTCGAACACCTTAAAAGGTGGCGCTGGGGATGACACGTTGAAGGTGGGGCGCAGTACAAACTATAAATACCAGCATGATGTCGCGCGTCATGCAACAAACACGTTAGAGGGCGGTGTGGGTAATGATCGCTTAGAGGGGAGTGCTGGCGCCGAAACGTATGTGTTTAACCGAGGTGATGGCTCAGATACCATCAATGATTACGATCATAACAGTTGGAGTAATACAACAGGCTGGAATAAGACCGACCGCATTGTGCTGGGTGAAGGCATCCGTCTGGAGGAGTTGCGTATCCGACGTGATGGTAACCATATGGTCTTGTTGATAGGTGGGCTGGATTCGGGGGATAGCATCACCATCGAGAATGCATACAGCGATGGCCGTTATCGGATTGAAGAGCTGGTGTTTGCGGATGGCAGTAAACTGGTCGGCTCAGAGATGTTTGAACTGAATATGGAAGGCACCGCAGGGGATGATACTCTCTCAGGCACAGGGTTTAATGAAACCATCAGTGGTGGTGCGGGTAGTGATACTGTCCATGCAGGCTCTGGTAATGACACAGTTCGAGGTGGTGCAGGTAATGATGAGTTGCACGGTCAAGACGGAAATGACCAGATGTTGGGTGGCGAGGGTGACGACCTCATCACCGTCAATGGTCGAGGTTCGAACACCTTAA
>NZ_JAYQDQ010000023.1:27707-49266 GCF_038138445.1 Vibrio sp.
GATGATACTCTCTCAGGCACAGGGTTTAATGAAACCATCAGTGGTGGTGCGGGTAATGATGAGTTGCACGGTCAGGACGGCAACGATGAGGTGTTAGGTGGCGAGGGTGACGACCTCATCACCGTCAATGGTCGAGGTTCGAACACCTTAAAAGGTGGCGCTGGGGATGACACGTTGAAGGTGGGGCGCAGTACAAACTATAAATACCAGCATGATGTCGCGCGTCATGCAACAAACACGTTAGAGGGCGGTGTGGGTAATGATCGCTTAGAGGGGAGTGCTGGCGCCGAAACGTATGTGTTTAACCGAGGTGATGGCTCAGATACCATCAATGATTACGATCATAACAGTTGGAGTAATACAACAGGATGGAATAAGACCGACCGCATTGTGTTGGGTGAAGGTATCCGTCTGGAGGAGTTGAGCTTACGCCGTGATGGTAACCATATGGTGCTTGTGATAGGTGGGTCTGAGTCAGGTGACTCGATTACTATCGAGAACGCGTATTCGGATGGTCGTTATCGTATTGAAGAAGTGGTGCTGTCAGATGGGACCAAATTCTCACCTATGACATTACCTGAGTATGTGCCGCCAGTGGCAGAGCCTGATTTACTTGTACAGGCCATGAGCGGGTTTGACGCTTCTGGCAATGAGATAGCAAACTCCCCTCTCAGCAATATAAACACCGCTGAAAGCTTGCTAGTGAGTGCCCCTCAAAGGGCGGTTGCCTAACTTTCATAAAGTGTTAATCGGGGCCACAGTAAGATGTGGCCTTTTTTATTGGTGGTTAAATACCTTGAACTCTATGATGAAAATCGGACTAGGTCGAAGAAATCATGACTTTGGCCTACTATTCTTGCTCATTGCGTATATGCTTGTAATTATGCAATTTATTCGAAGAAGAGCAGGGTATGGAAGGTAAGGCGCTCAAGTTAGCTTGGTTGGTTGTGGCGATCTGGATTTTAGGTATTGCAACATTAATGTTTGCTTATCGCTCAAGTGTGACAACAATGAATCAGGTCAGTGAGCTAAGCAACAGTATTGATGAACTCAAGTATTCTATGTTCCAAGAGCCCTCCTACCGAACGAGCCAGACAGGAGAGCAAGCGCTTAAACTACAATTGATTCATGCTCTTCGCCTCCAGATGGCAGCGACTTACGAGCAAAACTGGCTAACCTTTGATATGGGGCAACTGTTTTATACCACTGATCGCTTTATCGAGCAGATGAAGGCTTTTTTGGACAATGAACTTGAGCTGGTTTCTCTTGTCGACCAAATCCAAACCTTACGGGATAAATACCAAAAAGATTCCAAGCTATCGGATTACTACGCGGAAGTGGGTACCAATGTATTGGCTGCGCTGTTTAGTTCCAGTGAATCCAATCCCAAAGTGTTTAGGGAGCTTGACCAACTCTATGTGCAATCGGAAAAGTTACCTGCCCTACAAAAAAAGCACTTACAGCATTTGCTCTCGAAAACATCCTCATTGTTGGGTACTTACGCCCAAGGTAATTATGTGATTGAAAAAATCATGAATAATTCGATTTACTCCCAAATCGCTTTAGTAGAAAGTGAGTTTTATGAGCAGCAAAACCAATTAGTGATTAGTGGTTTAGTGTTTAGTGGGCTGTGTTTATTGTCTTTATTTGGTGTTAGTTATCGTATGTCTTCAGCTCAACCCATATCAAATCAATCCGTTGGGGCAAAACAAGAGGCTGCACAACAAGGTGAGCAGCAGATTGAAACCGCAAAAGATGAAACGATAAATGAGAGTGAGACTGTGGCTATGGTCAGTGATGAACCGGGAAATAATAAGCCTGAAATCGATTTGAAAGCCATGTTAGAGTCGCTTGGTGATGATCATGAGTCTGTGTGCATGTTATTACAGGTGTTTGTTGATGATCACACTGGCGATACAGAAAAAATTGCTGAGCTGCTGCATGACTCACCTGAAGAAGCATTACGCAAAGCGCACAGCCTCAAAGGGGTGGGTGGTAACCTTGGAGCCAAGAAATTAAGAGAGGCAGCAGGCAATGTCGAGCAGGCTCTCAAAGACGGCTCGGGTTCAGTCACTGAGCTACTTGATGAGCTTAAAATTCGATTAGACAAAGCCATCGATGAAGCGCAAGAGTTTCTCAACCAGCAACAAAATGGCGGTTAGCCAAAGCTAATCTAGTTTTTCTCCAGCACAATGGTGAAGTCACCTGTCGAGTAATCATCAATCACTCTTACTTTGGGGGTAAGGGTGTGGCAGTAGGTGACAACGGCATCTTTGTCATACGCTTTGAGCAGGGTTGGTTGGAGAAACACATCTTTATTTAACAAATTAAAAATAACGACTTCTTTGGCCGCTGCGTACATGCGGGCGATCATGCGCTCTAGGTAATCGGCTTGACGCGACTGATAGTTAAGTGAGCCACTAGCAATAATAATATCAAGATCTGGCAATGGTGTACGGCTAATATCAGCGAGCCGAAAACGGCACTGAGTAGAGCCAATACGCTTTTTTGCTCGTTTTAGAAATGGCCAATGTTGGTCAATGCCAAGGTAAAAAGCCAAGTGTTTATCTTGGCTGAGGTAGTCATACAGCTCACCTAATCCACACCCTAAATCCAACACTCGCTTATTTGAGAAATCGGCGCTTTTGGCGATGGCTTTAAATCGTATTGTCTGCTCTTTCTCGCTCGACCAGCCCTGCATTTTATAATTTAAGCCGCGCCCTTTTAGGCTTTTATTGCGATGAAATAAATACACGTTTAATCGATCGAGAATATGCATGATGGCCTTATATAAATGTCAGGGCATATTGGTTATGCGCAAATATAGTACGAGAAAGTCGCACCCTATAAGCCTATATCATGTGGGTAGATGATTGAAATTATTTGATAAACTAAGTGGATAAAGGGGGAGTTGAAGAACCAGATAAATGCCTGATAGCACTTATCTGGTTAAGGGGTGTTAAGCGCTTTGCTTGATTAATTCGCCGCTGTCATTGGTGTGGTTAGCCGTCGCTGTTGGCTCACATTTATCAACAAACCAGCCCATGTAAGAGGTTACTATGGTAACCAAAATACACACAAAGCTTAGCCACATGAATGGAGCATAAGATAGGGTTGCAACACCAAGGATACTCGCCATGTAGATACCGTTATCACTCCAAGGCACCATACCAGAGGTCAGCGTACCGCCAAATTCGGCGTTTCTGGATAGATTTTTACGTTTGAATCCTAGGCGGTCATAGTTTTTGGCGCAGATTTTTGGTGTTAGGATTAAAGAAACATACATAGCTGAGCCAAATACGTTACCAAGGAAGGCCGTTCCTATGGTGCTGGTTGCCAGTGACCCTGCACTTTGTACTCTGCGCTCGAAAAGCTTAGCGATGGTTTCTAGCACACCGACTTTATCCAGTAGGCCACCAAAGCCGAGACCAAAAACAATCACAGCTACAGAGCCAAGCATAGAAGACATACCACCTCGGTTTAAGATCGAATCAATGAAGCCGACACCAGATTCAATGTGGAAAGGAGCCCAAGCGGTATTAAAGGCTTGCAAGAAGTCTACATCTTGGATCATGACAGCCCATACTATCCCAAGCAGAGAGCCAAAGCTGATCACTGGGAAAGAAGGCATACGCATGGCCAGTAAGCCAAGCACTATAGCAACAGGAACAAAAGAATAAGGAGTAATGTAAAATTGATTGTCCATTGCCTCGATAACAGACTGAACTTGCGTCATGTCTACGTTACCTGCGTAGTGGAAACCAAATACAGTAAACATAATGCCAGTGATGATGTAGCTGATAAGCGCGATAGGCAGCATGCCTTTGATATGCTCCATCACTTCCACGTTCGACATAGACGACGCTAAGATAACTGAATCTGACAATGGTGACATTTTATCGCCAAAGTAGCAGCCTGATAGAACAGCACCTGCGGTAATAGGCGCAGGTACACCTAAACCTTGACCTATCCCCATCATAGCAATACCTGCAGTTCCTGCTGCGCCCCAAGACGTACCTGTCGCTAATGCAGTTAGTGAACAGATCACCATAGTTGCTAGTAGGAAGATAGAGGGATGAATTGCTTTAAGGCCATAATAGATAATGGTGGGGACAATACCACCTGAAATCCAAGTGCCGACCAAAGCTCCTACTGCGAGAAGGATTAAGACAGCGCCAAGACCGTTGGAAATACCATTGAGTGCTGCTTTTTCAAGATCTTTATATTGGTGGCCAAGCCTTACGCCGAGCACCATGATCACGAACCAACCTATGTAAAGAGCCAACTGAATCGGCAAATCGAGTTGGGCTGTGAATAAAAAAGCCATCAGCAAGAATAGACCTAATGCAATGATAACTTGCATTAGACTGGGTAAGCGTGGAGTGAGTTGCGTCATGCAGATCCTCTTATATGTATTATGTCTCATAGGTTCCTTGTGAGTTATTTAGGAACGCATTGAGAGTACTTACTCATTTTTAGTAGGCGAGCACTTTACATTAGCTAGAATAATATTTCGAATAAATACTACTCTGATGTGATTTAAATCTACCAAGACATTTTCATTTAGTTAAATATATTGTAAATCCTTATTGTTTTTATTATTAAATGTAAATTTATTGTTTTTATTTGGTTTTGATTTTGTGTGTATTTGCTGGGTTGTGATTGCTTTCGCTTTTGGGTTTAAGCCCAAATATGTGCCTTTTTTTCGTCGCAAGCTATAAAGTCAGAAAAATAGACACAAATAAATCAAATTTCTCTTGAGATTTTGCTTAGAAAGTTGAAATATTGAACCGTTTCCTAAATTAATATTGCACACGGAGAGTTGAGAAATGAGAGTAGGTTTAGTCGGTTGGCGTGGCATGGTTGGTTCAGTACTCATGCAGCGCATGGTTGAAGTAAACGATTTTGACCATATCGAGCCGGTATTTTACAGCACATCTCAAGTTGGTATTCCCGCTCCTGTGTTTTCGGATCGTCAGATCGGATCAGACTCAGGTTTACTGCAAGATGCCTATGATATTGATAGCCTAAAGCAGCTTGATGCTGTTGTGACGTGTCAAGGCGGGAGTTATACAGAGAAAGTGTATCCTGAGCTCAAAAAAGCGGGTTGGAAAGGGTATTGGATTGATGCCGCTTCAACCTTACGTATGGCGTCAGATTCAATCATCACATTAGACCCAGTTAACTACACTCAGATTCAACAAGGTATTCATCAAGGTACTAATACCTTTGTCGGTGGTAACTGCACTGTGAGTTTGATGCTAATGGGCTTAGGTGGTCTGTTTGAGAAAGGCTTGGTGGAATGGACCAGCGCGATGACTTATCAAGCGGCTTCTGGCGCTGGTGCTCAGAATATGCGCGAGCTTATTTCTCAAATGGGTGTGATCAATGATTCAGTAAGCTCAGAGCTTGCCAACCCAGCAAGTTCCATTCTCGACATTGATAAACGCGTGGCTGACACCATGCGCTGTGAGTCTTTCCCGACCGATAAGTTTGGTGCGCCACTGGCTGGCTCTCTTATCCCTTGGATTGATGTTAAGCGTGACAATGGTCAAAGCAAAGAGGAGTGGAAAGCTGGCGTTGAAGCGAACAAAATTCTCGGCTTCCAAGATTCTCCAGTGCCTATTGATGGTACTTGTGTTCGTATTGGGGCGATGCGCTGCCACTCACAGGCTCTCACGATCAAATTGAAGCAAAATGTTCCTATGGACGAGATCGAGGAAATGATTGCGACCCATAACGATTGGGTAAAAGTGATTCCAAATGAGCGTGATATTACTGCCCAAGAACTGACGCCAGCAAAAGTGACGGGTACTTTGTCTATCCCTGTGGGTCGATTACGTAAAATGGCGATGGGAGATGATTTCTTAAATGCCTTTACCGTTGGCGATCAATTGCTTTGGGGGGCAGCAGAGCCTTTGCGTCGCACACTAAGAATTATTTTGGCAGAGAAAGCTTAAGTACTAAAAAACTTATCAGGGCTGATATCAATCAGCCCTTTTTTATTGTTTAACTATTCGCTTGTCTGGCTCGGCAAGTTCACCACCGCAATACTTACAGTGCATCGCATCTGAGTCGTGTCCCGCGCGACTGCAATTAGGGCACTTAACCAAGGTTTTATGGGCGTTCATCTCTTTATTCAGCTCTGCTGTGATAATACCGGTTGGGACGGCAAGAATTGAGTAGCCTAGTAGCATAGTGAGCGAGGCCAAAGCTTTACCCAAATGTGTCTGAGGTACAATATCGCCATAGCCAACTGTAGTAATAGTGACGATCGCCCAGTAAATACTTTTCGGGATACTGGTGAACCCATTGGCTGGCCCTTCAATCACAAATATCAGTGAGCCAAAAATGGTAACGAGTATTCCGACTGTGCTGAAAAAGATCAGGATTTTTCTGCGCGCCATTAAAAGAGAGCGCAGCAAGATATTTGAATCTTGTAGGTAGCGGACCAGTTTTAACACCCTGAAGATTCGCATTACCCGCAGCAAGCGAATCACACCCATAAATGATGCCCCTGGGAAGAAAAAGGCAAGATAAGTGGGCAAAATAGCCAGTAAATCAACCACGCCATAAAAACTTTTCGCATAAGCACTAGGCTTGGGTGAGCAATATAGCCTGAGGAGATATTCGATACTAAATAAGGCGGTGAATGCGTACTCTAAATATCGCAGCTCCATCATCCATGGGGAGGCAATGCTTGGCACAGACTCTAGGACAAGCACAGCAAGAGAGGAAAATATGGCAACAATTAGAGCAATATCAAAGGCACGTCCAGCTTTAGTGTGAGTGCCGAAAATGATGACATATAAATAGTGTTTTAATGCGTGACGCGGCATGAGAGAGCTACCTTTTAATCAATAGCACCAATCATACCTTTATCAGTTTCATCAAGCCAACCCAGGAAATAGGTTTCGCAGTCCGTTAGCAATAAACTCAATACCTAAAGCACCAAGAATCAGACCCATAATACGGGTGATAACGTTAATGCCAGTTTGTCCCAAAAATCGAACGATCAGTGGTGCAGAGCGAAACAGTAGCCATGAGCAAAAACAAAATAAACCGACGGTAATACTGATACCTACCGTATCAATCGCAGTTGGGTAGCGAGCGCCATATACTATGGTGGAGCTGATGGCACCAGGTCCAGCCATAAGAGGCATGGCTAGGGGGACGACTCCGATTTGCTCGCGGCTAACGTACTCCGACTTTTCTTGTTTGTTTTGTTTATCCTCACCCAACTTACCACTCATCATTGAAAATGCGATGCTGAGTAACAAGAGGCCCCCAGCAACGCGAAATGAGTCAAGAGAAATGCTGAACATATCGAGCAGTATTTGACCTGCTAATAACGATATGATCAAAATGATGGCCACGGCAAAGTTTGCTGTGGTGGCGGTTTTGTTTTTTTCCTCTGCCGTCATATGACCCGTAAGAGAGACAAAAACCGGCATGATGCCAACAGGGTTCACTGCGGCGACTAGGCCTAAAAAGAATTGTAAAAAAATCGCGAATTCGAATGTCTGCATTGTCTGCGCCTAAGCATAAGAGTAGTTAACTATCTGTAACATGCGGAATATAGTTGAAATTTCATTTGTCCACGAGTGAAAAAAGCTAATTATTGGCAAAAATATCGACCTAGGTACTTTCTTGGTATTTTTAGCGCTGATTTACCTTTATACAGGTTTTAACATTTTGTACATTTCTTGTCACAGCTTCCATCATTGCCGCATTTTTATTTGTCTCTGAAGTCTCCGTCTGTTGCACGACAATGGTGAGCTACATGTAACTGGTACTTTTTGAATTGAAATTTTTTTACAACCCCTTGGCTAGAAATCAGCTAAATTAATTATGCACTGAATGATTTGTGTACTTTCTCTCATGATCTGATTATCTACAAGTGTATGGTTAATCAATGTTTTTTATCTTGTTGCTAAGTAAGTCATCAAAGACTATTTCTGAACTGATCTGGGTCAATTTTTTTCACCACCTGAAATAATATAATCAGTCGTGAAAGCTATTTACTAACAAAGAAAAGCGATGTTTAGCAGGTTATGCGTGTTAAGTGTTGTTAATAAAAAGTTTTTATAATTTGTTAATTTTAGGAGATTCCCTATGCCTGTCACTAATATGGCCGAACTCGATGCAATGGTTGCACGCGTTAAGAAAGCGCAGCAAGAGTTCGCAACATACTCTCAGGAACAAGTCGACAAGATTTTTCGTGCCGCTTCTCTAGCAGCAAACCAAGCACGTATCCCGCTGGCGCAACAAGCGGTGGAAGAGTCGGGAATGGGCATCGTTGAAGACAAGGTGATCAAAAACCATTTTGCTTCTGAGTTTATCTACAACAAATACAAAGATGAAAAAACCTGTGGCATTCTTGAGCAAGATGACAACCTTGGGACTATGACTATTGCTGAGCCTGTGGGTATTATCTGCGGTATTGTGCCAACCACTAACCCAACTTCGACTGCTATATTCAAATCACTCATTTCTCTTAAAACTCGCAACGGCATTATTTTTTCTCCTCACCCACGTGCGAAAAACTCAACCAATGACGCCGCTAAACTCGTTTTAGATGCGGCAGTAGCTGCCGGTGCTCCAAAAGACATTATTGGTTGGATTGACCAGCCATCAGTGGAACTGTCGAACGGTTTGATGAAGCATGATGACATTGCGCTTATTCTTGCAACAGGCGGCCCAGGTATGGTGAAAGCGGCCTACTCTTCTGGTAAGCCTGCGATTGGTGTGGGTGCGGGTAATGTGCCAGTGGTTATTGATGAAACCGCTGATATCAAGCGCGCGGTTGCATCTATATTAATGTCTAAAACATTTGATAACGGTGTTGTTTGTGCATCAGAGCAAGCCGCGATTGTGGTTGATGAAGTATACGACGAAGTGAAAGCGCGCTTTGCCTCTCACAAAGCGTATGTATTAACCAAAGCCGAAGCAGAGAAAGTGCGCAGCGTTCTTCTGATTGAAGGTGCGTTGAATGCCAAGATTGTTGGGCAGCCTGCTCCTGCGATTGCTGAAATGGCAGGTGTTTCTGTACCAGCAGATACCAAAGTGCTTGTCGGCGAAGGTTTAGGTAAGGTGTCTTACGACGATGCTTTCGCTCACGAGAAGCTCTCGCCAACGTTAGGTCTATTCCGTGCAGATAACTTCGAAGATGCGGTTGCTCAGGCTGTGACTATGGTTGAGATTGGCGGTATTGGTCATACATCTGGTCTATACACCAACCAAGACACTAATGCAGATCGTATCCGCTATTTTGGTGACAAGCTGAAAACGGCGCGTATCTTGATCAATATCCCAACGACTCACGGTGGTATTGGTGACTTATACAACTTCAATGTTGCGCCTTCTTTAACGCTAGGCTGTGGTTCTTGGGGTGGTAACTCTATTTCTGAGAATGTCGGTCCTAAGCACTTAATCAACAAGAAAACTGTAGCTAAGCGAGCTGAAAACATGTTGTGGCATAAACTACCTAAGTCTATCTACTTCCGTCGCGGTAGCCTTCCTATTGCCTTGGGTGATTTAGAAGGTAAAAAACGTGCTTTCCTAGTCACAGACCGTTTCCTATTTAACAATGGCTATGCGGATGATGTTGTTAGCCTATTGAAAGCACAAGGAATGGAAGTGCAAACTTTCTTTGATGTTGAAGCGGACCCAACACTGTCTGTGGTTGAGAAAGGCGCTGAAGCGATGAAGAGCTTCCAGCCTGATACCATTATCGCACTTGGTGGCGGATCGCCAATGGATGCGGCGAAGATCATGTGGGTAATGTATGAACACCCAGATACGCATTTTGAAGAGCTTGCCATGCGCTTTATGGACATTCGTAAGCGTATCTACAAGTTCCCTAAAATGGGTCAAAAAGCCGAGCTTGTTTGTATCACCACAACATCTGGTACAGGTTCAGAAGTCACACCGTTTGCGGTAGTAACTGACGATAAAACAGGCGCTAAGTACCCACTAGCGGATTACGAAATTACGCCAAACATGGCAATCGTAGATGCTAACCTAGTGATGAACATGCCTAAATCGCTGACTGCGTTTGGTGGTTATGATGCGGTGACTCACGCTTTAGAAGCTTATGTGTCTGTTCTGGCCAACGAATATTCCGATGGGCAAGCATTGCAAGCACTTAAGATGCTCAAAGAATATCTGCCATCAAGCTATGCAAATGGTGCTAATGATCCGATTGCTCGTGAGAAAGTGCATAACGCTGCAACCATTGCAGGTATTGCTTTTGCGAATGCCTTCTTAGGGGTTTGTCACTCAATGGCACACAAAATTGGTGCTGAGTTCCACTTGCCACATGGTTTGGCTAACGCACTATTGATTTCTAATGTGGTACGTTACAACGCGAACGATAACCCAACTAAGCAGACCGCTTTCTCTCAATACGACCGACCACAAGCACGTCGCCGTTATGCAGAGGTAGCCGATCACCTAGGTTTGAGCCAAGAGGGCGACCGCACGGCTCAGAAGATAGAGCGTTTACTGGCTTGGCTGGATGAGCTAAAAGTAAATCTGGATATCCCAATGTCTATTCAGGCAGCAGGGGTAGCTGAAGCAGATTTTGTGGCTAAACTTGACGAGCTTGCGGTTGAAGCATTTGATGACCAATGTACTGGTGCTAACCCTCGTTACCCGTTGATCAGTGAGCTTAAAGCGGTATTGCTAGATTCTTACTATGGTAAAGCTTTTGTTGAAGGTGAAACCTTCGAAGGTACAACTGTCATTAAGAAAAAGGCCGATCAAAAGGCAGCGCCTAAAGCGAAAAAAAGCAAAACTAACGCATAAGTAGGTATGGGTTATGAGATATGAGATAGATTTTCGCTAGCACGAACCAATCTAACTATCGGGAAAAATCAAGCCCCAGATGAAAATCTGGGGCTTTTTATCGTCTATATCTTTTGCCAGTGACTTTTAGCACAAAGGGCCACTACATTTTTTAAGATCAAAGCTTGATGCTCAAAGATAGATGATGAGGGAGTACCTTTCTCTTCGATGATGGTCTGACAAAGCTCTGGTGTGATGGGCGAGAGTAGCCAAACAAGCTCGCGCACAAGATTACTCACCACTAGGCAGGTTTGTTTCGCTTTGACTTCGGGTTGCTCTTTGTTAACCAGCCAAGGTGCTCTTTGGTGGAAGAAACCATTTAGCTCGGTCAGTACCCAATTTATCTCTTTAGCCACTCGGTGAAGATCACGAGTTTGATAAGCGTTAACAATGCTTTCGAGCACTGGAATTACCTAGTTGATGAAACCAATACACTCTTCATCAAGTTGTGGCAATTGGTCGAGCGTTATCTTGCCAGAGAAATTTTTAGTGATCAGTGTGTGGTTTCGTTTGACGAGATTGGCGAGGTTATTGAGCAGATCGGCATTAATGGTTTGGGCAAACTCATCGAGGACTAAATTGCCGTCTCGATGCAGCGGTTTGTGACGTACAAGTGCGTAACGCAGCCCATCGCAAGTCAGTTTCTCAGAAAAGAGGCTGGGATTCACCGTGGTGTCAGGATTGGACTTAGATATTTTCTCGCCGCCAATGGTCCACCAACCGTGGACTATTAGCTTTTGCGGGAGCTTTATATCCAAAGCCAATAAAAATGCAGGCCAGTATACCGAATGAAACAGGAGGATATCTTTACCTATTACATGTTGTGTATTGGTAAGACTATGTGTATTGCCACCACAATTCTGTATTGCACTAAGGTAACTAAACAGCGCATCAATCCAAACGTATACTGTATGGTCTTGATTACTCGGTACTTGGATACCCCATTTGTTATTAATACGAGATACAGACAAATCTTCGAGTGGTGCTGATTTTAGTTGTTCGATTAAGCTTTGTTGATAATGACAGGGCTCAACGCAGTTATCGTTTGATTGGTAGTATTCAATTAGTGCCTCGCGATATTTCTCTAAGCGAAATAGGTAGGTTTCCTCCTGACTGAAAATTACTTCGCGCTTATGAACTGGACAAGATGCGCCATCGAGCAGGTCTTTTTCAGGATAAAACTGTTCGCACGCAATGCAGTAGTGTCCAGAATAATGTCCAAGATAGATATCTCCTTGCTGCTCAAGCTGCTGCCAAATACGCTGGATGTTTAATTTGTGTTGGGTATCTGTGGTGCGGATAAAAGTATCCGGTTCAATAGCAAGCTTTGGCCATAACACTTGAAAACTTTGTGAAAGCGTATCGACAAAATCTTGCGCTGGGAGATTATTTGATTGAGCCGCTGAGGCAATTTTTTGGCCATGTTCGTCAGTGCCTGTGATGAGTTGGCAGCCGATATCCGTCTGTGAAAGGCGCTCATATCGACAAAAAATATCAGCGATAATACCAGTGTAGGCGTGCCCTAAGTGCGGCTCTCCGTTGGCGTAAAATATCGGAGTCGTAATAAACTCTATTTTTGATGATTTAGAAAAATTTAGCTTAAAACTGTGGTTAGTATTCATTGGCCGATCTCCTTGTTTTTCAATACTAAGGTTGAAAAGAGAGGCCAGATATCACTTGGTTTTACCACCTTCCCAACCGTGTATTAGGGAATGGTGATGCAGTGATTGATAAATTTAGAACACGCAGACCATCCCTCGCAGCATTCGCTGTGAAGGCATGTTCATCATCATGCTTGTGGTTAAAGCACGGTAGGTGGCTGGAGTAGTTTTTGTGTTCATGGTTCTAAGCTAACAGACTTGTTAACTGTGGGCAATAGATGGTTTGGCTGTTTAGCCCCATACTTTATGCGAGTATGGGGCAAATTCGCTGATTAACTGTTTCCATCTCCTAGGTAGCTTTTTTCGACGCCTTTAGGAAGACGGCTTGGCTCAATAGATCGAGCTGGTTGATTACGATTAGAGTTGATTCTATCTATTTTTAGGCTGTTTACTTTGAACGCGTAGATATTTTTCGCTTTCTGATGTTTGGGCCCAATTGAATCTAAGTCTAGGCTTATTCTAGTTGCTTGTTTCTTTAAGCTCGATAGTTCTTTATCTAAGCGATATGATGGAATTTGTTTATGGGGGCCAACTCTTTTGTTGTCTTTGATAACGTATTTAGCCTTTGTGTTAAATGCCTTCATGTCCTTATTTAACTGTTTAACGGCGCGAATCTCTTTTGCTAGCTGACGTTCACCTAGTTTATCTGCCGCTGTTGCTGATGCTTTTAGCATGTCACTTCTATGAGCACGAAAATTATTAATAATATTCATTTCTACATTTCTCTATTGCTGATTTCAATGAAGCTCATTATCCATTTCACCCAGCCAAGGTCATGAGATTAATCGTGAAGTTTTGTGTGAATTTGCGTGCTAAATGTTAACTATATAAATAACAGAGAGTTAGGGTTTAAATAAAGAAAATCGAGAGGACGGAATAATTTTTACTAGCTGCTCCTAGCCTATGTTTTGTCTTCGCTGAACGCGATTTTTTCCCCGTAAGAACATTATCTTTATTCTTAACCACAAGTATGAAAATAATGATACTAAGGATCGCTTTAGCTGAAAACTTTGGAAAAATTATTGGAGTATTAACTGTCCAAGACGAGAGAAGGTTTAGATAAATATTGAAACTATAAACGGTTTTTAGCCACATTGCTCGATAGACCCAAGGGTTAGCACAAATGCTAACCCCAGATGGCTATTTTTCGTCTTCTGGAAGCTTGACGTTGAGCTCTAGGACAGAAATATCATCGTCTTTATGCTCAAAAGATAAGTCGACCATGGATGGGTCAACGGCAACGTACTTTGCAATGACTTTTAGAATGTCTTCTTTAAGTTGAGGCAGGTATGATGGTGCAGGATCGCCCTGACTGCGACGTTCGGCGACAATGATCTGCAAGCGCTCTTTAGCTAAATTGGCAGAAGTTTTCTTTTGTGGTCGGAAAAATTCAAGTAATGACATTTAGCCTCCAAATAGTCGCTTGAAGATACCTTTCTTCTGCTCAGTTAAAAAGCGGAAGTCGATTTGAGAGCCTAATAAGCGCTCTACAGTATCATCATAGGCCATGCCTGCGTCTGTCTCATTGTCGAATATGACAGGTACACCTTTGTTTGAGGCATTAAGCACCGCTTGGCTTTCTGGAATCACCCCAAGTAGAGAAATATGCAGAATTTCTTCTACATCTTCGACACTCAACATATCACCTTGTGTCACTCGAGTAGGATTATAGCGAGTTAGCAGAAGGTGCTGTTTTACAGGCTCTAGCCCTTCTTCAGCACGGCGAGATTTAGAGTCAAGAATACCTAGAATCCGGTCTGAGTCACGCACGGAAGAGACTTCAGGGTTGGTTGTAACAATGGCTTCGTCGGCAAAATAGAGTGCCATCAAGGCACCTTGCTCTATACCGGCAGGAGAATCACAAATGATAAAGTCAAAGCCCATTTCATCGAGTTCATCAAATACACGGCGAACTCCGTCTTTGGTTAAAGCGTCTTTATCACGAGTTTGAGAAGCCGGTAGGATAAACAAATTGTCGGTGCGTTTGTCCTTGATGAGCGCTTGATTCAGAGTGGCTTCACCATTAATTACATTAACAAAGTCGTAAACTACGCGGCGCTCGCAGCCCATAATTAAATCTAGATTTCTAAGACCGATATCAAAATCGATAACCGCGGTTTTTTTACCTTTCAGAGCGAGGCCCGAAGCAATTGCAGCGCTTGATGTAGTTTTGCCTACACCACCTTTACCTGATGTGACAACAATAATGCGTGCCATTATTTGTTCCTTATTTTCTTAAACTGTTAACGACTCGAATTTAAGCGAGTCGTTTTCTAAACTGAACATAACTTTTTTTTGCCAATATTCGTCTGCGAACTGCTCTGTGAGCCAATAGTGGCCAGCTATTGACATCAATTCAGCATTGAGTTTATCGCAGATGATGACAGCGCCTTTATTACCACTAGCCCCTGCAATGGCGCGGCCACGCAATGTGCCATGAATATGGATTGAACCATCTGCAATGACTTCCGCTCCTTCGCTGACATGACTTAACACCACTAAATCACTGTCTTTGGCGTAAATTTGTTGGCCTGAGCGCACTGGCGTACGGACGATTTTGGTTGGCGCCATAGTTGCGGGCGCTTGAGAAGGCGACTTACTGGCTGACATAATCGCAAACTCAGCGTCAGATGCGAAGTTTTGTGTACGTTTGTCTCGGCAGCCAGTCACGCCTACTGGAATCATACCTGCTTGGGCAATGCCATTTTTTAATCGTGGAAAATCAATATCGCCTGCCACTTTTGAAATGTTAATGACAACAGGTGCCTGCGCAAAAAAAGCCGGAGCTTGCTCGACTTTATCGCTGAGAAACCGAATCGTATTTTCTATATGGTTATCAGAAAGGTGTAAAACTGATAGAGTAAAGCTACTTCCTTTCAGATCGGGTGAATTCGACATCTTATTTGAGGACCTCTTAGGGCGTTGCCTGAGACTAGGGGTATCATGTTATATTCCCGCACAAAGCACAGCAAGAACTCTTGTGCTCAATTGGTTGTTTTGCTCTCAAAATTAGCGAAACATTGACGTTATATACATTCAAATAGAAAAGGCTTTTCATGCTTTGTGCAATTTACAAAAGTTCTAAAAAAGAAGGCGCATATTTATATCTTCCAAAGAAAGGGGATTTTTCACAAGTCCCTGACACATTGATGCAAATGTTTGGCAAACCTACCATGGTAATGATGGTGAATTTGGACGGACGAGAGTTGGCTCAAGTCGATATCGATAAAGTGACTCAGTCTCTTAAAGATGATGGCTTTTTTCTTCAAGTGCCACCGCCGCCAAAGAATCTACTAGATGAATACAAACAACAAAAGGCGCGCCGGCAACCAGACTAATTTCTCTCATCTATAATAGGGAAGTTGTCGGCGAATCATAATGTTGCTCAAGGAGGGCAATGTGAAGAAATTATTGTCAGTCATACTAGGTGCGACGATTGCAAGTTCAGTTTGGGCGAACGATCAGAGTTTTGAACAATACGTCGAAGGGTTAAAAAGTGAAGCGCGAAGCAAAGGCATTTCTGAACAGACGATCAACGACGCTTTTGCCAATGTGACATACAAACCAAGGGCAGTGACTGCTGATCGTAACCAACCGGAAAAGCGCTTGACCTTGGATGAATACATTCCTAAAGCGGTCCCTGATTGGAAAGTTAAGCAGGCTAAAGAGCTGTATGAAAAACACAAGACAGCGCTCTATAAGGTAGGGGAACAATATGGTGTTCAGCCTCGCTTTATTGTTGCGCTTTGGGGTATAGAAAGTAACTTTGGCACTTTTACTGGTAACTACAGTGTGATTGATGCCTTATCGACCATGGCTTATGACGGTCGACGAGAGGCGTTTTTCCGTAAAGAAACCATGGCTGCACTGACGATTTTAGATGAAGGGCATATTAAGCCGGAAGATATGAAAGGCTCATGGGCAGGCGCTATGGGTCAGTGCCAGTTTATGCCAAGCTCTTTCCTTTCTTATGCTGCTGATGGTAGCGGAGATGGTAAGAAAGATATTTGGGATAATGAAGCGGATGTGTTTGCTTCTGCGGCTAATTATTTGAGCCAATTTGGCTGGACAAACGAGCATACTTGGGGGCGTCAAGTTAAGTTACCCAAAGGCTTTGACACAAGTATTCAAGGGCGTAGTGAAGAGAAAGGGAAGTATCTGCAGGACTGGAGCCGACTAGGAATTACTCGCTATGATGGACGTCCACTACCTAAGTTAGATAAGGATATCAAGGCATGGCTGATTGCACCAGATGATGCAAATGGGCGCGTTTACTTGGTTTACAATAACTACAACGTATTGATGAAGTGGAATCGCTCGTATTATTTTGCTTTGGCGGTTAGCCACCTCGCTGATAGAATTGTGCTTTAGATGTTAATGCAGGAGCTCCTTAGGGCTCCTTTTTCAATTTTGGGGACTTCGTGTTAGCCGATCGCGCAGCGCAGATGATAGTGTTTGCAACACTACTGACGCATAAAAACTTTAGCCAAGCAGCGAAAAGCCTTGGTGTTTCTGTTTCTCATGTCAGCAAGCAGCTTGCTTTGTTGGAAGATTCGTTAGGCGTAAAACTTGTCCAACGTACGACGAGAACCTTCACCCCGACAGCCGAAGGCGAGCAGTTTTTCCTCCATTGCCAAAAGGTATTGCAAACCGTCACTGAGGCTCAGCAGGAAGTTGAGGTGCAAAAGGATGAGGTTGCGGGTTTGATTCGAATTGGCCTGTCTCAATCTTTTGCGACACTTCATATACTCCCCACTATTGACGAGTTGCGTATTCAGCATCCTAATTTACAAGTTGAGTTACACCTATTCGATAATCGAATAGACATGCTCCAAGACGGGTTAGATCTCTGGATCACCAATAATGAAACCTTGCCAGAAGGTTATGTCGCACAGCGATTGGCTGACAGTCAGTTTGTCGTGGCTGCATCGCCTGACTATTTGATTAACCATACGAGCCCAATACACCCCAATGATTTGGTTGATCATAACTGCATTATTTATCGAAGCTGGGAAAGAGATTACACCTCTTGGTCGTTTTCTAAATTGAGTGAACAACTGACCGTTAAGGTATCGGGAAATTATTCGGTTGATTTAGCCAGTGCGGTTCGTGATGCCGCCGTGGTTGGTTGGGGAGTGGCATATCTAGCCACCTATCTCATTGGTGACGAATTTAAACAGGGCAAGCTTATCCAGCTGCTTCCTGATTGGACACCTAACCAAAATATGCCATTTTACGCGGTTTATCCGAGCCGCCGTCATTTGTCTCCCAAGATCACCGCCGTGATCGATTTTATCAAAAATAAGATAGGTTCCCCCTGTTATTGGGATGAAAGGTTACTCCCTTATATCCATCGATCTTAGCGGTATTATTATTTCCATATGAGTAAACATATTTTCTATATGGAAAATAAAGCCTAGAGGCAAACAGTTATCTTTAAATAAAACAAACAGTTAATATAGGTAGTGAGTTCCTGCCGATTTTGCAAAATCTGAGTGTTAACAACTCGAGTTTGCATCTTATATTTTACTCAATATCATCCGGCGCCATTCTCTGTACTCTTTCGTCGGATATTGGAATGAACTCGATCCTAGGAATCTTCGCCATCCTTGCTATCGCTTGGCTTTTGTCTACTGATAGAAAAAATATAAACCTTAGAACTGTGTCACTGGCCTTTGTTTTGCAGGTGACTTTTGCGTTATTGGTGCTTTATGTACCTGCAGGTAAAGAAGCGCTTAATAGTGTGACACAAGCGGTATCTAATCTGATTAACTACGGACAGGAAGGCATTGCTTTTCTGTTTGGTGGTCTTGCAACGGGTGGTTTTACATTTGCTATTAACGTGTTGTGCATCATTATCTTTTTCTCTGCGCTTATTTCAGGGCTTTACCATATTGGCCTAATGCCAAAAGTGATCAATATTATTGGTGGTGGGCTGCAAAGGCTTTTGTCTATTGGCCGCGCAGAATCGCTGTCTGCAACAGCCAATATTTTTGTTGGTATGATTGAAGCACCTTTGGTTGTGAAACCCTACTTGCGTCATATGTCAGACTCGCAGTTTTTTGCTGTGATGACAGGAGGCCTTGCTTCTGTTGCTGGTGGTACTTTAGTCGGCTACGCATCTTTGGGCGTGGATCTTAACTTCCTTATCGCAGCGGCATTTATGTCTGCGCCAGCAGGCTTGTTGATGGCGAAAATTTTGGTGCCTGAAACCCAGAAAATTAGCTCAGATTTAGAGCTTGAAAATGTTGATTTGCCGCGCGCGACTAATGTGGTTGAGGCGATGGCAGATGGAGCCATGTCAGGGCTTAAAATTGCTGTGGCAGTAGGCGCAACTCTACTTGCGTTTGTCAGTGTTATCGCGATGCTCAATGGTATCTTGGGTTGGTTTGGCGGTCTTATAGGAATGGAGCTGAGCTTTGAGCTTGTGCTTGGCTACTTATTTGCGCCGATTGCTTGGCTCTTAGGTATTCCATGGAATGAAGTCATCATGGCAGGATCGCTTATTGGTACAAAAGTCGTGGTTAATGAATTTATGGCATTTATCCAGTTAATGGAAGTACAAGACCAATTGAGTGAACATTCACAGGCAATTGTTATTTTTGCTTTGTGTGGCTTTGCGAACATTTCAACTATGGCGATGCTGATTGGTGGATTGGGGAGCTTAGTACCTGAGCGTCGAAGCTTTATTTCAAAATACGGTTTTAAGGCCATTGCAGCAGGTGTGTTGGCCAACTTAATGAGCGCAGCCGTTGCGGGTGTGATTCTCGGGTTATAAGACATAAAAAAGCCGCTTGGAAACAAGCGGCTTTTTTAGGTAAGTGCTTCAAGCTGGGTAATGTTGTTGATGGCTTCTTGATTGGTTGTACCACAAACAACAGAGCAAGGCTTAAATTCATGGCAAACTTTAGGTCGCTCTGGACGGCCAAACAAGTTACATAAATTATCTTTATTGAGTTGAATACAGCGAATTCCCGCAGGTTTGCCATTCGGCATTCCCGGTATGGGAGAAGAAATACTCGGTGCGATACAACAGGCTCCACAGCCTAGTCTACAGTTCATATTTTCTGCCCTTGTTCAAACAGGAGCACGATTCTAGCAAAAAACATGCTTATCAAAAACCTGTGTCAATAATTAGGATTACCTTTTAGAAATATCACAATTGTCTATTTACTAGTAGATAGATTGATGGTAATTTTGTTTTTAAGCCAACGAGCACTGCTTTAGTCTCTGCTATGCTGAGTTAACGGCATGTGTTGGCTACGTCCATATCAATAAAAAGAGGAGAAAATTATGTCAATACAACAAGCAAGCGCTGTGTGGCAAGGAACATTGAAATCAGGAAATGGAGTCATGAAGTATGGTGAAGTTGAGGGTCCATTTACTTTCGCTTCTCGCTTTGAAACGGGTCCAGGTACTAATCCTGAAGAGTTGATTGGTGCGGCCCATGCAGGCTGTTACTCAATGTTTCTTTCAGCTTTGTTGTCGGATAAAGGATTTAATCCAACCATTAAAACTCAAGCCAAGGTACACTTAGGAGAAGACGATGGCCCTAAAATTACTCAAATAGAGCTCACGTCACAAGTGTCTGCTGAGGGTTTAGATGAGGCGCTATTGCAGGAACTTGGTGCTATTGCCAAAGAGAAATGCCCAATCTCGCGCTTAGTTATTGGTGCTGAAATCTCACTTAACCTGACTTTGGTTTAAGTTATCGATAGCGCCCAGTCCGTGGGCGCTTACCTTTTTGTGCGTTTTCCGTCATACCTAAAAGCAGCTCCAAGCCCCATAAAACATACTGTTCAATTTAATTCTGATAGACAATAAGTCGTATCACTTCTCTAGAGAGAAACCTCCACGAATTATTTCAGTCTTTCCGTATTAATAAATTTGTTAATTATACATTTGTTCCACTAAACTTTAGGGTTAGGGGAACGCCAGTCGTGTTCGAATTAAGCATAACTTGGGACAGCTGTACGATGAGCAGTAGTAGCTTTTGGACCAAACCTTTGGGTATCGCCGTGATGGTGCTAGGATTGTGCGGCGTGGTAATGATTGGTATTGGGGTTCATTCCATTGTTGACCACCAAAGTAAGCAGGCCCGTAAAGAATTACTAGGTACTTGGCGAGAAGCCAATGTCGCGAGCTATTCTGCAAACCGACTCAAAGTAGCCAATGAAGGTGTGTATTGGAATGGTGATCTTATCAGTACTCATTTTTCTTTCGATGGTGCGACGCTCGAATTCAAACATGGTAATAAAAGAGAGGAGTATTACCTCGATCGTTTAAAAGGCACATTGGTTCACATCAATGGTCAGTACAAAGCCCAGTATTTAAAGCAAGGGTATCACGGTCAATATACCCAAGGGCGAAATTGAATTTTACCTGCCATTTTTCTCTTCAGGCTTGCACTTTATAAGCCATAACGGTATAAAGCCCTCCCTTTATCCAATATCTAAATAATGTTTATGAGCCTACCATTTTGGGAAAGTACATCTCTCGAACAAATGACCGAACAAGAGTGGGAAGCACTTTGTGACGGTTGCGGTAAGTGTTGCCTACATAAACTCATGGATGAAGACACAGAAGAAATCTATTACACCAATGTGGCTTGTAGTTGGCTAAACAGTAAAACGTGCTCGTGTAAAGATTATCCCAACCGTTTCTCATCAGGTGAAGAGTGCACTAAGCTAACTCGTGATGATATCGATGATTTTACTTGGCTACCCCACACCTGCGCCTACCGCCTGCTAGCAGAAAAGCAGCCTCTTCCAGAGTGGCACCCACTGATTACTGGCTCAAAATCCGCCATGCACGCCGCCGGAGAAAGCGTGCGCAACAAGGTGGTTTATGAAATCGAAGTAGTGAATTGGGAGGACCACATTTTGAATCATCCTAATAGGGACTAGGTGTAGCAAGGCGCATAAAGATATATTCAGGCGGTGATAAACATGAGTTTATCACCGCTTTTTTGTCCTGTGTCTGCCTATCTGTTTTGAGTAAGCTGGCGGTGAGCCCCATTTAACTGAAAGCTGGCACCGACTAAAAATAGT
>NZ_JAYQDQ010000024.1:0-49114 GCF_038138445.1 Vibrio sp.
TGGGATCATTCAATTGATCTGCCGATTAATGTTTAACTGATCGGCATTAGAGCTAATCACTCTCTCTTCGATCTTAAATTCTATAAAAATACTCCGCTCATACCATATCATTCCATCGTGTAATAAGCGTGTAAATAACAAACCAATTCAGGTAACAAGCTTCAATGATCTAGTTTACGACCGAAGCTGGCGTTAGTTTGTCTTAATATAATGGGTGTCATATCCTCTGCAAACGAATGATGGCACCAACAATGAAACAATCACTAGGTTTTACTCTCATAGAGCTTATGATAGTTGTCGCTATCATAGGAGTTCTGTCATCATTTGCCATTCCAACCTACCAAAACTATACCAAGCGTGCTCACGCCAGTGAGATGTTAAGTTCCATGTCAGCCATGAAAATGGCAGTCGGTATTTGTATATCAACCATAGGCTCTCCTACAAACTGTATTTCAGGCCAAAATGGAATACCCTCGCAGCAAGTCTTTAATGGTTATTCTATAGAAGCTCTATCTAATGACGGTGATACCATTATAAAAGCTATCACTATAGGCTCAAAAGGCTCTCTACCCTCAGATTCGACAATATCCCTGACAAGCCAAGAGTCTAACAACGGTTTGGTTTGGAACCTTGACTGTGTTGGCACCGATAGTCAATATTGGTGTCCAGGGAGCTAAGAATGAGCCTACTTCCGAGATTACTTTGTAATGCCAATATTATTAATGAGCAGCAAGTTAGCTCTACACTTACTTCGATGACAGAAGAAAAGATTGATGTATGCTCAGCTCTGATACAGCTTGATAGTTTCACTCCCCAAATTCTGACTAACACTTTAAGCAAACTGTTTAACCTTCCTATTATCAACTTAGAAGAGTTTAATTATCAGTCATGTTGTGAACAGCTAGGAGTTAGTCATCTAACCCGCCAGCACTTAGCATTACCTCTCGAAGTACAAAATCACCAGTTGGTTGTAGCGGTAACAGATCCATCAAATTCGAGTACTGAACAAGAGTTTTATTTTTCTACTGGTTTGAAAATAAAGCGGGTGCTTAGCGATATTACTCAATTAAAACTGACCATTAATTCGCTGTATGGTGCAGATAAAGATAACCTCGCCTCTAACGCCCAAGATATGAGTCTTCATGAGCTGGATAATTTAATTATCAATGAGGTAAAGATAAAAGATGAAATGGATCAAGATGGATCACCTGTTAGCCACTACATTCATCAGGTTATCTTGCAAGCCGTTGGCAAAAAAGCTTCAGACATTCACTTCGAACCATATGAACACTGGTTTAGAATCCGATTTCGCTGCGACGGAATACTGATTGAAGTTCATCAACCACCTCATACAATTTGCAAAAGACTTATAGCAAGACTCAAAATTTTAGCGCAGCTAGATATTTCTGAACACCGTTTGCCTCAAGATGGTCGCTTTACTTTGGGCCTAACAAAATCAAATAATATCCATATCCGTGTTTCAACTCTACCCACCATGTGGGGTGAGAAGCTAGTATTAAGAATTTTAGATAACCAAGTCACTAGCTTAGATCTTAAAGTACTTGGTTACAGCACAATACAACGCCAATTGTATGAAAAAGCGCTCAAAAAACCTCAAGGCCTTATTCTTATCACAGGGCCAACAGGGAGCGGTAAAACCTTATCTTTATACAGCGGCCTATCTTTACTCAATAGTGAAAACCTCAATATTTCTGCCGCGGAAGATCCAATTGAAATAAGCTTATCAGGGATCAATCAGGTGCAGATCCAGCCGCAAATTGGGTTTGGCTTCGCTGAAGCTTTACGAGCCTTTCTCAGACAGGATCCTGATGTCATCATGCTAGGCGAAATACGAGATAAAGAAACCGCCGATATTGCAACTAAAGCCGCTCAAACTGGCCATCTAGTTCTGGCGACGTTACACACAAACTCAAGTACTGAGGCTATCGTGCGTCTCAAGAATATTGGCATAGAACCACATAATATCGCGGCTTCGCTTTGTCTAGTAATTGCCCAAAGATTACTCCGTCGTCTTTGTCCTTTATGTAAGTATCCTACGGCAAAGCCCGAGTGCTTACCTAAAATCGAGAACTCAATGATTTACCAGGCCAGTGCTAATGGGTGTAGTGCTTGCAATCATGGATACCTAGGACGAATAGGTATCTATGAAATGTTAATCATGAGTCCAGAATTGACCTATTCGATACTCAAAAACGACGCCCAACACCAGTTGGAGAAACTTGCTAAAAAACAAGGCATGAAAACGCTTTATCAACTGGGGCTAGAGAAAGTTCATCAAGGAATAACTAGCTATGCCGAACTGCAACGAGTGCTAGCTCGATAAGGATTGTATCCGTATGCCAGCACCTAAATTAAACGATTATTTTTGGCGTGGATTCGGTTCAAACAGCCAAAAATTGCAAGGGAAGACCCTCGCATTCAGCCAATCCCAAGTCCTTGAACACCTTAATGACAAAGGTATTGAGGTAAGTTTAGTTCTGAAGCGAAAACTGCCTTTTTACCGTCAAATTCGAGAGAGAGTCCATACAAAAGAGATCACCCTACTAACACGCCAATGGGCTAGTATGATCGACTCAGGATTACCCATTACCACTTCACTCAAACTTATTGCAAACAATCTAACAAGAGCAGGAATTAAGTCTCTCATATGGCTAATACGTCAAAAGCTCGAATCTGGGATATCAGTAACCCAAGCTCTTAAAGAATCCTCTAAGCATTTTGACTCCTTATATTTAGCGATTATTCATGCTGGTGAAAACTCAGGGCGGTTGGCAGAATCCTTACAACGTATCGCGGTTCACAGAGAAAAAAGCGAGTATATACGCTCAAAAGCTTTGGCAGCCAGTATATATCCTTGTTTGGTTTTTGGAACAGCATGGCTTGTAACTATACTTATGCTCACTCAAGTAATTCCCGAACTCGAACGCATGTTTACAAGCTATAACGCTCCCTTACCTTGGTTCACTCAACAAGTGATTCACCTATCTCAAGCGATGCTAGATTACGGGCTTTATATCACTGTTGGGTTTATCCTGCTTATCATATCGATTCGACTTGGATACAGATACTCAAATCATTGCCGAAGAAAGCTAGACAGCATAAAGCTGTGCATTCCCCTAATTGGAAAATTATACCGTTTGGCTTGTCTTAGCCAATTTATTAGAACGTTAGCAACTTGCTTTGATTCTGGTATTCCAATTACACCAAGTTTGCAAACAGCAGCCCAAACATTTGACAATACGTTTTACCAAACAGCAATAAGTAGAGTCACTAAGGAGGTGAATTCTGGTCTTGCCTTGCATCTAGCGATGCGAAAAAGTAACACCTTTGACGAATTTATGATGCAAATGGTCATGCTAGGTGAAGAGTCAGGGCGTCTTGCTGAAATGCTAAATCGAGTCGCAGATGAATATGAAAACGAGATTGAAAAGACTATCGACTATATGAGTCGGGCATTTGAGCCTATTATGATAGTAACTCTAGGTACAATTGTAGCAAGTTTGGTGATCGCTATGTACTTACCCATCTTTAACTTAGTCAACGTAATGAGCTAATATACTCACCTTAAATCACGCCTACTTCCTAAATCAGCTGAGTCATATATGGATCTGTTTTTTTATTACCCTTGGTTATTTCCAACCTTAGCTACTTTATTTGGCTTAATCATCGGAAGCTTCATTAATGTTGTCATTCACCGTTTGCCTAAGATCATGGAATATGAATGGCGAAAAGAATGCGCAGACTGCTTTCCAGAATACAAGATAGAACCTCCTTCTGGCAATTTTAACCTGAGCACCCCGGGCTCTCACTGTCCAAAGTGCCAAACACCAGTTCGTATCCGTGATAACATTCCATTGATTAGTTGGCTACTACTAAAAGGAAAATGCCATTCTTGCCAAGGCAAAATAAGCGTTCGTTATCCTTTGGTTGAACTATTGTCTGCTCTACTCAGTTTTACCATAGCGTACCAATTCGAGTTCAGTTATTTTTCTGTCGCTTTACTCTTTTTTACCTTTGTCCTCATTGCGGCAACCTTCATAGATTTGGATACTATGCTATTGCCAGATCAACTGACTCTGCCTTTGGTTTGGTCAGGTATAGCCCTGTCTCTTCTTGGTATAAGCCCAGTATCATTACAAGACTCTGTAATTGGAGCCATCACAGGTTACTTATGCTTGTGGTCTGTATATTGGGCTTTCAAACTTATCACAGGTAAAGAAGGCATGGGTTATGGTGATTTTAAGCTGCTATCAGCTTTAGGTGCTTGGCTAGGCTGGCAGTATTTGCCCATTATTGTCCTGCTCTCTTCTCTAGTTGGACTAATATTGGGACTTATTCAGCTAAGTTTGAAAAAGCAAGGTATAGATAAAGCTTTCCCTTTTGGCCCCTATCTTGCCATAGCAGGTTGGATTAGTGCTATCTGGGGGGAAAATATTGTAAATTGGTACTTCACTCAAATTATTGGAGTCTAAGATGCCTTTTGTTGTCGGGCTTACTGGGGGGATCTCTAGTGGAAAAACCACAGTGGCGAACCTATTCAATTCTCATTATGGTATCGAGGTTATCGACGCCGATATCATAGCGAGACAAGTCGTTGAAAAAGATTCCTTGGGGTTAGAAGCGATAAAATCTCGTTTTGGTTCTAATATCTTATTGAGTGACGGAACATTAAATCGAGCTAAACTAAGAAATAAGGTCTTCGCATGTGAAGAGGACAAAACGTGGCTCAATTCGCTACTTCACCCTATGATTAGGGAAAAAATGCAGTTAGATGTTGCTAATGCGTCGTCACAATATGTGCTGCTAGTAATTCCATTACTGGTCGAGAACAACTTACAAAGCTTGACCAACAGAGTCTTGGTAGTTGATGTTGATGAACAAACCCAGCTGCTTAGAACAATGGAAAGGGACAAGGTAGGACTTGAACAAGCTCAAGCTATCATTGCAGCTCAAGCAAGTCGTGGTGATAGGCTAAATGTTGCAGATGATGTAATAAAGAATGATGCAACAAACAAGGAACTTTTGCCTCAAATCACAGAATTACATAAAAAGTATCTAGAATTAAGTATGGAAAATCGGTCAGAATAAGGGAAGAATAATCGAAGGCTACATGGAATGACAACGCACTACTTTGAACATCCATTGAATGAGAAAACTCGCATATACTTGCGAGTGGAAGCCTTGCTCAATCAATTAAATATGTCATCCCAATTTAGCGATGATATGCAGCATTTATTATTCTTTCGCTCACTTTTTGACTTACTTGAAATTTTTGAACAAATACAACTCAAAAGCGAGTTAGCGAAAGATATCGAAAAACAGCGTCTCTCTTATCGTTCATGGCTACATGTTGAAGGTGTAGATCAAAAAATGCTCAACAACGTATTAGCTGAAGTTGACGATGTTCATAGCAAACTAATGGCGGCCGAACGCTTTGGCCAAAGCCTAAAAGAAGACCGTTTTCTCAGTACTATTAGACAAAGATTTAATTTGCCCGGAGGCTCATGTTGCTTCGATCTACCAGCGCTTCACCACTGGTTGCATCTACCTATCAAGAAGAAAATTGAAGACAGTCGTCTCTGGATAGAAAATCTACAACCTCTCACTGATGCCCTCAAGCTCTGGTTACGTCTAACACGTGAAACTGGACACCTCCAACAGCAAGAAGCACACTCTGGTTTTTATCAAAGTGATGCCGAGGATGCCAATATCCTTCGTCTAGAAATCCCAATGGAGTATGGGGTATATCCCATGATTTCAGGCCACAAGAATCGATTTGCAATCAAGTTTATCTTTTTTGCTTCAGGCCAGGCTTCCTGTGATAATATTGAATTCAAGTTAGCTGTATGTAGCTAAGATATGTATTTTCCTAGAGAAGCCAACTATGACCAAAGTATTTACTGTCGCTTGCCCGAAATGTGGCACAGATGTTAAATGGTGTGAAGCCAGCCCTCATCGCCCCTTCTGCAGTAAGCAATGCCAAATGATAGATTTTGGTGGATGGGCAGACGAAGAAAATTCAATTCCCGGCGCTCCTGACATGTCTGATGCTGATGGTTGGTCAGAAGAGCAGTATTAAATCAATTATTTCAGAACATAAAAAAGCGGAGGCCGATTGGCCTCCGCTAATACGATGAGAACGCTAGTTAAAGCATTACTTCTTAGCAAGCTTCTCTTTAATACGAGCAGACTTACCAGAGCGCTCACGTAGGTAGTACAACTTGGCACGACGTACTGCACCACGGCGCTTAACTTCAATGCTATCAACCATTGGAGAGTGAGTTTGGAACGTACGCTCTACACCTTCACCGTTCGAGATCTTACGTACAGTGAATGCAGAATGTAGACCACGGTTACGGATACCGATTACAACGCCTTCAAAAGCCTGTAAACGCTCACGTTCACCTTCTTTAACCTTAACTTGAACAACAACTGTGTCACCAGGTGCAAAGTTAGGTAGGTCTTTTTTCATTTGCTCTTCTTCAAGAGCCTTGATGATGTTACTCATTTTCAATATTCCTAGAATAAACTGATACTAAATTTAATAGGTTACTGCTTTTGATGTTCTTTTATGAACTCAGCCAGTAATTGTTCCTGTTCGTCAGTCAGAGCTAGGTTTTCCAGGAGCTCTGGTCTTCTTAGCCAAGTACGGCCTAGCGACTGTTTCTGTCGCCAGCGACGAATGTTCTTATGGTTACCAGATGTCAGTACTTGTGGTACTGGTTGGCCATCTAATACCTCAGGTCGCGTATAATGAGGGCAATCTAACAAACCATTGGCAAAAGAGTCTTCTTCTGCCGACGCAAAATCTCCCAATACTCCCGGTATAAACCGTGAAACAGAATCAATTAACGTCATGGCTGGTATTTCACCACCCGTCATCACAAAATCTCCTATTGACCATTCTTGATCAACTTCAGCTTGGATGACACGCTCATCTACCCCTTCATAGCGGCCACAAATCAGAAGTAAATTCTCATTTTTTGCCAGCTCTTCTACTCCTTTTTGGTCAAGTTTACGACCTTGAGGAGATAGGTAGATAACTTTCGTCTTGCCCGGTGAGGCTCTTCTAGCTGCATGGATAGCATCGCGCAAAGGCTGAACCATCATCAACATACCAGGGCCACCACCGTAAGGCCTATCATCGACGGTGCGATGTTTGTCATGAGTGAAATCTCTAGGATTCCATGACTCAACTGACAAAAGACCTTTTTTAACCGCTTGACCTGTTACTCCATAGTCAGTAACGCTGCGGAACATTTCTGGAAAAAGGCTAATTATGCCAACCCACATGTTTTCACCAATATAAACTTGGTTCAATTGCTCCGTTACTTGGAGTTAGAATCCAGGATCCCAGTCAACTTCGATCCGTTGAGCTTGGCGATCAATAAGTTTGATCACTTGCTCTTCAAGGAACGGAATTAGTCGTTCCTTTTGACCAAAAGCATCTTTTAGATTTGCTTTTACCACCAAAACATCATTGGATCCAGTTTCAAGCATGTCAGAGACTATACCTAAATCGTAACCTTTATCAGTTACTACCTGCATTCCAATTAGATCACGCCAGTAGAATTCATCCTCTGGCAATTCTGGCAATACGGCAGGGTCGATAGCAATTTCAAAGTTGGTCAACAACTGTGCATCTTCACGCACGTCTAGACCCTCAAGTTTTACCACCAAACCTTTGTTATGGCGCTTCCAACTTTCTACTTTTTGCTCAACCCACTCACCCTTTTGGTTTATAAACCATGGAGAGTAATCAAATATACTTTCAGTATTGTCTGTGTAGGAAAAAACCTTAAGCCAGCCACGAATGCCGTAAGAAGCACCAAGCTTACCTACTACAATCTTATCACTGCTCGTTGTTTCTTTACCTTTCATCGACATAAGCTAATTACTTCTTCTTAAATTAAGAATTAAGCCGCTTTTTGAGCGTCTTTTACTAGCTTAGCTACACGGTCAGATAGAGATGCGCCTTGACCAACCCAGTGGTTTACGCGATCTAGGTCTAGACGTAGACCTTCTTCTTGACCTTTAGCCGTTGGGTTAAAGAAACCCACTTTCTCAATGAAACGGCCAGTTGCAGCATTGCGGCTGTCCGCTACTACGATTTGATAAAATGGACGCTTCTTCGCGCCGTGACGTGCCAAACGAATGGTTACCATGTCGTCCTCTTTGCTTTCTCAAAAATAAAATTAACCCCAAGGACTGCTCATATGAAACAGTTTGGGGTCTCGTGCCAAAATAAAGCTCCGGAATTTTACTCTTATTCCGCAGTATTGCAAGGTATTTAGCTATTTTTTCACCAACCTACTGCCACTTTATCATTAGATAAAGCAGTAATAATTTTGTGAGCTAACTAACACCTTGAATTTTTAATGGGTTATCGACTATCGACCAAATGGATTGAAGCCACCTCCGCCCATGCCACCCATCATACCTTGCATGTTACGCATCATGCCTTTCATGCCGCCTTTTTGCATTTTCTTCATCATCTTCTGCATCTGAGTAAACTGCTTGAGTAGGCGGTTAACATCTTGAACTTGCGTTCCTGAACCAGCGGCAATGCGTTTTTTACGAGAACCCTTAATGAGTTCAGGACGTTGGCGTTCCTTCATTGTCATCGAGTTGATAATGGCTTCCATCTGTTTGAACATTTTATCATCAACTTTATCTTTTACATCCGTAGGCAACTGAGACATACCAGGCAGTTTGTCTAGCATTCCCATCATGCCACCCATATTCTGCATCTGTCCCAATTGCTCACGGAAATCTTCAAGATCGAAACCTTTCTTTTCTTTAAACTTTTTAGCCAGTTTTTCTGCTTTTTCGGTATCAACGTTGCGTTGTAGATCCTCAATCAGAGAAAGTACATCCCCCATGCCAAGAATGCGAGAGGCAACACGCTCTGGGTGAAATGGCTCTAGGGCATCCGTTTTCTCACCAACACCTAAAAACTTGATTGGTTTTCCCGTGATATGGCGCACTGATAATGCAGCGCCACCACGTGCATCACCATCTATCTTGGTCAAAACAACCCCTGTTAATGGTAAAGCATCGCCAAATGCTTTTGCAGTGTTCGCTGCATCTTGCCCTGTCATCGCATCAACAACAAACAATGTTTCAACAGGAGAAATTGCGGTATGAAGCTCCTGAATTTCAGCCATCATCTGTTCATCAACAGCTAAGCGGCCCGCCGTATCAACAAGTAGTACGTCATAAAACTTTTTCTTGGCGTGGTCTATCGCAGCACTAGCAATATCTAATGGTTTTTGGTCTGCTGAAGATGGGAAAAAATCAACACCTACATCTGATGCAAGTGTTTCTAACTGCTTGATCGCAGCCGGTCGATATACGTCAGCGGAAACAACCAGAACTTTCTTCTTATCTCGTTCTGTTAACAACTTGGACAGTTTACCTACAGAGGTCGTTTTACCCGCACCTTGTAAACCGGCCATCAAAATAACGGCTGGCGGCTGAGCGGCTAAGTTAAGTGCCTCATTAGATTCACCCATGACGGCTTCAAGTTCAGTTTGAACAATCTTAATGAATTCTTGCCCAGGCGTTAGAGATTTTGAAACCTCAACGCCAACCGCACCTTCTTTTACACGTTTTACAAAATCACGCACGACAGGAAGGGCAACGTCCGCCTCCAACAAAGCCATACGTACTTCACGCAATGTGTCTTTTATGTTGTCTTCGGTCAAGCGACCTTTACCACTGATATTCTTCAGGGTTTTGGATAATCGATCCGTTAAATTATCAAACATCTTAGTCTCTTTATCTGAGCGACCCTATATGCCACCGCCCGTTACTTGGCGACAAAATTATTCTGAGTATACCTTAGCCTGACACTGCTTTGCACTTCTGTAGTAACTTTTGATCTATCACAACACGCAAATCAGCTATATAAGTCATAGCCCAAGCTTTTGATGCAAGGTATAATTTATCAAAAATTCACCAGATAACAGAGAAGCATGGACAACATCATAGCCGTTGCTGCTGCAATACTCTATGTTTTAGCAATCGCAAGCATAGTTCCGGGCCTAGTACATCAGGTCGGCATTCGCACCAAAACAGTCTCAGCCAGTGCATTTTTAGCTCTGGCCTTTCATGCTTGGTTGTTGGGTGATCTTATCATTGAAGGCTCAGGGCAAAACCTCAGCATTCTCAATGTTGCCTCATTGATAAGTTTCATTATTTCTTTGGTATTAAGTCTGGCAATGCTAAAAACGCGTTTATGGTTTCTGCTTCCTGTCGTTTATTGTTTTGCAGCGATTAACCTATCTGCGGCAGCCTTCTTGCCCAGTACCTTCATTACTCACTTAGAACAAGACCCGAAACTGCTCATCCATATTTCCTTGGCACTGTTTTCATACTCAACTTTAACAATTGGCGCACTTTACGCTCTGCAACTGGCTTGGCTAGATCACAAACTCAAATCAAAAAAAGCATTAAGTATCAACCCAAATTTACCACCGCTACTTATGGTCGAAAGGCAACTGTTTAAGATTATCCTGATCGGCAATCTTCTACTCACAGGAACTCTATTAACAGGATTTATTTTTGTTGAGGATATGTTTGCTCAGGGCAAAGCACATAAAGGGATACTGTCGTGTGTCGCATGGATCGTATATTCGATTTTGCTGTGGGGCCACTACCAAAAAGGTTGGCGAGGTCGTAAGGTAACTTGGTTCGCTGTTGCTGGAGCTACATTATTAACTTTGGCTTATTTCGGTAGTCGATTCGTTCGCGAAATTATCCTTAACTAATTGATATTTAAAAGTGCACACAGTGCACCTTTCTTTTACAATGTTTTACTTATCACTTGGGATTGACTTCACGCTCAGCTTAGGTCATAAATTAACCAAACCTCAAAAGGAAACAATCAGCTTTGGACGACATATCAACGGGCGCATTATTTGCCCTACTCGCATGTCTTATCGTTATTTCAGGATATTTTTCAGGTTCAGAGACAGGCATGATGGCTTTGAACCGATACCGGCTCAAACACCTTGCCAATCATGGTCACAAAGGCGCTAAACGTGTAGAAAAACTACTGGCTCGCCCAGATCGCCTCATCGGATTAATTTTAATCGGTAACAACCTAGTTAACATCTTAGCTTCCGCTATCGCAACCATATTGGGTATGCGTTTGTACGGCGATATCGGCGTGGCTATAGCAACAGGTGCATTAACTATGGTGATTCTCGTTTTCGCTGAAGTTACGCCTAAAACTCTTGCTGCCCTCTACCCTGAACGAGTTTCCTATGCAAGCAGCATTCTGCTCACCATATTAATGAAGTTATTATCACCACTAGTCATGTTGGTTAATTTCATCACTAACGGCTTTATTCGACTTTTAGGGATCAGAGCCAAACATGGCGGCGATGACCATTTAAGCTCTGAAGAGCTGCGCACTGTGGTAAACGAAGCTGGAAGCCTCATTCCAAGGCGACACCAAGATATGTTGATTTCCATTCTCGACTTAGAGAATGTGACGGTTAACGACATAATGATTCCAAGAAATGAAATTACTGGCATCGACATAAATGATGATTGGAAGTCCATAGTAAGACAACTCACTCACTCTCCGCATGGCCGCGTTGTTCTATATCGAGATCAAATCGATGAAGTCGTCGGCATGCTAAGACTGCGTGAGTCTTATCGCCTAATGCTAGAGAAAAATGAGTTCAATAAAGAAACTTTGCTACGTGCCGCAGATGAAGTGTATTTCATTCCAGAGGGCACTCCGCTCAATATTCAATTGCTCAAGTTTCAGCGCAACAAAGAACGTATTGGCCTTATTGTTAACGAGTATGGCGATATAATTGGCATTATCACTCTTGAAGACATTTTAGAGGAGATTGTTGGTGAGTTCACAACTTCCATCACTCCAAGTCTATCTGATGAAATTACACCTCAAGGTGACGGTAGCTTTCTTATTGAAGGTAGTGCAAACATCCGAGATATCAATAAAGGGCTGATGTGGAAATTACCGACAGATGGTCCTAGAACATTAAATGGCTTAATACTGGAACACTTAGAAGATATACCAGAAAGTCATATCAGTGTTCAAGTTTCGGGGCATCCGATGGAGATCGTTGACTTAGAAGAAAACCGAATCAAATTGGTGAAAGTCTATCCATGTAAGGACAAGGATAAATAACGCTATATAAAAAGGCCTGGTTAACTACCAGGCCTTTTTAAACCCAAGCTCAGTTATTCTTCATTAATACTAAACAAACTCTCCATATTGAGCCCCTGCTTAATCAGAATTTCTCTTAGGCGACGCAAACCTTCAACCTGTATCTGGCGGACTCTTTCTCGAGTAAGGTTTATCTCACGTCCCACCTCTTCCAGAGTTGAAGGCTCGTAACCCAATAATCCAAAACGACGCGCTAGGACATCTTTTTGTTTTGGGTTCAACTCATCAAGCCAGTCAATCAATGAGGACTTGATGTCATCATCCTGAGTGGAAACTTCGGGGTCTGAATTGTTTACATCAGGAATGATATCAAGCAGTGCTTTCTCACCATCTCCGCCTATTGGGGTATCGACTGAACTGATGCGCTCATTAAGACGCAGCATTTTACTGACATCATCAACTGGTTTATCAAGTTGAAGCGCAATCTCCTCCGCTGTAGGCTCATGATCGAGCTTTTGAGATAACTCTCGAGCTGTACGTAAATAGATGTTAAGCTCTTTTACAACATGAATAGGTAAACGTATAGTCCGAGTTTGATTCATCAAAGCACGCTCAATAGTTTGTCTGATCCACCATGTCGCATAAGTTGAAAACCTAAAACCTCTCTCAGGATCAAACTTTTCAACCGCTCGGATCAAGCCAAGATTGCCTTCTTCAATAAGATCAAGTAACGCGAGACCACGGTTACTATATCGACGGGATATTTTCACCACCAAACGAAGATTACTTTCAATCATACGTTTGCGAGCCGCTTCGTCCCCTCTTAGAGCACGACGCGCATACAACACCTCTTCTTCAGCGGTGAGCAAAGGTGAAAAACCAATTTCTCCTAAATAAAGTTGGGTCGCATCTAAGCTTTTGGTGGATACATCAAAGTCCTCTTTGGTATCCTCTGCTTGGGCACTACCCGTGGTTGTGGAATCATCAGCTTGAATCGCTTCCATTTCTGCTTCAAGCTCAAACTCTTCGACTTTCGTTGCTGTGTTACTGATACTCATAGCCCCTCCCCCTGGCGATCTAGCGAAACATTTCTATTAATGCCGCTATAAATCTATAAAGTATTAGGGTAAGTAGCGTTTAGGATTCACTGACTTACCTTGGTAACGAATTTCAAAGTGTAGTCGAACACTGTTAGTTCCAGAACTGCCCATCGTTGCGATTTTCTGGCCTGCTGTTACACTTTGTCCTTCGTGCACGAGCAACCGTTCATTATGCGCATAAGCACTAAGATAGTTATCGTTGTGTTTGATAATCACAAGATTCCCGTAACCTTTAAGTGCATTACCCGAATATACAACGGTTCCATTAGCTGTCGACGATATTGGCTGACCTCGCTGTCCTGCAATGTCTATACCTTTGTTTCCTTGGTCTCCAGCTGAGAAATTTTTAATTATCCTCCCTTTGGCTGGCCATAACCACTTAGAAATTTTCTCACTATTTGGATTCGCATAACTGACGGGTTTGTTAACATTTGTTTTACTTTTAGCTCCAACATACTCCTTTGCAGAGGATTGATCAACCTTGTTCACAGTGGCTTTTGCGGGAGATATGGACTGATTGCTAGCCTTCTTATTGCTAACTACTTGATTAGATTCTTTACTTGAGCTTGAATTAATCGCAGATGTCGATGCTACTACAACTGGTGCTGATGCGACTACAGCCCCCGCCCCACCGTAAGCTGGGGTTTTATATGCAGGCTGCCAAAGCTTTAATTTTTGACCGGGATAAATGGTATAAGGCTTTTTTAAATCATTGTAACGAATAATATCATTTACATTCTTATCCGTGACATATGCAATAAAATACAAGGTGTCACCTTTCTCCACTTGATAATAACTTCCTCTATAACTACCACGAGAAATGCTTGTGTAATCTTTGTTTAACCCTGAAACGGGGGCTGGAAAATTAGCGCTGCATCCAATAAGTATTGCGCTTATAAGTGGAATAACAAAAATAATGGACTCAGTCTTGCGCATCATAGTTAAGCAAGTTCACCTGCTATAAGAGGCACAAAGCGAACATTTTCTACAATTTCTGAAGGGTAATGGTTTCCACAGCGCGTAATTTTAAGCAAACGCTGCTCTTCTTCACCCACAGGAATAACTAAAACACCGTCTTCGTCCAATTGTTCGAGTAATATTGGTGGAACTGATGCAGCAGCAGCGGTAACTATAATGGCATTAAAGGGGCCTTTGGCAGGCCAGCCTTGCCAACCATCACCATGCTTTGTCGACACGTTATAAATATCCAAATATTTAAGTCGACGTTTCGCTTCCCACTGTAACAACTTTATCCGCTCTATAGAGTAAACATGTTTTACCAAGTGAGCTAAGACTGCTGTCTGATAACCCGAACCTGTACCCACTTCTAAAACTTTACTCTCCGGCGTCAATTCCAATAACTCAGTCATCTTTGCGACCATATAGGGCTGCGAGATGCTTTGTCCCTGACCAATCGGTAATGCATTATTATCATAGGCTTGATGCTGCATTGCTTGAGATACAAATTGCTCGCGAGGAATCGAATGTATTGCATTGATTACCAGTTTATCTTGGATGCCACTCGCCATTAGAAAGTCAATTAACCTATCAGCCTTGGGGTTTGTCATTGATATTTTTCCTGTAGCCAGCTGTTCATCGTAGATAGTGACTCATGTGCAGTTAGATCTACCTGAATTGGCGTTACTGAAACAAACCCTTGCTCAATAGCATAAAAATCCGTTCCTTCTCCCGCATCTTGCTCTTTGCCAGGAGGACCTAGCCAATATATATCACATCCCCTCGGGTCTTGCTGTTTCAGCATAGGTTCAGCATGATGACGGGCGCCCAAACGAGTTGAGCAGATCCCTTTTAGCTCATTCAATGATAAATCAGGAACATTCACGTTGAGAAGTTTGTTGGTTGGAATTGGAGCATTGAGATGTTGTTCGACCATTTGTTTTGCCACATGGGCCGCGGTTTGAAAGTTCACCTTGCCAGCCAAAGAAAATGCTATCGACTGAACTCCTAGAAAATGCCCTTCCATCGCAGCTGCTACCGTACCTGAATACAGCACATCATCACCCAAATTGGCACCATGATTAATACCAGATAAGACCAAATCAGGAAGTTCATCCTTCATTAATTCATTTAGCGCGAAATGGACACAGTCAGTGGGTGTTCCCTGGACTGAATATATACGCTCAGATAAAGCCTTAACTCTTAAGGGCTGCTCCAAGGTTAGCGAGTTTGATGCCCCTGAACGATTTCTATCGGGAGCAACGATAGTCACTTGCGCTAAACTACTTAGCACGTCAGCCATGGCGTGTATACCCTCAGCATGCACTCCATCATCGTTACTGAGCAATATTTTCAAAGCTTTATCAGTCATTGGTAATTGCGCTCCACTTGTATTTCTTGGATCAGCTCTCGAATCAGCGCCGTCGCAAAGCAACCAGCCTCTAGAGAAAAGTCTAACTTAACTGAGTCACTATCTATACTCCACGCTAAATTTTTTGGTTTAAGGACTATGCTTCGCCTCTCATGCCGCATTCGGTTGCCTCGAATTAACGCCATCAAATCAGGTTCAGCATCTAGCTGAGGCTGCTCGATTAAGAGAGCATCAGATACAGTAGGTAAATCATTATCACCCGCCATCGCCGCAGTAATAGCCACACTCCCTTTGCTGATGCTTTCATTTAATGCGACCAGTTTTTGTGTTTCAGCTAAAATGATACCTTCATCTGTCAGAAGGCAGTCCCCCACAATCGCTTGGTAAAACAAGTCCTGTTCGATGCGTTTTGAGACAATTGTGTTAAAAATCCATGAGCGAGCAGCAGAGAGATAAAGACTGCGTTTATTCTGATTACGAGTACGAACATTTTCCCTTCCCCAACGTCTAGCCTCATCAAGATTGTTACCCTGATTCCCAAAACGCTGACTACCAAAATAATTAGGTACACCATGCAAACTAATCGCTTGCAAGCGACGAGTGACATCTTCAACATCACTGACTTCAGTCAGTGTGATACTAAAATGGTTTCCGACTAAATCACCAGGCCTAAGCTTCTTATTGTGACGCCTAGTTTCAATCACTTCTATACTAGGATGCTTGGTAAGAAAAGTACGCAAGTCTGGCTCTCCTCCCTTGGGCAAGTGTACACTAAGCCATTGCTCCGTAATGGCATGGCGATCTTTTAATCCAGCCCAACTGACATCTTTTGACTTAACTCCACAAGCTTTAGCTAACTCATTCGCGACAAAGCTTGTATTTTCCCCTGTTTTTCGAATTCGAACCATAAGGTGTTCACCTTCACCGGAGAAATCAAAGCCCAAATCTTCACTTACCTGAAAGTGCTCTGGCTCAACTTTTAATTTTCCGGTTGAATTGGGGCGGCCATTTAAATAGGCCAAAGAAGACAAAATATCGATCATACCATTACCATTGCATAAACCCGTGAGCTTTCCTCAGGGCAGAATCATTCGTTATTTCTTTACAAGTACGACAACAGCTTCAGTTGCAATACCTTCTTTACGTCCAGTAAACCCAAGACGCTCAGTTGTTGTGGCTTTCACGTTCACATTGCCAATGTCGGTTTCAAGATCTTCTGCGATAGCTTGACACATAGCTTCAATATGGGGTGCCATTTTAGGAGCCTGCGCAATAATGGTTACATCAGCATTACCCAGTACGTATCCCATTTGCTTAACTTTCTTATAAACATCACGAAGTAGCCCTCGACTATCTGCGCCTTTCCATTTGTCGTCAGTGTCTGGGAAATGTCGGCCAATATCACCTGCCGCTATAGCGCCAAGTAACGCATCACTTAGAGCGTGCAAAGCAACATCACCATCCGAGTGAGCTAACAAACCGTACTCATATGGAACAGCGACACCACCAATGATAACTGGACCATCACCGCCAAATTTGTGCACATCAAAACCATGGCCAATTCGAATCATAAGTTATCCTTTATTCTTAGTTAGGTAGAACTCAGCCAGAGCCAAATCTTCAGGTTGAGTGATTTTTATATTTTCTGCCGAACCCGGAACAAGTGCGGGTGACAATCCTGACCATTCCATGGCAGACGCTTCATCTGTGATATGAGCACCTTTAGATAAAGCCTGCTCCAAAGCTGTCGCTAGTTGCTCAGTACGAAACATTTGCGGGGTTAATGCATGCCATAGGTTTGAACGATCAACTGTCTTCTCAATATCACCTGATAGATTGGCTCTTTTCATCGTATCTCTAACAGGAGCGGCCAGTATTCCCCCAACTGGATGATTTAATGATGCCTTAATCAAGCTATCTATATCCTGATTGTCAATACAAGGTCTAGCGGCATCATGGACCATAACCCAGTTAGATTTCTCATTATCACGTACAAAATTGACTCCAGCTAGAACAGAATCCGCACGCTCATCACCACCTATAACCGTGACAACCCTGTCATCTTGGGCTAAAGATAAACGTGAAAAATAAGGATCGTTTTTCCCTACCGCGATAACAACTTTGGCGATATTTGGATGGCTTAGCAATTTATATACTGTATGCTCGAGTACAGTTGCTTCGTTTATTTGAAGGTATTGCTTGGGACGCTCTGCTCCCATGCGGCGCCCCACACCAGCGGCTGGAACAATCGCAGTAATGGAAAGTGCTTGCATCATACTCAGTTATTCCCTTCAACAATTCGATAAAAGGTTTCACCATCCTTAACCATGCCCAGCTCATGGCGAGCTCGCTCCTCTATCGCATCTAGCCCTTGGCGTAAATCATCAATCTCAGCAAACATTTCACTATTTCTATTTTGCAGGTTACCGTTAACTTGGTGCTGTACTTCAATCTCTGCCTGGACAGTTTTAAACTCAGAAATACCATTTTTCCCCAGCCACAGCGTGTACTGCAGCCAGCCTAATAATAGAAATAAAACAAGGGCAAAAATTCGCATAACTAGTTATAACAATGACAGTAATTTGAAGCTCATGTATACCATAATACCACTTGCATGGCGACATAATGGTATAGAGAGCTCAATAAGGTCAGCGCTGTAACAAAAACAAGAGTAACCCTAAACCTAATACCAATCGATAAATTACAAATGGCGTCATTCCCATACGCGAGATAAGTTTAAGAAACAGGTGAATACATAAATAAGCACTCATAAAGGAAGTAACGATACCAGTGAGGAGCATGTTTGTGTCCACGGCCACGCCGCTACTGATAAGTTTTAAACCTAAATAACCACCAGCTAGCAAAATAATAGGAATTGACATTAAGAATGAAAACCTAGCCGCTGCTTCACGGGTAAAGCCTAAATACAACGCGGCTGTAATCGTGATCCCAGAGCGAGAGGTTCCTGGTATCATAGCCACTGCTTGCGCAGCACCTATCAATATTGCTTTCTTTCGGTCTACCTGATATTCGTCTTTAGCAAGGCTAGCATTTCTGTCAACGTACCAAAGCAACAAACCAAAAATTATGGTTGTGGTAGCAATAACCCAAGCACTGCGCAAATACAGCTCTATAATATCCTTCATTAATAAGCCAAAGACACAAGCAGGAATGGTTGCAATAACAATCATCCAAGCCAGCTTGGCTTCTTTACTGCGATCGCCTTTAAATATAGAAGCTAAAAAGGCACTGAATAAGGCTACAACTTCATGACGAAAGTAAATAACCACTGCGGCCAACGTCCCCACATGAACAGCTACATCAAAGGCTAACCCTTGATCTTCCCATCCAAGTACTGCGGAGGGCAAAATTAAATGTGCAGAACTAGAAATGGGTAAAAATTCAGTAAAGCCCTGTATCACGGCTAGAATAAAAGCTTCAAAATAACTCATTAGATTCTCAGTTAGAAGGGTGATTAAACCAAAGTTCTATTTCACTTAGGTGTTCTGGGTAAGAAAGTTCTGACCAAATTTGATCGATAGTTCGGCCATCATTGGGCACGCGAAGTTCAGAACATAATTCACGCAGCGGTTCAATGACAAAACCGTACTTGTAGATATCACTACGAGGTAGCTCTGGTGAGTGTTTGGATACCTGTTGGCCGAACAAAATAATATCCAAATCAACCGTGCGAGACTGAAGTTTTTCAGAGTCACGCTCACGACCCCACTCTAGCTCTATATCACGCAGTTGCTGCACAAATTCTTCTAAATTTTGTGAGGTATCCATTTCAACAACCAAATTATAAAAAGCATCACCATCGAAACCCACGGCTGGACATTCATAGATAGTCGACAAGCGAATATTCTGACCAATCTCATGTAATGCATATATCGCAACCTCGATATGCTTACGCGGCTCAATATTGGAGCCAACACCAATGTATGCTTTTGTCATGGGTTGCCTCGCTCAATGATGACCCCCACACCGGATGCCTGAACAACAGCTCCAGGTTTTGTTAATCGAATTCTCACCCAAGGAACAGAAAATTGGCTGATAATTAATTCAGCGACTTCTTCTGCCACTCTCTCGACCAATAAAAAACGGCCAGATTCTATATGAGAAAGTACCGCCGAGCTGACTTTGGCGTAATCAAGAGCATCAACGACATTATCACTTTTACCTGCAGCCCGATTGTCGTGGGCCATTTCAATGTCCAGAACAAGCTTTTGCTTAATGCTCTGTTCCCAATCGTACACGCCTATCGTCGTGATCACTTCTAACTGCTCGATAAACACTTTATCCATGCATTTTGATTCCTAATTAGAGGTCGGATACCCAAATCTGATAAAAAGTCGTACTATTTTTGTCCCAAACACCAAAATCTGGGTAGTTTGAGCCTTGTAAGCGCTATATGATATCAATTACTTGCTCAGCTAACACCTTTTTATAATGAGTAACGACGCTATGACCACTATCGCTATTGTCATGATCATCTCAGCTTATTTATTAGGTTCGGTTTCGAGCGCTATCCTTATTTGTCGATTACTCAAATTACCCGACCCACGCCATATAGGTTCTCACAATCCTGGGGCGACAAATGTACTGAGACTTGGTGGAAAAAAAACCGCTCTCGCAGTGCTATTATGTGACATGTTAAAAGGAACCATTCCCGTCTGGGGAGGCTACTTTTTTCATATTGAGCCTATTTTACTGGGTGTCATTGCCATCGCTGCATGTCTAGGGCATATGTACCCCATCTTTTTCCACTTTCAAGGCGGAAAAGGAGTGGCGACAGCTCTAGGGTCCATAGCTCCAATAGGCTTGGGGTTATCATGCCTTCTCATTGCTACGTGGTTGTTAGTTATCGTGTTATTTCGCTATTCTTCTCTCGCTGCAATAATCACCGTCTTGCTTGCTCCACTTTATACATGGATGATAAAGCCCCAATACACCTTACCTGTCGCTATGCTGGCATGTCTGATTATCTTCCGTCACCACAAAAACATTAAGCGCTTACTCGACGGTTCTGAGCCAAAAATCAACGAAAAAAATTCCGTTTAACTCTCATATCTCTCACACTTACTCTAACTTGTTTATTGATAGAGCTTGGTGAAGAAATCTTCCAGCATTTTTGAAACAAACTCAGGCTGCTCTAGGTTTGATATATGTCCAGCCTGAGGAATTTGAACCAGTTCAGAGCCAGTAATACAATCATGCATAAGGTATGACTCAAGGACTGGCCGAGGTACATTTTTCTCCCCAACAGCAATCAATACCGGTAATGCAAACATCTCTATATCTTCAATCTGATCTCGACGCCCAAAGATCATTCGACCTATTCGGGCCGTTTCTATCGCTCGCTCACCTTTTAAGCTTGCCAGCATCATATGAAATTGTGCTACTAGCTCGGGCGCTTGGTGCTCAGAAGCGAAAAAAAGCGGTAAGATGGATTCAATGGTGGAGTCAGAGAACATCTGCGAAAATTCCACTACATCCAACAAAGAGAAATACTTTTTATGGGCCACTTCTGGTTCCAAACCAACAAAAGTGTCTATCATAACGAGCGACTTCACTCTGTGGGGAACAAAGCTTACTACTTCAGTTCCCCACATCCCCCCAAGTTCCATACCAACAATGGAGAACTGTTCAATACTCAGATGGTCCATTAAGGCAACAACATGCCTGGCGTAGTCCACAAGAGAATTCATTGACTTAGGCGCTAAATCAGAATCTCCATGCGCCCAAAAGTCTGGCACTATACAGCGATACTTTTTGCTTAATACTTCGACTTGGGGAGCCCACATTTCACTGCTCCACAGATATGCATGACCAAAAACAATTACAGAACCTTGGCCGACATCTGTATAAGCCACTTTCTGACCGTCTAACGTAAATTGGGGCATAATTATTCTCATTTTAATCAAAAACACCTACCAAGATGATTAAGGGTACCAATGGCGCTCAAAGCTATTGAGGTATTAGAAATGATGGGAAAAGCCACCCTTTGAGGTAAGTGGCTTTACTATAAAAAATTGGATTACAAGATTGGTTTTAATTGGTCGATTGGCCAGCGTGGGGTCGCTTGCACAGATAGATCCGTCGTTTCACCATTTTTGAGCCGCTGCATACCTGCATAGGCAATCATTGCGCCATTATCGGTACAAAACTCGGTTCGTGGATAATATACCTCTCCATCAATCTTGCTAGCTAACTGTTCTAAATCTGAACGCAAGCGGCGGTTAGCACTCACCCCACCTGCAATGACAATCCGTTTCAATCCAGTTTGTTCAAGCGCTCGCTTACATTTTATGGTTAATGTTGCACAGACTGCCTCTTCAAATGCTAACGCAATATCCGCTCGCGTTTGCTCATCATCGCCATTGGCAGCAATGGTATTGGCTGTAAATGTTTTCAACCCCGAGAAGCTCATATCTAAACCCGGCCTATCTGTCATTGGGCGAGGAAACTTAAAGCGTCCAGGCGTACCTTTTTCTGCCAACTTAGACAAAAGAGGACCTCCCGGGTAATCAAGTCCCATCAATTTAGCCGTTTTATCAAAGGCTTCACCAGCAGCATCATCAATCGACTCGCCAAGAATTGTGTACTCACCAATCCCTCGGACTTCAACCATCATAGAGTGTCCTCCAGACACCAGCACAGCAACAAAGGGAAAAGGTGGCGGGTTATCTTCTAACATAGGTGCCAATAAGTGTCCTTCCATATGATGTACAGGGACAGCAGGCACACCCCAAGCATAAGCAAGACTGCGGCCTATGGTCGCCCCTACCAGCAAGGCTCCAACCAGGCCTGGTCCTGCGGTATACGCGACACCGTCGATATCCTTAGATGTCAAACCTGCTTCTGTCATTGCCGATTTAATTAACGGAATAGTCTTTTTAACATGATCACGAGAAGCAAGCTCTGGAACGACACCACCATAATCGGCGTGCAGTTTAACTTGACTGTACAATTTGTGAGAAAGCAGTCCTTTCTCATCATCATATATCGCGATGCCCGTTTCATCACATGAGGTTTCAATACCAATAATGCGCATGGTTTAACCTAGATAACTTGTTCTACGATTCAAAATTAGCGCAATCTTACCTTGGCTTGGCTTAGCAAACAAATTTTGTATACTGATTAAACGACAAAGGGCTTTACAAAGCCTATACAATCAGATTAAAATTCCGCACCATTTTTGATCAAGCTGATAATAGAACCAGCAGTAAAGCTAGGTACTTTAAAATCAGCATTAATGAATAACCCCTGAGGTGAAAGGCATATGCCAGTAGTTAAAGTACGTGAAAACGAACCGTTCGACGTTGCTCTACGTCGTTTCAAACGCTCTTGCGAAAAAGCAGGTATCCTTTCTGAAGTGCGTCGTCGTGAGCACTACGAAAAGCCAACTACAGTTCGCAAACGCGCTAAAGCAGCAGCTCAAAAGCGTCACGCTAAGAAGCTAGCTCGCGAAAACGCTCGTCGCGTTCGCCTGTACTAATAACTAAGTCCAATAAAGGAATTTAGTTATGGCTCTGATTGATACTCTCAAAGATGAGCAAAAAATAGCGATGAAAGCCAAGGACAAACTACGCCTTGGCACTATACGTTTAGCTCTATCTGCGATTAAACAGCGTGAAGTTGACGAACAGATAACTCTGACTGACAACGATATTCTTGCTGTATTAACTAAGATGGTTAAACAACGTCGCGACTCTGTCGCTCAATATGAATCTGCAGGTCGACAAGATCTTGCCGATACCGAGCAAGCTGAAATTACTGTACTTGAGGAATTTATGCCTCAACCGCTAAGTGAAACTGAAGTAGCCGCATTGATCACCAATGCCATTACTGAATCAGGTGCTGCGGGCATGCAAGATATGGGTAAAGTAATGGCTGTGCTTAAGCCAAAGATTCAGGGGCGAGCAGATATGGGTAAAGTCAGTGGTTTAGTACGCGCTAAGCTCGGATAATTACTCAACACACATTACAACAGGCCGTGCTAACCTTGGGAAAGCGCGGCTTGTTTGTATCTAGCCTATTATTCTTTTTCGTATTCTAGAGGTTTATGGCGGGACAGATACCAAGAAGCTTTATCGATGACTTACTCGCTCGGCTGGATATTGTCGACATCATCGACTCTCGAGTAAAGCTAAAGAAAAAAGGCAAAAACTACGGCGCATGCTGTCCATTCCACAATGAGAAAACACCGTCATTTAGTGTAAGCCAAGAAAAGCAGTTCTATCATTGCTTTGGCTGCGGTGCCCATGGCAACGCTATCGACTTTATGATGGAGTACGAAAGATTAGAATTCCCAGAAGCGATTGATGAACTTGCCTCTTATCTGGGGTTAGATGTACCAAGAGAACAACGCCAAAGTGGAAGGTTCGCCTCAAGTGTTCCTCAAGCCAATAATGAGCAAAAACGTAACCTCTACGATTTGATGGCAGGCATTGCTCAGTTTTACCGAGACCAATTAAAGCACTCTGGAAGCAAAGTCGCTATCGACTACCTAAAAGATCGGGGCCTCACTGGAGAAATAGTCAAAAAATTCGGTATTGGTTATGTGGCTGATGAGTGGGATTTAGTCCGTAAAAATTTTGGACACACAGAACAAACCCAAGCTATGCTCGTCTCCGGCGGAATGCTAATCGAAAATGATAAAGGTAGCCGTTATGATCGTTTTCGTGGCCGAGTCATGTTCCCTATTCATGATAGGCGCGGAAGAGTCATTGGGTTTGGTGGCCGAATCCTAGGTGATGGGACCCCAAAATACCTTAACTCACCAGAAACACCCATTTTCCACAAAGGTAAAGAGTTATACGGCTTATATGAAGTCATGCAGGCTTACCGTGAACCACCACAAATATTGGTTGTTGAAGGTTATATGGATGTGGTGGCACTGGCTCAATATGGTGTCGACTATGCGGTAGCGTCTCTTGGAACCTCGACTACAGACGATCACATACGCCAATTATTTAGGCAAACAGACACTATCGTTTGCTGCTACGATGGTGACCGGGCAGGCAGAGAAGCTGCAAGAAGAGCAATGGAGAATGCTCTGCAGTTCCTCAATGCCAACAAAGTGCTTAAAGTCTTGTTTTTACCTGATGGAGAAGATCCAGATAGTTTTGTTCGAAAATTTGGCAAAGAGGCAATTGAGCAAGAAATAGATAGAGCTGATTCACTGATTGATTTCTTGCTAGCCGAAATTAAAAAAGATGCTCCAGATTCGGATCCTAAACGCTGGGGGACCTATGTAGCGACAAATGCAGCCCCATTGCTGAACAAAACAACCGATCCCTCGCTGCAAGCATATTTATGGAAAGAATTAACACTGGGTACAGGCTGGAGTGATTTCCAACTTCAGAAGTTTCTCAATTCATTGATAACTGCAACAGCTGATACAAAACCTACCCCTCATAAAGAAATCAAAAGAACACCAATGCGTGAGGTGATAGCGTTACTTATTCAAAATCCGAACTATGCTCAAATGGTGCCAGATTTGACCACAGTTAGAGAACTATCGGTTCCTGGATTAAGATTATTCATTGAGGTGCTTGAATACTGCCATCAGCACCCCAATATAAACACAGGCCAGTTAATTGAATACTGGCGTAACACGAGCCATGAAGCTCTACTGTCTCGTTTAGCTGGATGGGAAATCCCGCTCGATGAAGATAATGAACAAGATATTTTTTTAGATTCGCTGGATAAAATATTGGCCCAGTGTGTCGAAAAGCAAATTGAAGATTTGCAGGCCAAAGAAAGAAGTGTCGGTTTATCAACCGAAGAAAGAAGGGAGCTGCTAGCCTTAATGCTAGATTTAAAAGCGTAACCCTGTTCGAATAGTCAGCAATGAATTAATGTGTTATTATGGGTGGTTTGCACTCGCATACTAATTCCTTCACCAGATACTAAGTTGGATACCGTCTATGGATCAAAATCCGCAGTCACAGCTAAAACAACTTGTCATTAAAGGCAAGGAACAAGGCTATCTGACCTACGCAGAAGTAAATGATCACCTGCCAGCAGAAATCGTAGATTCTGAGCAGGTTGAAGATATCATTCAAATGATTAACGACATGGGCATCCGAGTTGTTGAAACTGCGCCTGATGCCGATGACCTTGCTCTGAATGACGATGATACTATTACCGATGAAGATGCCGCTGAAGCAGCTGCTGCCGCATTATCTAGCGTAGAAAATGAAATTGGCCGTACCACGGACCCAGTGCGTATGTATATGCGCGAAATGGGAACAGTAGAACTACTGACTCGTGAAGGCGAAATCGATATTGCAAAACGCATTGAAGATGGTATTAACCAAGTTCAAAATGCTGTAGCCGAGTACCCAGGAACCATTCCTTATATTCTTGAGCAATTCGATAAAGTTCAAGCTGAGGAACTGCGCCTTACTGACCTCATTACCGGTTTCGTCGACCCTGATGCTGATGAAACAGCAGCGCCAACTGCAACCCACATAGGTTCAGAGCTGGCTGAGTCAGACTTAGAAGACGAAGATGATGAAGATGTCGATGAAGACAGTGAAGATAGCGACGAAGAGGAAGAAGAAATGGGCATTAACCCTGAACTCGCCCTTGAGAAGTTCACTTCACTGCGCAACACCTTCCAAAATTTTCAGCTGGCGTGTAATGAGTACGGCAATGAAAGCCCGAAAGCACAGATTGCTCACGAGCTTGTATTGGATGTGTTCAAAGAATTCCGTCTGACTCCTAAGCAGTTTGATTACTTAGTTGACGAGTTGCGCACCTCAATGGAGCGCGTCCGTACTCAAGAGCGCCTGATCATGAAAGCGTCTGTTGAATACGGTAAAATGCCGAAAAAATCCTTCATTACGCTCTTTACTGGTAATGAATCAAGCGAAGCATGGCTAGACGAAATTTTATCTTCTGATAAGCCTTATGCAGAAAAAATTCAACGTAGCGAAGAAGACATACGTCGCTCAATCATGAAACTCAAAATGATTGAGGAAGAGACTTCTCTAACGGTACAAAATATCAAAGATATTAGCCGCCGTATGTCTATCGGTGAAGCAAAGGCCCGCCGAGCTAAGAAAGAAATGGTCGAGGCTAACTTACGTCTGGTTATTTCTATCGCGAAGAAATACACCAATCGTGGTTTGCAGTTCTTGGATTTGATTCAAGAAGGTAACATCGGCTTGATGAAAGCAGTTGATAAATTTGAATATCGCCGTGGCTATAAATTCTCGACCTACGCAACTTGGTGGATTCGACAAGCAATCACTCGCTCTATTGCCGATCAAGCTCGAACAATACGTATTCCAGTACACATGATCGAAACGATCAACAAACTGAATCGTATCTCTCGCCAAATGCTACAGGAGATGGGCCGAGAACCACTTCCAGAAGAATTGGCAGAACGCATGCAAATGCCGGAAGATAAGATTCGCAAAGTACTAAAAATTGCTAAAGAGCCGATCTCAATGGAAACGCCGATAGGCGACGATGAAGATTCGCATCTTGGCGATTTTATTGAAGATACAACCTTGGAGCTTCCTCTAGACTCAGCAACTTCTACAAGCTTAAAAGTTGCGACAAAAGATGTTCTAGCAGGTCTTACACCTCGCGAAGCTAAAGTTCTTCGTATGCGTTTTGGTATCGATATGAATACCGACCACACTCTTGAAGAGGTTGGTAAACAGTTTGATGTCACTCGAGAGCGTATCCGTCAGATCGAAGCCAAGGCATTACGTAAGCTTCGTCACCCAAGCCGCTCAGAAACACTGCGCAGCTTCTTAGATGAATAATTAAACACCATGGTCAAAAGGCGAGCAGAGGCTCGCCTTTTTTATAACCAAACAGTTTAAGTGGATAAAATATAGGCTAATTTACCCTATTTTGTATCTAGACAGCCCTATCATCATCCCCTATAATCGTTGACCTACAAAGGCCCCTTAGCTCAGTGGTTAGAACGGGTGTAAACCCCCATTGATTTACAACATTTAACTAAGACCCCTGACTACAATAGGTTTGCTTGTTGTTAATTCACAACTTTTTGTTTTTCATTGACAACAAATGGTTTGCCATGCAGAATCGGCCATACAGAATTTCGTGCCCATAGCTCAGTTTGGTTAGAGCATCCGACTCATAATCGGCAGGTCCTCGGTTCAAGCCCGAGTGGGCGCACCATCATAAGAAAGCCGCATCACATGATGCGGCTTTTTCTTGTATTTTATTTTTGAGTAATCAGGGCGCAAGCCATAGAGCTAATAGGCAGCCAGCTCACTTATTTCCCTGATTTGAGTAATTTACCCACTCATGACTAAACTACTCAAATTAGATACTCTCAGAGTAGTGAGCTGCCCATAACGATCTCGAACGTCGTAAACAACGCTACTGGTCGGGATTTACCTCCTTTCGTCTCGATACGAGCAAAGCCCTTGGATGAAAGTGCTTTAAGGGTAAGATTAATATCGCTAATAGAACGCCCACTCATTTCAGCAAGTTCATCAAGACTGTTTGGCTTTTCGCGAGCAAGTAAATTCATCAGTTCAACATTTTCGTTAGACAGCAGTTGTGAAAGCACAGCCAGTGACTCAAACAAAAATTGAGGGAAAGGTTCTTCAGACGTCACTTTTCCTTCTGCAATGCGAATCATGCGCTTACGAGCAAGCTCTTCTGATAGAATGCCGATTTTTGCTTTCATACTATCCTCATTCCTAATCGTCGCCATCTAAATCGACTGAATATTCACCGACAGTATCGTCTAATTGTTCTTGCATTTCTTGAGAAGGAACGATCAATTTATTAGGATGTTGCTCTATGTCTTTTTCGAATAAATCTAGAAAGCGATCAACGTTTTGACTTTCACAAGACGGCTTTGTCAGATCACTAATTTTATCTTCCTCATTCTTCATTGCTCACTACTCCCGTTGTTTTATTGACGCGATCACTTTTAACAAATCTGTAGCGATTGCAGAGCATTTGTCGTTCATAAGAACCGTTACTTCATCACCAAACTTCATCGTTACGATACCGTTCTTATCAACACTTAACAGAGCAAAAGACTGCCTCAAATCAAGAGTCATGTTACTTTCATTAGCAATAGCGTCAGTCATATATCCCTCATTACTAGCGAGTAAGTTTACAAAAGTGGTAGTAATTGTTACCCAAGACGTTTACTTGATTGATCTGTTTAACTTCTCGACGTTTTCAGTGGCATGTTGAAATATAGCGTTCTTTACAAATGCGAACTCTTCCCCTGGGAATCGTTTGTCTATCGAGCTGAATGCGTCACTGAATTGAGTGAGAAGGTCTGAGATGATCTCATGGCATTCAGCATTACTAATACCGAACTGATTAGCGGTTTGCTCCATGTGTCGTAAGCAAATTTTGTTGATATGGTATTTATATCCCTTGGATGCTTTTAGACCCATCGACAACTTTAGTTTTCTCTTATTCAACCCTTTAGGACCTACAGCAGGATATGCAGACAGTAAATCGTAGAATGGTGTGAGTTGATGGAATCCATTGGAATCAATATGCACCGAAAAGTTTTTTAGATGACCATCAGTTGCACCAATAAGGTACTGAAAAATCATAAACTTAAAAAAGTCACGAGTATTTTCATGGCTTTTTGTAGAAGCATCCAAAAAATTAGCAACCTTAGAGATGCCCAGTTGGTTCTCCGATTGATACTTTTTAGTTTCAGGAACGCCGAAAAACTGGCAAAAATCCTCTTGATGCCTCCGAGACGTGACACTGCTACTAAAACATCTATCGAACCGCTCTACAGCCAGGGCTTTAGCTCCAGACACGGTAGTAATTATCTCCACATTAGGAACATTAAAACCAAGCTTCTTGGCAATTTGAGTACAAATGAATTCATTCTCAACACTGCTTCTCATATCTAGCACTGAGTTATTTTGAGCAATAGCCCCCATCGGGTACTTGATAATGTGGCTACTGATTGATTTTCCTTGCGGAACATACCACTTGTCATTCAGCTTCATTAGCGTTGTTTTGGGTTGTGTCCCTGAGATACACGGACGGTAGTCACCAAAAAAAGCAAGAAATGACTTACGCTGAGTAACGAGTTCATCTAATTGACTTGCAGATAGTTCTCGATATTCCCATCCTACAACTGGAGGCTCCTTGCAGTCAGTGAACGAAATGCTGCCTGTACAGTCGTGTCCGATTTTAGAGAGTAAAGTGAGCGCATCGACAGATTGCACACCTACTGAGCGAGCGAGTTCTAATCGCTCACCCGTTAAGTCAGGAAGGAGATTATTTATAAAATTCAATACATTAAATGATGAAACCTCACCTTTCATTAGCGGTAGGCTTAACGAGATCGGGAAAGCTGAATGATATGCTAACCACTCGTCAGAATAAGAAAATGATAGATTACACTTCGACTGTTGGGCAAATTTCCCTACGAGCATGTTGTTTGTAGCATATGCGTAAAGTATAGGCTTGTACAAATTAACTCCTATTCTCTACTGGTAGTGCTATGTCTTTGTATAAGTTAATCGCATTTTCTACTGCTAACATTTCAGCTTGGATGTCTAATCTACGGTTGTCATGCTCAGATATGAATTGCTCTAAGCATGGACGAAGTTCTGAATGTTGAGTACATAACAAATTGAAATACTTCCAGGCTCTTTTGTTTATGCTATAAGACATTGATAAAAAAGACAATTTATCCTGTAGTTTCGTCAAAAGACTTTCTTCCTTGAGAGCAAAGTAACTAGAGTTCTCATTGTAATTGCCATAATCAACAACATCCCAATCGATGTGATTGAACATAAATCCCTTGGAGAACTTTTCATCTCCATGTTTATCGAAGCCACATGAAAGAACGGCACCGATAAGCGACATCTCCTTTAATTTTTTTTCAACATATTGATTTGATAAACACTCCTTTTCATCAGTGTCCAGTGGCAAAGACTTAAGGTCGTTAGCTGAGAAATGTTCAGTGTGATAAATGGCGAGAAATAACTCTTTTCTAATTTTTATCTTCGTTTGCACAAAAAATAACCGTTAAAATTCATTTTGAGGATTATAGTCCGTGGATAACTGCGCCGCAACATGCGATTGTTCAACAAATTAATTTCGTAAATAAAAAAACATGAACAACATGCTTGCGATAGCCGTTGGCAGACGCATTGCAAAAGTAAGGAAGGCGAAAAACCTTTCGCAGGACAAGCTCGCGATTCTCGCTAAAATAGATAGAAGTTATATCGGGCGTATTGAGCGTGGTGAAGTCAATATTACGCTTGAAAAATTATATAAAATTGCGGAGACTCTGGGCTGTGATCCTAAAGTGTTGTTACCTTAAATACTGTGACGTACCGTTGCTCGAACCTAGCCAGCGCCTCTGTAAATCATGATTTAAAGCAAGTAGTCTGATTTTCTAAACTACTTTTCCAAAACAGCTAACCCTTCAGCCTTAACTTGATACTGTTACCATTAGTGCTCAACTCTGAGCAACTATAATCAGTGCTCGTAATTCATCATGATGCATTAGGCGAAAAGTGTTTAATCTTTTGAAGGCTTTGTTGCGTAAAAGAATAATCCATTTCATCTGTGATTCCTCAAGCGGTAACAAGCCCATCAATGCCTTATCGCTTGGTAGATAGCTGGAATCACCGAAGAGTTTCGATCTGAATTTTGGCTCCTATTCTTGGTGAATTAACTATTAAGCAACAAAGCCTCTTTTGAACTGTCTGTCCCAAATACCGATTGCGATGATGCTAGGGCTGCGGCTTTGTTACGTAAATTGATGGAACTCAGTCTCGATTCTACGATCAGAGCAGTGACATTCACTTTCCACCGTAGCATCATGCCTAAACCTCGTTACAAAACCGACTGGAAACAGTGAAAATCATGGCTCACTCACCTTCTGGATTGATGAAGAAGCATATATTCTCAACGCCTTTACGAACTCTGCAAGGATTTATTGACTCTGTCTTTATGCTTTCCCAAGTTCCATTGAAGTCCCCACATTACCCCTGTATCAGTCGCCGAGCTAAGCAGGTGGAAATCTCGTTCAAGCCTAAAAACTTCTGAAGTGATAAGAAATTTAGCCATCAATGCCACTGGTCTCAAGATTTACGGTGAAGGTGGCGTCAAAACGCATGTCACGGACGGTAAACGCAGAGTTTGGCGAAAACTCCATATTGCCGTTGATACTGATACTCACGAAATTATCACTGCGGAATGGAATCTATCGAGCGTGACTGACGCAAAAGTGCCGCCAAATCTACTCACAAACACCAGAAAGATCGCTGAGATATAAGGTGATGGAGCTTATGACACCAAGGATTATATCGGGTGAAGCAGTTGCTAGGTGGAAAAGTAAGTCTGAGAAACTACAATGCTCAGGCTGGTGAGCCTTACCCCATAATCAAAGCGTTAAACAAGCTTACAGGGAGTGGTATGCCTGAAACTTCTCGTATTGACTAAGAAACACACAAAGTGGGACAAATTTATCTCTACAACGAATTACGCTACAAAGCCCTAGACTGCGTCAAACTAATAGTTGAAAGAATTTTTAGAAGGAGAAGTTCTGCTTGACGTTTTCTGTTTAATAGCTATCAAGCGATACGATTAAATTTAGATGGATGAAAATAGTCAGAAAGCTCAGAGGAAAACTAACCTTAACACAGAGTGGTGTAATGTGGTGTAATGTGGTGTACAGTTCACCTGTCAATTACCTGAGTTAAGTGCAAATGAAGAAAAAGTGTGATGCTAGGTTGTCTGTCTCCCTAGCTTATGAAGACTATCAAGAGTTAATCAAATTGTCAGAGGAAAAAGATGTATCTATTGCTTGGTTAGTCAGAAAGGCGGTAGATCACTACCTGAAAGAGCTAAAGAAAGAGAGTAAATCCAAATGAAAGTAGTTTCTCTATTCTCAGGAGCTGGTGGTCTTGATTTAGGATTTAAAAATGTAGGCTTCGATATAGTTTGGGCAAATGATTTTGATAAAGATGCTGTAGAAACTTATAGGCACAACATCGGTGAGCACATCATTCACGGCAGTATTACCGACATAGCAACCACAGATATTCCTTATTGTGATTTAGTTATTGGGGGTTTTCCATGCCAAGGTTTTTCTCAAGCCAACCGATTGCGTTTTGAGGATGATGATAGAAATAAACTTTATTTAGAGTTCCTTCGTGTCGTTAAGTATAAACAACCAAAATTTTTTGTAGCGGAAAATGTTCGAGGAATCCTAAGTTTAGCCAATGGCGAAGCGATCAAGAAAATTGAAAATGACTTTCAAGAAGCAGGTTATGTCGTCTCCAAAAAATTGTTTAATGTAGCTAATTACGGTGTTCCCCAGTCTAGGATGCGTGTATTTATCATTGGTGTACGTAAAGATATTCAGTGGGAATATAAGTATCCAGAGCAAACTCATGCCTCGCCTAAGAAGGCACAAAAAGAAGGTTATAAGCCATGGGTGTCGATAGGTGAAGCTTTGTCCCAAATCCCTGAACCAGAAAGTAATCATGAACTATTAAACCATGTTTACTCTCAGTACAAAGTAACTAACCGTAACTTTACAGGACATCGAAAAACCGACCCTGAAAAACCGTCTCCAACGATTTTAGCTCGTGGTAATGGTAAAGGTGGGGTTTGTGCTATTCAGCACCCCAATAACCACAGAAGAATGTCTATAAGAGAATCAGCTTTGATTCAAACTTTTCCTATAGATTTCGAGTTTTTTGGCAGCATGACCTCTTGCTATAGACAGGTTGGAAATGCTGTTCCTGTACATTTTGCACAATTGATTGCAAATGGCTTTAAAGATTACTTTGAGAATAAATGATGAGAGTTGTATCGTTATTTTGTGGTGCTGGAGGTCTTGACCTAGGCCTAAAACAAGCTGGATTAGATATTATCTGGGCTAATGACATTTATGCTGATGCAATTGAAACTTACTCAAAGAATATTGGTAGTCATGCTGTTTTAGCCGATATTTCTCAGGTTGACTCCAGCTCTATCCCCGATTGTGACGTGGTAGTTGGTGGATTCCCTTGCCAAGGATTCTCTGTAGCCAATATGAACAGAAAAGCTAATGACCCTCGTAACAAGCTTTACCTAGAAATGGTTCGAGTTATAAGAGACAAGAAGCCCAGATACTTTATTGCCGAAAATGTAAAAGGGATTTTATCCTTAGACAAGGGCAAAGTAATAGAAAAAATCAAAGAAGACTTCGCGGAGTTAGGATACGAGGTTGAGTACAAACTGCTGAACTGTGCGGATTATGGAGTACCTCAAACTCGTATGCGTGTGATCATCCTTGGAGTAAGGAAAGACACCAAACCAATAGTTACTTTTCCACCTACGCCTACACATACTAAAGATGGAGTATCATATCCTAAATGGATAACTATCGGAGAGGCTTTAGCTCACTTCCCCGAGCCAGAACAAGGAACACATATACCTAATCATGTATGTTCTGCATTCAAATTAAAATTTAACGGGCATTTGGGACATAGAACGATAGATCCTCATAAACCATCGCCTACAATTACTGGGCGTGGTGATGAAAAAGGAGGTGTTGTCGTACTACACCATCCAGGTAATCATCGCAGAATTACAGTTAGGGAAGCTGCTTGCATACAGTCTTTCCCTGATAACTTTGAGTTTTGTGGTAGTAAAACTTCAGGCTACAGACAAATTGCTAATGCGGTTCCCCCAAAACTTGGTTATGCCTTAGGTAAAATGTTACTAACCGAAGCTCAGGAAACCTCTATGTGCGAAGAATGTACCTAGTTAACTGTTATTTATACAGTTAAGTGTTAGTGTTAGCATCATCTCATAACAGAGGTGATGCTATGAATTACAATAAAATCATAAAACCATTTCCTGGTTATCGCTGGCAGTGGGCTAGTAATACACCTAGTGAATCCTTAAACAAACCAAATGTTTTTTTTGGTTGCCTTAGAGTTTTGTATGAAAATCAAGGTAAACCAACAAATGCTGACTCAGTATTTGACGGATTGAAACAAATCGATATTGACCTATCGGAAGAACTTAAATCTAAAGGTAAAAGTAAGCCTTTACGATTGGCTAGAACAGGTAAAAGAAACCTCTTTCGAAACTCGCAACAATACTGGAAAAATCTTGGTCTCTTAGTTTCTACATCTCAGGGTATCGAAATATCAAATTTAGCTCGAGAATATGTTGAGAGAAAATTATCTCGAGGAGAATTTGCTACCTACATAGTTAAAACTCTTGAATTACCTAATAGCCACGTTCACTCACAGGCTGAGATTGATGATTGGAAACGTCATGGTATTTCATTAAAGCCCTTAGAGCTTATACTTGAGATCACATACAAGTTGTATCTACGCAATCCTGATTTCGGTTACCTGACAACTGAAGAGCTATATACGGTGGTTATTCCCTTAGTAGGCGCATTGACTCCAAGCGAAAAAATCGTTGATGGTGTTCTGATTTTTAGAGAGCAACCTGAAGAGTTCTCAACCATCTGGAAAGCCAGAGAAAAAGATAATGACCACAGAATTATTAGAGAGTATCTACTTTTTTTACACTATTACGGATTTTTATCACTGAGAGAGTCAACATTATCAGGAAAAAAACTTTCGAATGAAAACCAACAGTTCTTTATCAATTCCACAGATGCAGCTTTCATTGCATCTTTACTAGGAAACTCTGTTGATTTTTCTTTAAGAGAACCATTTGAACAAGCTCATGACTTTGAGGAGCGAGTCCAAATCTCCGAACAAATCCGAAACAAAGTTAACGTAACTGTTACTGCTCGCCCATCACAAGCGAAATTCAGAAAGGCGGTGCTAGAAGCTGGTAATGCTGTGTGCCTACTTTCAAGAACAAGTGTCAAAGACGTATTGCAAGCATGCCATATAATTCAAGTCAAAGATAACGGTTCAGATGAGGTGTGGAACGGAATATTACTTCGGACTGATCTCCACACCCTGTATGATAAGGGACACTTTGTGATACATCCTGATGGAAGCATTACTAAATCTGACACTATCTTGGCAGATCCGACTTATAAAGAGTCAATCCCTGACAAAGTTGATTTGCCTCCATACATAAGTACTGATGCTTTAAGAATACGAATTAATTATGGAGCTTAGCTTAGTGGCAAAATGCAGTGGACAACAAAAAGGGCAACTAAATTATAGCATATTAAATACTTCTGATACTTAATTACATTAGCCAATGATACATGTATGCTTTTTCCATAGGCGAGTTAAGTTAGAAAAGTGTAACAGTGGAAGGACACTGTTACACTTTTCCTTCCTCGCCTTCTATCAATGCCTTATATGCAGTTTCTATCGCGGCTTTAAAATCAATATCACTAAGCATGTCACCTTTTCGGATTGTTGTTTTAGCGATTAAGAAACCCTCATCATCAAATTCAATTTTACTATTACCATTCAAGAAATAGCGAATGGCATCTGCATATTCTTCAATGCATTCTTCATTTAACTCTGAGGTACTGATACCTTGAGATGGTGATACAGCATCATCGATTAGCCCATTTTTACGATATATAAGTTTTTCACCTGTATCTTCAATAATAGGTAAGTCATGAATTTGCTTGAGCATATTTATTTGATTTCTTGCTGACCTCAACTCGTTATATAAAGTTTGAACCTTGAACTTAACAACATCACTACCAATGGTTGCAAAATCAGCATCTGTCATTGAAGTAAAGTCTACAGGTGAATAATCCGCAGATGCCTTACTTACTTTTTCCTTATCTATATCATGTGACCACGCATCGAATAAGACTCTGTATGGGTTGGGTTTTCCCCGAACGGTTTTGTTATAAATTGAGCTGGCACTCATTTTTATTCCAATAGCCTCTAATGCACCAACTACATTAGGCACGGTTAAATCCACATGATTCTTTTTAAAACCATAAATAATTTTATTCAACGCTTTTAGGCGTGTTTCAACATTTAAATTTGCATCTTTAAGAAGGCTCTTTAGAACGGTATCAACATCATGCTGCATGGCATACCTCCATCAAATTCTCTAATCTCAAAGCTGCAACTAGATACTTCCCTTCCTGTGCTTTGATGTCGTTTTCAATCAACTTTGCCGTTGCTGATATAGCCTGCTCCTTTTCCTCATGACTTAAGTTCCTTAGAAATATTGGTTGCTCACCAATGGCAACAAGTGCTTTATCAACAAACGTGTCACGTTTGAACTTCAAGTTTTTATCTCTTTCGAAATAGGGCAAATAAGACTCGGACTCTACCACCGCGTTCAAATGTTCAAAGTTAGTACAATCCTCAAAACCGATACTTTCAACGAAATCTTCGCTGGTATTAGTTAGATTCCTAACCGTTTCAAACAGTAAGTTCCCATAGTAAACCTCAGAAAGAATTAAATTCACATCTCCTGAGTTCATTTCCATACTATTCTCCGCTTTCTTAATCAACTTGTTCAGGCTAGCCCATTCATCTGAACGACCATTTGCTTTGAACTCACGCTTCCTCTGTTTTATAAGCTTCCTATAATCAGCTTGCAGAAGAATATAATCATCATTGAGTTCTTTCGCTTTATAAAGAAGAGAATTAACATGCGCCCAAATATTAATTAAGAATGGTCTACCACTGATTAGATATTTGCAATTCAAGCACTTCCCTACACCATTAAACTGTGCAGCATCTTCATCACGACCTTCATGACAAAGAGTCCCTGAGTTCGGGCATATTCCCAATGTATTAGAGTTCCAGCTACGTTCTTGAACCTCTCCCCAAGACGTTAGATAGATATCAGGGACGTAAGCAATCTGTCTCGCTTTCTCGATATCCGATGTCTTCAGCTCTTCTGTAAGCGCTAACTCCATCTTGCTGCTTATTTTAGCTTGAGCTTCAGTAATTCTGTCATTTATATAGCTCTTATCATATTTGGTATAACGGTATGTAGTTCTTACGTTGGCGTGGCCAGCGATTAACTTAGAAATGATCTGAATAGGCACACCAAACTCTTCGAGCCTTGTAATTCCTGTAACTCGTGTACAGTGCGGCGTTAGATAGCTGATGTAAGAGTTACCACCGCCAACATTATTTCTAAATTTTTCAAGTTTCTCTTGAGATATTACAGAGTAATCAGCTCCCTCAGCATCAAGACGGCACTGGATCTCCATCATCAATTGGTTCCACATCTTTGTAATCAACAGCTTAGTCGGTGGGAAATCTCTACTTTTTTCATCAGAATTCAAATTACACCTAAACAAATAGAAGCGTGAAGGTGTAATTTCTAAAACCGCAGCAGTTGGCTTGCCGCCTAGGATAGTTTGAGGTCTATCAAGATCTTTCATGGCAGCAGGAGATTTAACGGGATGATGTTTGTTCAAAAACTCTAACTGTCGTGAATATATAGTAAGTGCATCTTCATGATGCCAAGGAATCGTATACCCACTAACCTCACTGAAAGCTACACTTCTATCTGCTGTCTTATTCGTGTTGATGTACATGTAGGCTTGTCTAACTATTGGGGATCCATTTTCATCAATATTTTTACTCTGTATAGCTTCCCTTACTAAGCTAATGTCACGCTTAACAAACCCTCGGTCTTGATTAACTGAATATCTCGATTTCCAATAACCTGCATGACCACTGTCATTTGGTATCCATCGTAAACTGTCAAAGTCATAACGATAGTCGTCACCCTCACCACTATCTAACACTTGAGCCTGAATTATTCTTATCGGTAATAGAAAAACCAAAGCCAATAGATTATTCAAGGTTGGGTTAAATACACTATTACCTTCATCATCAATGAAATATTGATCTTTAAGCGTCTTTGCCCACTTATATTCCTCGTCAAGCAAGATATCAATGGCTAGTTGGTGGACTCGCATTGGTATCACCGCTTTAGGTGTTTCGTCTTTACTAGAACCAGTACTTTTCTTGAAAATCTTATCTCTCTGAATACGATCCCATTCATAATTATCAAATAGAGGTTCGAAACCATTCTCAGGATCAATGTTATATTCATTCATCGCCCAAAGCATCATATCTCGGATGTACATGGACTTCGCTCTAACAGTCGCTTTAACTTCATTCTCTAGATAGTGAAGAAAACGTTGAGAACCTCTACGTCCCTGAACTAAAAGCTCAGTTAGTTCATCGACTGTATGAATACACTCAATCCCCAGCACATTCTCAACATAATCAAGCAAGTTATAAAATGCTGAATTTTGCCCCTTCTGGGTCTTTAAAATAAGCGTATCAATGTAAGATTCATTAATCTTTACAAGAAGAGAATATGCAGCTAACTGCTCTTGACGGCCTAGAGATTTGACTTTTCCACGAGCAATACTTCTACCTTGAGGTTTAATAAGATCGTCAGGAACAATCTTCTCTAAAATACCTTTCGGAACTTCAGTTTCGTTAAACTCATAGATTGTTCTTAGAAAAGCAGTTATGCCGTAAAGATCCCTCCTTGTAAGGTTATTTGATTCATCGCCTCTGTTTCCTTTGAATAAATCATAATTACTCACGACCAAATCAAAAAGGTATTGAGCATCTTCTATTTTCAATTCCTTAATACGATATCGTTTGTAAAATAACGAATAGAGCCTAGCGAAGAGCCTTCCCTTTTGTCTTGGTGCAGAGTTGTCACCATAAGATGAATTGTGCTCATCAAATTCATCCACAAACTTTTGAACATCAGGACTAGACTTAGTAGCCAAAGCCGTTAAATATGAGGCTGACCAATTGAACTTGGCAAAGTTGTAGAATTCAGAGAAGCAAACTTTCCTGCGTAGCATCTCATCATGCAGTTTTTCTGAAAAAACATCTGGTAATGATGTAGCATTTAACACCAAGAAACACTCAATCAATTTCGTGTTGCTTAACTCTTTTACGCCCGTATCTTCGATGTATTTTAAGACAGTTGATTTTGTGATTTTCAATTTAGACCTACATACCTTTTAGAGACAATAGATATACACCTGCAACATTTTTCAAAGCTTCGTCGATTGCTCGTTTATTCGCTGACTTATATATTTCTTGTGACATAATACTTCTATGGTTCATCATATCTTGAAGTACTTTTGGAGGTACGCCAGCCTCCTCCAAAATTGATGCAAACCAATGTCTCATAGAGTGCGGCGCAATCCCGTTCTTTGCACCATACTCAACATAATATCCTAATTTTTGAAGTCTCTTACATGCTTGTTTAAATGCTTTTAAATAAGAGTTAATTGACATCGGCGCACCAAGATCATTCACATCTCCAGTTTTTATAAAAAAGAATGGATGCTCATATCCATACTTGGCTTTATACTCTCTCATACAGACTTCTCTTTGATGCATATACTGTTTGAACAATTTAACGAATAATATTTCAGCATCTTCATGAATTAATCTAATTGGTGTTGTGTAGTCTGGATCAAGAGCCAAGTCTTTCCACCCAGCATAATAAGAGTTAGAATTGTTCTCGTTATCTCTCGGTAATAGGCCTCGCTCCAAAAGATACTCTGCTCGACTTTTATTTTTATATGGAGGGATATCACAACTCGATTCTGATGGGTGATGAAGAGAGATTTCAAGCTTCCCCGAGCTAGGGTAAATATTGAAATCGTTGAACCATAAATGGAACGGCTCACTCTCTCTTAGCCCACCAAAAATCAAGAGCATTGTAATCATCTTAGCACCATTATTTTCTCTTCCATTTCGCAGTTTGAATCCTTCATTTAGAAGTGGCTCAATCAAATCCTCTGGAAACTGGGACACCTTGTTGGAGGTTGTGGTAGTACTCTTGGAAAACTTGAATATGTGATCTGTTGAAGTCGCCTGTAGCCTAGCAGCAACCTTATTAACGTCTGTAACGTGGCTCAGGAACGAGTTATTCTTAACTTGGCTAGCACGAAAGAAATACTCCTTATGTATCTTAGAAGGTGACTTAGGCAGGGTGCCATTCAATCCTATGTAGCGAGAGAAATCTAGAATGTAACCGACATTCCTTCTGACTGTTTTTGCGCTGCTTGGAGTCCAACCCAAACCAGAATCTCCAGATAATGAGCACTGAATAAAGCCCCTTATGGTGTCAGCAACATTGTTGTCATTCTTGTAGGCAGGAGCCTTCTCAACACAGAAGTCGTAGAATAAGCCAATTGCTCGGGCTACCTGACGTTGCCAAGACCCGCTGTTACTATTTGTCTCGAAGTAGCTAATTAACTCTCTAAATACGATTGGCTTCTCTGAGCCAAGAGGTTTGATGTAAAGGACGATAAAGTGATTCGTCACTCCACTCTTGAGCTTTATTTTCTGCTTTACCGTAACATGGTGAACAGGATGAGCGTAAGATTGCTTCCTGAACTTCATTCACCTAACCTCTCTTGCTTACAATGATTAACTATCTTCCATCTTCTTGTTGTAAGTTGTAAGGGATCAACACTTAAACTCACTTGAACAATAATACAGTTTAACTTATAGTTATCAAGACTATTGTTGGAAGTTGTTGTAAGTACATTATAGGTTATATACGAGCAGTCGACTCATAATCGATTGGTCCGCAGTTCAAATCTGCGAGGGGCCACCAAACACAAAAAAACCTGATGAATCTCATCAGGTTTTTTACTTTCGATATCAAGGTTTTTTGCCTAAAAACCTTTTGCTTTTTTTATCAAATCATAAGCACTTTGAATTTCCTGAGCCTTTTCTTTAGCAACATTCATCATCTCAGGTGGTAATCCTTTTGCCATCAACTTATCTGGGTGATGTTCATTCATTAGCTTTCTATGAGCACGCTTAACCGTTTTGGCATCCGCGCTGCTATCTATTCCTAGGAGTTTGTAGGCATCACTAAGCTGGTTAGCCGATGAGTTTTGTTGCCAACCGCTGCCAGAACCACGAGACTGTCCACCAGCAGAATGCCCACCAAAGCCTCCTCCTTGCTGAAAACGAAATGCTGCTTCCTGCATTTTTAAACGTTGTTCAAGCTGCTGGGATGAAAAGCCAAGACCTTGGGCGATTTTATGCAGCACAGTCCTTTCACTAGGATGTATATCCCCATCAGCAAATGCTGCTGAGATCTGTAGCTCTAAGAAAAACTGCATCAAATCAAATCTTTCACCGGCAGAGATACGCACACGCTCTAAAACTGTTTCTAAGGGGAAGTCACGCTCTTTACCTTCACGGAAAGCCTCTTGCGCAGCCCTGCGCTGCTCACCATGTAAGCTCATACGTTCCATCATTGTTGTCGCTAACTGTATTTCTTCCCGTGTAACCTGCCCCTTAGCTTTTGCTACGTGTCCCATAACGGCAAATGCAGACTTAAAAAATTCTGCCTGCCTCTCGCTTTGACTCGGACCAGAACCAAAGTCTGAACTAAAACCTGCCAGCTTTAAGCGACGAGCCTTATCAAACTGATGACCTAAGAATAAGCCGAAAATAGCACCAAATGGTCCTCCCATAAGAAAACCAAAAAAAGTACCCAGTATTTTGCCGAAAATATGCATTGTTTACTCTCAATCTCTGAATTTTTTCTTCATAAAGCAGTCTGATAGTGCCGTAAGCTTTAAATTCCTTTATTATAAGGACCGTTTAATTTTACATTCGGTCATCTATTCACCGGATATATCAAGTTCAACAGGATAGTCAAACTCGATGTCACGTTTTCCTCGCACCTTGTTAGCCAGTTCAATTAGCGCCGCTTTTCTTATATCTCAAGCTAATGCTGGAGACGCTGCGGCAACATCTTCACAAGAGATGCCCTTCATTGGTCAGTGTCAGACATTAGACCCTATTGACCAATGTGTGGTCAATAATGAAGAGTCTGAAAGTAAACAACAACCCGTTAATGTTGATGCTGACCACTTAGAGGCAATAAACGGTAACAAGGCAACATATTCAGGTAATGTTACCGTAGTTCAAGGCAACAAACGCATGAAGGCAGATAACGTCACCGTACACCAGGGAGACGATATCGTTGTTGCAGAAGGAAACGTTGTGTTTAGCGATGGACAGATCAAAACCATCTCAGACAAGGCTGTACACAATATTAGCTCTGAAGAAGTCACTCTAGAAAACACTAGCTATAAGTTTCTGTGTGAACCAGGGCGTGGTGAGGCTGTATACGTTGCTAAAACAGGCAAAGCAGTATATGAAGTGGAAGATGGTACCATTACTTCATGTCCTGAGGGAGACAGCTCTTGGCGCATGCGAGCTTCAAGCATCGACATCGACCAAAACGAAGAAGAAGCGACATTTTATAACCCTCGCTTTGAGATCCAAAACGTACCTGTTTTTTATCTACCATTCCTAACTGTTCCAATTGGCGATACTCGTAAAACGGGATTTCTCTATCCGACCGCTTCCTATGGTTCGAGCGACGGCTTCGAAATGGAAGTGCCTATATACTGGAACTTGGCACCAGACTACGACTTGCAGACAACCATTAAATCGATGCAAAATCGCGGTACCCAATTAAATAGTGAATTCCGCTATCTATCCGATTTAGGCTACAGCACACTTAAATCTGAATATCTACCTGATGATAAGAAATACCCAGAACAAGGTGATCGCTGGGGTATCCAATGGCAACATTCTGGTATCTATAATGAAAATTGGAAACTAGGGGTTGATTATTCAAAAGTGAGTGATATCCGATATTTTGCAGACACTGGATCCAGTTTGGGCAATCAATCTGACGGGCAGTTGATTCAAGAAGCGGTTGTAACTTACCGTTCTACAAGCTGGGATGCCTCCATTTTGAGTCGAGATTTTCAGCTTTTAACGGAAAGCGATAACACCCCGTACCGCTTGTTGCCACAGCTTAGCTTTAACTCCTACGCTCCAGAGGTGATGCGTTATCTTGATTTAGACTTTAAAAGCCACATATCCAAATTTGATACCGATAACCCTGAAAAACCATCCGCTACTCGAGTACATATAGAGCCTGGCATAAAAGTTCCTGTCGCCTCCTCTTGGGGTAATTGGACAACAGAGGCTCGTTTACTTGGAACATATTACCAGCAGGACTTAAGTGGTTTGGATCTAGCCGAGCTGTCTAGCGAGGGGTATAACTTAAAAGAGTCAACTTCGCGGGTAATTCCTGAGTTTAGAACACATGCAGGCATTACTCTTGAACGTGATACCGTTATTTTTGATAACTACACACAGACTTTAGAGCCACAAGTCCAGTACTTATATGTCCCAGAAAAAGACCAAAGCGAAATTTACTTATACGACACTACTCTTCTGCAAACCGACTATTACGGTCTTTTTCGAAGCCGGAAGTATAGCGGTGTCGATCGTATCGCTGCTGCAAATCAATTCAGCTATGGTGCCTCCACGCGATTTTTTGATAATCAGTATAAAGAAAGACTGAACATCTCCTTTGGACAAATTTTCTACCTTGATAAAGACACCAAAAATTCTACCTTGAGTAACGAAGATACTAAGTCCAACTACTCGGCTTGGGCCGTTGAAATGGACTTTAACTACGACGATTACTTATTTTATCATGGTGGGATACAATATGACGTCGACACCAGCGATTTACAATTGGCCAATAGTACTCTTGAGTATCGCTTTGATAAAGGTTTTATCCAAGGTAACTACCGCTACGTTACCCGAGAGTATATAGAGAACACTCTAGATAGCATCGATGACCTAGATTCAATAACAGAAAATGGAATATCTCAAGCTGGTTTACTTGCTAGCTACCAACTAACCAGAAAATGGACTGCTAGCGGGCAATACTTTTACGACCTCACCACCAGCAATGCCCTAGAATGGTTAGCTGGAGTAAACTATCGGTCAGATTGCTGGTACATTGGTTTTAGCTATAGTAATCAGCTCAAAGACTGGAGCCCTAATTTTTCAAGTTATCCAAACTCTACGCCAACTTATGAGAACAACTTTAGTTTCAATTTTGGCATCATTGGGTTTGGTACTAGCATAGGCTCAAACTCAGGCGAATTGAGCGAAAATAGTGCCAATAACTCTCTTGGCTATGGCCGCCCATTTTTCCTAAACAACTAATTTAAAAGCCTGAGTTCTAAAGACACAGGTGAGACTATTACAGGTAATTGAATGAAACTTTGGAACAAAATCTTACTTGGGCTTTTTGTTGCTAGCCAGCTGACAACGGCACAAGCCACACCTTCAGAACTTGATGGTGTAGCTGTTATTGTCAACACTGGGGTTGTACTACAAAGCGATATTGAAACATCATTAAAAACTATTCGTGCAAATGCCAAAGACAATCAACAAGCTTTACCCGATGATGCGACACTGCGAGAACAAGTGACAGAAAAATTGATTGTAGACACTATACAGCAGCAGGAAGCAGATAGGATTGGCGTACGCATTGATGACAATAGACTAAACAAAGCTATTGAAGATATTGCAAAGAATAACAAACAATCTCTTGAAGAACTCAAGTCTTCTTTAACTAAAGAAGGACTAAATTACGTTCAATTTAGAGAGCAAGTTAGAAAGGAAATAGCAGCGAGTGAGGCGCGTAATGCATTAGTTCGTCGCCGGATCAATATATTACCAGCCGAAGTAGATAATTTAGCTGATATCTTAGCCAAAGAAACTAACGCGACAGTGCAGTACAAAGTCGGACATATTCAGCTAAAAGTTAACGATGATAGCAATAAAGCTGAGATGGAAGCGCAAGCCAATCAAATCGTAAAAAAGCTAAACGAAGGCGCAGATTTCAAAACCATGGCATACACATACTCTAAAGGTCCTAAAGCTTTGCAAGGCGGTGATTGGGGCTGGATGAGAAAAGAAGAAATGCCGACTATCTTCGCAGATCACATCAAACTGCAAAACAAAGGCAGCATAATCGGCCCCTTTCGCAGCGGTGTAGGCTTTCATATCTTAAAGATTGAAGATGTCAAAGGTCTAGAAACCGTCGCAGTCACTGAAGTGAAAGCTCGACATATCCTTATCAAACCAACCGTAATTCTAAGTGATGAAGGTGTAAAAAGAGAACTACTAGAGATAACTCGTAAGATTGAATCTGGTGAGTCCACCTTTGGAGAAATGGCTCAGCAGTACAGTCAAGATCCTGGCTCTGCAGCTCAACAAGGTGAATTGGGTTACCAAACCTCTGATATCTATGTTCCAGAGTTCAAGCATCAGGTAGATTCACTTCGTATCGGACAGATCAGTGAACCATTTAAAACTGTACACGGCTGGCATATTCTTGAAGTGATGGATAGAAGAGAAGTCGACCGTACCGATTCCGCTTTGAAGAACAAAGCATATAGGATTATCTTTAACCGTAAATTCAACGAAGAAGCAAGCGCTTGGTTACAAGAAATCCGAGCTAGCGCTTTTGTAGAAATCGTCAAGGATAATCGAGATGACAACTAGACGAGTTATAGTTACCGCAGGTGAACCTGCTGGTATAGGACCAGACCTCACTATTTCTCTCGCTCAAAAAGACTGGCCACACCAAGTGGTTATATGTGCAGACAAAAATATGCTAATGCAGCGAGCGAAGCTGCTAAATGTGAAGATGGAGCTTATTGATTATGACTCATCGACACTGCCAGTTCCTCAAAAAGCAGGAACCTTAATCGTCGAGCATGTCCCGTTAGTCTCTCCAGCAGTACCCGGCCAACTAGACTCTAGTAACAGTCATTACGTATTAGAGACCTTAAAACGCGCTTCTCAGGGCTGCCTAAATGGCGAGTTTGACGCCTTAGTCACAGGCCCTGTACACAAAGGCATTATTAATCACTCTGGAGTCCCTTTTAGTGGGCACACAGAATACTTGGCTGAAATGTCAAACACTCCTTTGGTTGTTATGATGCTGGCCACTGAAGGTCTAAAAGTTGCGTTGGTAACCACTCATATCCCACTATCTGCGGTTTCGCAAGCAATTACCGCGGATCGCTTACGTAATGTTATCCGCATTCTTCACCAAGATTTGATCAGTAAATTCTCCATTTCGTCACCCAAGATATATGTCTGTGGGCTCAATCCACACGCAGGTGAAGATGGTTGTTTGGGCACTGAAGAAATAGATACCATAACTCCGGTACTTGATGACCTCCGAGTAAAGGAAGGTATCTCTCTAACTGACCCACTCCCCGCGGATACAATATTTAGCCCCAAATATCTTGATGATGCGGATGTCATACTAGGAATGTATCACGATCAAGTTCTGCCCGTGTTAAAATATAAAGGATTTGGTAAGTCCGTGAATATCACCTTAGGCTTACCTTTTATTAGGACATCCGTTGATCACGGTACAGCGATAGAACTGGCTGGAACAGGCAAAGCTGATACAGGAAGTTTTGCAACGGCACTGACTCAAGCAATAGAGCTGGTCGAAAATAAAATAAGTTAACTTGAGAAAAATATGAGAAACGATGTCCATTTAGGACACAAAGCAAGAAAGCGCTTTGGTCAAAATTTTTTAAACGACCCATATATCATTGATGGAATCGTATCTGCAATCAACCCTAAACCAGGGCAAAACTTAGTTGAAATTGGCCCAGGTTTGGGGGCGATTACCGAACCTGTAGGTCGCGAAGTCGACCGATTTACAGTAATTGAACTTGATCGGGATCTTGCTGAGCGATTGAGACAGCACCCAGATCTTGCAGATAAACTGACTATACATGAAGGCGACGCAATGCGATTCGACTTCACACAGCTTGTAAAACCCAATAACAGGCTACGCATTTTTGGCAACCTGCCTTATAACATTTCCACTCCCTTAATGTTCCACCTGTTTGAATATCACAAAGATATTCAAGATATGCACTTTATGCTGCAAAAAGAAGTAGTGAATAGGCTAGCAGCAGGTCCTGGAACAAAAGCGTATGGTCGTTTGACAGTAATGGCCCAATATTACTGTAAGGTTGTGCCCGTACTAGAAGTTCCCCCGACCGCTTTTGTCCCACCACCTAAAGTTGATTCCGCTGTGGTTCGCCTCGTTCCGTATGAGACAATCCCATACCCAGCCACTAATCTTAGTTGGTTAGATAGGGTATGTAGGGAAGGCTTCAATCAGCGACGTAAAACAGTAAGAAACTGCTATAAGTCATTGGTAAGTTCAGATGTATTAGAGGAGCTTGGTATCAACCCAAGCATGCGCCCAGAAAACTTAACTCTAGAACAATTTGTTGATCTAGCTAATTGGTTAGACGCAAATCCGAGATAACACTCATATAATTAGAGTTGTAACTATTAGCTAGGCAACTCTAATTTTTGACTGATACGCAGGAGTCCCAATGGAAGCTACCCCTTGTATTAAAGTCCAAGTTCACACCAAATATATATCAGAGCAGTCTCAGCCAGATGAGAAGCATTATGTCTTCGCTTATGTCATCACAATAAAGAACTTAAGTAACCAAACTGTTCAACTTATTAGCCGTCGATGGCTCATTACCGATGCTAACGGAAAGCAAATGACTATCGAAGGTGATGGCGTAGTCGGCCAACAGCCCTTTATTTCAGGTAACGATGAATACACATACAGTAGCGGAACCGCCATTGAAACACCTGTTGGTGTTATGCAAGGTCAGTACATTTTACTGGATGAGAAAGGTAAAGAATTCATCACCGAAATCGAACCATTTCGGTTAGCACTACCTAACATTCTTAACTAATTACAAAATAGGATTGGTTGTGTCCAATTACATTGTCGGTGATATTCAAGGTTGTTTTGATGAGCTTCAATTGCTACTCAAACAAGTCAAATTTAACGCGAATAATGATGTACTTTGGGTGGCAGGAGACCTAGTTGCAAGAGGTCCCAAGTCATTAGAAACACTGCGTTTTATAAAGAATTTGGGAAGCAGTGCCAAAGTTGTTTTAGGTAATCATGATTTGCACCTCCTTGCCGTATCTCTCGGCATTCACCAGCCAAAAAAGAAAGACAATACAGGTGAAATTCTCAACTCAAAGGATCGCGATGAGTTATTAAACTGGCTACGCCAACAACCTCTTCTTGCAGAGCACGAGGAGTTTATTGTCTGTCATGCCGGGATCACTCCTCAATGGACTTTATCTACTGCAAAAAAGTGCGCAAAAGAGGTAGAGGCTATATTAAAAAGCGACCGATGGCCTTGGCTTATTGAAAACATGTATAACAACACACCCAACCTATGGTGTAACACACTGGAAGGTATCGAGAGATACCGCTTTATCATTAACGCTTTCACTAGAATGAGATATTGCTTTCCAGATGCTAGTTTGGATATGGAGTGCAAACGCCCCCCTAAAGATTTGATCGGAAGTAATTTGCAGCCTTGGTTCGAACTCAAACGACAAAAGAAGCTCAAGAAAACCATCCTTTTCGGCCATTGGGCAGCGCTTGAAGGCTATAAGGGAAAAAAAGTCATAGGTTTAGATACTGGGTGTGTATGGGGAGGAAGCCTGACTATGATCCGCTGGGAAGATAAGCAGTACTATTCTCAAGAAAGCATTTCTTAATCAAGGCTAGCTAATAAGAAATCGCAAAAGAGTGATTGATATAGAAATAAGAAAACCCCAGCATTGCTGCTGGGGTTTAGAAGAAGAGTGGCGGAGCGGACGG